>NZ_JBITLO010000009.1:0-422267 GCF_044465345.1 Nonomuraea sp. NPDC049684 | reverse complement strand
GTGCTCGGCCGAGACCAGCGCGGCCAGCTCGTCCCGATGGGCGTACATCAGCTCACGGAACCGGAACAGCACCCGGGCCCGCTTGATCAGCGAGGAGTCCCGCCACGCCGGGAAGGCCGCCGCCGCGGCGGCCACCGCCGCGTCCACCTCGGCCGCCGACGCCAGCGCCACGTGACCGCTGACCTCGCCCGTGGCCGGGTTGAAGATCTCCGCCGTCCGGTCGCCGCCGTCCGTCAGGGCGCCGTTGATCCAGTGCTTGACCGACTTCACCGTTCTCCCTCTCCCAGTGCCAGTTCCACCGCGTCCACGAGCGCGCCCTCGGCGCAGGGACGCGAGACCACGTCCGCGGCCGACAGCACGTCGGGGTGGCCGTCGCCGACCGCGATGCCCAGGCCGGCGGCCTGGATCATGTCGATGTCGTTGGGGTTGTCGCCGATGGCGGCGATCTGCTCCAGCGGCACCCCGCGAGCCTTCGCCAGCTCGCGCAGCGCGCTGCCCTTGGTCGCCCCCTCCGGCAGCACCTCCAGGTACGTCGCCTCCGACCGGACGGTGACCGTGCCCGCGATGTCCAGCTCCGGCAGGCGGTCGCCGATCAGCATGCACTTGGTGATCCCGTCGGGGGGCAGCGCCGCCCAGTCGCCGGGGTCGCGCAGCGTGATGCCGTCCCGCCGGGCGTAGTCCCGCAGCTCCTGGACGTCGTCCACGGCCAGCGCCTCGCCGCCGGAGAAGGCCACCGGGTACACGCCGGCGGGCAGCTCGCCGAACAGGCCGAGCAGCGTCTTCCAGGCGGTGGCGGGCAGGTGGCGGGAGCGCAGCACCTCGCCGGTCGCCAGGTTCACCGTGCGGGCGCCGTTGTAGAGGATGGCCGGGCCGTCCAGGCCCAGCTCGTCGTAGTAGGGGCGGGCCGAGCGTTCCATGCGGCCGGTGGCGATGACGACCTCGCCGCCCGCGGCCCGGTAGCGGCGCAGCGCGTCCCGGGCGGCGGGCACCATGGCCAGGTCGCGCCCGACGAGCGTGCCGTCGAGGTCGGTCACGATCCAGCGGATCACGTCGCGCTCCTCGCCCCGGCGACCCCGTCGGCTCCGGCGGCTCCGGCGGCCACGTCGGACAGCACCGAGGAGGCCAGGTCGAACCCGCCGACGCAGGCCAGGTAGCCGCCCGGCTCGAAGATGCTGCCCGACAGCGGGATGTAGACGCCGCCGGCCTGCCTGACCAGCAACGATCCGGCCGCGACGTCCCAGGCGTTGACGCGGGTGCCGTACGCGACGTCGGACCAGCCGGCCGCGACGTGGGCGAGCTTGAGCGCGGCGCTGCCCGGACGGCGGATGGTCGCGAACGACTGGGTCATCCTGGAGAAGCGGCGCAGCGCGCCCTCCTCGTCCTCGGCCAGGTCGCGCGGCGTGGGATAGCTGGACAGCAGCACCGCCTCGCGGTCGGCGCGGGCGCCCGCGCTGCGCAGCGGCTCGCCGTTGCAGACGGCCCCGCCGAGCCAGGCGGTGAACTCGTCGTCGCGCACCGGGTCGTAGATCACCCCGGCGACCACCTCGCCGTCCACGGCGGCGGCGATCGAGGTGCAGAAGAACGGCAGGCCGACGGCGAAGTTGGCGGTGCCGTCGATGGGGTCGACGTACCAGCTGATGGCGCCCTGTCCCCTGGTGCCGCCCTCCTCGCCCACCACGACGCTGTCGGGGCAGAGCCGGTCGAGCACCTCGCGGATGCCCTCCTCGGCCGCCTTGTCGTGCTCGGTCACCGGGTCGTGGAAGTCGCGCTTGGTCTGGATCTCCGGACGCGAGCGGAAGGCGCCGCGCAGCCGGTCGCCGACGGCCCTGGCCGCCTCGGCCGCGATGGCGGCCAGCTCGCGAGAGGTGTTCACGTCCATGTCTCCTCCAGGAGGGTCAGCAGGGCGCGGGGGTCCTCGACCGTGGCCTGAGGGCTCTGCCGCACCCGATACGGGATCTTGTCGGTGCTCGCGGAGACCATCAGGACGGTCGCCCCCGCCCCGGCCCGGGCGCCGCAGATCACGTCCCGGTCGTAGTTGTCGCCGACGTACCAGGCGTCGGCCGGGTCCACGCCGAGGGCGCGGCAGGCGAGCAGGATCATCTCGGGGTTCGGCTTGCGCACGCCGACCTCGTCGCTGTAGACCTGCGCGGCGAACAGGTGGTCCAGGCCGCTCCCGGCCAGGTAGTCGCGGTGCACGGCCCCGCACAGCGCGTTGCTGACGACGGCGGGGACGACGCCGTTGCGCAGGCAGGCGTTCAGCAGCTCGGCCATGCCGGTGCGCAGCTTCCGGTCGCTGCGCAGCTCGCCCATCCGCTTGCACAGGGGCGTCGCCTCGACCGTGACCAGCGTGCGGGCCTGCTCGGGCCAGTCGGTGGCGACGAACTCGGCCCAGAACCGGCGGTGGGTCATCTCCTCGGGCGCGAACTGCCGGGAGGTGGAGTCCTTCCAGTACTTGTCGGCCCGCGCCCCGGCCCGGATGTCGCTCTCGACGTCCTCGGCCGTCAGGCCGTCGAACCCGGTCCTGGCCAGCATGGCGTGCACCTCGGCGGCCAGCTCGGCCGCCCAGGACGGGCGCTTGGCGGTCTCGACGATCACGCCGCCGAAGTCGAGGAGCAGTGCCTTGGGGCGGATCACGCGGTCACCTCCGCCCGGTCCCAGGAGGAGATGCGGGCGCCGTCCGCGCCGAACAGGTGGAGCTGCTCGGTCCAGCAGGGCAGCACGTCGCCGGGCGCGGCCCGTACCGGCGTGTACGACAGGGCGAACAGCTCGGTGTCCAGGACGCGCAGCCGTACCGTCCAGGAGGAGCCGGCCGGCAGCACGGCCTCGACCACTGCGTCCTCGCTCCAGGCGGCGGCGGGCGGCGTGCCGAGCCGCAGCGCCTCGGGCCGGATGCCGACGGCGGACGGGGTGACCCCCGAGCCGCGCGCCTCCACGAACCGCAGCAGCGATCCGGCCAGCCCGCCGGGCGCCGGACCGGCGTCCACGATGGCCATCGGCGGGCTGCCGACGAACTCGGCGACGAACCGGTTGGCGGGCCGCTCGTACATCTCCATGGGCGCGGCGAGCTGCTGGAGCTCGCCCTCGTTCATGACGGCGACGTCGGTGGCCATGGTGAGGGCTTCGAGCTGGTCGTGGGTGACGAAGACGATCGTCGCGCCGGACTCCTCGTGGATGCGCTTGAGCTCGGCCCGCATCTCCAGGCGCAGCCGGGCGTCGAGGTTGGACAGCGGCTCGTCCAGCAGCAGCACGGACGGGTTGACCGCGAGCATCCTGGCCAGGGCGACGCGCTGCTGCTGGCCGCCGGACAGCTGGGACGGGTAGCGGTCCATCGCGGCGTCGACGTGCACCATCCTCAGCGCCGCCTCGGCCCGCGAGCGCCGCTCGGGGGCGGGCACCTTGCGCATGCGCAGCCCGAACTCCACGTTGTCGCGCACGGACAGGTGCGGCCAGAGCGCGTAGTTCTGGAACACCAGCCCCATCGCCCGCTTCTCCGGCGGGACGTAGACCCCCTGCTCGACGGAGTCCAGGACGCGCTCGCCGACGGCGATGCTGCCCGCGGTGGGCTGTTCGAGGCCGGCGATCATGCGCAACGTGGTGGTCTTGCCGCAGCCGGAGGGGCCGAGCAGGCACATGAAGGCGCCGTCGGGGACCACGAGGTCGAGGTTCTTCACCGCGTAGTCGCCGCCGCCGTAGCTCTTGGAGACTGCGCTCAAGGTGATGTTCGGCATCTATCCTCCTAGGCCGGACGCCAGGCTGCTCTTGGTCAGCCGCTGGGTCAGGGAAGTCATGGTGAAGGAGAGCAAAGCGATCATGAGGACGACGCCGTTGGCGAGCTGCGTGTATCCGTAGTCGACCAGGCCGATGGAGAGCGTCGTGAGAAGCTGGGTGCCGGTGGTGGTCAGCATCACGACGATGCTGAGCTCCTTCAGCCCCGAGATGAACGGCAGCACGATGCCGGTGACCAGGGCGCCCTTCTGGATCGGGAAGATGATCCGCCGCATCCGGTGCCACCAGGAGGCCCCGGCGATCTGCGCGGCCTCCTCCGGCTCCCGGCCGAGCTGCATCATCGCCGCGATGCCCGAGCGCGAGCTGTAGGGCAGGTGCGTCACGGCCATGACCAGGATCAGCAGGAACGTCGTCCCGTACAGCGCCGGGACGGGCCCGCGGGCGACGGCGAACAGCGACAGCGAGGCGGCGGCGAAGGCGATGCCGGGGATGAGGTACGGCAGGAACGACACCTGCCGCAGGAACCCGGCGATGCGCGGCGCGGTGCCGCGGACCACGACGTACCCGATGAGCAGGCCGGCGACCGCGCAGATCAGCGAGGCCAGGCCGACGATGCGCAGCGAGTTCCAGGCGGCCTGCCACAGCTCGGAGCCGCGCAGGATGCCGTGCGGGAACCCGACCGCGCCGGGCAGCCGGTCGGCGATCCAGTAGTCGAGCGTCAGGGTCGACAGGTCCAGCGGCGTGCGGGTGAGCGTGGACAGCAGCAGCGTGAGCACCGGGATCAGCACGCTGACCACGAACACAACCGCGCCCAGCGCGAACGCGGGCCAGCGCCAGCCGCGCAGGTCGCCCAGCCGGTCCATCGCGCCCTTGCCGCCGACGGTGACGAACCTGCGCTGCTCGCGCATCAGCCGCATGTCGGTGAAGACGATCAGCACGCCGATGATCACGATGACGGTGGCCAGCACGGAGGCCACGCCGGTGCTGCGGTCCCTGATCGACTGGAACAGCCCGGTGGACAGCACCTGGTAGTCGGCGGGCAGGCCGAGCACGTACGGGGTGCCGAACGTGCCGAGCACCCGCCCGACCACGAGCAGCACGGCCGAGGAGAGCGCGGGCAGCATCAGCGGCACCACGATCCGCCGCACGACGACGCGCCGCGGCGCCCCGAGGATCCGGGCCGAGTCCTCAAGCTGGACGTCGATCCTGCGCAGCGCGTTGCCGACCAGCAGCAGCACGAACGGGTAGTAGTGCAGCCCGAGCGTGACGATGATCGGCAGCGGCCCGTAGGCCAGCCAGTCGGGGGTGCGCACGCCGGCCGACTCCAGGAAGCCCACCTGCCCGCCGGCCCGCTCGTTCTTGAACAGCGTCAGCCAGGCCAGCGAGAACGTCCACGACGGCAGCATGTACGGCACCACCAGCGCCCCGGCCAGCCACTTGCGGCCGGGCACGTTGGTCCGGGTCACCAGCCAGGCCATCCCGCCGCCGAGCAGCAGCGCGAACAGCACGGTGCCGACGGCGACGACCAGCGTGTTGACCAGCGGGCCCCAGAACAGCAGGCCGCTGATCTGGGAGCGGAAGACCCGCCACAGGTAGTAGCCGGTCCACTCGCCCGGCTGCTGGCCGGCGTGCAGCTCGTCGCCGAACTGGAGGCGGAAGGCGTCCGACAGGACCGCGATCAGGGGGGCGACGACGAGGTAGGCGAGCAGGACGACGAGGATCAGGCCGAGCGCGGCGGTCGGGTCGTGCCGCAGGACCTGCAGGCGGTAGCGGAGTCGGCGCCGTCTCGGCGGGCGAGGCGGCGGCTCCGTCTTGGTCAGAACAGCCATGGTCTTCCTTCGGGGGTTTTCAGTGGCTTCGTTTGAGCATGGCGTCGGCGAGGGCGTCGGCGGCCTCGCCGAGCCGGCGGCCCACGGCGTCCAGGCGGGAGAGCAGCTCGCGTTCGCGCAGGGTGTCCATGTCCAGCGGGCCGGCGAACAGCTCGGTGAGCCGGGCCTGGTGGAGCTGGCGGACGCGGCTGTGGGACTTGCGGGTGGCGAGCACGGCCACGGTGACCGAGCCGGGGTCGCCGGTGATCTTCAGCAGGGCCTGTTCGAGCTGGTCCAGGCCGTCGATGACGGCGCCCAGCGGCTCGGCGGCGAAGGTGAGGTCGGCGGGCCCGAACAGGTCGGCCTCGCGGACGAAGTCGCGTAACTGGTCCAGCACGTCGTCGATCGAGCGGGAGAGCCGGAACAGGTCCTCCCTGTCGATGGGGGTGGCCAGCACCCGTCTCAGCGCCCGGACGAGCTCGGCGCGGGCGGCGTCGCCCTCGTGCTCGACCTCGGCCATGCGGGCGCGGGCGGCGGCCTGGCCGGTCGTGCCCGAGGCGGCCGAGCGGGCCAGCACGGCGCCCTCCCTGGCGACGGCGACCTGGCCGCGGATGAGGTCGATCACCCGCCGTCCGGAGCGGCCGCGCAGCTCGTCCCAGGCGCGGGCGAGCCGGCGGGGCCGTCCGCCGCTCACAGCAGCCTCAGGCCGAGCCCGGCCAGGGCGCCCAGGGCCATGGACGACGGCAGCGTGACCAGCCACGCCGTACCCATGTTCAGCACTCCTTGCCATCGCACCCTCCTGCTTCCTTCGCTTGCCACCACGCCGACGACCCCGGCGGTCACGGACTGGGTCATGCTCACCGGGCTGCCCAGGGCCGAGCTGCCGAGGACGGCGCCGGTGGCCGCCGTCTCGGCCGACAGCACGTGCAGCGGCCGGGTGATGACCAGGCCGCGGCCTACCCGCTCGCCCACCCGGGGCAGCGTGGTCAGCGCCCCGGCGAGGAACAGCGCCACCAGCACGGCCATCCACCCCGGCGAGAGCTGGACGGGCCCGACCCGGCCGAGCCCGTTGCGGCCGACGTCCACGGCGACGCTCACCACGGCGATCATCTTCTGGCCGTCGTTGACGGCGTAGGCCAGGCACTGGGCCGCGTACGCCACCAGGTGGGCGGCCAGCACCAGCCCCGGCATCCGGCGCGAGGACGGCACCCGCCGGGACGCGGTGCCCAGCAGGTAGCCCAGCACCAGCCCGACCAGCGGCGCGCACGCCCCGATCGCCAGGACGGTGACCAGGCTCGGCCAGGCGACCGGCAGCCCGGCGCCGAGCCCGGCGCCCGCGATGCCGCCGATCACCGCCAGCGTCAGGCTGGTGGGCAGCCCCTTGCCGGTCAGCGCCGCCACCACCACGACGGCGATCACGACGCCGGCCAGGAACACGGCCGCGCCGCTGCCCGAGTCGAGCCCGGCGAGCCCTTCGGTGAAGGTCCGCGCGACCGCGACGCCCAGCACGTACGGCCCGGCGAACAGGACCGCCACCAGCAGCGCGGCGGCCAGCCAGCCGGGCGTGCGCGGGAAGCGCAGGCCGAGGCCGATCAGCGTGGCGCCGTCGTTGGCCCCGCTGATCAGCACGAACAGGACGGCCACCGCGGCGAAGGCCAGCGTCCAGCCCATCAGAGGTAGAGCCGCTGGTCGCGCTTGGCCTCGTCGTAGCGCTCGCGCGCGGCCCTGACCTCGGGCAGGCCGGACACCTGCGCGACCGGCACGTCCCACCAGGCCTGCGCGCCGGGGCCGCCGCCGGGGGCGGGCTCGACGTACACGACGGTGGTCCTGGCCGACTCCTTGGCCTTGACCAGGGCGGCCCGCAGCGACTCGGGGCCGTCGGCGCGCAGCACGTCGGCGCCCAGGCTGGCGGCGTTGGCGGCGAGGTCCACCGGCAGGGGCTCGCCGTCCAGCTCGCCGCCGGGCCCGCGGGTGCGGTACGCGGTGCCGAGCCGCCGGGCCCCCACCGACTCGCTGAGGTTGCCGATGGAGGCGAAGCCCCGGTTGTCCACCAGGACGATCACCAGCTTGATCCGCTCCTGCACGGCGGTCGCGATCTCCTGCGCCATCATCAGGTACGACCCGTCGCCGACCAGCACGAACACCTCGCGTTCCGGCGCGGCCAGCTTCACCCCGAGGCCGCCGGCGATCTCGTAGCCCATGCACGAGTAGCCGTACTCGACGTGGTACTGCTCGGGGTCGGCGGGCCGCCAGAGGCGGTGCAGGTCGCCCGGCATCGAGCCGGCCGCGTTGACCACCACGCCGCCTTCGGCGACCTCGTTGAGGACGCCGAGCATGACGGGCTGGGTGAGCTCGGGGCCCGCGTAGGTGTGGCCGATCTCCGACTGCCAGGCGGCGGCCAGGGCGGCGGCCCGGTGGGTCCATTCGGGGTCGGCCCGCCAGTCCACGTCGTCGAGGGCGCGCAGGGCCTCGCGGGCGTCGGCGACGAGCGTGGCGCCCGCGTTCTTGGCCGCGTCGAAGGCGGTGACGTTGACGTTGAGGAAGGCGGCCTGCCCGAACAGCGTCCTGGAGGCGGTGGTGAAGTCGGTGTAGCGGGTGCCGACGCCGATGACCAGGTCGGCCTCGCGGGCCAGGGTGTTGGCCGCGTCGGTGCCGGTGTGGCCGATCGCGCCGGCCGCGCAGGGGTGGTCGTACGGCAGCGCGCCCTTGCCCGCCTGCGTCTCGCCCACCGGCACGCCGTGGTTCTCGGCGAAGCGGGTCAGCTCGGCCCACGCCCCGCTGTACCGGACGCCGCCGCCGGCCACGATCAGCGGCCTGCGGGAGCCGCGCAGCAGTTCCTTGGCCCTGGCCAGCGCGGCCGGCTCGGGCACCGGGCGGGGAACGTGCCAGACCCGCCGGGCGAACAGCTCCTCGGGCCAGTCGTACGCCTCGGCCTGCACGTCCTGGGGCAGCGCGAGCGTCACCGCGCCCGTCTCGGCGGGGTCGGTGAGCACCCGCATCGCCGCCAGCAGCGCGGCCGGGAGCTGCTCGGGCCGGTTGATCCGGTCGAAGAAGCGCGACACCGGGCGCAGCGAGTCGTTGACCGACACGTCGTAGGACCTGGGGTCCTCCAGCTCCTGCAGCACCGTGCCGGGGGCGCGGGTGGCGAAGACGTCGCCGGGCAGCAGCAGCACCGGCACCCGGTTGATGGTGGCCAGCGCCGCGCCGGTGACCAGGTTGGTGGCGCCCGGCCCGATGGACGTCGTGCAGGCGAAGGTGGACAGCCGCGCGCGGGTGCGGGCGTAGCCGACGGCCGTGTGCACCATGGCCTGCTCGTTGCGGGCCAGATAGTACGGCAGCGCGTCGCCCGTGCCCGCGCCCTGCTCGGCCAGCGCCTGGCCGACGCCCGCGACGTTGCCGTGGCCGAAGATCCCGAGCACGCCGGCGATCAGCCGCTGCTCGACGCCGTCGCGCTCCGACCACTGGGCGGCCAGGAAGCGGGTCAGCGCCTGGGCCGTGGTCAGCCTCATGAGGCACCTCCTTGCACGAGATCGGGCACGCCGCCCTCCAGCAGGCCGAGCGCGGTGTCCACGGCGGCGCCCACGTCCCCGTCGGGCGGGTAGAGCAGCGCCCGGCCGACCACCAGGCCGCGGACGCCGGGCAGGCGCAGCGCCTTGCGCCAGGAGTCGTACATCTCGCCGGCGTCCTGGCCGGAGTCGCCGCCCAGCAGCAGCACGGGCAGGGTCGTGGACTCCACGACGCGTTCCATCTCCGGCACGACCGGGATCTTCAGCCAGGTGCGGGCGGAGGTCGCGCCGAGCCCCTGGCCGACGCTGATGGCGTGGATCACGGCCTCGGGCGACAGGTCGTGCCGCACCACGCCGTCCTGCCGCCTGGACCAGAACGGCTCGACCATCGCCATCAGGCCGTGCGCGGCCAGGTCGGTGACGGCCTGGCCGCAGCTGGCCAGGGTGGCGGCGGTGGCGCTGTCCTCCAGCGCGATCCGGCACAGCATCTTGCCGCCGTCCAGGCCCATCGCGGCGATGGTGGGGGCGTCGTAGGCGGTGAAGCGGTCGTCGAACTCGAACACCGAGCCGTGCACGCCGCCGCGGTTCATCGAGCCGATGACGATCTTGTCGTCGAGCGCGCCGAGCAGCAGCAGGTCCTCGACGATGTCGGGGGTGGCCAGCAGGCCGTCCACGCCGGGCCTGGCCAGGGCGGTCATGAGCCGGTCGAGCAGGTCGGCGCGGCTGCGCATGGCCATCGGGTGGCCGGCCACGCCGAGGGCGCCGCGGGCCGGATGGTCGGCCGCGATGATGAGCAGTTGCTCCCTGCCGTTCCTGAGGGGCCGGCGCCGGCGGGCGGCCGCCGCCTCGGCGACGCGCTCCGGCTGCCAGGCGCGCTGGTCGAGCAGCCGGCGGTAGTCCTGCTCACGCATGCGTGACGGCTCCTTCCGAGAGGGTGGCGGACAGGACGGTCTCGACCTCGTCCGCCGTGGGCATCGCGGGCGCGCAGGCCAGGCGTCCGGCGACGATCGCGCCCGCCGCGTTGGCGAAGCGCAGGGTGCGTTCGAGCGGCCAGCCTTCGAGCAGGCCGTGGCAGAGCGCGCCGCCGAAGGCGTCGCCGGCGCCGAGCCCGTTGACCACCTCGACCGGGACGGGCGGCACCCGTACGGTCTCCGTGGCGGTCATGCCGAGCACGCCGTCGGCGCCCTGCTTGACGATGGCCAGCTCGACGCCCGCCGCCAGCAGGGCCTCGGCGGCCGCGCGCGGATCGCGGGTGCCGGTGGCCACCTCGACCTCGTCCAGGTTGCCGGCCGCGACGGTGACGTGCGCGAGCGCCGCCCGCACGCGTTCCCCGGCGGTGGCCGCGTCGGCCCAGAACATGGGCCGGTAGTCCAGGTCGAGCACGGTGTGCCGGGCGCGCCCGCGGGCCCGCCAGGCGGCCAGGTGGGCGGCATGGGACGGCTCGGCCGACAGGCCGGTCACGGTGGCCCAGAACAGCCGCGCGCCGGTGACAGCCGCCAGGTCCAGGTCGCCGGGCGCGATCTCCAGGTCGGGCGCGTCCTGGCGGTAGAAGTAGAGCGGGAAGTCGTCCGGCGGCCTGATCTCGCAGAACGTGACCGGCGTCGGCCGGCCGGGCACGGCGCCGACCAGGCGGTCGTCCACGCCGTAGGAGCGCAGCGCGTCGTGGACGAACGCGCCGAACGGGTCGTCGCCGGTCCGCGTGATCACCGCGCTGGAGTGGCCCAGGCGGGCGGCGGCCACGGCCACGTTGGTGGGGCTGCCGCCCAGGTACTTGCCGAACGTCTCCACCTGCCGCAGCGACACGCCGGTCTGGAGCGGGTAGACGTCCACGCCGACCCGGCCCATCGTCAGCACGTCGAGGGCGCTCACGCCAGGCCCCGCAGGAACGCCACGCCCGCCCGCACGTCGTCGGCCGGGCCGGCGCCCGCCGGGGGCTCGGCGTCGAGGACGACGTCCTGCTCCATGACGTACCAGCCGTCGTAGCCGGCGGCGGTCAGGCGTTCGACGATGCCCCGGACGTCCACGTCGCCGCGGCCGAGCCGGCGGTAGATCCCGGCGCGGACGGCGTCGGTGTAGGTCAGCTCACCGGCCCGGACGCGGGCGGCGAGGGCGGCGTCGACGTCCTTCAGGTGCACGTGGGCGATCCGCTCGGGGACGCGGGTGACCAGCTCCAGAGGGTCGCCGCCGCCGATGAGCAGGTGGCCGGTGTCCAGGCAGAGCGGGACGGCGCTGCCGCCGAGCACCCGGTCCACCTCCTGGCCGGTCTCGACCATGGTGCCGACGTGGGGGTGCAGGGTGAGCGCGCGGCCGTCGCCCTTGGCCTCGTGGAAGGCGCGGTCGAGGTTGCCGAGCAGGGTGCGCCAGCCGGTGTCGTCCAGCTCGGGACGGGCGTCGTAGCCGTCGGCGCCGGTGGCGGCGGCCAGCACGACGACCACGTCCGGGTCGAAGGCGGTCCACGTGGCGCGCAGGGCGGGCAGCGGGTCGTGGGCGGGGTCGTGCAGGACCGCGGGGACGAATCCGCCCACGGCGCGCAGCCCGTACCGGCCGAGCAGGTCCTGGTCGGCGGGCAGGAAGCCCTCGGGGCCCAGCTCGGTGGCGGTCAGGCCGAGCTCGGCCATCTCGGCGAGCACGCGGTCGGCGGTGAGCTGGTGTCCCCATCCGGGCACCTCGCACACGCCCCAGGAGATGGGTGCGGCGGCGATCCTCACTGGGCCACCTCCAGCACGCGCACCGGACGGCCCTCGCGGCGCGCCAGGTCGGCGGCCTCGGCCAGGTAGAGGGCGGCCAGGGCGTCGCGGACGGTGCAGGGGCTCTCGCTCTCGCCCCTGGCCATCGACAGGAACGCGCCCATCTCGGCGACGTAGGCGTCCTCGAACCTGGTCTGGAAGTCCGGCCACGGCGGCCCGTCCGGGTTCAGGCCCTCGGCCGAGCGCAGCGGGGTGCGGTCGCCGAGCCCGACGGCGCGGGTGCCGAGCGTGCCGGCCAGCTCCATGCGCACGTCGTAGCCGGCGCCGTTGTAGCGGGAGCCCTGCAGGGTGACCAGCGTGCCGTCGTCCATGACGATCAGGGCGGCGCTGTTGTCGACGTCCCCGGCGGCGGCGAAGTACGGATCGCCGCGGTTGGCGCCGACCGCCTGCACGACGTCCGCCTCGCGGCCGGTGACCCAGCGCAGGATGTCGAAGTCGTGGATGTGGCAGTCGCGGAAGATGCCGCCGGACTGGGCCACGTACTCGGCGGGCGGCGGCGCCGGGTCGCCGGTCAGCATGTGCACGCGGTGCAGCTCGCCCAGCTCGCCGGCCAGCAGCGCCTCGCGGGCAGCCTGGTAGCCGGCGTCGAAGCGGCGCTGGAAGCCGATGTGCACGCCGATCCCGGCCCGTTCGACGGCCTCGGCCACCCGCAGCGTCTCCTTGACGGTCGGCGCGGCGGGCTTCTCGCAGAACGCCGGCACTCCCCGCTCGCACGCCCTCAGCAGGCCCTCGGCGTGGGCGGAGGTCGGCGTCGCGAGGACCACCGCGTCCGCGTCGAAGGGATCGCCGGTCCGGGCGCCGAGCCGCCGGGCCACCTCCTCCGCCCTCGCCGTGTCCACGTCGGACACGACGAGCTCGTCAACCAAGGCGGACAGGGTTGTGGCATGGAACATGCCTATACGTCCAAGGCCCAGCAGACCCACACGCATGATCGCTCCTCATCCAGGGGGGCCTCCAGTTCTAGATGAACAGGAGATGAACCGTCAAGACTTTGTCCTGACATAAGGATGAACTGTCGTAGCTGGGAGGGGAGGTCGTGGCTCAGCTCGCACGTAAGAATGTCTTGACAAATTATTCACGTGACGTTCATCGTGAGCACACAATGGCGCCGGTCGGGGCTGGCGCGGCGCCTTGCGAATCCGAGAGGCAAGAGGAGTGACGCCATCATGAGGCGTACCGGGAAGATCATCTCCATGGCGTTGCTGGCGTCCGCCGCCGTGGCGTGCGCGCCCTCCACCGCAGGCGGAGGACCGTCGGCGGCGGCGACGGCCAAGGCGCTGCCCGGCCCGTCGCTCGATGCGAACTTCGACCTGGAGGCGCTGGTCGCCGCGGCGAAGAAGGAAGGCAGCGTCCTGGTCTACGACTCCAGCGGCGACATCGAGGAAGTGGCCAAGGCGTTCACCGCGAAGTACGGCATCGCCATGGAGGGGGTGAAGTCGGACACCCCGCAGACGGCCGAGAAGATGACCAGGGAGCACGCCGCCGACAACGTCACCATCGACGCGGCCATGTACGAGGACGGCGGCGTCCTGGTCGGCCAGCTCGCGCCGCAGGGCGTCACCCAGACGTGGATCCCCGGCGACCTGAAGGACCAGATCCCCGCCGAGAACCAGAACCCGCTGCTCGCCCTCTCCAAGGCGACGGTCTTCGGCTACAACACCAAGCTCTCCCCCGGCGGCTGCCCGGTGAAGAACGTGTGGGACCTGACCGATCCGGAGTGGTCCGGCAAGCTGGTGATGCAGGACCCGCTGGGCAAGCCGACCGTGCTGTCGTTCTTCACCCAGCTCGACGCGTACGGCAACCAGGCCCTCGAACAGGCCTACCAGGCCAAGTACGGCAAGCCGCTGAAGACCGAGGAGAAGAGCGCCGCGCAGGAGTGGATCAAGCGCCTGTCGCTCAACAAGCCGGTGCTGACCGGCTCCGACGAGGACATCTCCGCCGCCGTGGGCGCGCCGGCCGCCACGGACAAGAAGATCGGCTTCATGTCGATCTCGAAGTTCCGCAACAACGAGGACAAGGGCTACCACCAGGCCGCCTGCGAGGGGATGACCCCCTTCGCCGGCTTCAGCTACCCCAAGTACGCGGCGATCGCCACCAAGAGCAAGCACCCCAACGCGGCCAAGCTGTTCGTCCACTTCATCATGACCGAGGAGGGCGTCAAGCACGAGATCGGCGAGGGCGGCGTCTCGGGCAACAGCACGGTCAAGCCGATGGTCACCCCGCCCGGCCTGTCGGACTGGCAGGGCCAGCTCTTCCACACCGACCCCAAGGGCCTGCTCGGCGACCTGCAGAACCGCCAGGCCATGTCGGACTTCTGGCGCGTCAACCGCAGCTAGCGCGCACCGTCGCACCGCCCGGCCGGGAGGATCCCCGGCCGGGCGCGTCGGCATGCCCTGGCCTCTTTGCAACACCTAATGTCCTGACATAAGGACGACCTATTGATTTCTTGTAAACTGGTCGTTACGTTTTGGGGCAACATCAACACCCCGAACGAGGAGGCGCAATGCGTCCCCTGTCCAGGCTCTCCCTGGCAGCCCTGATGTTGACCGTGTTGGGCGGGATCGCCGTACCCGCGGCCGGTGCCGGCGTGGCAACCGTGTACCCCGACGTCGAGACCCCCTCCCTGTACGACGACGAGGCCGGCGGCGACGCCAACGGCGACGACCCCGCGATCTGGGTCGACCCGTCCGACTCCGAGGACAGCGTGGTGATCGCCACCGCCAAGAAGGGCGGCCTGTACGTCTACGACCTCGACGGGCAGCAGCTCCAGCACCTGCCGGCCCCCGCCGCCCCCGGGCCGGACGACGAGGCGGGCCGCTTCAACAACGTCGACGTCGCCTACGGCTTCGGCGGCAGGGACCTGGCGATCGTCTCCGACCGCGGCCGGGACATGCTGCGCATCTACGCCATCTCGCACGGCCACCTCACCGACGTGACCGACCCGGCCGCGCCGTTCGTGTTCAACACGACGCAGCAGCAGGTCAACGACGCCGAGACGGCCTACGGCCTGACCGCCTGGAAGGACTCCACCGGCACGTACGCGCTGGTCAGCCGCCGCCACAAGACCTCGGTCGGCCTGGTCAAGCTGCTCGCCAAGCCGGGCGGCAAGATCGGCTACCAGCTCGTGCGGACGATGACGCTGCCGGGCTCCTTCACCCTGCCGAACGGCCAGACCTGGTCCCCCTGCCTTGAGCCCGACGAGCAGGCGCAGGTCGAGGGCATGGTCGTGGACCAGGAGCGGGACGTGCTCTACGCCGCCCAGGAGGACGTCGGCATCTGGCGGATGCGCGCCGACCTCACCGGCACGCCCGTCCTGGTGGACAAGGTCCGCGAGTACGGCGTCCCCGGCACCTACGACCCCGCGACCGAGGAGTGCACCCCCGGCGCCGACCCCGGCTACGGCGGCACGCACCTCACCGCGGACGCCGAGGGCCTGACCATCTACTACCGCGAGGACGGCAAGGGCTACCTGCTGGCCTCCAGCCAGGGCGACAACACCTTCGCCGTCTACCGCCGGGAGGGCTCCAACGGCTACCTCGGCCAGTTCCGGATCGGCGAGGCGAACGGCATCGACGGCTCGGAGGTGAGCGACGGCTCGACCGTGCTCAACGTGCCGCTGGGCGAGTTCGACGAGGGCATGTTCATCGCCCACGACGGCGTGAACACGCCGGCCACGGCCGACCGGGAGAACACCAACTTCAAGTTCGCCGACTGGGGCGACATCGCCGACGAGCTGGACCTGGACGTGGACACCGACGGCTGGGACCCGCGCGACTGATCATCGCCGCCCAGCGGTCCCGCGAACCGGGGCGCCGTCCAGCCGGACGGCGCCCCTTCGCCGTTTCCGGGCCGATTTGGGCATCCTTTCGCGGGGCGGGGAGAATGGGGGGCGCGTGCGGAGGAGGAGCGTGACCGAGAGCCAGTCGCTCGACCACCTCGCCCGCCGCCTGGAAGAGGTGGTCGGCGAGCTGCGCGGCATCCCCGTCGACGTCGAGCGACTGGAGGACCCCGAGCTCGTCCGCCGGCACATCCTGCGCGCCACCCGGTCGTCGGCCGAGCTGCGGGCCATGCACCCGGTGGGCTCGCGCGAGCAGGGCCGCGACGAGCAGCGCAGCCGGCGTACCGTCCTGGACGCCCTGCGGGAGGGCCTGTCAATGCGCACGATCGTCCATTCGAGCGTGCTGGACGACCCGCGCAAGGCGGCCCGCATCAAGGAACTGCACGCCGCCGGCGACCTGCACCGGGTCATCGACGAGCCCATCCAGCAGCTCCTGATCTTCGACCGGTCCGTGGCGTTCGTCCGGATCACCCCGATCGCCTACACGCCGGGCGCGCTGATGATCAGGCAGCAGGGGCTGATCGCCACCCTCATCGACCTGTTCGAGCTGTCGTGGGCGCGGGCCAGGGAGGTCACCGAGCCGGCCCACCGGCTCTCGCCCCGGGAGCGGGAGGTGCTGGCGCTGATCGCCGAGGGCCGCTCCAACAGCGCCGTGGCCCGCGCCCTGTCGATCACGGAGGCGGCCGTCGGCAAGCACGTGGCCTCCGTGTTCGGCAAGCTCGGCCTGCCCGCGACCGACGACGCCAACCGGCGGGTGCTGGCGGTGCTGGCCTACCTGCGCGGCGTGGCCAGGTAGGGCCAGGGCTACCCCGTCCTCGTCCCAGCACCCGCGCGGGCGGGCCGCGGCGGGCGCTTCGATGGACGTCATGCAGAAAATGACTGGATTGCTGGTCGGCGCGGTGTTCGGCGCGGTGTTCGTCGTCGTCAACGCGCACGGCCCGCTCAACCCCGTGGCGGCGAACGTCCTGCGGGCCGCCGCGTGCCTGGCGGCGGCGGCCGTGCTGGCGATGTGGCTGCGTGCCGTGCGCGCGGAACGTCCCGCCCCGGCCGGCCGGCGGGGCATGTTCGGACCCGGCTACCTGGCCGTGGTCGTGGTGGAGGCGGTCCTGCTGTTCGGCGGGCTGCGGGTGCTGGCCGCGCTCGGGCGTCCCGAGGAGGGGAACGTGGCGTGGGTGGCGTTCGTGGTGGGCGTGCACTTCGTCGCGCTCGCGCCCGTGTGGAAGGACCGGAGCATCGCCGTGCCGGGCGCGGCGCTCACGCTGCTCGGCGCCGGCGGGCTCGTCCTGGCCGCCACGCCCGCGGTGGCGTGGGTGCCGGTGGTCAGCGGGGTGCTGTCCGGCGTCGTGCTGCTGGCCGGCAGCCTCACCCTCGGCCTGCGCGGCGTGCGCGCCCTGCGCGGTACGGCGCGAGCGGCGGCCTGACCGTCCGGCGGGCGCGCCTTCTCCCCTGACACAGACCCTCTGATACTCTCTGTGCTGAATTGATTACTTTCTGTCGCTAGGGGAGCTAGTGTGAAGGTCGCCTGCGTCGGCGGTGGGCCCGCCAACCTGTACTTCTCGATCCTGATGAAGCGGGTCGACCCGTCCCACGAGGTCGCCGTCTACGAGCGCAACCCGGCCGGGACCACCTACGGCTGGGGCGTGACCTACTGGGACGACCTGCTCAAGAACCTGCGCGCCGCCGACCCCGAGTCGGCGGACGTCATCAGGGAGAACTCGATCCGCTGGGACAGCTGGGTCACCCACGTCCAGGACCGCGCGACGGTGTCGCTCACCGAGTCGGACGAGGGCTTCGGCATCTGCCGCCACCGCCTGCTCGACATCCTGGCCGACCGCGCCCGCTCCCTGGGCGTGCACGTCGAGCACGGCCGCGAGATCGCCTCCCGGGAGGAGCTCGACGCCGACCTGGTCGTGGCCGGCGACGGCATCAACAGCACGATGCGCGCGCCGCACGCCGACCATTTCGGCACCGAGATCGCGGTCGGCCGCAACCACTACATCTGGCTCGGCACCACGAAGGTCTTCGACTCCTTCACCTTCGCCTTCTCCGAGACCCCGCACGGCTGGATCTGGTGCTACTGCTACGTCTACAGCGGCGACCACAGCACGTGCGTCGTCGAGTGCTCCCCCGAGACCTGGAAGGGGCTCGGCCTCGACCGGGCCGACGCGGCCGACGGCCTGGCGCTGCTGGAGAAGATCTTCGCCGACGTCCTGGACGGCCACCCGCTGATCGGACGGGCGCACACCGACGGCAGCGCGTACTGGCTGAACTTCCGCACGCTGACCAACCGCACCTGGTACCACGACGACCTCGTCCTGCTCGGGGACGCCGCGCACACCACCCACTACTCCATCGGCGCGGGCACCGCCCTGGCCTTCGGGGACGCCGCCTTCCTGGTCAACGCGCTGAACCAGGAGCCGGAGCTCCCGGCCGCCCTCGCCCGCTACGACCGCGAGCGCCGCAAGGCGATCCGCCCGCACCAGAAGTCGGCCCGGCTCAGCGCCCAGTGGTACGAGAACCTGACGCGCTACATCGACCTCTCGCCGGTCGAGTTCATCGCGCTGCTCGGCCAGCGGCACTCCCGGGTGCTGCCGCACCTGCCGCCCCGGATGTACGTCCAGGTCGACCGCGTTCTCAGCTTTTTCGGCGGGTTCGGCGGCTTCGGCAAGGACTGACCGGGAGGCGCGCCCGCTCAGGTCCCGATCAGGGGTAGTCCTTGGGGTTCACGGGGCTGGTGCGGGCGTTGCCGCCCCTGACCGGGTTCAGGGTCAGGGTCCAGATGGTGTACTGCGTCGAGGTCGTGCGGAAGCGCAGCCGGTCGTTGAACTTCTGGTACGTCGCGCCCCTGGTGAAGCGGCCCTTCGACATGCTGAACCGGTAGCCGGTGGTGAAGAAGATGCGGTACGTGCCGTCCCGGACGTCCCGGATGCGGGCGGTGGACCGGGCGCGCACGTAGACGCTGATCGCCTTGGTCCGGCCCTTGACGATGGTGACGACGCCGTCCTTCGACGTGCCGTTCTTGATCTTGAGTACGCCGCGGCCGCCGCTGAGACGGTCGTAGACGATCCGTCCGTTGGCCGGGCGGGAGGCCGCCTCCTGGACGGCCGAGGAGGTCTGGGCGGCGGCGGCCTGGAGGCCCGCAGTGGCGGCGCCGGCCGGGGCGGAGGTCAGCAGCGTGCCGGTCAGTGCGACGGCCGCGACGACCCCCGCGCGTAACGGGGTCGCTTCGAGGAGTCTCTTCACCATGGTCTTCTCCTTGGGGGACATGGTCAGACTGATCGCGTACCCGTGTATATCAGGACAGACCGCTTCTACGCTCGTAGACTTTAAGCCGTCCGTTCGGCTCCGAGAGGCGGCACGATGAGCTACGTCCCCGTTCCCTACGACCCTGAGCTGGCGGAAGGTCTCGCGGCGTTCCTGGCGACGGTCGAGAGCGTTCCGCTGCGCGCGGACACCATCCAGCGCAACCGCGAGATCTTCGCCGAGCTCATCCCGCCCATGGAGGCGATCGTCGCCGGCCGTCCCGTCGAGTGGTGGGACGTGGACGTTCCCGGCCCCGAGGGCGCGCCCGACGTCACCCTCACGGTCGTCCGTCCCAAGGGTGGGCCCGCGCCCGGCGCGGCGGCCGTGTACGAGATCCACGGCGGCGGGATGATCCTCGGCACCCGCTTCTTCGGCATCGAGGGCCTGATCCAGGCGGCCCTGGAGCACGGCATGGTCGGGGTGACGGTCGAGTACCGGCTCGCCCCGGAGCACCCGGCCCCGGCGGCGGCCGAGGACTGCTACGCGGGCTTCGTCTGGACCGCCGGGCACGCCGAGGAGCTGGGGTTCGACCCGGGGCGGCTGCTCGTGTCCGGCTTCAGCGCGGGCGGCGGGCTCACGGCGTCCGTCGGCATCATGGCCCGCGACCGGAACGGCCCGGCCGCCGCCGGGCTCTACATCGGCGCACCCATGATCGACGACCGGAACTCGACCGTGTCGAGCCTCCAGTACGACGGCATCGGCGCCTGGGACCGCAACAACAACGACACCGCCTGGACCGCGGTGCTCGGCGACCGGCGGGGCGGCCCGGACGTGCTGCCGCACGAGGTCCCGGCGCGCGCGGCCGACCTGTCGGGGCTGCCGCCGGTCTTCATCGAGGTCGGGGCCGCCGAGGTGTTCCGGGACGAGGCGGTCGAGTTCGCCACGCGCATCTGGGCGACCGGCGGCCAGGCGGAACTCCACGTGTGGGCCGGCGGCCACCACGGCTTCAACGTCACCCCAGCCGCCCGCGTCTCCCGCGCCGCCCTGGAAACCAAACTCTCCTGGCTCCAACGCACCCTGGCCATCTAACCCCCCTGTCCCCCGGACGGCGCGCCCGAGGGACGACGGGCCCGAGGGACGCGGACATCTCCCTCCCCATCACCCCGGGCGCCACCCTCCGAACGACACCAGGAGGACAGCCGGATCGGAGCGGCGTAGGCACCCCCACGTCCCCACCGCCCCAGAGGCCCTCCACACGACGCAAGAGACGGCGGATCGGAGCGACGTGGGCATTCCGCCCCCTCCTCACCACTTCGTTCGCGGGGCGGCGGGCGGGAGGTTACGGGGTCAGGGTGCGGGTCAGCCAGGAGAGGCGGGTGGCGAGGGCGGCGCGGGTGATCTCGTGGTCCGGGGCGAAGATGTCGAAGCCGTGGAAGGCGCCGTTCCAGATGTGCAGTTCGGCCTGCCCGCCGGCCGCCCAGATCCGCGTGGCGTACGCGACGTCCTCGTCGCGGAACAGCTCGGCGGCGCCCGCCTCGATGAACGCGGGCGGCAGCCCCGACAGGTCGGCCGCCCGCGCCGGGGCCGCGTAGCAGGGGACGCCGGCGTCCGGGTCGCCGGCCCGCTCGCCGAGCAGGGCCCGCCAGCCCAGCAGGTTCAGGGCGCGCGGCCAGGTGCCGAGGCCGTCGTACTGGTGGCTGGAGACGGTGGTGTTGAGGTCGTCCAGCATCGGGCACAGCAGGAGCTGGCCAGCCAGGCGCGGGCCGCCTCGGTCGCGGGCCAGCAGGGCGACCCCGGCCGCCAGGCCGCCGCCGGCGCTGCCGCCCATGACCACCACGCGCCCGGGGTCCACGCCGAGCTCGGCGGCGTGCCGCGACATCCAGGCCAGTCCGGCGTAGCAGTCCTCGACCGGCGCCGGATGGGGGTGCTCGGGGGCCAGGCGGTACTCGACGTTGACGGCGACGACGCCCAGCTCCTCGACGAGCGCGACCAGGCGCGGCGTGTCCATGGCCCGGTGGCCGGTGATCATGCCGCCGCCGTGGATGTTGTACAGCCCGGGGGCCGGGGACCGCAGGCGGCGCGGGCGCAGCACGGTGATCTCCAGGTCCGGCGCGCCGGACGGGCCGGGGACGAGCAGCTCCTCGGCGTCGATCTCGCGGTCGCCGATCACGTCGGCGACCGTCGGCATGGGCATGGCCGCCCCGGCGGCGCGCATCAGGGGGATGGTCTCCAAGGTGGGGGCGGGCCCGTCGGGCCGGGGCATGCCGTCCAGGACGGCGGCCATCGCCGGGTCGAAGGGCACAGGGGTGGGGGGCATGGTTCTCCTGGTCACTGCGGTTCTGCGAAGGTGAGCGCCCGTGCCGGGTTCTCGACCATGATCTTGTGGATGGCCTCGGAGCTGACGCCGAGGCGGCGCAGGGCGGGCAGGAAGTGCCGCGGGATGTAGTCGTAGCCCTTGCCGCCGTACCGCTTGAGCTGGATCTTCTGGCACACGTCGTGACCCAGCACGATCTGGCCCGCGTAGCCCCGTTCGACCAGGTCGGCGATGCCGCGCAGGACCTTGTGGTCGCTGCCCAGGACGAGGTGCCCCCACGGGCTGCCCGGCGCGGCGAGGAAGTCGAACTCGACGAAGACGCCGCGGGCCAGCAGCCGCTCGGCGAACTCGGGTCCGGACAGGACGTCCGCGCAGTGCCCCAGGACGACGCTGCCGGGGGCGACGCCCTCCTCCTGGAGGATGTCGAGCACCCGGAACTTCTCCTCGCCGACGCCGCCGACGTGGAAGGTGACCGGCGCGCCGGTGACGCGGGCGGCCCGCCCGGCGGCCCGTACGCTCTTCAGCTCGCCGCCGGTCAGCGGCGACGACTCCGCGCCGACCTCGCCGATGATGCCCGCGCGCACGCCGGTGCCGTCGGCCCCGAGCACGACGTCGCGCACGATGACGTCGGCCAGCTCGTCGACCGTGCGCTGGTCCATGTCGGCCGGATGGAACGCCGGGGTGTACCAGCCGCCGCCCATGACGATGTGCATCCCGCCGGCCCGGGACAGCCGCAGCAGCGCCTCGGGGTCGCGGCCGAGGCCGATGGGCGAGACCTCGACCATGGTGCGGCCGCCGCTGTGGGCGAAGGCGAGGGTCTCGGCGAGCATCTCGTCGAAGTCGCCCAGCAGGTCGTTGTCGGCGTTCGGCCCGCCGTGGCGGGTACGGGCGAGGTTGGCCAGGGTGAGCGGCTCGGCCGCCGCCGGCGCGTCCTCGCCGGGCCGGCGGGACCGGGCGGGCCTGCGCAGGTCGATGAAGATGTGCTCGTGCATGGACGTCTGCCCGAGCAGCGCCGGGTCCACCGGGCCGGCGACGGTGAGCGCCTGCCCGGCCAGGTTCGGGATGGGGAAGGGGTAGCGGCTCACGAGCCCGCCTCCTCGCTCCGGAGCGCGAGCAGCCGCCGCGGGTTGCGCACGGTGAGGGTCTCGATCAGCTCGTCGTCGGCGCCGAGCATCCTCAGGTAGGGCACGAACTGCCGCAGGACGAAGGCGTAACCGCCGCCGCCGTACGCGAGGAGCTCCGACTTGGCCCGTACGCCCTGCGACAGCAGCAGGCGTCCGGCGTGGCCGCGGCGGGCGAGTTCGAGCACGGCCGCGGCGACGTCCTGGTCGTCGGAGACGCTGAGCGCGGTGGGCAGCCTGCCGAGCCGGTCGAACTGCACGAAGACGCCGCGGCCGAGCAGCGGTTCGAGGTCGTCGGGCCGCGGGGAGAGAGCGTCGCAGTGGCCGACGGCCACCCGCGTGAGGTCCGTGCCCTCCTCGGCGAGCACGTCGAGGACGCGCTGCTGGACGGCCGGGTCGTCGTTGCGGGCCAGCGAGACGGCGGCGCCGGTGGCCGCCGACGCGCGGGCCGCGGCGACCAGGAACGCGCGCTCGGCGGGCACGCCGGGGTCGAGCGCGGCCAGCTCGCCGATGATGCCGGCCCGCACGCCGCGCACGCCCTCGGTGAGCTCGCGAACCAGCTCCTCGGTCAGCTCCCCGGCCAGCGCGGCGACGTCCCGGGCGGAGGTCAGAGCGGCGACGTCACGGGCCGAGGTCGGCGCGGCAGCCTCCCGGGCGGCAGGGGCGGCAGGGGCGGCAGGGGCGGCGGGGTGTGCGGGGCGTGCGGGGTGGTGCCGGCCGCAGCCCATGACGATGGTTACGCCGGTCTCCTCGGCGAGCCGGCGCAGCCCGGCCGGGTCGCGGCCGAGCCCGTCGGTCGTCAGGTCCACCACCGTGCCGCCGCCGGCCTCCCGGAACGCGGCCAGCTCGGCGGCGGCCAGGCCCGCGTCGCCGAGCAGCAGGTCGTCCCGGTTGACGGCGCCCATGCCGACCTCGCCGAGCAGGTCCATCGTCAGCGGCGCGCGGTAGAGCCACAGGGCGCCGGCCGCCGTGGGACGGGTGCGGCCGGTGCGCGCCCAGGACTCGGGCGTGTCGTCGGGCGGGGCGAAGTCGCTCAGCAGGTGCTCGTGCGGCAGGACCGCGCCCAGCGAGGTCGCTGGGACCTCGCCGGTGACGGCCACGACCGTGGCATCGGTGGTGGACACACGAGCAATATAGCCCCAGAGCGTCTACAAGTGTAGATAAAAGCCGTCCACCGTCCGCGGAACGCCGAGCGGGTTGGCCTCGCGCAGCTCCGGCGGCAGGAGGGGGTCGGGGGTGTCCTGGAAGCACACCGGGCGCAGCCAGCGCTCGATCGCGGTGCCGCCGACCGAGGTCGAGGTGCTGGTCGAGGCCGGGTACGGCCCGCCGTGCTGCATCGCGGGCGCGACCGACACGCCCGTGGGCCAGCCGTCAACGACGACGCGTCCGGCCAGCCCGGCGAGCCTGGCCACCAGGCCGGCCGCCGCGCCCTCGCGCTCGTCGGCCCCCAGGTGGGCGGTCGCGGTGAGGTTGCCGGGCAGCGCGTCGAGCACCGCGTCCCGCTCGGCCTCCGAGCCGTACCGGGCCACGACGGTGACCGGCCCGAAGCATTCCTCCAGCAGCTCGGCGTGGGCGTCCCCGTCCGCGAGCCGCTCGGCCGCCACGGTCAGCACGCCCGGACGGACGGCCAGCGGCGCGGCGTCGTCCTCGCCCGCGGCCAGCACCTGCCTGACCCCGGGAAGCTGGGCGCGGGAGCGCACGCCGTCCAGGAAGGCCGCCCGCATGCGCGGGTCGAGCAGCGGTCCGGCGGGCACGGTGGCCGCGACCACGGCGTCGAGCACCGCGTCGCCCGCCGGGCCCGCGGGCAGCAGGACCAGGCCCGGCTTGACGCAGAACTGGCCGAGGCCCTGGGTGTAGGAGGCGGCCAGGCCCGCGCCGATCTCGGCCGCCCGGGTCGCGGCGGCCCGCTCGGTCACCACGACCGGGTTGAGGCTGCCCAGCTCGCCGTGGAACGGGATCGGCCGCGGACGGGCGGCGGCCAGGTCGTGCAGCGCCCGCCCGCCGCGTACCGAGCCGGTGAAGCCGACGGCGGCGGTCAGCGGGTGCCGGACCAGCTCCGGGCCGGCCGCGAAGCCGTGCACCAGGCCCACGACGTCGGCCGGCAGACCGGCCTTCTCGGCGGCGGCGCGCAGCGCGCGGGCGGTCAGGACGCTGGTCGCCGGATGGTCCGGATGCGCCTTGACCACGACCGGGCACCCGGCGGCCAGCGCGCTGGCGGTGTCGCCGCCCGGCACGCTGAAGGCCAGCGGGAAGTTGCTCGCCGCGAACACCGCGACCACGCCCAGCGGCACCTTGTAGCGCCGCAGGTCGGGGCGGGGGGCCGGGCGGGCGGCCGGGTCGGCGTGGTCGATGATCACGTCCAGGAAGGCGCCCGACTCGGCCACGTCGGCGAAGGCCCGTAGCTGGTAGCAGGTGCGGGCCAGCTCGCCGGTGAGGCGGACCCTGCCGAGGGCGGTCTCCGCGTCGGCGGTCGCGATGATCTCCTCGCCGCCCTCCTCCAGCAGCGCGGCGGCGGTACGCAGCAGGTCGGCGCGTACGGACCGGTCGGCCAGCGCGGGGGCGGCGGCGGCAGCGGCGCGCACGGCGCGGTCCACGTCCTGCGGCGTCGACTCCGCCGCGACGCGCTCGCGGGCCTGTCCGGTACGCGGGTCGACGCTCAGCACGTCACTCACGGTCTCGTCCTCTTTCATGGTCTTCGTCGGTGTTGTCGGCAGGGTGGTCGTCGGCGAGCGCGGCCAGCTCGCCCAGGGGCACCGGGGCCGCCAGGCTCCGGGTGGACAGCGGGCGCAGGTCGGCGGCCGTGCTCTCGCGGCTGCTCAGGCAGGCCGCGACACCGGCGGTGGCGAACCCGCACACCCGTCCCTGGCACCAGCCCATGCCCGGCCTGGCCAGCATCTTCAGCGTGCGCGGGTCGTCGGCGCCCAGGTCGTCGTGGGCGCGGCGCAGGTCGCCGTAGGAGACCTCCTCGCAGCGGCAGACCAGCGTCTCCTCCCGCAGCCAGGACGTCCAGGCGCGCGGCACGGGGTAGGTCCGGTGCATGGCCGCGGCGAAGCGCCGCCCGCGGGCGATCGACCGGCGCAACCGGCCCATGAGCGCCGGGTCGGCCCGGCGGCCCAGCGTACGGGCCAGGGCCAGGGCGCTCAGCCGCCCCTCCTGCCGGGCCAGGACGGCGCCGCCGACGCCGGTCGCCTCGCCCGCGACGTACAGGCCGGGGACGTCGGTGCGCTGGAAGGCGTCCACGGTCACGACGAGCGAGCCGTCGACGTCCTTCCTGGTGCCGGCGCCGAGCATGAGCGGCAGTTCGAGGGACGGCGTGAACCCCCAGCCGAGCGCGACGAGGTCGGCGGGGATCTCGCGGGCCGGCCCGGCCGGGCGGCCGTCGCGGCCGAGCCGGGCGAGCCGGACGGCCTCGACCCGGTTCTCCCCCAGGATCTCGGTGACCACGGTCCCGGTGCGGTACGGCACGCGGTGACGGGCCATCAGCGCCGCGTACTGCACCGCCTCCAGCCCCTTGGCCGGCACGGACGCGGCGCCGCGCAGCTCGCGCAGCCAGCCGAGCGTGGCGTTGGCCTCGGCGACCGCCGCCACCCGCGCCCCGGCCGCGGCCAGGCCGGTGGCGACCGGCAGCAGGAACGGCCCGGTCCCGGCGACGACCGCGCGGCGGCCGGCGAGCGTGCGCTGCCCCTTGAGCAGGGCCTGCACCCCACCGGCGGCCATCACGCCGGGCAGGTCCCAGCCGGGGACGGGAAGCTGCCTGTCGTAGCCGCCGGGGCACAGGATCAGCGCGCGGGCGGTCACCGTGGCGCCGGCGGCCCCCTCCTCCGGGACTGTGGGGGTGGTGCGCAGCGTGAACGTGCCCGCGTCGTCCCGGGCGGCCAGCCAGACCTGGTGGCCGGGCAGGTAGCGGATCCGTCCGGCGGCGGTCAGGGCGCGCAGCCGGTCGCGCAGCCGGGTGAAGACGGGCCAGTCGTGGTGCCCGGCGGCGTCCTCGGGGCGGGCGTGGCGTTCGTCGTAGTGCCGCCAGAACTGGCCGCCCGGCTGGCGGGCGCCGTCCACGAGGGCCACGTCCAGCCCGGACCCGGCGGCCTCGACGGCGGCGGCCAGTCCGGCCGGGCCCGCGCCGACCACGGCGACGTCGTGCGTCTCACGCATGGGGGCCTCCCGGCTCGCCGTCTTCCCGGGCGGGGGCGTCGTCGCCGAGGCGCATGCCGTCGCGCGCCGGGACCAGGCAGGCGCGCTGGTCGGGGACGCCGTCGACGGTGATGAGGCAGTCGAAGCAGATGCCGATGCCGCAGAACAGCCCGCGCGGCCGACCGGCCCCGCGGGTGGTGCGCCAGTCGAGGATGCCCGCCGCGACCAGGGCGGCCCCGACGCTCTGCCCCTGCTCGGCGGGAACGCTCGCGCCGCGGAAGGTCATCTGGTGGGTCATCGGGGCCCCTCCTCGGTCGCGGCGGACCCGGTGCCGGAAAAGCGGTCAGAAGCGGACAAGTGGTCGGTGCCGGAAGAGCGGTCGGGGGCTGGGAAGCGGTCGGGGGCGAAGGGCTTGAGGTCGAGGTCCGGGGTGCGACCGGTGAGCGCCTGGGCGACGAGCTTGCCGGTGCCCGCGGACAGTCCGATGCCCGCCCCCTCGTGCCCGCAGGCGTGCCACAACCCGGGCGCGCGCGGGTCGGGCCCGATCACCGGCAGATGGTCCGGGCAGTACGGCCGGAACCCCAGGTACGTGCGCATGGCCCGGACGTCCCGCAACATCGGGAACAGCGCGATCGCCTTGGCCGCCAGCGCGCCGGCCGCCCGCGGGGAGAACGTGCGGTCGAAGCCGACCCGTTCCCTGGAGGCGCCGATGAGGATCGTGCCGCTGCCGGTGCCCTCCACGACGGGCGAGGTCTGCAGGGCGGCGTCGGAGCTGGCCACGTCCCCGACGTACTCGGCGGCGTAGACCTTGTGGCGGATCGTCCGGGGCGGCATGGGCTGGGTGACCAGCACGAACCCGCGTCTGGGCAGGACGGGCACGTGCACCCCGGCCAGGGCGGCGACGTCGCCTGCCCACGTGCCGGTCGCGTTGAGCACCGCCCCGGCGGGCACGTCGCCGGCCGTGGTGCGCACGCCGGTGACGCGGCTCCCGTCGCGCAGGAAGCCGGTGACGCCGGTACGGGTGCGCACCTGCGCGCCGTGCGCGCGGGCCAGCCGCAGCAGGTGGGCGACCACCAGCATGGGCTGGACCTGGGCGTCCTGGGGGTAGAAGGCGGCTCCGGCGAGCCCGGGCGCGAGGTGCGGCTCGTAGTCGCGCAGCTCCTGCGCCGCCACGTCGCGCACCTCGACGCCGTGGCGGCGCTGATGCTCGCCCAGCTCGCGCAGCGAGGCCAGACCGGCCCCGGACGACGCGACGACCAGCCCGCCCTTGGCCTCGAACTCCCACAGCCCGGCGTGCTCGGCCAGGTCCTCGCGCCACACCCGCTGGGAGTAGAGCGCGAGGTCGAGCTCGGGCCCTGCCTCCTTGTCGGACACGAGCAGATTGCCCTCGCCCGCGCTGGAGGTGCCCCCGGCGATGGCTCCGCGCTCGACGACCACCACGCGCAGCCCGGCCCGCGCGGCGAAGTACGCGCCGGCCGCGCCCACCACGCCGGCGCCGACCACGACGAGGTCGGCGCTCACGGCGTGCCCTTCGCGCCGCCCGCCCGCGGGCCGCGTGCCTGGGCGGGACGGCTCACAGCAGGAACCCCGCCGGGAAGGGGTCGGTCGGGTCGAGGTGGAACTGCGAGGTGCCGGTGACCCAGGCACGGCCGGTGATCGAGGGCAGCACGGCGGGCAGCGGGCCGACCGCGGTCTCGCCGAGCAGCCGTCCGGTGAAGCGGGTGCCGATGAACGACTCGTTGACGAAGTCCTCGCCGAGGGCCAGCTCGCCCCGGGCGTGGAACTGGGCCATCCGGGCGCTGGTGCCGGTGCCGCACGGCGAGCGGTCGAACCAGCCGGGGTGGATGGCCATGGCGTGCCTGGACAGCTGGGCCGTCGAGCCGGGTGCGGCCAGGTAGACGTGATGGCAGCCGTTGATGTCGGGCCGCTCGGGGTGGACCGGGCGGTCGTGCTCGTTGACGGCGTCCATGATCGCGAGCCCGGCCGACAGCAGGTCGCCGGCGCGGGCCCGGTCGAAGGGCAGCCCCAGCTCGGCCAGCTCGACGAAGGCGTAGAAGTTGCCGCCGAAGGCCAGGTCGTAGCCGATCTCCCCGAAGCCGGGCACCTCGACCTTGCGGTCCAGCGCGTACGCGAAGGAGGGCACGTTCTGGATGGTCACCGAGGTCGCCGCGCCGTCCTCGACCGCCACGGACGCCACCACGAGCCCGGCCGGCGTGTCGAGCCGGATCGTGGTGACCGGCTCGACCACGGGCACCATCCCGGTCTCCACCAGGACGGTCGCCACGCCGATCGTGCCGTGGCCGCACATCGGCAGCAGCCCGGAGACCTCGATGAACAGCACGCCGTAGTCGGCGTCGGGCCGGGTGGGCGGCTGGAGGATCGCCCCGCTCATCGCGGCGTGGCCGCGCGGCTCGTACATGAGCAGCGTGCGCACGTCGTCGCTGTTCTCCATGAACCACAGCCGGCGCTCGGCCATGGTCTCCCCCGGGATGGCGCCGACGCCGCCGACGATCACGCGGGTGGGCATGCCCTCGGTGTGGGAGTCGACGGCGTGGAAGGTGCGACGTGATCTCACTTGTAGCCCTTTTCCAGGACGGCCTCGGTGTCGGCGGTGATGCGGGCGACCAGCTCGGGCGCGAGCGGCAGGCGCGGCGGACGGCAGGCGCCGCCCCTGCGCCCGGCCAGGTCCATGGACAGCTTGATCGACTGCACGAACTCGGGCTTGGAGTCCCAGCGCAGCAGCGGGTGCAGGTCGCGGTAGACGCGCAGCGCCTCGGGCAGGTCGGCGGGGTCGCCGGAGGTGGCCAGCCGGTACAGGCGGGTCGTGGACTGCGGGATCATGTTCGGGTACCCGGCGATCCAGCCGACGGCCCCGGCCAGGCCCAGCTCCAGCAGCACGTCGTCGGCCCCGATGAGCAGGTCCAGCTCCGGCGCCAGCTCGGCGATCTCGTAGGCCCTGCGCACGTCCCCGGTGAACTCCTTGACGCCGACGATCAGGCCCTCGTGGTACAGCTCGGCCAGCAGGTCGGGGGTCAGGTCGACCTTGGTGTCGAACGGGTTGTTGTAGGCCACGACCGGCAGCCCGGCCTTGGCGACCTCCCGGTAGTGGGCGACGACGGCCTCGCGCGGGGCCCGGTAGGCGTTCGGCGGCAGCAGCAGCACGGACGTGGCCCCCGCCTCGGCGGCCTGGTCGGCCCACCGGCGGGCCTCCATGGCGCCGTACGCGGCCACGCCCGGCATGACGCCGAACCCGGGCGGCGCGGCCTGGACGGCCGTCTCGACGACGCGGGCCCGCTCCTGCGGCGTGAGCGTCTGGTACTCGCCCAGCGAGCCGTTGGGCGTCACACCGTCACAGCCGCCTTCGGCCAGGAATCGCACGTGCTCGGCGAACCCGTCGTAGTCCACGGAGAGGTCGTCGGCGAAGGGCAGGGCCGTCGCGACGTGGATGCCGCGCCACGGCGTGGCGGAGGTGGTCATGCTGAGGTCTCCTCACATGGGGATATTCGAGAGATTATGCGGTGCAATGTCACAGCGACTACCTACCCGGCGGCCATCCACTTCTCCAGGCCGCCGGCGTCCAGGGGCAGCGCGGCCGACAGCACGTCGGCGCCCTGCTCGGTGACCACCAGGTCGTCCTCGATCCGGACGCCGACCCCGCGCAGCTCCGGCGGGACGGTGAGGTCGTGCGGGTGGAAGTACAGGCCGGGCTCCACGGTGAGCGCCATGCCGGGGGCCATGACGGCGTCCTGGTAGGACTCCTGGCTCGCCCGGCCGCAGTCGTGCACGTCCAGGCCGAGGTGGTGGCCGACGCCGCAGACCAGGTAGCGGCGGTGGTGCTGGCCGGCGTCGGACAGGGCCTCGTCCACCGAGACCGGCAGCAGGCCCCAGTCGGCCAGGCCGTGCGCGACGACCTCCATGGCGGCGTGGTGGAAGTCGCTGAAGCGGCGGCCGGGTGCGACCGCGGCGAGCGCGGCCCGGTGGGCGCGCTCGACCAGGTCGTGCACCTGCCGCTGGGCCGGGGTGAAGCGGCCGGAGACGGGGAAGGTGCGGGTGACGTCGGCGGTGTAGCAGCTCTCCGCCTCGACGCCGAGGTCGAGCAGGAGCAGCTCGCCGGGGGTCACCGGGCCGTCGCAGCGCACCCAGTGCAGGGTGGGCGCGTGCGGGCCGGAGCCGACGATGGAGGGGTAGCCGGGGCCGTTGCCGTAGGCGCGGGCGTACCGGTCGAAGGTGCCCTGGAGCCACCGCTCGCCGCGTCCGGCCACGGCCGCGGGGATCTCGCGGACGACGGCGGCGAAGCCCTCGACGGTGCGGTCCACCGCCTCGCGCAGCTGGCCGAGCTCCCAGTCGTCCTTGTGCATGCGCAGCTCGGCCAGGACCCGGGCGGCCTCCTGGTCCTCGGTCACGTCCGCGGTCAGCTCGGCCAGCGGCCGGACCCGCACCCCGAGCGCCTTCGCCCAGTCGTCCAGGCCGGGCGCGGCGCCCACCCACAGCTCGCCGTACCTGGAGTCGGTGAAGAACGCCGGGTCGCCGGGGCGGGCGGGCGGCGGCACGTAGAGGGTGGCCTCGGCCCCCGCCAGCACGACGACGGCGTTCTCGATCTGGCAGCCGGTCACCCAGACGAAGTCGCTGGCGGCGCGGAAGTCGTAGGCCATGTCGTTGCTGCGGATCGGGGCCTGCCCCGCGGCCAGCACGACGGTCCGGCCGGGCAGCGCCTCGGCCAGCCGCGCCCGGTGGGCGGCGGCGGCCTCGGCCGCGCCGGGCACGACCCGCGGCGTGCGGTCGGCGCTGCCCCAGCCGGTGTTCATGTACGCGGTGAAAGCGGGGATCTCGGACAGCTTCGGGGGCCTGCCGTCGCGCACCGGGGATCACTCCTTCCATAGGGCTCAGTAATGTGTGGCATTGCACTGAACATTAGGACGGCGGGAAGCCGCCGCCAAGAGGTGACCAGAAAAATCCGCATATCGTGACAAAGGCTCGGCTACTCTGCGGGAGCCACGCGATCAACACGCACACGGAGCCCCCCGCTGCGGAACGAGCACGGCGGGACGAGAGACGGGAAGAACGATGACCTCTTGGATCCTCATCGTCGTCGGCGTGCTGCTGGCCCTGGTCGGCGGGCTCTGGGCGCTCCAGGGACTGGGCGTGGTGGGCGGCAGCGTGATGACCGGCGACGCCACCTGGGCGGTCATCGGTCCGGTGGTGCTGCTGGTGGGCGTCGCCGTCGTGGTGATCGGCCTGCGCCTGCGCCGCTCGCCGTCCCGCTGATCGCGGCGCCCCGGCCCGGGGAGGCGCGAAGCCGGGCGGGTGTCTGGTTACGGGGGCGTTCTGTCGCAAATGGCCTAGAATTCGACAGATGTCCCCCGCCTCCGCCCGGCTGGCCTGGCTGGACGCCCTGCGGGGGCCCGCCGCGCTGGCCGTCACCGCGCACCACGCGGGCTGGTCCTTCGTCCCCGCCGCGTGGGCGGTCGTGGACCGCAGGATCGACCTCGGCACGTGGGGCGTCTTCGTGTTCTTCCTGGTCAGCGGCTACATCATCCCGGCGTCCCTGGAACGGCGCGGCGACCTGCGCGCCTTCTGGACCGGCCGGGCCTTCCGCCTGCTGCCGCTGCTGCTGGCCGCCCTCGGCCTGGCGTTCCTGCTCGCCCTCGCGGGCCTGTTCCCGCTGGATCCGCGCCTCGGCGAGCGTCCCGCGCCGCTGGTCGCGCTCGGCAACCTGACGATGCTCCAGGAACTGCTCAACCTGCCGCCCGTCATCGGCGTGACCTGGACGCTGTCGTACGAGATGGCGTTCTACCTGATCAGCGTGGCGCTGTTCGCGACCGGTCAGGCCCGCAGGTCGGCGGGCATCGCCGTCGCGCTGGCGGCGCTGGCCGTGCCGGCGGGGCTGCTGCTGCCGGGCGCGTCGATCAACGGCGGGGCCGACCTGACCGCCGCGCTGCTCGTCCTCGCGGTCGTGGCGGCGATCGCGGTCACCGTCCTCGGAGACGGCCGGGCCCGTACGGCGGCCGCCGCGGCGGGCGGGCTGCTCGGGCTGGCGCTGGTGGTCCTGGGCAGCCGGGCCGGCACCTGGCAGGGCGTGATCGTCCTGGCCGCCATGTTCGCCGGGACCGCGGTGTACCGCGCCGAGCGGGGCACGATTTCCTGGCGGGCCGCCGGGCTCGCCTGCCTGGCGGTGGTGGCCTGCGGCGTCCCCGCCAAGGACGACCCGGGATGGGCGCCCGCGCTCGTGCTCGCGTTCGCCGTGTTCGGGGTGGGGCTGGCGTTGCGCCACAGGGCGTTCCCGCGCGTCCTGACCCGGCTCGGGGTGATCAGCTTCTCCGTCTACCTGCTGCATCCGCTGCTGCTGCGCCTGCTGCCGAACCTGGTGCTGTACTACCTGGTCCTGATCCCGCTGTGCCTGGTGACGTACCACGTGATCGAGGCCCCGGCCCAGCGGCTCGGCCGCCGGCTGAGCGGGTCGCGGGCCCCCGTCCGGAAGTAGGGACCGACGCCGCGGGCGGGCACCCCCCAGCCCCCGCCCGCGCGTCCGGTGCCGCGAGCGGGTCCCGCTCGCGGAGGTGGCCGCCGCCGTCAGGCGACCACGAGTGACTGGGCCCTGAACTCCCTTCCCGCCACGATCTCCGAGACGAACCCGTCGGGTCCGACGGGCCGGTCGCCGATCAGCGTGACCCGGTGCAGCGTGCGCGGCACGTCGAGGTGGTCGAGGTCGGACGGGGCCAGATGGGCGGTGGCGCGGTTGTCCCAGAAGGCGACGCTGCCCGGCCGCCAGCGGAAGCGCACGGTGTACTCGGGCCGGGTGAGCTGCTCGTACAGCAGGTCGAGGAGGCGGCGGCTCTCCACGGCCGACAGGCCCACGATGTGGTCGGTGAACCCGGGGTTGACGAACAACGCCCGCTCACCGGTCTCCGGATGCACCCGCACCACCGGGTGCACGGAGATGAGCAGGTTGTCGTTGACGCGCTTGACCAGCTTGCCGTCCTCGTCGGCGGCCTGGTAGCCGGCCAGGAAGCGGTGTTCGGCGCGCAGGCCGTCCACCAGGTCGCGCAGCGGCGCGGACAGGCCCTCGTAGGCGGCCACCAGGTTCGTCCACTGGGTGTCGCCGCCGAACTCCGGCACGGTCTCGGCCCGCAGGATCGAGGCGGCGGGCGGGTTGACGGCGGCGGTGACGTCGGTGTGCCAGCCGGAGAAGTAGGAGTAGCGCCTCCTCTGGTAGAGCTCGCGGTAGTTGACGCCGTAACGCTTCTCGTACCGGCGGGGGTCGATGGTCAGGATCTGCGGGAACTCCTCGGGCGGCGCGTCCTCGTGCGGGTGGGCGTGGGTCAGCTCGCCGAACTGGCGGGCGAAGGCGATCTGCGCGGCGTGGTCGAGCTCCTGCCCGCGGAAGAACACGACTTTGTACGCGAGCAGCGCCTGGCGGATCTCCTCGACCACGGACGGATCGAGCGGGTGGGCCAGATCGACGCCGGTGATCTCGGCGCCGATGTGCCCGGCGACGCGCCGGACGGTGAGCACGCTGGTGGGGGTCGACATGGTTCGGCCACTCCTCTGAGCTTCGGGGAAGGTCTGGGGGAAGGACGCTCGGGCGTCCGAGGAGAGCGGGGACCCGGAGGTCACCGCACGGCACAGAGCGCGCTCGCCTGCCGCCGGAGATCGACGTGGAGGCGGGCCACCAGAAGGCTCTTCACACCCCTGATCCTGCGCGAAATTCCCCACAAAAGCAATAGGTAATGCATGAAAGACGGATCAGCTCCTGCCGGGGCCGCCGTCCGTCACCGTGACCCGGCCCGAGTACGCCGAGGTGCCGTCCGGGTTGAGCTGGAGGATCGGGATCTCCTTGGTCTGGCGGGCGCCGCCCTCGACGATCCTGATCGGGCCGCTGGCGCCCTCGACCGACACCGTGCCGCTGGTCAGCATGTTCGCCATGTCCTGCGGCGAGGGCACGTCCGGCTCGCGGGCGAACGCCTTGGCCGTCTCCAGGGCCACGAACATGGCGTCGTGGTGCATGATCGCCATGCCGTCGTCGAGACTCTCGTGCGGGAACATGCGCCGGAAGCTGTCGGGGTCGTCCCCCTCGAACCTGGCCCGGATCGCCGTGAGCACCCCGCCGCCGGGCAGCGCGAGGCTCGCCGGGTGGGCCAGGGCCGTGTAGAAGAGCCGGATCCGGGTGTCCCCCCACATGCCGAGGTCGACCTTGCGGTTCATCTCGCTGGCGTCGTCGCCGGTGACCACGGTGACGCCGGGCCGGACGCACCGCTCGCGCTGGCTGAGCGCCTGCATCAGCGCGGGCAGCTGCTCGCTGCGCCCGGCGTACAGGACGGTGTTCGCGCCGGAGTTGCAGACGCGCTCGGCGATGACGTCGAGCACGGTGCCGGAGAACCTGGTCGAGGAGTCGAAGGACAGCTCCATAACGCGTTCCCGGCCGGCCAGCGAGCCGGTGTAGAACCGGGCGAGGGTCTTGACGTAGCTGTCGGCCGGGTTGAGGTCCTTGATCACGACCGCCTTGAGCCCGGGGTTGACCTTCCTGGCGTGCACCACCCCGGCCTGGGCCTGCTCGCTGTTCAGGGCCGCGACGCGGGCCAGGCCGGGGAAGCCGGTGAGCTCGTCGGAGGTGATGACCGCCGAGACCATGGCGTACCGGCTCGCGCTCAGGCTCGCGACCGTCCCGCGGGTCGCGCCGGTGCTGGCGCCGAGCCCGGTCACGGCCACGATGTGCTCCTCCGCGGTCCGGTCCCGGACGGCCTCGACCGTCGGCTCCCAGTCCTGCGGCCCGTCGCTGGCCACCAGCACCCGCACGTACGGCGGCGAGGACGGCTGCCGGTTGCGCCACACCTGCGCCAGGTGGACGCCCTCCAGTCCGTGCCTGATGCTCTCCCGGTTCAGGGCGATGTCGGTGAGTGAGCCGGTCATCGGGAACATCGCGACGACGGTCACGTAGTCGTCCGGGTGCTCCTTCTCCACCGCGGCGTTCTCGGCGGCGATGCGGCTCATGACCGGGGCCAGGTCGGGCCCGAAGGCGTCGCTGTCGTCGGTGAGTCGCGCCGTCCTGACGTAGAGCCCGAGGACGACGACGGCCGCCACGACGAGCGCCCCCGCCAGCGCCCTGCGCAGCAGGACGCGGTTGCGGCGGCCCGCCGCCCACTTCGCGCCGACCTCCGCCGGCGCCGGATCGCCCGCCCCGGCCGTGCCGAGGTCACCGTCGTCGCTCATACCTGTCGGCCTCCCGTAGCAAGATCGCCGGACTGGTGGTGGACCGCCTGGCCAGGTCCCGCAGCCCGCGCGCGACCTGCTCGGCCCGGCTCCCTGACGGGTCGAGCAGCGGGTCGAGCCAGAACCAGCGGTCCACGACCAGGGCCCTGACCACGACGAGCCAGTCCCCGCGCTCATGCGGGGCGGCGGTCGCCACCAGGGAGTCGTACAGCTCGTCCAGGGGGGTGACCAGCGGCAGCCGGTTGGGGGCGGCGGTCACCTCGTTGAAGCCGGCCAGCCATTCCGGCAGCCGGCTGCGGCCGTCCTCGCGCACGTCGAGCCGGTCGAAGAGCCGGTGCAGGCGCCCGGCCACGTGGGCGAGATGGCCCTCGGGGTCGTCCGGGCCGACGCGGGCCAGGCGGTGGTGCAGGCTGCGCGGGTTCTCCTCGCCTCCGGGGCCGAGGTGGAAGCGTTCCAGGTCGTCGTGCACGTCGTCCCAGCGGCCGGTGACGGCGAGCCGGTGCAGCAGCAGCCGCCGCAGCCACGGATGGATCACGGTGACCTGGGGGCCGGGCGCCCCCTCGTAGCGGCCGTGCGGGTCCCGCTCCTCCGGACGGCGGTCGAGCCAGAGCAGGTCGGCCAGCTCGTTGCGCAGGTTCGGCGTCCGGCCGGCCCGCTTGAGCAGGGCGCTCTCGGCGTCGTCCACGTTCCTGGCCGCCGCCCAGTCGGTGAGCTCGTCGAGGTGGGCCAGGTGCAGCCGGTCGGGCCAGCGCAGCAGGTCCTCGCGGCACACGACGGCGCGGAAGGCGTCGTCGTCCTGGGCCGTGGCGGCGAGCCTGCCCAGGCGCCGGGTCACGGCCGGATGGCCGCCGGTCAGCTCCCGGACGGCCGAGGCGTAGGCGCGCGACCTGTCGGCCTCCAGCGGCGGCATCAGCACGGGGTACCACCACGGCTGCTCCCGGGCGTCGTAGCCGGCCCGCCAGTCGCGGTAGCTCGCCTCCGCCAGCGTGGGCGGGTGGGCCGCGCCGGGCACGACCGTGCCGGGACGCGCCCACGAGCCCCCCATCGGCAGCCACTCCCTCGACTCGGCCACCACCAGCAGCGGGTCGGCGCCCTTGGCCGGGCCGAGCGCCCTGAGCAGCGCGCGGCCCGCCGCGGTCTCGGCACCCTCCAGCAGCAGCAGGCAGCTCCTGGCGTGGCGGTGGCTCTTGGACCAGGAGTCGGCGAGGTCGGCGACCAGGGCCCGGCACAGGATCGCCCCGGCGGACCCGGACGGGTCGCCGCCGTGGCCGTCCCGCCGTCTGGCCAGGTCGATCACGTTGCCGTTGGCCATCTGGGCGGCCAGCCACGTCCTGCCCTTGTCGTTGAGCAGCCTGACCACGCGGCGGCGCTGGCCCCGCGCGGCGTACTGGAGCACCGAGGTGAGCGCGGCCAGCGGCTCGGCCCCCGGGATGCGGCCGAGCAGGTCGCGCAGCAGGGACAGGGCGTCGGACAGCCGCTCGGGGTCGCCGCCGTCCACGAGGTCGTCCAGTTCGCCGGCCAGCTCGTTGTCGGAGCGGTCCCGCGGGTCCAGGGCCAGCACGTGCAGCGCGAAGACCACCCGGGGCAGCCGGACGCTGGAGGTCTCCATCAGGTCGTGGGCGATGCGCTCGACGGTCTTGACCACCGGCGCGTCGCGCAGCCCCGGCAGCCGGAAATCCACCCGCACCCGGGGCGACTCGGGCCTGGTGACGCTCCTCCAGACGCGGGTGATGCACACCTCGCGGTCGGTGCCGTCGGGGCCGAGCAGCACGATGACCGGGAGCCGGTCGCCGCTCCCGAGCGGGAGGCACTCCTTCGTCACCAGGCGAAGGTGAGCGTCGTTGAACGAATCCGCCATCGCAGCAACCTGCCGGGTCGTCGTCGCCGGTGCGTGCCCGAATGAGCCCGGGTGGGCCTGGAACGATTTCGCAGTGAGCATCGCCCCGCGGACGCTCGTTTCCATCATAGAAACGAAGCAGCGGACGTCGCGGAAAAACCCGGATGAATCCGGAGCCTCCGGCCGGGGCCGGAGGCTCCGGCCGGGGTCAGGGGTGCGGGCGCTCGTCCACCACCTGCAACACCTTCCCGGTACGCGGGTGCGTCACCAGCTCCGACGGCCGCACCCATTCGACGGTCAGGGGGTGCACCAGCCCCTCGGCCACGGACTTCGGGTAGAGCGGCTTGGCCGCGTACACGGCGTCCACGAGCCGCCGGGTCAGGCCGGGCGGCGGCTCCTGCGTGCAGGCCAGCCGGAGCAGCAGGCCGTCCTTGCCGTCCCAGCGGCGCTGGACCATCTGCATCGCCGACATCGCCCGGTCCGGGTCGGCGGCGACCAGCACGGCCCGGACGGCCTCGCTGGACATCGCCACCGTCTCCACCCTGGCCCCCTCCGACGTCCTGCCGACCAGCCGGAAGGCCCGGCATTCCGCGTCGGTCCACTCCCCCAGGTCGCCGACCGGGTAGCGGATGACCGGCATCAGCGTCCTGAACAGGTTGGTGACGACCACCCGCCCGCGCACGCCAGGCGTGGTGACCGGGTCGCCGGTCACCTCGTCGATCAGCTCCACCAGGGTGCGGTCGGGGAACGCCTCGTGCACCCGCACGTCCGCGCCCGCCACGGGGCCGCCGATCAGCCCGGCGTCCACGGAGGCGTAGCCGAGCGAGGCGATCACCGCGCCGGGGAAGGCCTTGGCGAGCTGCGGACGCAGGTCGTCGAAGAGCAGGTCGCCGGCGAACAGCAGCAGCTCCACGGTGTCCGCGCCGCGCCCGCGCGCGATCACCGCCTCGGCCACCTTGCCGAGCTTCATCGGCGGCCCCGCCAGCACGTGCACGCCGAACAGCTCGATCAGGTCGGCGATGTAGCCGTCCTCGGCGTGGCAGGCGATGGGCAGGCGCACGTTCTCCACGGGGGCGTTGTGCAGGGCGTGCTCGATGTAGAGGAAGCCGCCGTACATCTCGCCGGCGGAGAACAGGTTCGCCACCCGGTGGCCGGGCCGCAGCCCGGCCCGCACCATGCCGGCGCCGAACGCGGTCACCGAGTCGGCGTGCTCGGAGCGCGTCCAGGGGGAGAACTTGGGCGCTCCGGTGGTGCCGCCGGAGGCGTAGACGCCGGCGTCGGTCAGGGGGCCGGTCAGCAGCCTGTTGTCCGGGTAGGTGTTGGCGGCCCAGAAGGCGTTCTGGTCGATGATCGGCAGCGCGGTGAGGTCGGCCACGCCGTCGGGCAGGTCGCGGTAGAGCTCGGCGTAGAACGGCGAGTGCCGGCGGGCGAAGCCGATCAGGTCACGCAGGGACTTGGCGGGCATGTGTCACTCCTTGGTCGTCGATGCTCAGATCCGGCTGCTTGCGAGGCTGGGGACCCGCGCCAGCACCCGGCGGCGGTAGAACCACCAGTTGGTGGCCAGGAAGACGGCGTAGGCGCCGATGAACACCTGGAGGGCGGGCGCGACGGAACCCGACCCGGCCAGCGAGACGGCGAAGCCCCTGGGGATGAGGAACCCGCCGAACGCGCCGACCGCGGAGGCGATGCCGATGGCCGCCGCGGCCTCGCGCCTGGCCCGCAGCCGCACGTCCGGCGACCCGTGCCCGGCCTGCGCGGTGAAGATGGCCGGGATCATCCGGTACGTGGACCCGTTCCCCGCCCCCGAGGCGACGAACAGCAGCAGGAACGCGCCCAGGAAGAGCGGGAAGCTGTGCCGTCCGAGCGCGGCCAGCGCGGCCACGGCCCCGGCGGCCATGGCGACGAACGACCACGAGGTGACCCTGGCCCCGCCGTGCCGGTCGGCCAGCCAGCCGCCGGCCGGCCGCGCCAGCGACCCGGCCAGCGGCCCGAGGAAGGCCAGGTACGGCGAGGCGGACTGGGCGAACGCCGACTGGGCGACCAGCGGGAACGCCGCCGAGTAGCCGATGAACGAGCCGAAGGTGCCGATGTACAGGAAGGACATCACCCAGGTGTGCGGACGCAGGAACGCCCTGCCCTGGGTGCCGAAGCCGGTCCTGGCGACGGCCAGGTTGTCCATGAACAGGTACGCGCACAGCGCGGCGGCCACGACGAGCGGCATCCACACCAGCCCGGCGTACGCCAGGCCGCCCGCCGCCACCAGCGGGATCAGCAGTTGCACGACCGCCACGCCCAGGTTCCCGCCGGCCGCGTTCACGCCCAGCGCGAACCCCTTGCGCCGCTCCGGGTAGAAGTAGGAGACGTTGGCCATGGAGGAGGCGAAGTTGCCGCCGCCGAGCCCGGCCGTGGCCGCGGCGGCCAGGAACATCCAGTAGGGTCTGGCCGGATCGGTGACCAGCCAGGCCAGCAGCCCCGTCGGCGCCAGGAGCAGCAGGGCGCTGGCCACGTTCCAGTTGCGCCCGCCGAAGGCCGAGACGGCGAAGGTGTAGGGCAGCCGCAGCGTGCTGCCGACCAGGTTCGGCACCGCGACCAGCCAGAAGAGCTGGTCCACGGTGAACGGGAAGCCCGCCTTCGGCAGCAGGACGACGACGGCGCTCCACAGCAGCCACACCGCGAAGCCGAGATGCTCGACGAAGATGGAGAAGATCAGGTTCCTGGTGGCGACGCGGCGTCCGACGGCCGCCCAGAACCCCGCGTCCTCGGGTTCCCAGTGCTCGATCCAGCGTCCGGTCCGCCGTTTCTGCCCGCTCATGAGGTCTTCCCTTCGCTGGTGGGACGGCCGGCGACCACGACGCCGTGGCCGCGGAACTCGGCGACGATCTCGCCCGCCGGGCGGCGCACGGTGACGTCGTAGACGCCGTGCCTGCCGTGCCTGGCCCGTTCCGTGGCCTCGGCCACCAGCACGTCGCCCGCCGCGGCCGGGCGCAGGAACGTCACCTGGGCGCTGTGGGCCAGCATGACCGGGCCGCGGCTGTTGCAGGCGTGGTCGAAGGCGGCGTCGGCGAGCAGGAACAGGTAGCCGCCGTGGGCGACGCCGTGCCCGTTCACCATGTCCTCGGTGACGCGCATGCGCAGCCGGGCCCGGCCGCCGGCGGCCTCCTCCAGCGCGATGCCGAGCGCCCGGCAGGCCGGGTCGGGGCCGGTCGCGGGGCCGGTCGCGGGGCCGGTCGCGGGGCCGGTCGCGGGGCCGGTCGCGGGGCCGGTCGCGGGGCCGGTCATGGGGTGGCTCCCAGCCAGGTCCTGGCCATGGACTGGACGGCCGAGCCGTCGGGGTCGGCGAGCTTGCCGGCCACGTACTGCGCCACCCAGGGCCCGGTCGGGATGCGGAAGGGCGGGTCGGCGGCGGTCAGCGCGTCCACGATCACGTCGGCCACCTGCCAGGAGGTCTGGCCGGCGCCCTCCCAGCCGGGGCCGCACACCCAGTCGAGGTAGGCGTCGAAGGCCGGGGCGTACGGGCCGGAGGCGGCCCGGATGGTCTTCCGGTTGATGTCCGGAAAAATCCCGAACCGGGTGTCGGAGACGAAGCCGGGCACCACCACGCTCACCCGTACGCCGTGCGCCGCCGCGACCGGCGCCAGGCTCTCCATGAACCCCTCGACCGCCGCCTTGGCCGCCGCGTACGCCTCGTTGAACGGCTGGCCCACGACGCCGTGCACGCTGCCGACCGTCACCAGCCGGCCTCCGGCGGCCCGCAGCAGCGGCATCGCCACCCGGCTGACCTCGATCACGCCGAAGAAGTTGACCTCGAAGTTGGCGCGCAGCGCCTCCGGCGTGGACATCTCCATCGTGGGGTCGAAGTTCGACACGCCCGCGTTGTTGACCAGCGCGTCCAGCCCTCCGTACGTCTCGCGCACGCCCTTCACGCACGCCCGCGCCGAGGCGGGGTCGGTGACGTCGAGCGGGCGGACGTCCAGGGTGACGCCGGCCCGGTCGGCCGCCGCGCGCAGGTCGCCGTCCCGGGCGAGGTCGCGCATGGTGGCCACCACCGTCATGCCGGCCCGCGCGGCGGTCACCGCCGTGGCCAGCCCGATGCCCGACGACGTCCCGGTGATCAGCACGGTCGTCATGACGCGCTCCCCGCCAGGTGCGCCCGCCGCTCGGCCCGGTCCATGCGGGCCTGGATCCCCGAGGCGGGCAGGAACGAGAAGGCGGCCAGCAGCGTGCCGCCGGCCATGACCGCCTGCGCCGCGCCGAGCACGCCCAGCGCGGGCGTCAGCAGCGTGACCGCCGACCCGCCCGCGAGCGCGGCCAGCGGGATCACCCCCCAGGTCGCCGTGCGGAACGCGGCGTGCATGACGCCCTGGTTCTCGGCGGCCATCCGCGACTGCCGGATCGGCGCGCTGCACACGTTGATGCACGACATGAAGAAGCCGTAGCAGCCGAACGTCACGCCGATCACCGGCGCGGCGGGCAGCGCGGGCGCGGCCAGCACGCCGAGGCCGACCAGGCAGTGCAGCAGCAGCGCCCAGGCCATGGTCCGGCCGAGCCCGAGCCGGTCGCTGATCTTCGGGGCGGCCAGCGCGCCGAGCACCGCGCCGACGGCCGCCGCCGACATCGCCGCGCCGAACACCCCCACCGAGACGCCGAGCCCCTGGTAGGCCAGCACCGGCAGGACCGTGACGAAGACCGGCCCGCCCGAGTTGAGCACCACCGCGGCCAGCACCACCCGGCGCAGCACCGGGTCGGCCCAGTTCAGCCGGAAGCCGAGCATCAGCCGCGAGCGCACCGGCACCCGCTCCCCGGTCGTGACGCCCCACGGCTTCATGGCCCGCAGGCACGCCGCCGAGACCAGGTAGCTGGCCGCGTCCACGAGCAGCGAGGCGACGCCGAGCAGGTGGTACAGGCCCGCCGCGATCGACGGCCCGGCCACCTCCGACACCGTGCTGCTGCCCTCCAGCCGCGAGTACGCCCGCACCAGCCGGTCCTGCGGCACGGTCGTGGGCACGGCGACGAGGTAGCCGATGTTGAAGAAGATGGTCGCGCCGCTGATCAGCGCCACGCACACGAACAGCACCGGCGTCGAGAGCACCCCGCACCAGTACGCGACCGGGATGACCCCCACCGCCACCAGCCGGACGAGGTCGCACACGACCATGGTCAGCCGCTTGTCCCACCGGTCCACGAGCACCCCGGCGATCGGCCCGAGCAGCGGGATGCCCAGGTACTGGGCCATGGCCACGATGCCGACCTCCAGCGCGGAGGCGTGCAACACGAAGATCATCAGCGTCGGCACGACGAACACGGTGATCCGGTCGCCGAGCAGGCTCACCGTCTGGCCGCTCCAGTAGAGGCCGAACTCCCTGCCGAGCGACCCCGGCATCCTCACTGTTCCTCCCGCACGACGAAGGAGGAGGTCTTGCCGGTGCGGTCGTTGCCGATCAGCGCGTCCACCGCGCGGACGCGGAAGGAGCCGGGGTCGTGCTGGAAGGCCGTGCTGAGGGTGAAGGTGGCGGCCAGGAGGTCGTGGCGCAGCCGTTCGGCCAGGTCGGGCGGGGTGTCGGGGCCGGTCAGCAGCAGCACGTCCACGCCGGAGACCCGGCCCTGCCTCTCGGTGATCAGGACCTGGGCGCGCAGCACGCCGGGCTCGCGCTCGGCCTGGGCGACGACGTCGTCCACGTGCAGGCCGAGGCCGCGCACCTGGACGACCGAGTCCCGGCGGCCCAGGATGCGCAGCGCCCTGCCGTCCCGGCCGCAGGGGCAGGAGACCAGGCGGCCGGCGTCGCCGGTGCGGTAACGCAGCACCGGGTTGAGCATGTCGGGGTTGAGCGTGGTGAAGTCCAGCAGCTCGTCGGCGTCGATGTGCACGAGCTGGTCGGGCAGCGGGTGGAAGACGTCGGCCGGGCAGTCCGGGGTGTTGGTGGCGGCGACCCAGGTCTCGGTGCTGCCGAACATGCCCCAGCGGCGGGCGTCCGGGGCGACCTCGGCCAGGTCCTCGTCGAGCTGGGGATGCCAGGCCTCGCCCAGCCAGAGCACCTTGCGCAGCGCGGGCAGGCGCAGGCCGGCCGCCCTGGCGTGGGCGAACCACAGCCGCAGCACGCTGGGCGTGCCGCCGAACGCGGTCACCTTGCGGTCGGCGAAGAAGCCGAGCCAGTCGCCGTACTCCTCCTTGCCGACCGAGCCCAGGGCGATGACCCGGCAGCCGGACAGGTCGGCGAAGGCGGCGGCCAGGAAGTGGGCGCCCCACATGCGGCCGGCGCCCCAGGCGTTGACGAAGACGTCGTCCGGTTCCAGCGGCTGCCAATGGCGGTGCACGCCCTCCATGTAGAAGCCGGTGGGGGCGTAGCCGACCTTGGGCGCGCCGGTGCTGCCGCCGCTCTGGAACAGCCAGGTCGCGCCGTGCCCGGCCTTGGGCTCCAGGTGTGCGAGCGCGACGTTGAGGTCGTCCTTGACCAGCGGCGGCAGGGCGGCCAGGTCCTCCAGCGTGAGCACCTTCTCGTGGCCCTCGTAGCGCGGCGCGAGCGCGGGCACGCTCCTCAGCCGCTCCAGCGAGCGCCTCGGGACGTGCAGCAGCGGCTCGGCCGCCGCGGACGTCAGCGAGAACGATTCGGTCATGGGGGTCACCAGCTCTCGGGTTCGTGCGAAGGGTGGTTCTGCGGGAGGCCGGCTTGCGCAAGGCCGGCTTGCGGGAGGCGGTCTTTGAGGAAGCGGGCGTGGCCGTCGCGGTAGGCCGTCCAGCGGGCGCGGGTGACGTCGCGCTGGAGGGTGCGGGCGGGGTCGCCGAGGTCGGGCGCGATCACGCCGTCGGGCTCCAGCTCGGAGAACCAGTAGCGCTCGCCGTCGTGCAGGAAGTCGACGCAGAAGAACGGGATGGGCAGCCGCTCGTAGAAGTACGCCGTGGCCGCCGCCAGCTCGGGCGGGACGGGCGGGAACTCCATCGTGCCGCCCCTGCTGGCGTTGGCGACCGGCGAGCCCGGCTCCGGGATGCGCTTCATGACCGCGATCGGCTCGCCGTCCACGACGTAGACGCGGTAGTCCACCGTGCCGTCGCCCAGGTAGGGCTGGACGACGAGCGTGGTGTCGCCGCCCTGGGCGAGGCTGGCCAGGCCGCGCAGCTCCTCGGAGTCGCGGGCCAGGTTCACCCCGCCGCCGCCGCACCAGCCGGACGGCTTGACCAGGGCCGGGTAGGTGAGACCGGCGATGGCGGCCTCGTACAGGTGCTTGCTGGTGTCCCGGCCGGTGCCGATGCGCAGGGTCGGGATCGGCGGCACGGGCGAGTCGCGCAGCCGCAGGACGGTGGCCAGCTTGTCGTTGGCCACCGGCGACAGGGACGGCGGGAACGGCAGGTAGAAGCCGGCCTCCTCCAGCACGGCGTAGAGGGCGTACTGGTTGAAGACGTCCATGGACTGGTAGGGCAGGGAGTACAGGGCGGTGATGAAGAGCGTGTCCTCGGGGGTGACGGGCTCGTCGTCCACGAAGACGCGGGGGCGGCCGGGCTCCAGGGCGTCCACGGTGACCGAGTCCGGGGAGTTCCTGGTCCAGCGCAGGCCGAGCTCGGCGGCGACCTCCTCGTACAGGTCCCAGAAGAACGGGTGCCACATCGCGGTGGCCCGGGTGGACTCCCGATCGGGGAAGATCCAGCACATACGGCGCAACGAGCTCATGACTCTCCCTTCTGGCTCGCCCACCAGCGGCGGCCGGGCTCGGGCAGGGTGTCGATCGGGTCGTAGAAGGGGAAGCGGCGTTCCGGGCCGGGCGGCTCCAGCCCGATCCCGTGGCTCCTGGTCCAGTACGAGACGCCGCGTTCCCGGTCGTAGGCGGCGGCCTGGTGCACCCAGCGCTTGCCGACGTAGGGCACGTCGCACACGATCCGGGGCGTGGCGTAGCCGGGCAGGTGGCCCATGATGGCCTCCTGGAGGTGCCGTGCCTGGTGCAGCGGGGTGCGCCAGTGCTCGGCGTTGGGGATCAGGTCGCAGACGTAGAAGTAGTAGGGCAGGATCCCGGCCTCGCCGTGCAGGGCGAAGCACAGGTCGAGCAGGTCGTGCGAGGTGGCGTTCACGCCGCGCATGAGCACGCCCTGGTTGCGCACGTCCCGCACGCCGGCCGCGAGCAGGGCCCCGGCCGCCTCGGCGACCAGCGGCGTCACCGAGCGGGCGTGGTTGGCGTGGGTGTGCACGGCCAGGTTCACCCCGCGGGCCCGCGCGACGGCGGCCACCCGGCCCACGCCCTCGACGACGGCCGGCTGGAGCCAGTGCTGCGGCAGCCCGACCAGCGCCTTGGTGGCCAGCCGGATGTCGCGTACGGACTCCAGCTCCAGCAGCCGCAGCAGGAACGCCTCCAGCCGCGGCCACGGCATGTTCGCCAGGTCGCCGCCGGAGACCACCACGTCGCGGACGGCGGGCGTGCGCTTGAGGTAGTCCAGCATCAGCTCCTGCCGGTCCACCGGCCGCAGCGTGAGCCTGGCCTTGACGACCTGCGGGGTGGAGGTGCCGACCAGGTCCATCCGGGTGCAGTGGCCGCAGTACTGCGGGCACGTGGCCAGCAGCTCGGCCAGCACCTTCGTCGGGTAGCGGTGGGTCAGGCCCTCCACCGCCCACATCTCGGCCTCGTGCAGCGAGTCCCGCTCGGCCCGCGGATGGCTCGGCCAGACCGGGTGCCGGTCGGAGGCGACCGGCACCAGGTAGCGGCGGACGGGATTGGCCAGGAACGCCACCGTGAACGCGGCCGGATCGCCGGCCTCGTCCGGCGCCATGACGTTGAGGAGCTGGGGCGTGACCAGCATGGACATGGTGGCGAAGCGGGCCGCGTCGGCGGCCAGGTCGGCGAGGAAGGCGTCCTGGAGCAGGTCGCCGGTGACGGCGCGGAGCTGCGCCGGGTTGCGCACGCAGTGGGCGCGCTGCCATTGGGCGTCGCGCCACTGCGCCTCGGTGACCCCGCGCCACCCCGGCAGCCGCCGCCAGTCGGGCTCGGCGAGCGCCCGCCGCGCGTACACGTAGGGCCGCTCGGCGGCGGTCCCGGACCCGGCGGTGACGGGCTGGGCGGTCCCGGGCCCGGCGACGGCGGGCCGGGCGGTCCCGGTGCCGTCGGCGGGCCGGCGGGACGTGCCGTCGGTGGGCCGGCGGGACGTGCCGTCGGCGGGGTGGCGGGGCGTGTCGTCGTTCGGGCTCATCCGGCGAACAGCGCCGCGTGCCGGGTGCGGAGCTCGCGCTTGAGCACCTTGCCTGTGGGGCCGAGCGGGTAGTCCTGCTCGGTACGCGCCAGGATCACCGCGGCCAGCGTGGCCAGGCCCGCGTCGGCCAGCGCCTTGTTGGCCTTCTCCCTGATCTCCTCGGCGGTGACCGCGGCGGCCTCGGCCTGCGTCCGTACGACGGCGATCGGCACCTGCCCCTCGGGCCCCGGCACGCCGACGACCGAGCAGTCCTGGACGAGGTCCGCGCAGTCGGCGATGAGGACCTCCTCGACGGGCAGGCTGTAGACCGGCCCGGTCGCGGTGTCGATCACGTCCACGGTGCGGTCGAGGTGGTAGAAGTTGCCCTCGGCGTCCCGGCGGGCGACGTCGCCGGTGAGCCAGAAGCCGTTGAGCTCGAAGCTGCCGGTCAGCCTGGCGTCGTTCCAGTAGCCGGGGGTGCGCGACGGGGTGATCACGCCCAGCAGGCCGACCTCGCCGTCGGGCAGCTCCCGGCCGTTCTCGTCGAGCACGGCGGCCTTGATCACCGCGTCCTGGGGCTTGCCCACGCAGCGGTCGGCGCGCGGCGTCTCGGGCGAGGTGACCTGGCCGAACAGCGCCATGCCCATCTCCGAGGAGCCGAGCCCGTCCACGAACTGGGAGCCGGGCAGCGGCTCGCCGGCGGCCTTGCCTTGCGGCAGCAGCCATGACCTGATCAGCCCCGCGGGCCGCTCGCCGAGCTGGACGAGCCGCCGGATGTGGCCGTAGTGGGCGCTGTCGCCGGTGTTGAACCAGGAGTGCACCCGGGCCGCGCCCCTGACCGGCAGCTCGCCGGTGGCCAGCTCGACGAACGTGCGCGGGAACGAGGCCACCATGGTCGGCTGGAACGCCTCCATGACCGGCTCCACCCCGGCCCGCCGCCAGTCCGACATGATCACGGTCGGCAGCCCGAGCAGCACCGCGGTGAGGAAGTAGCTGAGCCCGCCCGCGTGCGTGTGTGGCATGAGCGACATCAGCCGGTCGTACGGCTCCGCCGGGAAACGCACCATCCGGAGCTGTTTGCCGTCCCAGAAGCTGCGATGTCCGAGGATGGTGGACTTGGGGGTGCCGGTGGTGCCGGAGGAGTGGATGAGCGCCACCACGTCGTCCGGCTCGTGCCGGTACGGGTACTGCTCCGGCAGCCCGGCCGACGCCGCGTCGTGGGCCCGCACCTCGGCCGCCAGGGCGACGAACCGGGGCCGCGCCCGCGGCGTGTTGCGGTAGGCGAGCTGCAGCCGGGTCGTGTCGTCGGCGACCACGCCCACCACGCCGACGTGCTCCAGATAACCGGCCATGACGTCGGCCCGCATGGCGTCGTTGACCATCGCCGGGATCGCGCCGAGCGCGGTGAGCGCCAGGAAGTGCAGCAGCGGCTCCAGTCCCTCGGCGACGACGACGCCCACGGGCTCGCCGGGCCGCACGCCGTTGGCGTGGTACCAGGTGGCGTACCGGTCGCGCAGGGCCGCGAGGTCGGTCAGGCTGTGGCCGCGTAACACGACCTGGCCGCGGTGGTCGGCGTGGTGGCTGAAGACGAAGGGCACCGACCGGTTGGGGTTGGCCGCGAGCGCGTGGTCGAGGAAGTTGCCCGCGCCGAGGCCGGGCTCGGTCATGAAGCCCTGCCGTACGGCCAGGGGGGCGATCGGGGTCGGGTCAGTCATGGATGTGCCTCCACGTCGCGTCGATCTCCGCGGCCACCCGGTGTCCTGAGCGGATGGCGCCTTCCATCAGGCCGAAGAACTCGGTGCTCGTCTCGGTGCCGGCCCAGTGCACCCGCTGGTGGGGGGTCGTCAGCCGCGGGCCGAGCCGCAGCCAGTCGCCCGGCCCGAACAGCGCCGCGTAGCAGCCCCGGCTGTGCTCCTCGCTCAGCCAGTCGGTCACGTGGCAGGCGTCCGGGGCGGGCAGCCCGGGGAACAGCCGCGCGACCTGGGCCCGCGCCCGCTCGGCCTGCTCTCGCGCGGGCAGCGCGGCGAACGCCTTGGCCTGCGCGCCGGTCACGAACCCGGTCAGCACGCCCGCCGAGCCGCCCGCGGGCGAGTCGTCCACGGTGGACAGCAGGGGGCCGTCCGCGCTGACCGACCAGCCCGAAAGGCCCTGCTCGCGCCAGAGCGGCGCGGGGTAGACCAGGTGCACCTTCACCGCGCAGCCGGGCGCCGTACGGGGGCCCGAGCGCGGCGCGGGCAGGCCCGGCCGGAACTCCACGGCGTCGGCCCGCACCGGCGGCACGGCGACCACCACCGCGTCCGCCCTGGTGGCGCCGGTCGCGGTGACGACGTCCACGCCGGAGGCGTCCTGGTGGACCGCGCGCACCGGCTCGCCGAGGCGCACCCGGCCGCCGAGCCGGGCGGCCAGGCGCAGGCACACCTGGTGGGCGCCGCCGTCGATCCGGTCCTCCTGCGCGCCGCCCGCGAAGGCGTTCAGGTAGCGCAGGCCGCCGCCCGAGCGCAGGTAGAAGGCCAGGTGCAGGACGGACACGTCCGCCGGGTCGGCGGCCATCATCTCGCCGGCGAACAGCGGGAAGAACAGCCGCGCGTCGGGGTGCGTCAGGTGCTCGGCGGCCCAGTCCGCCGCGGTGGTGGCGTCCAGGCGGGCGGCGTCCGGCGTCAGCCAGGGGGCGTCGGGACGGACGGCGGCGGCCAGCTCCTCCAGCACGTCGAACAGGCCGCCCAGCGCGACCGCCGACAGGGGCGGGAACTGCCGGGTGACGGGCTCGCCGCCGAGCGCGAACCTGGCCGCCCCGGCGACGGGGGCCGGGGTGGTCTTCAGGTCCAGGTCGGCCAGCAGGGCCGTCAGCGCGGTGTGCCGCCCCCCAGGTACGCCGCGCCCGCGTCGGCCCAGCCGCCGGGGGCGACCTCGATGCCGTGCGTACGCCCGCCGACCCGGTCCCTGGCCTCGATCACGGTGACCTCGGCGCCGGACGCGGCCAGGTCGGCGGCGGCGGTGAGCCCCGCGAGACCCGCTCCCACGACGACGACCCTCATGCCAGGCTCGCGATCTTCTTGGCCAGCGCGGCCGGGGTGGGGGCGTCGAGGAAGTCGTCGAAGTCCAGCTCGGCGCCGCAGTCGCGGGCGATCGCGCTGAGGACGCGGGTGGCGAGCAGCGAATCCCCACCCAAGACGAAGAAATCGGAATCATCCGTTATTTCGGGGTTTTCCAGTACCCGCCGGAAGATGTCTGAGACGGCGGTGACGTCCACGTGCATGATCTCCTTCAGTTGGTGGTGTAGCGCCGGTGCGAACCGGCGCGGTCGACCTTTCCGCTGGTGGTGTAGGCCAGTTCGGGCACGACGGTGATCCGGCCGGGCACCAGGTGACCCGGCACCCGCTCCCGCAGGTACTCCCGGACGTCGTCGGCCAGCCCGCCCTCGGCGCCCCGGCCGGGCTGCTGGTCCCCGGCGTCCCGACCGGGTTTCCGGTGCTCGGCGTCCTGGCCGGGGTTCGGGCGGGGGACGACGTATGCGGCGAGGGTGGTGTGTTCGGCGACCGTGACGCCCGCCACCGCCACCGCGCTCACTCCCGGATGGCCGGCGATGTGCGCCTCGACCTCGGCCGGGTCCACCCGGATGCCCCTGATCTTGAGCTCGTGGTCGAGCCGTCCCTCGTGGACGAGCGCCCCGCCGCCCACCACGGTGACCCGGTCCCCGGTGCGGAAGAAGCGCCCGCCGCCCGCCTCGGGGGTGACGAAGCGCGCGGCGGTCGCCTCCGGCAGGCCCAGGTAGCCCAGCGCCAGGGCCGGCCCGCCGACCAGCAACTCGCCCTCCGCACTCACCCGCTGCTCGACGTGCGCAAGCGCCCACCCGATCGGCACCCGCTCCCCCACCGTCGCCCCGGGCGGGTCCGTCGGCGGGTGCTCCGCCGCGAGCTCGTCGGCCAGCGGGCCGTGCAGGTCGATCGCGTGGGTGATGAGCGTGGTCTCCGTGCACCCGTAGGTGTTGAGCAGGCGGACGCCGCCGGTGTCCAGGGCCCGCCAGTCCGCCAGGCGCGACGGGCTGACGGCCTCGCCGCCGATGATCACCAACCGGACGCACGGGGGCAGAGCCGTCCCTTCGTCGGCCAGGTGCCGTACCAGCTCGTGCCAGAACGCCGTGGGCAGGTCCAGCACGCTGATCCGCTCGTCGGCGACCGCGCGCAACATCCGGCGGAACGAGCCCGAGTGCACGCCGTCGTGGAAGACCAGCGCCGCCCCGCCGGTCAGGGCGGGCAGGATCTCCTCCAGGCAGGTGTCCCAGTTCAGCGAGGCGAACTGGAGTACCCGGTCGGCCGGGGTGATGCCGAACAGCTCGCGCAGCGCCCCGGTCACGACGGAGATCGCCCGCCTGGGCGTCACCACGGGCTTGGGCGCGCCGGTCGAACCGGAGGTGAACAGGACGTACGCGGGCGCATCCCCCGCGACGACCGACAGCTCCCCCACCGGGCCGCCGTCGAGGAAACCGTCGGAGCCGCCGTCGAAGAGGCCGTGGGGACCGCCGTCGAAGGAGCCGTCGGAGCTGCTGTCAGGGGCGCTGTGATCGGGCGGCTCGATCACTCGCACGCCGTCCGGGGCCCATGCGTCCGGGCCGGAGGCGACCAGCGTGCGGCAGCCGGCCGCCGCCAGCATCGCCTGCCGGCGGGCCCGCGGGTGCGCCGGGTCGACGGGCACGTACGCGCCTCCGGCCGCCAGCGTGCCGAGCAGCGCGGCCACCGTCCCCGGCGTGCGGGATGCCGGCACGCCCACCGCCCCGGGATCGGGCCCGAGCCGCCGGGCGACGGCGCGGACCCAGGCGGCCAGCTCGGCGTAGGTGACGGTGCGACCGTCGTGGACCAGGGCCGGACGGCCCGGATGGAGCCCGGCCGTGCGGGCGAACTCATGGAGAACGTCGTGGTGCGGTTCGGACAACGCTGCCTCTTCCCCGGGGCGACGCGACGGGGCCGGCCGCGCGTCGGCGCGTCTGTCAGCCCGTGTCAAGCGAATGTGGAGCGAACCCAAGCGAGATCGCGTTCAGAGTGCAGCAGGGCGCTGCACGGGGGCTTGATGGCGTCAGGATTTCGGCTGTACTGCCTGTCATGTCTCCTGTATGGCGGCCTGCGACGTGGCAAAGGGGAAATGCGATATGTCAGACGAAACAGCACGGGCGGGTCTGGCGGACGTACTGAAGATCGGGCTCCTGGGGGCGGTGCGCGCATGGCGGGGGCGCCAGGAGATCCCGCTCGGGCCGCCCCGGCAGCGAGCGGCGCTGGCCCTGCTCGCGCTGGACGCGGGCCGGCTCGTCTCGGTGAACCGGCTGATCGAGGGCCTGTGGGGCGAACGGCCTCCGGCCGGAGCGCGCAACCTGGTGCAGGGGTACGTCTCCCGGCTGCGCCCCCTGCTGGCCGCGGCCGGCGTCACCATCGCCTACCGCCCGCGCGGCTACCAGCTCGGGCTGGACCCCGGGCAGGTGGACGTGCACGAGTTCCGCGCGGCGGTCACCCGGGCGCGCGCCGGGGAGACGGCCGAGCGGCAGGCCACCGGGCTGCGCCGCGCCCTGACCCTGTGGCGCGGCGAGCCGCTGACCGGCGTCTCCGGCGGCGAGCTGCTGGACCGGCTGCGCGACGCGCTCGCCGAGGAACGCCTCGGAGCCGTCGAGGAGTGCCTGGACGCCGAGGTCCGGGCGGGCCGCGCGGCCGTGCTGGTCCCGGAGCTGATCGCGCTGGTCGCCGAGCACCCGTTCCGCGAGGGGCTGGTCGGCCTGCTCATGCTCGCGCTGTGCCGGGCCGGGCGTCGGGTGGACGCGCTGGAGCGGTACGAGCGCACCCGCCGTCGCCTCACCGAGGAGCTGGGCCTCGATCCCGGCCCCGAACTGCGACAACTGCATCAGCGCATCCTGCGCGGGAACGTTCCGCCGATCAGGCGGGCCGATTCCCGGGAAACGGTGCCGCCCGCGCAACTGCCGCCCGGCCCAGGCCAGTTCACCGGCCGTACGGCCCAGCTCCGGCTCCTCGACCTCCTCGCGACGCCCGGCGACCCGCCCACGACCGACGGCGCGCCGGCCGCCGCAGGCCCGGCTGCCGGCGACCCGGACGCCGGCGGGACGGACGCCGGTGGGACGGACGCCGGTGGGACGGCGATCTCGGTGCTGACCGGCGCGGGCGGGTCCGGCAAGACGGCCCTGGCCCTGCACTGGGCCCACCGCAACCGCCACCGCTTCCCCGACGGCCAGCTCTACGTGGACCTGCGCGGGCACTCGGCCGAGCGTCCGCTGCTGCCGATCGAGGCGCTCGGCCGGTTCCTGCGCGCGCTGGGCCTGCCCGCCGAGCGCGTGCCCGGCACGGTGGAGGAGGCCAGCGCGGCCTACCGCAGCCTGCTGGCCGACCGGCGGGTGCTGGTGGTGCTGGACAACGCGGGCAGCGAGGAGCAGGTCCGCCCGCTGCTGCCGGGCGGACGGCGCTGCGCCACCGTGATCACCAGCAGGGACCGCCTGGACGGCCTGGTCGCCCGGGACGGCGCGATCCCCGTCCCGCTCGGCGTGTTGTCCACCGGCGAGGCGGTCACGCTGTTCGGCGGGATCCTCGGCGGCGAACGGCTGGCCGCCGAGCGGGACGCGGCGCTCGACCTGGCCAGGGCGTGCGGCCGGCTGCCGCTGGCGCTGCGCATCGCCGCCGCGGGCATCCTCGGCCGGGCGGGCGGTGACGCCGTCGGCGACATCGCCGGTCAGGTGCGCCGGCTCACCGGCACCCGATTATCGGCCCTGGCGGTCACCGGAGATCCGCACGCGGGCGTGCGCGGCGCGTTCGACCTGTCCTATCACCGCCTGGATCCGGCGGCGCGGCGGCTGTTCCGGCTGCTCGCGCTCGTCCCCGGGCCCACGTTCACCGCGGGGGCGGCCGGCGCGCTGGCCGGGACCGTGCCCGCCGAGGCCGACCGGCTGCTGTCCGGGCTCGCCGCCGCGCACCTGGTCGAGGAGCCGGAGCCGGGCCGGTACACCTTCCACGACCTGATGCGGGAGTACGCCCGCGAACGCGTGCTGGCCGAGGAGAGCGCGCCCGGACGGGCCCGCGCCCTGGACGCGCTGATGGCCTGGTACCTGCGGATGGTCCGGGCGGCCGGCGACGTCGCCTACCCCCACCTGCTGCGCGCCCCCGCCGACGGCCCCGGCCGCCCGTCCGCCTTTCCCGGCGCCGCCGCCGCGTTGACCTGGCTGGACGCCGAGCGCGCCAACCTCGTCGCCGCCGTACGGAACGCCCCCGGCCACCCGTACGCCTGGCGGCTCATCGACGCCATGAACGGCTACCTCGACCTGACCGGCGGCCAGCCCGGCTGGACGGACCTGCTGCGGGACGCGCGGCGGGCCGCCCGCGCGGCCGGGGACCACCTGGGTCAGGCGGCCGTCGGGCACTGCCTGGCCGCCACCCGGTGGCGGGCCGCCGAGCTGACCGAGGCGGTCGCGGAGCTGCGCGGGGCGTTCACGGCCGCCGAGCTGGCGGGCTGGCCCGAAGGGAAGCTGGCGGCGCTGGCCGCGCTCGGCGTGGTCCACCTCCAGCAGGGCAGGCTCGGCGCGGCCCGGCGGCTGCTGACCCTGGCCGTGGACGGCTCGCGGCGCTCCTCGCGGGTGGGGGCCGGGCCGCTCGTCGACCTCGGGCTGGCGCTGACCCAGATGGGCCGGCTCGACGACGCCGAGGAACGCCTGAGCGAGGCGGTGTCGCTCTGCCGCGACCGCGGGCTGCCGGCGACCGAGGCCGCCGCGCTGGCCAGCCTCGGCAACGTGCTGCGGCTGACCGGCCGGCTGGGCGAGGCCGTCCGGTGCCTGACGGCGGCGCGCGGGCTCGGCGCCGCGATCGGCGAACGCTACCAGGCCGACCTGTGCAGGGAGCTGGCCGACGTGCACCTGGACGCGGGCCGGCGGGCCGACGCGCTCGCCTGCGCCGAGGAGGCGCTGCGGCGGGCGCTGGCGGTCGGCGATCCCAAGCTGGAGCTGGACGCCCTGCTCGGGCTCGGCCGGATCCGCTGCCAGACCGACCCGGGGGCCGCCGTCGGGCAGCTGAGCGCCGCGCTGGAGCGGGCCCGCGGCATCGGCGCCGCCGTGGGCCAGGCGGACGCGCTCGTGGGGCTGGCGGTGGCGCGTACCCGCCTGGACGAGCACGTGGCCGCCATGCGCGACACGCTGGCGGGGCTGGCGCTGGCCAGGAAGGCGGGCGCGGTGCTGGTGCAGGGCGCGGCGCTGGCGGCGGGCGCGGAGGCGGCGCTGGCGGCCGGCGACCCGGGCCTGGCCATCTCCTACGCCGCCCGCGCGGCCCGCGTCCACGCCGGCAGCGGCTACAAGCTGGGCGAGGCGCGGGCCCTGGTGACGCTGGGCCGCGCCCACCGCCGCACCGGCGACGAGCCGGCCGCCGAACGGTTCAGGGAACGGGCCGGCGAACTGTTCACGGCGGTCCTGGACCCGCCGCCGGCCCGGCCCGCCGAGGTGGCCGCGGGCCGATGACCGCCCCCGCCGCAGCCTCGCCGAGATCAGCCTCGGCGGGATCAGCCTCGGCGGGATCAGTGGAGGACGCCGTGCTCCGCGGCCCAGGCGGCGACCTGCGTGCGCGAGCCGAAGTTGAGCTTGAGCAGGATGTTGGCGACGTGCCGGGCGGCGGTGGCGGGGCTGATGAACAGCTCCTCGCCGATGGCCCGGTTGGACAGCCCCCGGCTGATCAGCACGACGATCTCCCGCTCGCGCGGCGTGAGCACCGACGCCGGGCCCGCCGCGGGGCCCGCCGCGGGCCGCGGCGCGCCCGGGGCCGGCCGCTCGCCCCGGAGGCCGTAACGCAGGGCCTCCTCCTCCGTCATGCCGCCGCCCATCGTCCACCAGAGCTGGACCTGACCCTCGCCGGCCTCCGCGCGGGCGCGGGCGAGCAGCGGCTCGGGCGTGGCGGAGGTCCAGACGGGCAGCCCGAGCCGCTCCTCCATGGCCTTGGCCGCGGCCCAGAGGCGCACGGCGGTCTCCAGGTCGTGCTGCTTCTCGGCCAGGACGGCGAGCGCGACCAGCGCGGAGATGATCGGCAGGTGCTGCCCCATGGACCGGCTCAGCGTCACGCACCGGGCCAGCCGCGCCCTGGCCCGCTCCGCCTCGCCCTGACGGGCCAGGACCGCGCCGAGCAGGCCGAGACTGGTCGCGAGGACGGGCTTGGCCGCCATCTCCTCGGCCAGCTCGGCGCACTCCTCCAGGTGGCGGCGGGCGCTGTCGAGGTCGCCGAGGAAGTCGGCGAAGCGGCCCAGCTCCAGGTGGGCCCGGGTGACCCCCCACAGGTGGCCGAACCGGGAGTAGATCTCGATGGCCTCCTCGCCCCTGGTCAGCGACTCGCGCCGGAGGCCCTGGAAGGCGGCCGCCCCGGACAGCAGCAGCCGCGCCGACGCCTCGATCAGGCCGTTGCCGACACGCAGGGCCAGCTCAAGGGCCTCCTCGCCGCGCTCGGCTGCCAGCGCGACGTCGCCTTTGGTGCCTTCGTACATGCCGGCGATCACCAGGGTGAAGGCCAGCATGAAGTCGTCGCCGCCGGTCGCGCGGCGCAGCGCCAGGGCGCGGGCGGCCGACTCGCCGCAGGCGGCGGCGTCCTGCTGCTCGTAGGCCAGGTTGGCGTGGTGGAGCAGGGCCTCGGCGGACAGGTCGCCGAGCGGGCGGGCGGCGGGCAGCGCGAGCAGGCTCTCGTACCAGCGGCGGCCCTCGGTCAGCTCGCCGAACCCGACCCACAGCGGCATGTAGCCGCACGCGAGCCGCAGACCGGGCTCGGCCAGGCCGGACTCGACGGCCCAGGACAGGGCCTCGCGGGCGTTGCCCAGCAGGTCCTGGAGCGCGAGCAGCCGGGCGTAGCGCTCGGGCCAGGTCAGGCCGGGCGTGGCCCACACGTCGCGGCCGTGGTGGTGGGCGAGGTCGGCCAGGCCGTGCAGCAGCCGGTCGCGCTGCCGCCGGGTCTCGCCGGCCGACTCCAGCTTCCCGGCGGCGAACTGGCGGGCCGACTCCAGCAGCCGGTAGCACGAGCTGCCCTGGTCGAACAGCACGAGCGACTTGTCGACCAGGCCGCTGAGCACGTCGAGGACCTGGGCGGCGGCCAGGCTCGGCCCCGCGCAGACGGACTCGGCCAGGTCGAGGGTGAACGGCCCGCTGAACACCGCGAGCCGCCGGAACAGCACCTGCTCCTGCGGGGAGAGCAGGTCGTGGCTCCATTCGAGGGTGGCCAGCAGGGTGCGCTGCCGGGCCGGCGCGGTACGGCCGCTGGCCGTCAGCAGCCGGAACCGGTCGTTGACCCGGGCCGAGATCTGGCCGGGCGACATCGCGGCGGTCCTGGCCGCGGCCAGCTCCAGGGCCAGCGGCAGTCCGTCGAGGGCGTGGCAGAGCCGGGCGATGTCGCCGGCGTTGGCGCCGGTGACCGCGAGCCCCGACCCGGCCGACCGCGCCCGGTCGAGGAAGAGCTGCACGGACTCGACCCGCTCGACCTCCTCGGCCGCCTCGGCCGGGCCGGGCAGCGCCAGCGGCGGCACCCGCCACACCAGCTCGCCGGGGATCTTCAGCGGCTCCCGGCTGGTCACCAGCAGCCGCAGGTCCTCGCAGGAGGTCAGCAGCCGTTCGGCCAGCTCGGCGCACGCCTCGACCAGGTGCTCGCAGTTGTCCAGGACGAGCAGCGGCTTCTTGCCGCGCAGGAAGTCGACCAGCGTGTCCAGCAGCGGCCGCACGCCCTCCTCGTGCACGCCCAGCACTTTGGTGATCTCGTGGACCAGCAGGTCGGCCCGGGTCAGCCGGGACAGCTCGGCCAGCCAGACCCCGTCGGGGAAGGACGGGACCAGCCGGGAGGCGATCTGCAGCGCGCACCGGGTCTTGCCGGTGCCTCCGACGCCGCTGAGCGTCAGCAGCCTGACCTCACCGACCAGCCCGCACAGCTCCTCCAGGTCCCGTTCCCGGCCGATGAACCTGTCGGGCTCGGCGGGAAGGTTGTGTCTGAGCAACGTCACCATGATCCTCATGTGTCTGGACCCCAGGATTGGCACCCAGTGTGACACCGCCCTCACGACCTGTCAGAGGTTTGCCCCAAGCGCGGCGCCGGGGGCGCGGACCGGGACGACCCGCAGCCGCGCGTCGATCAGCAGGGTGACGTCGTGCTCGGCGATGATCCGCCGGCACTCGGCGGGGTCGGGCTCGTGCGCCGCGACCAGCCGCGCGCCCGCCCCGAGCACCATGTCGTAGGCCCGCAGGTCGGCCCCGGCGACCAGGACGACGTCGGCGGCGCCCACCTTGCGGGCGGTGGTGAGCCGGGAGGTGGGCTCGATCGGGCCGTCGGCGCCGAGCAGGCTGTCGAAGCCGGCCGTGCCGGGGATGCCGGTGAAGGAGTAGACCTGCCGGATGTCGGCCTCCTGGGCGATGGCGTCGGCGTCGTCCCGGTCGGTGATCATGATGCGGGCGCCGGCGGCGGCCGGTCCGCCGGGGATGGACACGACCACGCCGCCCGCGGCGAGCACGGCGTACCCGGCGACGGGCAGGTGGCAGCCGCCGCGCAGCAGCACGACCACCGGGTCGCCGGGGCGCAGGCCCCGCCGCCGCAGGCCCTGTGCGGCCTGGCGGGCGCGGACGGCGAGCGTGCCGTAGGTGAGCGTGGCGCCGCTCGCGGCCTCGGCGACCGCCACCCGCGGGCCGAGAGCGGCCGCCCGCAGCAGGACCGTCTCCGTCCAACCAGTCATGGCCACCAGGCTAGGAAGGGAGGCGGCCGGGCGGCATGGTCCAGAGTGTGTAACCGGGTGTGTAATCCGGCCGCGGCCATACCCGATTCCGCATGGCTTGAGCCCGCGCGGGGGCGGCGCGCGTACCTCCTGACGGCAGATCCCGGTTCCGGTTTCGGAGGTACGTCATGCACCGCAGAGTCGCCCTGCTCGCCGTCGTCGCGCTCGCCGTGGCGGGCGCGCCGGTCCCCGCGCAGGCCGGGACCGCCCTGGACCGCGGGCCCGTGGGCTGGTCGGGGGCCGGTTCGACGGCGCAGCGCAGGACCGTCATGGACTACTGGACGCCGGAGCGCATGCGGGCGGCCAGGCCGCTCTCCGCGCCCGTGCCGCGCCGCGGGACGTCCTCCGGCGGGCCGACGCAGGGCACGCCCTGGGCGACGCGCGGCGTCACGGGCGGCCGCCGGATCACGACCTCGTCCTGGTCCGGATCGGGGGACTCCTCTCTCGCCGGAGGCACGGCGGCGGCGGCCCGCCGGGCGGCGCCCGCGCGGAACAGTCCGGGCCAGGCGTGGGCCGACGGCGGCGGCGTGGCCCGCACGGTCGGCCGGGTCTTCTTCACCACCGCCGAGGGCCGCACGGCCTCCTGCTCGGGCACCGCGGTGACCAGCGCCAACGAGAGCGTCGTGATGACCGCCGGCCACTGCGTCAAGATGAACGGCGCCGCCCACCGCAACTGGGTGTTCGTCCCGGGCTTCGACGACGGCCGCCGCCCGTTCGGCACGTGGGTGGCCACCCGGCTGCTGACCACCCAGCAGTGGAACGCCAACGAGGACATCAACTTCGACGTCGCCGCCGCCGTGGTCGCCCCCTTGCAGGGACGCACGCTCACCGACGTCGTCGGCGGCCAGGGCGTGGCCTTCAACCAGCCCACCGGACGGCGGATGTTCTCCTTCGGCTACCCGGCCGCCGCCCCCTTCGACGGCTCGGACCTGGTGTTCTGCAGCGGGGAGGCGTTCAAGGACCCGGTCAGGACCCGCGACCAGGGGCTGCGCTGCGCGATGACCGGCGGGTCGAGCGGCGGGCCGTGGTTCGAGGGGTTCGACACCTCCAGCGGCCTCGGCTGGCTGAACTCCGTCAACAGCTTCAAGTACGACTTCGCCCCCGACTTCATGTTCGGCCCCTTCTTCGGGAACGAGGCCATGGCCGTCTACCAGGCCGCACAACGCTCCGGCGCCGCCTGACCACCGCCGGCGTCCGCTGACTGAGCTGTTTTGGGCCCCCCGGCCGGTATTCCGGCCGCACGGCGGACGCTCTGACCCGGCGCACGAACGCCACCACGCCGTCAGGCGACCGACGGGGGACCACGTTGACCCAGACCAGTGCCGACGCCCATGCCGCGGCCCGCCTCCGGCCGGCGGCGGTGCTGCGGCTGCTGGCGGGGCGGGGCGCGTTCCGGGCCGGTACGCAGGTCGCCGCGGCGGCGCCGGCGGCCGTGTGGGACGGCGCGGCGTTCGGCCGTTACGCCACCGCGCTCGGGCTGTGCGGATGGCTGCTCCTGGTCGCGGACGCGCCGGAGAAGGCCGCGCTGAAGACGCTGGCCCGGGTCAGGCGGACCGGCCCGGCGGTGGCCCGGCTGACGGTGGCCATGTCCGCCGCGCCGGTCGCGGGGCTGCTGGCGGTGCTCGTTCCCGTGGCGGTGACCGCGCCGTCGTCGACGGCGGCCCTCTGTCTGGCGGCCGGGGCGTGGTCGGCCTGCACGGGCCTGCTGATGACGGTCTCCGGGCTGCACCGCGTACGCGGCCGGCCCGTGCTGGACACCCTGGCGTTCGCGGCGAGCGGCGGCGTGGTGCTCGCCGTCACCGCCGCCACCCTGTGGATCGGCTGGCCGCCGCAGACGCATCTGCTGCTCGTCCTGGCCGGGACGGTCGTGGTGACCTGCGGGGCCCTCGCGGCGCTCCCCCGCGACTGGCTGCGCCCGCCTCCCGGCCATGGGCGGCGGTCGCTGCTGCGTCCCCTGTCGCGGGCCGCCTGGTTGCTGGGGGCGGCCGACCTGTGTGACGCGCTCTGCTTCGCGGTCGTGTACCTGGTGCTCGGCGCCTCGGGACGGCCGGGGCAGAGCGGCGTGCTGTATCTCGCGCTGCTGCCGGCGGTCGCGGTCTGCCAGCTCGTGATCTACCTGCTCCGGGTCGCGCAGCCGGCGACCTCTCGGCGGCTGCGCGGGCTCGCCGGACGGGCCGGGCGGGCGCGGGCGGCCCGTCTCCTGGGCCGGGCCGGGTGGGCGGGGGCCGCCGTCGCCGTGGCCTGCGCGGCCCTCCTCCGGTGGGCGCCGGACGGGCTCGCGGCGTCGCCGGTGGCCCTGGGCGGGCTGGTCGTCGTCGTGCTCGCCCTGTTCCTGACCGTGATGTACGCGGCCTACCTGGTGGAGAACACCAACAACGACGTGCTCGCCGTGACGTCGGCGGGGGCGCTGGCCGGGCTGGTGGCCACCGCCTCGCTGGCGGTCGTCGTCGTGCCGTGGGCGGGGGCGGCCGGGGGCCTGGTGGCGCTCGCCCTCGGGGTGCCCGTGAAGGCCCATGTCATGCGCCGGATGCTGATCTCGCGGAACTCGGAGTGACGACATGTACGTAATGGGCATCTCCCGGGCGCACGACTCCGCGGCGGCGCTCGTGCGCGACGGCGAGATCGTGGCGTTCGCCGAGGAGGAGCGGCTCACCCGCGTCCGGCACGACGGCCGCTTCCCCCGCCGGGCGGTCGCGTACTGCCTGGAACAGGCGGGGATCGGGCTGGACGAGGTGGACCACGTGGCCTTCCACGGGCACCGGACGGGCTCCCCGCCCGGCTGGGAGGTCAGGGAGGCCACCGGGCACACCGGGCCGGCCGGGTTCGGGGTGCACCTGGTGGAGCACCACCGGGCGTACGCGGCCGGCGCCTTCCACGTGAGCCCGTTCGACTCGGCCGCCGTGCTCACGATGGACGGGACCGGCACCTGCCTGGCCGTCGGCGACGGGGACCGGATCAGGCACCTGCGGCACGTCGGCCACCCCCACTCGTTGGGCGCCCTGTACGCGGCGGTCACCGGCTACCTCGGCTTCCGTCCCGGCCTGGACGAGGACAAGGTGATGGCGCTGGCGGCGTACGGCGGCGACACCTACCTCCAGCCCTTCGCCGACCTGCTGCGCCTGACCCCGTACGGCGGCCACGAGCTGGACCTGAGCTGGTTCGAGCCGCACGCGGACGGCGGGCGGCACACGGTCTCGGCGCGGTTCCTCGACGCCTTCGGCCCGCCGCCACCGCCCGCCGGTGAGACCCTCACCCAGCACGCCATGGACGTCGCCTTCGCCCTCCAGGCCACCCTTGAGCGGGCCGGGCTGCACCTGGCCCGCTGGCTGCGCGAGACGACCGGGGCGACCCGGCTCGCGGTGGCCGGCGAGACGGCGATGAACCCGATGCTGAACGGCCGCCTGCTGGCCGAGTCCGGCTTCGAGGAGCTGTTCGCCCAGCCCGCCGCCGCCTCGCTCGGCGCGGCGCTGGAGGTGAGCGTCGGCCTGTACGGCCGGCCCCGCCCGGCGGGCGGTCACGTCTTCGCCGGGCCCGGCTTCACCGAGGAACGCATGGAGAAGGCGCTGCGCGACGCGGGCGTGGACTACCGGCGGCCGGCCGACATCGCCGGGCACGCCGCCGCCCGCATCGCCGACGGCCTGATCGTGGGCTGGTTCCAGGGCCGGACGGAGTGCGGGCCGCGCGGCCTGGGCAACCGCTCGCTGCTGGCCGACCCGCGCGACCCCACGTCCGCCGCGCGCATGAACGAGCGGGTCAGGCGGCGGGAGCCGTTCCTGCCGCTGGCGCCGTCGTGCCTGGCCGAGCGGTCGGCGGACTACTTCGCCGGCGGACATCCCTCGCCGGTCATGCTGCTCGGGTTCGACGTGCTGGACCACCGCCGCGGCGAGGTGCCCGCGATCACCCACGTGGACGGCAGCGCCCGCGTGCAGACGGTGAGCCGGGCCGCCAACCCGCTCTTCCACTCCCTGATCGCCCGCTTCGAGGCGCTGACCGGCGTGCCGATGCTGGCCGGCGCCTCCTTCCGGGACGACGACGAGCCGATCGTGTGCACGCCCGAGGACGCCGTCGCCTGCTACCTCAGAACCGGCGCGGACGCGCTGGCCCTCGGCCCGTTCTGGGCCCGCAAGCGGCGGGCGGACGACCGGGGCGGCCGGGAGGAGGACCGATGAGCGGCGCGAGGTCCCTGGTGGTGCTCGGGGCCGCCGACGGCTCGCTGTCCACCTACCGGGCGGCGGCCGCCATGGGCCTGCGGACGATCGCGGTCGACCGCTCGGCCGCGCTCGCCGGGCGGGCCGACCTGGCGGTCCGGGCGCGCGGGCTGCGCTTCCCCGTGGTGGTCAAGCCCGCCGACACCCAGCGCGGGCGCGGGGTGAGCAGGTGCGCCTTCCCCGGCGACGTGCGCGCCGCCGCCGAGGAGGCCCGGCGCAGCTCGTACGGGGGGCTGGTGATGGTCGAGGAGGAGATCCGCGGGATCCTGTGCAACTGCGAGTGCGTCGTGGACGACGGGCGCGTGGCGTTCGTGGCGACCAGCCTGCAGACGGTGAGCCCGCCGCCGCTGGTGCTGACGATGAGCCGCCGGATGCCGGCCGGGCTGCCCGGCGGCGTCCTGGACACCACGCGTTCGATCATGGATCCGGTCAGGGCCGCCGTGCAGGCCGCGGTCGGCCTGCCGATCGAGCTGCGCCCGCACCCGCCCAGGCCGGTCCTGTGGCAGGTGCTGACCGCCGGGCGGGCGGGCGAGCTGGTGTCGGTGTCCGGCGCGGCGGCGGCCAGGGCGCTGCCCGGGGTGGCCGAGCTGGTCCTGCTGGCCCGCCCAGGGCAGCGGGTGCGGCCCTACCGCGACGTCTCCGACCGGCTCGGCCGGTTCGTCGTGCACGCGTCCGGCCCGGCGGAGCTGGACGCGGCCGCCGCCGCCGTGACCCGGGCGCTGCGCTTCGAGGTGCGCGCCGATGGGCGGCTCTGACGTGGCCCGCCCGGCCGGCGAGGCGCGCGATGTACCGCGTTGAGGTGGCGGCCTCCATCGGCGAGGTCGGGGCCGGGGAGTGGGACGCGCTCGCCGACGGCGTGCCCTTCGTGCGGCATCACTGGCTGGCCCTGGCCGAACGCGTCCTGTCCGGGCACCGGCCGCGCTACCTGCTGGTCCGCAAGGACGGCGGGCTCGTGGCCGCGGCGGTGTGCGCGCTGGAGCACCGGCTGCACAACCCGGTGCTGGAGTCCCGGTTCGGGCCTCTGACCAGGAGGTGGCCCTTCCTCCAGGTCCAGGCGCCGATGACGGCGACGTCCGGGCTGCTGGGCGGTGAGGGGCCGCAGCGGCGGGTCCTGCTGCGGGCGGTGCGGTCGCTGGTCAGGCGCGAGCGGCTGCTGTTCTGCGTCGTCGACCACCTGCCGTACGCCGCCGGGCAGCCGGGCTACAGCCGCCTGGGCTGGTTGCCGGAGACGCTGCTGGACCTGACGTGGCCGTCGTACGAGGCGTACCTGGAGCATCTGCCGCGCAAGAGGCGGGCCGAGATCCGGCGCACGCAGCGCCGGGCCGCGCGCGAGGGCATCGAGGTCCGGCCCCTGACGCCCGGCGGGGAGCCGGACGGGCTGCTGGACCGGCTGGGGCCGATGGTGGCCGCGGTGGACCTGCGCCACGGGCCGCACGTCTTCTACCGGCCGGCCCTGTTCACCGAGGCGGCCGGCGCCCTGGGCGCGGACCTGACCGTCCTGGCCGCCCGCCGGCACGGCGCGCCGGCCGGCTGCGTCGCCCTGCTGCGCGACGGCGAGGAGCTGGTCGCCCGGTGGATCGGGCGCGACTACGCCCTCACCGAGGGCACCGCCGTCTACCACGCGCTGCTCACGGCGTGCGTACGGGCCGCCGTCGGCTCGGGCGCGCGCACGCTGCGGCTCGGCGGCGCGGCGTACGAGACGAAGAAGCAGTTCGGGGTGCGGCTGGAGCCGCGCAGCCGGTTGTTCGCCGCCCGCAGCCAAACGGTCACCCGGCTCGTCGGCGGGCTGGGCCACCGCCTCGACCCGCCGCAGCTCCCGTCCCCGCCATCGAGCACGTGACCCGGAAAGGACGAGGGCCGGTGCGCGGCCGGGCGCGGCGCGGGCGCTCGGCGTGCTGGCCGCGACCAGCAGCGAGTTCGACTCCGACCGCGACGGGCGGGGCGACTCCTACCGCCGGGCGCAGCAGGACGCGCTGGTGCGCTGGACCGGCATCCGGGCGCTGCTCGGGCTGCTCGCCCCCGATCCGGCGGCCGGGCCGCCGCTGCTGCTGGACGTCCTCGGCGGGGACGGGACGGTCGCGCGGGCGGCCGCCGGGCGGCTCGGCAGCCTGGACGTCAAACCGGCGATCATCACCGGCGACCTGTCCGGCCACATGGTCGACCGGGCCCTCGCGCAGGGGCTGCCCGCGGTGCGCCAGGCCGCCCAGCTCCTGTTCCTGCGGGAGGCGTCGGTCGGCGGGGTGCTGCTGGCGTACGGAACCCATCACATCCCTCCGGCGGACCGGCCGGGCGCGGTGGCCGAGGCGGCGCGGGTGACCCGGCCCGGCCTGGCCGCCCTGTTCGCCGACGCGGGCCTGCCCGTACGGGTGCTCGACTGGGCGCGTACTTCGCCGCCCTGGAGGACGTCGAGGCGGCCTGGCGGGTGCTGGAGCGGCACTTCGACCACGGGACGCGCCGGCCGCCGGAGCCCGCCGCACCGCCCCGTCCCGTCGTGAGCCGGCGCGACGGGCAGTACGCGGCGGAGGTCCCGCGAACGGCCCTGGTCGCCCTGTCCACCAGGCCCGCCGGACGCCTCACGACGTGAGACGCGTGCCCCTCACTTCGGGGGCAGCTCGCCGGCGAAGACGCGGAGCTGGAGGGCCAGCGTGGCGTAGTAGCCGACCAGGGTGGTCAGCTCGAACAGGCCCCGCTCGCCGAGCGCCGCCGTGACCGCCCGGTAGTCCTCCTCGCCCAGCGTCCCCGTCCGGGTCAGCTCGCGGGCGGCGCGGACGGCGGCGCGTTCGGCCGGGTCGGCCAGGCCGGGCGGACGTCCCTCGCGCACCGCGGTCAGCTCGGCCTCGGTCAGGCCGCAGGACCGGCCCACCGCCTCGTGCGCGTCGCGTTCGAAGTCGCTGCCCCAGTGGGCGGCGACCACGAGGATCGCCAGTTCCCTGGCCCGGTCCGGCAGCACCGAGCCGTAGCGCACCGCCGCGCCCAGCGCCTGGAGCGCGCCGCCGACCGGCGGGCTCAGCAGCATGGCGTTGAACGGGCCGCGCAGCCGTCCCCGCTCGTCGGCGAGGGGGAAGACCTGGGGGCCCGCCGCCCGGGGGCCGCCGGTGATGGCGCGGTAGACCTCGGTCTGGGCGTCGTCCAGGTCCTCCGGGGGGAGGGCGGGCAGCCGGGCGGTCATGCGGTGCTCCTGTCTGGCCGGCGACGCGGGCCGGCCGGGCTCCGCCGGCGGGCGGACCTGCGGTGACGTCGCGCCCTCCGGCGCCGGTGGCGCGGTTAGCCGAGGCCGGATCACGGAACATCCTAGGTCTCTAGCCGCACGGCCGTCTTGGAGACACCATGGAGTTCGCCGCTCCCCACCGCTGCCACCAGCGCCACCGCCCGCCGGGGCGTGTCTCGTGACCAGGACCGGGGTGTCCGGGCCGCTGCTGGTCGTGCTCGGCCTGCTGTCGGCGGTGGCGCCGCTGGCCACCGACATGTACCTGCCCGTGTTCACCGACCTGGCGGCCGACCTGGGGACGGGCCCGGCCGCCGTGCAGCTCACGCTGACCGCGTTCCTCACCGGGCTGGCGCTGGGGCAGCTCGTCATCGGGCCGCTGTCCGACCGGTTCGGCCGCCGCCGGCCGATCCTGCTGGCCACCGCCGCCGCCCTGGCCGCCTGCGTCCTGTGCGCGCTCGCGCCGGACGTCCGGACGCTCGTCGCCCTGCGTTTCGTGCACGGGTTCGCCGGGTCGGCGGGCATCGTGATCGGCCGCGCGGTGGCGGCCGACCTGACGTCCGGCCGGGCGGCGGCGCGCGTCTTCTCGCTGCTGGCCTCGGTGGTCGGCGTCGCGCCCGTCGTGGCCCCGCTGATCGGCGGCGCGCTGTCGCCCGCCGGGTGGCGCGCGGAGTTCTGGGTGATGGCCGCGATCTCGGCCGTGATGCTGCTCGGCTCGGCGCTCGTCGTGCCCGAGACGCTGCCGCCCGGACGCCGGCACGCGGGCGGCCTGGCCGCCACGGGGCGGACCGTGCGGCGGCTGTTCGCCGACCGGGGCTATCTCGGTTACGCCTTCTCCTTCGCGTTCGGTTTCGCCGGGCTGATGGCGTACATCTCGGCCTCGCCCTTCGTCGTGCAGAACGTCCTGGGCCTGTCCACCCCCGCCTACACCGTGACGTTCGCGGCCAACGCGCTGGGCATGACGCTGACCGGCCTGGCCGGGGCGCGGCTGGTGCGCCGGTTCAGCCCGGAGGGGCTGCTGCGGACCGGGCAGGGGATCGTGCTGGGGTTGTCGGCCGTCCTGCTGGTGCTGCTGGGGGCGGGGATGGCCGCGGTGGCGGTGCTGCCGGTGCTGTTCCTGCTGGTCAGCTCGTTCACGCTGATCATGGGGAACGCGGCGGCGCTGACGGTGGGGCGGGCGCCGTACGCGACCGGCACGGCGGCGGCCGTGATGGGCGCGTTGCAGTTCGCGCTCGGGGCGCTGGTCTCGCCGCTGGTCGGCCTGGGCGGCGCGGACACCGGGCTGCCGATGGGCGGCACGCTGGTCGTCACCGCGCTGCTCGGCATCGGCGCCCGCCTGCTGACCCGGGGCCTGCCCGAGACCGGCCCCGCCGCCGCCGAGGCCCCCGCCCGCGGCTGAGCCACATCCGGTGGGGTCTTGAGGCCCGGGTTCAGGGGGCCGGGTGGGTGCGCAGGGCGGTGATCAGCCAGTCGAGGGCCGGGGCCGACGGGTCCGGGGGCGGCCAGGCGTTGACCACGGCGAGCAGGCGGAGGTAGCGGTCCCTGCGGGGATCGTCCGCCGCCGTCAGCCTGGCCAGCAGGCGTCGCCGGAGTCCGGCGTCGTCGGGACTGCCCAGGAGGCTCGCGTACTCGCCGGCGACCGCCGCCACGACCGGCGCGGACTCCGGCGCGGCGGGATCCACGCCCGCCGCCAGCGCCTTCCTCGCCGCGCCCACGCCCCGCGACACGGCGTCCCGCAGCACCCCTTCCCCCTGGCCCGCGGCACGGTCGCGGGCGTGGCCGGCGGTCAGGTCGTGCAGCTTCGCGCGGAAGGACGGGTCCGCCATCAGCTCGGCCAGCTCCAGCCACGCCTCCACCTGCTCCGGCTCGGCGTCGTCCGGCAGTTCCGGGGTCAGCGAGGCCCGGATCCCCGCCAGCCCCGGCCCGGCGTCCGGGACGGCGGCGTCCAGGAAGTCGCCGACCAGGCGGCGGCGTTCGTCCTCCGACAGTCCTGCGAGTCTGTGCATGAGCTCCATCTCCTCGGGCCCCGAGCCGCGCCGGGCCACCGCCGTCAGCACCGCGCGCCGCACCCGCAGCGTGCGGATCCGCACCGCCAGGGCCTCGGCGTGCGCCGCCGCGACCTGCGCGAGCGTCAGCTCCCGGTCCACGACCTTGCGGACCGTGACCAGGTCCACCCCGAGGTCGCGCAGCGTGCGCACGAGGTCGAGGCGGGCCGCGGCGGCGGCGTCGTAGAGGCGGTAGCCGGCCGGGCTGCGTTCCACCGGCGGCACGATCCCGCGGTCGGAGTAGAACCTGATGGTCCTGACCGGCAGCCCGGTCCGCCGCGCCAGGTCGCCGATCGTGTAGAGGGTGCCGCCGTCCATGGCTCCACCTTGGCGTCTCCCCCTGGTGGAGACTCAAGCGCCTCCCTCGTTGCGCGGCCCCGGGCGACGACCGTGGTGTCAAGCCTCGGATCGTGACCGGCGTGATCGTAAGGTGGGACTGACCACCGGGGAGCGGTCCTGGACGTCGCCGCGCGCCTGGGTGCCCTCACTTCGACGGCTCGGGAGAAGTCATGGCTGAAGAGCACCCCCATTCCTACGGCGCCCACGACGCGGCCACCGTGTCGGCCGCCTACCGCAACGCGCTCGACGTGATCGCCGCCGTGGAGCCCGGCGTGGCCGGGGCGATCCGCGCCGAGCTGGCCGACCAGCGCGCCTCGCTGAAGCTCATCGCGAGCGAGAACTACGCCTCCCCGGCCGTCCTGCTGACGATGGGCACGTGGCTGTCCGACAAGTACGCCGAGGGCACGATCGGCCACCGCTTCTACGCCGGCTGCCAGAACATCGACACCGTCGAGCAGCTCGCGGCCGACCACGCCAAGGCCCTGTTCGGCGCCGAGCACGCCTACGTCCAGCCCCACTCGGGCATCGACGCCAACCTGGTGGCGTTCTGGGGCATCCTGGCCCACCGGGTGGAGGCCCCGGCCCTGGCCGCCGCCGGCGCGCGGCACGTCAACGACCTGTCCGAGGACGACTGGGAGACCCTGCGCAAGGCCCTGGGCGACCAGCGGGCCCTCGGCATGTCGCTCGACGCGGGCGGTCACCTGACCCACGGATTCCGTCCCAACATCTCGGGCAAGATGTTCCACCAGCGCTCCTACGGCACCGACCCGGACAGCGGCCTGCTCGACTACGACGCGCTGCGCGCCACCGCCCGCGAGTTCCGCCCGCTGGTGCTGATCGCCGGGTACTCGGCCTACCCGCGGCGCATCGACTTCGCCCGCATGCGGGAGATCGCCGACGAGGTGGGCGCCGTCCTGATGGTGGACATGGCGCACTTCGCCGGGCTGGTCGCGGGCAAGGTGTTCACCGGCGTGCACGACCCGGTGCCGTACGCGCACGTCACGACGACCACCACGCACAAGTCGCTGCGCGGGCCGCGCGGCGGCCTGGTGCTGTGCCGGCGGGAGTACGCCGACTCGATCGACCGGGGCTGCCCGATGGTGCTGGGCGGCCCGCTCGGCAACGTGATGGCGGCCAAGGCCGTCGCCCTGGCCGAGGCCCGGCAGTCGGCGTTCGCCGACTACGCGCGGGCGGTGGCCGCCAACGCGGTCGCCCTGGCCGAGGGCCTGGCGCGGCGCGGCGTGCGGCTGGTCACCGGCGGCACCGACAACCACCTGGTGCTGCTCGACGTGTCCACGTACGGGCTGACCGGCCGGCAGGCGGAGTCGGCGCTGCTCGACGCCGGGATCGTCACCAACCGCAACGCGATCCCGCGCGACCCCAACGGCGCCTGGTACACCTCGGGCATCCGGGTCGGCACCCCGGCGCTCACCTCGCGCGGGTTCGGGACGCAGGAGTTCGACCAGGTCGCCGAGCTGATCGTCGGCGTGCTGGCCGACACCACGCCGTCGGCCGGCTCCAAGGCGAAGTACGACCTGCCGCAGAGCACCGCCGAGAAGACCCGCGCCGCGGCGGCCGAGCTGCTGGCCGCCCACCCGCTCTACCCGGGCCTCGACCTGAGCTGACCCGCCGCCCCGGGCCGGTCACTCCGGCCCGCGACGGGCCCGTCCCGCGAAGTAGGCGGCCGCCATCCGCGTGTGGGCGGGGAAGGCCAGCTCGGCGGGCCCGTCGATGACCGACCACTCGCTCGTCTCGTCCGTGGCCTGCATCGGCGGCAGCGTGGACGCGGTGACGCGCGGGCCGAGCCCGAAGATCAGCACGGTCCCGTCCGGGGCGCTGACCACGTCGAACAGCGTGACGTCGGCGGCCTCGGCGACCACCCCCGTCTCCTCGCGCAGCTCGCGCACGGCCGCCTGCTGCCAGGACTCCCCCAGGTCGATGAACCCGCCGGGCAGGGCCAGCTCGCCGCGGCGCGGCTCGACGTCCCGGCGTACGACGAGCAGGCCGTCGTCGACGGGCAGCAGCGTCACGGCGACCGGCAGCGGGTTGAGGTAGCTGGTGTTCCCGCAGGCCGCGCAGGTGCGGGGCCAGGGCAGGCCGGGGTCGAAGGCGGCGCCGCAGAAGGAGCAGTACGCGTTCCTGATCACGCCGCGATCCTAGAGCCGGTCCCGGCGCGCCCACAGGTCCGCCCGGCCGGGCGACCGGCGGCCCGGAGGGCGCTGCGGCGGCGTCAGCCCGCGACCGCGCGGTCCGCGCGGCTGACCAGGGGGTTGCCGCGGTGCGGTTGCCAGGCGGCGCGCAGGCCGCGCAGCTCCTCCCGGACCCGGGCCGAGGAGATCAGCCGGATGTCGTCGCTGAGGTCGAGGACGGTGGCCGCCGCCTGGTCCACCTCGCCCGCGCGCAGGAGGGAGTGGGCGGCCCGCAGCCCGATCAGGGCGCGGGTGCGCAGCTCGACCGGCCGTCTGGCCCGCATGGACGCGGCGAAGTGGCGGGCGGCGGTGGCGTGGTCGCCGAGCTGGGTGAGGGTCAGGCCGATCTGGTGCTCCAGGGACTCGCGCCGGTAGTTGCCCGTCCACTCCGACTCGGGGACGGAGTCGGCGCGTTCGAGCTGGGTCTCGGTGCGGCTGAGCAGCCTGAGCGCGTCCCAGCGGGTGCCGGCGGCGGCGTGGGTCTCGGCGCGCATGCCGGTGATCCACGCCTGGGTGCGGGCGGGGCCGTGCCCGGCCAGCGCGGACGCGGCCGCCTCGGCCAGGGCCAGCGCCTCGCCGTCGTGGCCCAGCTCGGCCGCCTGGACGGCCATGCTGCGCAGGGCGGTGGCGCGCAGCAGCAGGTCGGCGGCCTCGTCGGCGAGCCGCACGCTGCTGATGTAGTAGCGCTGGGCCAGGGCGTGGGCGCCGGCGTCCATGGCCATGTAGGCGGCCAGGTAGCTCAGCTCGGCGGCGGCGGCGAACAGGTCGGGCCTGCGGCGGCCGGTCGTGCCGTGCAGCAGGGGCGTGACCTCGCGGGACAGGTAGGCGGCGACCGCGGCGCGGGCGTGGCCGCCGCCGTAGCGGTCGTCCAGGTCGGCGAAGGCGCGGGTGGTGGCGCGGATCCGCTCGACGTCGCCCGCGCCGGCCCGGCGGGCCGCCGCGCGGCCGCCCGCCCGCTGCGCGGACAGGACCGATAAGCCGGACAGTCCGGATAACGCGGCCAGGGTGAACGTGCGCCGGTTGAGCAGGTCGTCCTCGCCCAGCACGGCGAGCCGGGCGACCGGGTCGCCGCGCCAGGGATCGTCGGCGGACGGCGACCCGCCCGGCTCCGGCCAGCCCAGCTGCGCCGGGCGCAGGTCGGGCCTGCCCAGGCGGCGGCGGAACGCCTCGACCGCCGCGCGCACCGCCTCGGGGCGCGGGATCGTGCCGGTCAGCCAGTGGCCGACCGCCGAGCGGTCGTAGTGCACGCGCTCGCCACTCTCGGCGGCGACGGCGTTGACGTGCCGCGCGGTGGCCGCGTGGGTCCAGCCCGCCTGCTCGATCAACGCCGCCAGCGCCCGGTTGACGACTGGGTGGGTACGCCGGGGCGGCATCTCATCTTCACATCGCTTCACATCACTGTGGCCTCGACGGTGCGCCGGACGCGGGGCACCGTCAAGAGTGCGGGCCGTGCCCCTCGCGGGAGGGCCCCGTACGGAGGACGGCGAGGGAGGGGCTGATGGACGGGCTGCATGGTGCGGGCCGGCGCGATACGGGCCTGGAGGAGGCGGCGCAGGAGGAGCTGACGGCCGCGCTGGCGGGCCGCCCGCTGGTCTGCGTCGAACGGTTCAGCACCGCGCTGCGCACCGGCTACACCGGCCCGGCCCCGGTCGAGGCGCTGCGCCCGGCGCTGAGCATCGGCTGCTACTCGGCGTGGGACCCGGCGCTGCCCGGCATGGTCGTCGCCGCCGAGGAGCGCACCAGGACCCGGTCGGTCGCCGAGCGGCACGCCTGGCTGCCCCGCGTCCGGCACGAGGCCGCCCGGCACCTGCTCAAGCTGGACCGCCCGCCGGTCGTCTTCACCTGGTACGACAACGCCCGCCTGCGCGAGCTGGCCGGCCCCGGCGGCGTCGTCGCGGCCATCGACGCCGACGTGCGGGCCGCGATCGAGGCCAAGCACCTGCTGGACGACCTGCTGCGGGCGGCCGGCGTGCCGGCGGTGGCCCGCGTCCCCTGCGTGCACGTCGAGCGGCTGCCCGGACTGGCCGAGCTGCGGCGCGCGGTCGGCACCGAGCGGGTCGTGGTGCAGGCGGGCCGGCGGGCGGACCGGCACGGCACCGTGGTCGTCGCGGGCGAGCACGACATGCCGCGCGCGGCCCGGCTGCTCGGGCCGTACCGGGTGGCGGCGTACGTGCCGGGCTGGCCGTGCACGATCGCGGTGCTCAGCGTGCCCGACCGCGACGGCGGCGTCCGGGTGTACGCCGACCGCCCCGCCCACACCTCGGCCGGGATCGCCGAGCTGGGCGCCGGGCCGATGCGCAGCACCGGCGACGACTGGTCGCGCCCCTGGCCGACGCCGGCCGCCGCGCTGCTCATCGAGTGCGCCGAGCGCATCGCGTTCTGGGCCTGGCGCAGGTACGGCGCGGCCGGCCTGTTCAGCGTGGAGGCCATCCTCACGCCGGGCGAACGGGTCTACCTGACGGCGATCAAGTGGCGGCACCAGGAGGGCACCGAGGTGTCGTCGGTCAACCAGCAGGCCGCCGGGCTGCCCCCGTTCGTGCTGGCCCACCTGTCGGTGATGCTCGGCGGGCCGGTGAGCTGGCTGGGAGACGCCCAGGAGTTCAACCAGCGCACGCTGCTGCGCTCGGCCCGGCCGGGCGGGCCCTTCCACGTCCGGGTCCGCCTGGCCCGCGACGCCCCCGTACGCGTGTCGGCCGCCCAGGGCCCCGGCGTCTACCGCCTGGACCGGTCGGGGAGCCTGCGGTGGGTGCGGCGGGGGGCGCACCCGTCGCAGGCGCGGGCGAGCCAGGGCGAGTTCCTGCTGGCCAACCTGCCGGAGCCGGACGTCGTCTGCCATCCCGGGGCCGACCTCGCCACCGTCGAGGGCGTCGCCGAGGGCGTGGCGCACCCGTTCGACGGCCCCGACGCCGCCTCCCCGGCCACCCGGCGGATCGTCGCGGCCGTCGAGGACCTGTTCGACGAGGTCAAGGAGCTCTGATCGGCACATTGCCACCAGGAGCCCCCGGACCGATGAGTTCGCCCGCCCCCGGTGGTCCAACCTGGTGTCAGCCGACTCCGCGGAAGGACCCACACCGATGAGCACCACGCACATCCTCGACATCCCGGGCGGACGCCTGCGCTACCACGTCCGCGGCAGCGGCCCGCTGCTGCTGCTGGTGGGCGCGCCGATGGCCGCCGCGCCCTTCGCCCCGCTGGCCGAGGAGCTGGCCGGCGAGCACACCGTCGTCACCCACGACCCGCGCGGCGTGTCCGGCAGCACGCTCGACGACCCCGGCCAGGACTCCACCCCCGACCTGCGGGCCGACGACGCGGTCGCGATCATCGACGCGCTCGGCGCCGAGTCGGCCGACGTGCTCGGCAGCAGCGGCGGCGCGGTCACCGGCCTCGCCCTGGTCACCCGCCACCCCACCCGCGTGCGCACCCTGGTCGCGCACGAGCCGCCCGTGCTGGAACTGCTGCCCGACGCGGCCCGGCGCCGCGCCGAGGTGGACGACATCGTCGAGACGTTCCGCCGGGAGGGCCCGGGGGCGGCGTTCGGCAAGTTCATGGCCACCGCGGGCTTCCAGACCGGCGAGGACGCCCCGGCCCCGCCGCCGAGCGAGTCGCCCGAGCAGGACCTGGCCGACGCCACCCACTTCTTCCTGCACGAGATGCGCGGCACCACCCGGTACGTGCCCGACATCGCGGCGCTGACGGCCGGGCCGGCCCGCGTCGTCGTGGGCGTCGGGGCCGAGTCGGGCGGCCTGCTCACGTACCGCACCTCGCAGGCGCTGGCCGGCCTGCTCGGCGCGCCGCCGGTGGTGTTCCCCGGCGAGCACGGCGGGTTCGTCGAGCGCCCGAAGGAGTTCGCCGACGTGCTGCGCGAGGTGCTGGCCCGCTGACGCGCCGCGCCCGGCCGCCGGGTCAGCCGCCGGGTCAGCCGCCGGGGGTCAGGTCCGGCGGGAAGCCGCCGGTCGCGATCGGCCCCCAGCGGTCGATCGTGATCCGGATCAGCGACTTGTTCTGGCGGCGCATGGCCTGCCGGTACTCCTCCCAGTCGGGATGCTCGCCGGCGATGCACCGGTAGTAGTCCACCAGGGCGTCGAGGGCCTCGGGCATGTCCAGCACCTCGCCTCGCCCGTCCACCTGGACGTAGGGGCCGTCCCAGTCGTCGGACAGGACGCACATCGAGACGCGCTCGTCGCGCCGGGCGTTCGCGGCCTTGGCGCGCCCGGGGTAGGTGGAGACCACGATCCGGCCCTCGCCGTCGACCCCGCACGAGACCGGCGAGAGCTGGGGACGCCCGTCGGCGCGGGTCGTCGAGAGCAGGCCGTGGTGCCGGGGGCGGAGGAAGTCGAGAAGTTCGGGCAGGTCGACGCGGCGGGCGGTCGCGATCCTGGGAGCCATGCGGGACGCCTTTCCTGTGCGGGGCCGGCTTCGATCCTGCCATCCGGCGCGGGCCCCGGCTTCCGGGGCCCGCCTTTGCAGCCCTATGGTGTGGTTCGCCGGCATCCGCCGGTACGTGCCCGAGGGGAGGAGCGGAATGCCGGAAGTCCGTCCGCTCCGGCCCGGCGACCCCGACAGGATCGGCGACCACCGGCTGCTCGGCGTGCTCGGCTCGGGCGGGCAGGGGGTCGTCTACAAGGGCGTCGACGGCGCGGGCCGCGAGGTCGCGATCAAGCTGCTGCACAGCCACCTGACCCAGGACGACGACGTCACCCGGGGCCTGCTGCGCGAGGCCGAGGCGGCGCGCCGGGTGGCCGCGTTCTGCACGGCCGCCGTGCTGGACGTGGGGGTGGCCGACGGGCGGCCGTACATCGTCAGCGAGTACGTCGCTGGCGACACCCTGCAACGGCTCGTCCGGGAGTCGGGGCCGCGCACGGGGGGCGCGCTGGACCGACTGGCGATCTCCACGCTGACCGCGCTGGCCGCCATCCACGAGGCCGGGATCGTGCACCGCGACTTCAAGCCGGGCAACGTGCTCATGGGGCCCGAGGGTCCGATCGTCATCGACTTCGGCATCGCCAAGGCCCTGGGGGCGACGACGCAGGCCTCGGCGCCGATGGGGACGCCGGCGTACATGTCGCCCGAGCAGTTCGCGGGCGAGCGGGTCGGGCCGGCGTCCGACGTGTTCAGCTGGGCGGGGACGATGGTGTTCGCGGCCACCGGGCATCCGCCGTACGCGGGTGAGACGGTCGCCGCCATCCTGCACAAGGTCATGAGCGGGACGCCCGACCTCACGGACGTGCCGGCCCGCCTGGTGGACCCGATCCTGTCCTGCCTCGCCAAGGACCCTGCCGCCCGCCCCACCCCCGCCGCCCTCCTCCGCCACCTCATCAGCGCCCCCGGCTCGCCGACGCCGCACCCGCACGCCGCCGCGGGCTCGGCCGCGCCGCACCCGCCCGGCGTCCCAGGGTCGGCCCATCTCCGTTCCGAGGGGCCCGCGGCGCATCCGGGGGCCGGCGGCGGGCCGGACATGCGCGCGGAAAGCCCGGCGACGGCCCCTCCGCCCGGCGCGCCGATCCCCCCGCCCGGAGCCGGGGCGACGGTTCCGCCGCGCGGGCCTGGAGCGACGCTTCCGCCTGCCGGGGCCGGGGTGACGGGGCCGGGGTTTCATGGGAAGGCGACCAGGCCGGGTACGGAGCGGCGGGTGAGCCGGCGGGCCGTGGTGGTGGGCGGTGCGACGGCCGCGGTGGCTGCGGCGGCGTCCGCCGTCCTTCTGCTGCGCCCCGCGAACGGGCTCGCCGACGACCCGTCCCCCCGCCCCACCGGCGACCCGACCGGCCCGCCTGCGACGGGCACATCGACGGCGACGGGCACGCCCACGACGGCCGCGACGAGCCCGGCGCCCAGCACGTCCCCCACGGCGTCCACCACCCCGTCCCCAGAGCCGTTCGGCGCGCCCGTCAGGGAGCCCGTGGCGCTGCCGCCGGGCAGCGGGACGCCGGCCGTCCTGGCCGCCGCCGGCTCCACCGTCGTCTGCGGCACGTCCAAGGGCGCGGTGCTCGTCTGGGACCTCGGCCCGGCGTCCGCGCCCGTGCGCAGGCTCGGCGACGGCGGCACCGCCGCGACCGCCGTGGCCTGCGGCGACGGCAAGGCCGCTTCCGGCCACGACGACGGCGGGATGCGGCTGTGGAACCCGGCGGGCGGCGCCCTCGGCGGGAAGAAGGCGGCCGACCCGGTCATCGCCGTCACCACCGCCGGACGCGCGGTCGCCGTCACCCAGAAGTACGACAGCCTGAAGGACCTGCACAGCGTCGTCCGCCTGTGGGACCTCGCCACCGGCCGCCAGATCGGCCCCGCCGTCACCGACCACTTCCAGGGCGTCAACGGCCTGGCGTTCGGCCGCCTCGGCGACGACGAGGTGCTGGTCACCGGCGACGGCGCCAACCGCGTCCGGATCCGCCGCCTGTCGGACGGAAAGGTGACACACACCTACAAGACCGGCGAGATCGGCGGCATCGAGCTGCTCGCCTGCGGGGAGCTGGACGGCCGTCCGATCCTGGTCTCCACGCACCTCGACGCCACCCTGCGCGTCTACGACCTGGCGACCGGCAGGCGCAGGAAGAAGTGGAACTTCAGCCGCCGCAGCCCCGACGACCGGGGGGCGTCCGCGCTGGTCGTGGGCGCGCTCGGCGGCAGGCCCGTCGCGGTCGTCGCGCACGCGCCGGGCGGCGGCGAGACGGTCGTCCGCGTCTGGAGCCTGACCGACGGCAAGGTCGTCGGGGAGCTGGGCCCTGGGCCGGGCGCCGAGGTGCGGGCCCTGGCGCTGGCCGAGCTTGCGGGCCGTCCCGTGGTCGTGGGCGCCGGCGGCGACGCCCTGCTGAGCGCGTGGAGCCTCGGTTCCGCCTGACGCTCATCCAGGTTTAAGAATCGCGGCCTAGGGTTCGGGCTGTGCTCATGGACGAAGCGGTGCAGGAGCCCGTGCGGACGCGTCCGCGCCGGGTCTGGAGGCGGCGGCTGGCGACGGCGGTCGCGGTGCTGTTCGCGGCGGGGACGGCGGTGCGGCTCGGCGGCCTGGAGTCGGGCGTCCTGCTGGTCCCGCTGGTGTCCTTCACGCCGTACTTCGGGGTGGCGGCGCTGCTGATGCTGGGGGCGGCGGCGCTGGCCCGCAGCCGGGCGGCGGTCGCGGTCATGCTGGCGGTGTGCGTGTGCCTGGCCTGGCTGGTGCTCCCGCGCGCCCTGGCCGGCGGTACGGACGGCGCGACCGGCCGCCCGCTGCGCGTGCTGACCGCCAACCTCAACGGCGGCCGCGGCGACGCCCGCACGATCGTCGACCTGGTCCGCACGCTGGACGTGGACGTGCTCAGCCTCCAGGAGCTGACCTGGGCGGAACGCGACCGGCTGGCCGCGGCCGGGCTGGAGACGCTGCTGCCGTACCAGGTCACCAAGCCGGAGACGTGGGGGCCGGTCGGCAGCGGCGTGTACGCGCGCCACCCGCTGCGCGAGCGTACCGGCCTGTTCCAGCCGGTCGGGCACCACATGCCGGTCGTGGAGGCGGCGCTGCCCGGCGGCGCGGTGGAGGTGGTGGTCGTGCATCCGGTGGCGCCGGTGCCCTCGACGGTGCCGGAGTGGGAGGCGGGGGTCGGGACGCTGCCGCCCGCGCCGTCCACGGGCGCGCCGCGGATCCTGGCCGGGGACTTCAACGCCACGCTGGATCACGCCGTGTTCCGGCGGCTGCTGGGCACCGGCTACGCCGACGCGGCGGCGGCCACCGGCAAGGGGCTGGTCCCCACGTGGCCGATGCGCCGGATCCCGCCGCTGGTGGCGATCGACCACGTGCTGACGGACGGGCGGGCGCGGGCGGTGGACGTGCGCGTCATCGACCTGCCCGGCTCCGACCACCGCGCCCTCTTCGCCGACCTCCGCGTCCAGACCTGACCCGCCCGGAAGCCCCGCGCCCGGACCGAACCGGACGCGGGGCCCGGACGGGCGCGTGGCCCCGAACCGGCGCGAGGACCCGGACGGGCCGGGGGCGGGGTCAGGCCAGCCAGGCAGCCGTGTCGCTGGGCAGGCGGTCGCCGTCCAGGGTGCCGCTGGCCAGCAGGACCGTGCCGTGGGCGGGCAGCGGCACCGGGTCGGCGCCCAGGTTGACCACGCAGGTCAGGCCGGACTCCCGGGTGAAGGCGAGCACGCCGGGCCCGAAGTCGAGCCAGGTGAGCGTGCCGTCGCCGAGCCGCTCGGCACGGATGCGCAGCCCGTCCCGGTAGAGGTTGAGCATCGAGCCCAGGTCGGCGGTCTGGGCCTCGACGGTGAGCTTGTTCCAGGCGTCCGGCTGCGGCAGCCACGGCGTGGCCGTGCCGAAGCCGAACGGCGGCTCGTCGCCCGACCACGGCAGCGGCACCCGGCACCCGTCGCGGCCCTTCACCGTGTGGTTCGAGCGCCGCCACATCGGGTCCTGGCGCAGCTCGTCGGGGATGTCGTCCACCTCCGGCAGGCCCAGCTCCTCGCCCTGGTAGATGTAGATGCCGCCGGGCAGCGCCATGGCCAGCAGCGCCGCCGCGCGCGCCCGGCGGTAGCCGAGCTCCAGGTCGGAGGGGGCGCCGTCCCTGCGGTCGGCGTGGTCCCAGGAGGTGTCGGCGCGGCCGTACCGGGTGACGACGCGGGCGACGTCGTGGTTGGACAGCACCCAGGTGGGCGGGGCGCCGAGCGGGGCGTGGGTGGCGAGGGTCTGCTCGATCACCTGGCGCAGGCCCGCGGGCTCCCAGGGGCAGGCCAGGAACGGGAAGTTGAAGACGGTGTGCAGCTCGTCGGAGCGCAGGTAGCGAGCCAGGCGCTCCTGGTCGGGCAGCCAGACCTCGCCGACCAGGACGCGGCCGTCGTACTCGTCGTTGATCAGGCGCCAGCTCCGGTAGACGTCGTGGACCTCGTCCAGGTCCTCGTAGGAGCCGGTCAGGCCGGCGGGCTTGGCCAGCAGGGCGGCCGAGTCGATGCGGATGCCGTCCACGCCGCGGTCGTACCAGAAGCGCAGCACGTCGTGGAACTCGCGGTGGACGTCCGGGTTGGTCCAGTTGAGGTCTGGCTGGCCGGGGTCGAACAGGTGCAGGTACCACTGGCCGTCGGGCACCTGGGTCCAGGCGGGCCCGCCGAAGATCGACTGCCACTCGCCGGGCTCGTCGCGGAACCAGAACCGGTCGCGCACGGACGGGTCGCGCAGCGCCTCCCGGAACCACGCGCTCGCGGTCGAGCTGTGGTTCGGCACCACGTCGATGATGATCCTGATGTTCAGGCCGTGGGCCTCGGCGATGAGCTCCTCCGCCTCGGCCAGGGTGCCGAACACGGGATCGATGTCCCGGTAGTCGGCCACGTCGTACCCGCCGTCGGCCAGCGGCGACGGATACCAGGGGTTGAGCCAGATCGCGTTCACCCCGAGCGCCGACAGGTACGGCAAACGTGCCCGCAGCCCCGCCAGGTCGCCCACGCCGTCACCGTTGCCGTCGGCGAAGCTGCGCAGGTAGACCTGATAGATCGCGGCTCCCCGCCACCACGTTTCGGACATGCTGAAGACAACTCCTTGCCATAGGTGGAGGCACTCAGCCCTTGAGGCTGCCGGCGGTGAGTCCCGCCATGATGTGCCGCTGGAAGATGAAGAAGACGATGACGGTCGGGATGCTGGCGATCACCAGGCCGCCCATGACCTGGTCCTGCGACACGGCCCCGGCGGTCTGGGCCAGGCCCACGCTGAGCGTCATCTTCTCGCTGTCGCTCATGACGAGCAGCGGCCAGATGAAGTCCTTGAACGAGGTGACGATCGTGAAGATCGACGTCACGCCGAGGATCGGGCGGGAGACCGGCAGCACCACCGACCACAGGATGCGGAACGGGCCGCCGCCGTCGATCTGGGCGGCTTCGAGCAGCTCGCGGGGGATGGAGTCGAAGAACCTCTTGAGCAGGAAGATGTTGAAGCCGTTGGCCGCGGCGGGCAGCCACAGGCCCCACGGGTTGTTCAGCAGGTCCCAGCCGAGGATCGGCACGTCGTGGATGGCGAGATAGGTGGGGATGAGCACGACCATCGGCGGGATCATCAGGGTGGCCAGCATGGCGCCGAGGATGACGTTGCCGAACGCCGGGCGCAGCTTCGACAGCGCGTACGCGGCGGCGACGTCGACCGACATGGTGATCAGCCAGCCGCCGGCGGCGTACAGGACGGTGTTCTTCAGCAGCGTGCCGATGTCGAACAGCTCCCACGACTCCAGGAACTTCCCGAAGTTCAGCTCCTTCGGGAAGAGCGTGGGCGGCACCTGGGCGAACTCCTCGGCCGACTTCAGCGCGCCGGTGATCATCCAGTACATCGGCAGGAGGAACACGACCGTGAACGTGACGACCGTCGCGACCAGGACCGTCCAGTAGACCCGCCGTCCCCACCGGCTGTTGAGCTGGTGCGGGGAGATGATCGTGCGGAACTGCACCTCGATGCGTCTGGGCGGCCGTCTCCTGGACCGGCGTTCCGGCGAGGGCGGCGCGGCGGGGCGGCGCAGGGTGGCGTTCGACATGGTCAGCCCTTCTCCTCGCGGGTCAGCCGGAGCTGCACGGCGGCGAAGGCGAGCAGGACGACCATGAGCATCATCCCGAGCGCGCCGCCCGCGCCGTAGTCGCTGTAGGTGAACGCCTGCTGGAACATCAGGAAGACGACGGTGGCGGTGGCGTTCTCGGGGCCGCCGCCGGTGAGCAGGTACGGCTCGATGAACACCTGCATGGTCGCGACGATCTGCAACATCAGCATGAGCAGCAGGATCAGCCGGGTCTGCGGGATCGTGATGTGCCTGATCCGCTTCCACACGCCGGCGCCGTCGAGCTCGGCGGCCTCGTAGAGGTCGGGCGGGATGTTCTGCAGCGCGGCGAGGTAGATCAGGGTCGCCGAGCCCATGTTCATCCAGGTCGAGACGAGCACCAGGCAGAGCAGCGCGGTGTCGGTCGAGTAGATCCAGTTGAGTCCGGGCAGCGAGAAGAAGCCGAGGATCTGGTTGAACAGGCCGACGTCGGGGTCGTAGAACCAGCGGAAGAGCAGTACCGCGACGGCCGGGGGCAGCATGACCGGCAGGTACACCACGAACCGCAGGTAGGCCCGGCAGTGGCGGAGCTCGTTGAGCAGGATCGCCACCGCGAACGGCAGCCCGTAGCCCAGCACCAGCGCGAGGACGGTGAACATGAGCGTGTTCAGCCACGCGGGCCCGAAGGCGGGGTCGGCGAAGGCGGCCCTGAAGTTGTCCAGCCCGACCCACTCCGGCTCGTTGACCAGGTCGGTCTTCTGGAAGCTGAGGATGAACTCCTGGACGATGGGATACCAGGAGAACAGGACGAAGCAGAACAGCGCCCCGACCATGAACCCGTAGGCCGTCAGGTTCCTGCGCAACGCCCGGCGCAACGGCGAGGGCGGCCTCGGCCGTCGCGCGGCTCCGGCGGTCGCAATGCTCATGGGGTGTCTCCGATCACCGACTCGACGTACCGGGGCGCCGGCGGGTGCGGCGCCCCGGTCTCACGTTCCGCTCAGCCCTTGCCGAGCATGGCGTTCGCCTTGGTCTCGGCGTCCGCGAGGAGCTGGTCGACGTCGGCGTCCTCGCGGCTCAGCACGGCCGACATGGCGACGTCGAGGATGGCGTAGAGCTCCTGGGCGTGCGGCGGCTCCATCTTGGGCGGGATGGTGGCCGAGGCGTCCACGTACGGCTGGTAGTTCTCCACCGGCAGGGTGGCGTTGGCCTTGCGGGCGTCCTGGATGGCCTTGCCGGTGGGCGAGGCGCCGTAGACGTCGTTGTCGGGCACGCCGACCGGGTTGCCGAGCGACTTGCCGCGGGCGAAGTCGAAGCGGCCCTTGCCGACGGTGTTGAAGCGGAAGTTCACCCAGGCCAGACCAGCCTTGGCCTGCTCGGGCGTGGCCTTGGGGTTGACGAAGAACGCCTCGCCGCCGCTCAGCGACGCCTTGGCCTCGGGGAAGCCGGTGATGCCGTAGTCGGTGGCGGCGCCCTTGAACTTGTTGACCACGTCGGTGACGACGTCGGGGGCGCCGAGCATCATGCCGACCTTGCCCGAGCCCATGGCCTGCATGAGGGGCTCCCAGGCGTTGAACAGCTTGGCGCCGGTGCTCTTGTCCACCCAGCGCAGGTCCTTGAGGAACTGCAGCACGGCCTTGCCCTCGGGCGAGTTGAACGCGGCGGTCCTGCCGTCGGCCGAGACCATGTCGCCGCCGCGGCCGTACAGGGCCTGGTTGAAGTGCCAGCCGCCGGTGTTGCCGCCGGAGTACTCGCCGTAGCCGATGACGCCGCCGCCGAGCGCGGCGATCTTCTTGGCCGCCTCGCGGACCTCGGCCCAGGTCTTGGGCGGGCTGTTGGGGTCGAGCCCGGCCTTGGTGAACAGCGCCCGGTTGTAGACCAGGCCGACGCTGTAGTGGACGTTGGGGACGCCGTAGACCTTGCCGTCCTTGGTGACCAGGTCGCGGACGTCCTGGCGCAGGTCGTTCCAGTTCTTGATCTCACCGGTGTACGGCGTGATGTCCAGGCCCTGGCCCTTGGCGATCACGTCGCCGTAGTTGGTGACCGGCACCACGAACACGGTCTCCATCTGGCCGCCGGCCAGCTTCGGGCCGAAGGTCTTGGGGTCGAAGCAGGGCTGCTGGTCGGTGCTCTTGACCGTCACGCCGGGGTTGGCCTTCATGAACGCGGCCACGTCGTCGTCCCAGGCCTGCCGCTCCTTGGGGGCGGACTTCGCGGGCTGGCAGGCGACGGTGATGCTCACCTGCGCGGCGCCCGAGGCGCTGCCCTGCGCCCCGGGCTCGGTGTCGTCGCCACTGCCGCAGGCCACGGCGCTCATGCTCAGGCCTGCCGCCACGAGCAGCCCCACAGTCCTGCGATAGTCCGATCTCTTCATCGATCTGACCCTTCCGAAGCTTGACGAAGCCGGGGGACGGTGAGGCGCCCCGCTGTGCGCTCACAATGGCAGATCGCTCAGATGTCCGCAATGTTTCGACATGTGATTGCAAGATAACGACTAGGTCACCGGAAGACGCTCTCAGGACGAGCCGCGAACCCGTCCCGTCGAGGCCCTGACCACCAGCTCCGGGTCGAAGAGCAGCTCGTCGGCGGGCACCACGTGCTTGTCGATCTGCGCGATGAGCAGGTCGACGGCGGCCCGGCCCATGGCGTCGATCGGCTGGCGCACGGTGGTCAGCGGCGGGTCGGTGCAGTTCATCAGGGCCGAGTCGTCGAACCCGACGACCGAGACGTCTTCCGGCACCGACAGGCCGGCCCGGCGCACGGCCCGCACCGCGCCGAGCGCGAGCATGTCGCTGGCGCACACGATGCCGGTCACGCCCCTGGCGACCAGCCTGGCGGCCGCCGCGTGGCCGCCCTCCAGCGAGTACATGCTGTGCTCGACCAGCGCGGGATCGACCTGGCCCGCCACGGCGGCGAGCTTGCGCCGGGACGGCACGTGGTCGCGCGGCCCGAGCACCAGGCCGACCCGCTCGTGACCGAGGCTGCGCAGGTGGCCGAGCGCGATCTCGGCGGCCACCACGTCGTCGGCCGACACCTGCGGGAAGCCCAGGTGCTCGACGGCGGCGTTGACCAGGACGGTCGGCAGCTTGCGCTCGGAGAGCAGCTCGTAGTGCTCATGGGAGGCGTCGGCCTGGGCGTAGTGGCCGCCGGCGAAGACCACGCCGCTGACCTGCTGGGAGAGCAGGAGGCTGACGTAGTCGGCCTCGCTCACCCCGCCGACCGTGCGGGTGCAGAGCACGGAGGTGAAGCCCTGCTGGGCCAGGGCGCCGCCGACGACCTCGGCGAACGCCGGGAAGATCGGGTTCTGCAGCTCGGGCAGCACCAGGCCGACCAGCCGGGCGCGGTCGCCGCGGAGCCGGGTGGGGCGCTCGTACCCGAGCACGTCGAGGGCCGTGAGCACGGCCTCCCTGGTGGCCTCCGACACGCCGGGCTTGCCGTTGAGCACCCGGCTCACGGTCGCCTCGCTCATGCCGACCTTCTTGGCCACGTCTCCGAGTCGTCGGGTCATGCGCAAACTATACGACCATTCCCGCAAAGACTTGCAACAGCTTGCGCCCGTCCTTGCGGGCGATGTGTGTGGTTTCCGTCGCTGTCGCAGGGCTCACGACCTGCTTCGTTCACCAGGCCCGTGAAATCACGTGACAGTCGATTATTTGCGAAACGAAGTAGAAACATTGCGGATTTCTATGAGTCAACTTAAGGTGCGGGCAACCCTCCCAGCCCGACGAGAGGTGACACCCCCCATGAGACGCAAGCCCTCCCTCTTACGACCGCTCGCGGCGGCCGTGGCCGTCGCCCTGGCCCTGATCGGCTGGACGGCCCCACCGGCCGCGGCCGCGGGCCCGAACCTGGCGGCCGGCAAACCGGTCACGGTGAGCAGCACCACCGACGTCTACGGCGGCGGCAACGCCACCGACGGCGACCAGGCCACCTACTGGGAGAGCGCCAACAACGCCTTCCCCCAGTGGATCCAGGTGGACCTCGGCTCGGCCGTCAGCGTGAACGAGGTGACCCTGAAGCTGCCCGCCGCGTGGGAGTCCAGGACGCAGACGCTGACGGTGCAGGGCGGCACCGAAGGCTCGCCGCTCACGACGCTCTCGGCCTCGGCCGCGCGCACGTTCGCCCCGGCGGCGACGATCACCTTCACCGCGGCGACCGTCCGGTACGTCCGGGTGACCGTCACCGCCAACACCGGCTGGCCCGCCGCCCAGGTCTCCGAGTTCGAGGTGCGCGGCCCCGGCTCGGGCGACACCCAGGCCCCGTCCGCGCCCGGCGGGCTGGCCTACACCGAGCCGGTCGCCGGGCAGATCAAGCTGACCTGGACCGCCGCCACCGACAACGTGGGCGTGACCGGCTACGACGTCTACGCCAACAACGCGCTGCGCGGCAGCGTCGCCGGGAACGTGCTGACCTACACCGACGCCCAGCCCGGCACGCTGACGGTCTCCTACCAGGTCAAGGCCAGGGACGCGGCGGGCAACCAGTCCCCGGCGAGCAACACCGTCACCCGCGTCGGCAGCGGCGGCGGCGGCTCCAACCTGGCCGCCGGCAAGCCGATCACCGCCTCCTCCTCCGTGCACACCTACGTCGCCGCCAACGCCAACGACAACAGCGTGACGACGTACTGGGAGGGCGCGGGCGGCAGCTATCCGAACACGCTGACCGTGCAGCTCGGCGCGAACGCCGACGTCTCCTCGGTCGTGGTCAGGCTGGACCCGGCCGCCGTGTGGAGCACCCGCACCCAGACGTTCCAGGTGCTCGGCAGGGAGCAGGGCGCCTCGGGGTTCACGAACCTGGTGCCCTCGGCGGCGTACACGTTCGACCCGGGCTCGGGCAACACGGTGACGGTGCCGGTCGGCGCGCGGGTGGCCGACGTGCGGCTGTCGTTCACGGCCAACACCGGGGCCCCGGCGGGGCAGGTGGCCGAGTTCCAGGTCATGGGCGTGCCCGCGCCGAACCCCGACCTGACCGTGACCTCGCTGTCCTGGTCGCCGCAGGCGCCGGTGGAGACCGACGCGGTCACGCTGTCGGCCGTGGTCAGGAACGCCGGCAACGCGGCGTCGGCCGCGACCGACGTCGCCTTCTCCCTCGGCGCCGGAAAGGTCGCCACCGCGAACGTGGGCGCGCTGGCCGCGGGCGCCTCGGCGACCGTGACCGCGAACATCGGCGCCCGGGACGCCGGCAGCTACCCGGTCACCGCCAAGGCCGACGACGCCGGGGCCGTCATCGAGCAGAACGAGTCCAACAACTCCCTCACCGGCCCGTCCCCGCTGGTCGTCAAGCCGGTGGACACCTCCGACCTGGTCGCCTCGCCGGTCTCCTGGACGCCGGGGAACCCGCCCGCCGGCAGCACGGTCGCCTTCTCGGTCGCGATCAGGAACCAGGGCACGGTGGCCTCCGCCGCCGGCGCGCACGGCGTCACGCTGACCGTCGCGAACGAGGCGGGCACGGTCGTCAGGACGCTGACCGGCGCCCACAGCGGCGCGATCGCCGCCGGCGCCACCACCGCCCCCGTGTCCCTGGGCACCTGGACGGCCGCGGGCGGCCGGTACACCGTGAAGACCGTCATCGCGAACGACGCCAACGAGCTGCCGGTCAAGCAGGCCAACAACACCAGCGTCCAGCAGCTCTTCGTCGGCCGCGGCGCGAACATGCCGTACGACACCTACGAGGCCGAGGACGGCGTGACCGGCGGCGGCGCGCAGGTCGTCGGCCCGAGCAGGGACGTCGGCACGGTGGCCGGCGAGGCGTCCGGCCGCCGCGCGGTGACGCTGAACCAGACCGGCTCCTACGTCGAGTGGACCACCAAGGCCGACACCAACACCCTGGTCACCCGCTTCTCCATCCCGGACGCCCCGGGCGGCGGCGGCACGAGCTCGACCCTGAACATCTACGTCGACGGCGCCTTCCACAAGGCCATCGACCTGACCTCGAAGTACGCCTGGCTGTACGGCGCGGAGGCGAGCCCCGGCAACTCCCCCGGCGCCGGGCCGGCCCGCCACATCTACGACGAGGCCAACGTCATGCTGAACGCCACGGTCCCCAAGGGCAGCAGGATCAGGCTGCAGAAGGACCCGGCCAACGGCACGACCTACGCCATCGACTTCGTCAGCCTGGAGCAGGTCTCGCCGGCCGCCAACCCCGACCCCGCGCACTACGCCGTGCCGGCCGGCTTCTCCCAGCAGGACGTGCAGAACGCCCTGGACAAGGCGCGCCAGGACAGCAACCTGACCGGCGTCTACCTGCCCGCGGGCACGTACCAGACGACGGGCAAGTTCCAGGTGTACGGCAAGGCCGTCAAGGTGGTCGGCGCGGGCCCCTGGTACACCAGGTTCGTCTCGCCCTCGGGCCAGGACGGCACCGACGTCGGCTGGCGCACCGAGGCGTCGTCGAACGGCTCGACGTTCGCCGGGTTCGCCCACTTCGGCAACTACACCTCGCGCATCGACGGCCCCGGCAAGATCTTCGACCTGTCGAAGGTCTCCAACATCACGATCGACGACATCTGGGTCGAGCACCAGATCTGCATGTTCTGGGGCACGAACGTCGACCACGTCACGATCAGGAACTCGCGCATCAGGAACACCTTCGCCGACGGCGCGAACTTCACCAACGGCAGCACGAACAACCTGATCACCAACGTCGAGACCCGGGCCACCGGCGACGACAGCTTCGCGCTGTTCGCGGCGATCGACAACGTCAACGCCGACCAGTCGGGCAACGTCTTCGAGAACATCACCTCGCTGCTGACCTGGCGGGCGGCGGGCGTCGCGGTGTACGGCGGCCAGAACAACGTCGTGCGCAACGCCTACATCGCCGACACCCTGGTCTACTCGGGCATCACGATCAGCTCGCTCGACTTCGGCATCCCGATGCGGGACTTCGGGCCGGGCCAGACCAAGTTCGAGAACATCTCGATCGTCCGCTCCGGCGGGCACTTCTGGGGCCAGCAGACGTTCCCGGCGATGTGGATCTTCTCCGCCTCCAAGAAGTTCACCGCGATCCGCGTCACCGACGTGGACATCGTGGACCCGACCTACAGCGGGATCATGTTCCAGACCGGCTACTCCAGCCCGAGCACGCCGCTGAACCCGGTCACCGACACCGTGTTCACGAACGTGTCGATCTCGGGGGCGCACCGCAGCGGCGACGCCTTCGACGCCAAGTCGGGCTTCGGCATCTGGGTCAACGAGCTGCCCGAGCCGGGGCAGGGCCCGGCGGTCGGCTCGGCGACGTTCGGCAATCTGCGGCTGAGCGACAACGCGACGAACATCCGCAACACGACGAGCACGTTCACGCTCAACGTGAACTGAGCCCGTCCCGAGGTGCCGTCCGGGTCCGCGGGGGCCCGGACGGCACGTCCGCGATATGACCCAAATGGTATGCAAGCTCCGTGGACAACTTTAAAGTTTCTTTACATAATCCGATGAACCCGCTGGTCGCGGGCCCGCGCTCGGGCGACGAAAGGGTTGTCCACCATGAAGCGAACGCGCCGTCTCCTCGTCGTGCTGCTGGCCTCCGTCCTGGCGGCACTGGGCGTCCTCGTCGTCCAGACCTCCGCCCAGGCGGCCAACCTCCTCACCAACCCGGACTTCGAGACCGGATCCCTGTCGCCGTGGTCGTGCACCGGCGGCCTGGGATCGGTGGTCTCCACCCCCGTCCACTCCGGCACCAAGGCGCTGGCCGCGGCGGCCGGCGGGTCCGACACCGCGCAGTGCACCCAGTCGGTGTCGGTGCGGCCGAGCACGACGTACACGCTGAGCGCGTGGGTGCGCGGCAGCTACGTCTACCTCGGCGTGACCGGCGGCTCCTCGTCCTGGACGTCGTCGGCGGGGGCGTACACGCAGCTCACCGTGTCGTTCACGACCACCGCGAGCCAGAGCACCGCGGTCATCTTCCTGCACGGCTGGTACGGGCAGGGCACCTACTACGCCGACGACGTCAGCTTCGACGGCCCCGGCGGCCCCGCCTCCCCCACGATCACGCCGACCGTGACCCCGACGGTGACCCCGACCGTGACGCCCACCGTCACCCCGACGGTGACGCCCACGGTGACGCCGACCGTGACGCCCACCGTGACGCCCACGGTGACGCCGACCGACACCACCTGCCCGACCAAGCCGCGTCCGGCGGGCAAGGTGATCCAGGGCTACTGGGAGAACTGGGACGGCGCGATCAACGGCGTGCACCCGCCGCTCGGCTGGATCCCGATCACCGACCCGCGCATCAAGGCGCACGGCTACAACGTGATCAACGCCGCGTTCCCCGTCATCCGCTCCGATGGCACCGTGCTGTGGGAGGACGGCATGGACGCCACCGTCAAGGTCGCCACCCCGGCCGAGATGTGCCAGGCCAAGGCCGCGGGCGCGACGATCCTCATGTCCATCGGCGGCGCGGCGGCCGGCATCGACCTCGGCTCCAGCGCCGTCGCCGACCGGTTCGTGGCGACCGTCGTGCCGATCCTGAAGAAGTACAACTTCGACGGCATCGACATCGACATCGAGACCGGCCTGACCGGCGGCGGCAGCATCACCCAGCTCTCCGCCTCGCAGTCGAACCTCATCCGGATCATCGACGGCGTGCTCGCCCAGATGCCGGCCGGGTTCGGCCTGACCATGGCGCCGGAGACGGCGTACGTGACGGGCGGCAGCGTGACGTACGGGTCGATCTGGGGCGCGTACCTGCCGATCATCAAGAAGTACGCCGACAACGGCCGCCTGTGGTGGCTGAACATGCAGTACTACAACGGCAGCATGTACGGCTGCTCCGGCGACTCCTACTCCGCCGGGACCGTGCAGGGCTTCACCGTCCAGACCACCTGCCTGAACAACGGCCTGACCATCCAGGGCACGACGATCACCGTGCCCTATGACAAGCAGGTGCCGGGCCTGCCCGCGCAGCCGGGCGCCGGCGGCGGCTACATGGCCCCCTCGCTGGTGTCGCAGGGCTGGAACGCCTTCAACGGCCAGCTCAAGGGCCTGATGACCTGGTCGATCAACTGGGACGGCTCCAAGGGCTGGACGTTCGGGGACAACGTCAAGGGCCTGCAGGGCCGCTAGGGACAGGACGCGGCGGCCTTCCGGCGCGCCAGGGGCGCCGGAAGCGCCGCCGTGTCCGCGAGATAACGCTTGGCTGTGAATCCGGCCCGCTGGTTTGCCGCGTTTGCGGGGGCATGGAACGCTCTAGGCAAAAAGCGCCGAGAACCAGGTGGGGATTCAGGTGTCAACAGTAAGCGGGCGGACGGCGGGGCGGCGTTCTGGCCGGTTGGCCACCTGTGTCGCGGGGTTCGCCGCCATGGCGCTGCTCGCGGCCGGCTGCTCCCTCGGCGCCACCGCCGACCAGGAGACCACCGGCGCCCAGCCGCCGCCGGCGTCCTCGCCCGCCGCCACCGCCGAGGCGCCGAAGCCGCCGCCCGTGGACGCCGGCTGGCCGCGCTGGGGCCTGACCCACACCGGCGTCAGCGCCAACAACATCACCCCGCGCCTGGAGCAGGAGGTCGCCCGCGCGCTGTCGGAGACCCCGATGCTGCAGAACCAGCACATCATGGGCTTCGGGGCGCTCAACCCCGAGCCGCGGCGGGGCGAGTACTTCTGGGAGGACCTCGACAGCCGGACGAACTTCATGCGGGAGTCCGGCGGCACCGGCGTCATCACGCTGTGCTGCGCCCCCGACTGGATGAAGGGCGGCCCCGAGGGCCCGACCGAGGAGTCGGCCTGGAAGGAGCACCTGGAGGACGCGCCGTACCCGGAGCACTTCGACGACTTCGCCAAGCTGGCGGCGACCGTGGCCGAGCGCTACCGGGACGTGAAGTACTTCATGGTCTGGAACGAGTTCAAGGGCTTCTGGCGCGACCACAGGAAGCCCGCGGACTACAAGGGTTACACCGAGCTGTACAACAAGGTGTACGACGCGGTGAAGGCGGTCCGGCCGGACGCCAAGATCGGCGGGCCGTACCTGGGCTTCGACAGCGACAGCAAGGGCGACACCGAGCTGCGCGGGCCGTGGGGAGCGGTCAACCAGCACGCCCTCGACGCCTTCGAGTACTGGTTCAAGCACAAGAAGGGCGCCGACTTCGTCGTCGTGGACGGCGCCTCCCCCACCGAGACCCACGAGCTGCTGCCCGACGCGTTCGGCGCCCTGGGCAAGTTCGGCGCGATCACCAGGTGGCTGCGCGAGAAGACCGGCGACCTGCCGGTGTGGTGGTCGGAGTGGTACTTCGTGCCCGAGGACGGCACCGTCTGGGACGAGCCCATGCGGCTGGCCGTGCAGGCCGTCTCGATGATGGAGTTCGCCCAGAGCGGCGCGAGCACCGCCCTGTACTGGAACCCGCAGGCCAAGGACGGCGAGTGCCGGGCCTGCATGTGGGAGCCGCGCACGGGCGCGCTGATGCCCACCGGCAAGCTGGTCGCCGACTTCACCCGCTGGTTCCCCGCGGGGGCCGAGCTGGAGCCGGTCACCTCCTCCGACCGGCGGGTCCGGGTGCTGGCCCAGCCCGAGCAGCTCCTCGCGGTCAACACCACGGGCAAGCAGGTCACCACGACGGTCGACGGCAAGGAACTGACGCTCAAGCCGTACGAGATCAAGTGGAGCGGCCGCTAGCCGCGGGCGGCGCGGCGGCGATCACACGGGCGAGATGGCGGTCCGGTATGACGGCCGCCATTGCTCCGGCTGACTCGCCTTGACAAGATGCGCAAGATCCCGAGTAAATCCACCGAGGGAACTTGCGCATGTTGAAGCTCCGACCGGGGCTGAGCGCGCTCGTCGTGATCGCGTCGCTCAGCCTGACGACGCCGCCCTCGCAGGCGGCCCCGCGCAGCGCGCCCGCCTGCGCGCCCGGCACGACCGTCACCACCGACACGGGCCAGGTGTGCGGGATCGCGGGCGAGGGCCTGCGCTCCTGGCTCGGCATCCCCTACGCCGCCCCGCCCGTCGGCGACCTGCGCTGGACGCCCGCGCGCCGGGCCACGCCCTGGCCCGGCGTGCTGTCCGGCACCGGGCGGGGCAGCCCGTGCCCGCAGGCCGAGCTGCTCGGCTCCCCCTCCGAGGACGAGGACTGCCTCAAGCTCAACGTCGCCGCCCCCGAAGGGGCCAGGAACCTGCCCGTCATGGTGGAGTTCCACGGCGGCGGCTTCCGGTACGGCGCCCCCTCCGACGGCTCCCACCTGGCCAGGGCGGGCGGCGTCGTGCACGTCGGCGTCGGCTACCGGCTGGGCGTCCTGGGCTTCCTGTCCCACCGGGCCCTCGGCCGGAACGCCGGCAACTACGCCCTGTCCGACCAGCAGGAGGCGCTGCGCTGGGTGCGGCGCAACATCGCCCGCTTCGGCGGCGACCCCGGCAACGTGACGATCTTCGGGGCCAGCGCCGGCGGGTCGAGCGTCTGCGCGCACACGGCGTCGCCGACCGCGAAGGGCCTGTTCGAGAAGGGGATCGTGCAGAGCGGCGAGTACAACTCGCTGCGCGGCGTGAACACCTTCTGGCAGCCGCAGGACTGCAAGGCCGAGCTGCCCACGCAGGCCGAGGCGCAGGCCCAGGGCGGCCGGTTCGCCGCCGCGCTCGGCTGCGAGCAGGCCGCCGACCCGGCCGCGTGCCTGCGGGCCAAGCCGGTCAAGGCGCTGCTCGACCAGTCCGGCGACGGGCTCGGCCCGGACCGCGGGACGATCGCCCCCATCGTGGACGGCCGCATCCTGACCATGTCGCCGTCCCGGGCGTTCGCCAGGGGCAGGGTCAACAAGGTCGCCCTCATGCACGGCGTGGGCCGCGACGAGGTCCAGCTCCCCGCCGCGAACACCCCGGCCGAGTACGAGACCCTGGTCCGGCAGCAGTACGGCCCCCTGGCCCCCGAGGTGCTCGCCCGCTACCCGCTGGCCAGGTTCCCCGCCCCGGCGGCGTTCATCGCGTACCGGACGATCGTGGCCGACAGCAACTCGGTCTGCCCGGCGCTGCTCAACGACGAACGGCTGGCCGCGCACCTGCCGGTGTACGCCTTCCAGGTGGACAACACCGACGCGCCGCCGCTGTTCTTCCTCGACCAGACCAAGCCCAACGGCGCCTTCCACATCAGCGAGGCGCCCTTCCTGTACTCCGACGTCAAGGACCTGAACGCCAACCAGCGCTCCTTCGGCGCCCAGCTCGTCGCCCAGTGGACGGGCTTCGCCCGCACCGGCGACCCGACCGCGGAGGGGACCCCGCTGTGGCCCCGGTACACCCGCACCGACCCCGCCGTCATGTCGCTGGCCCCGGCCGGTGACAGCCAGGTGACGCGGGAGATCGCCAGGCAGCACCAGTGCGCGTTCTGGAACAAGGAGGCGACCTCATGATCCGGCTGCTGACCGCGCTCTGCCTCGCGCTGCTGCAGGGCCCGGCGCCCGCGCAGGCGGCGACCGGCGGCGACTGGCCCATGTGGCAGCAGGGCCCGCTGGGCTGGCGGCACAACGCGGCCGAACGCGCGATCAACCCGCGCACGGTCGGCGGACTCGCGCTGAAGTGGGCCTTCGCCTACCCCAAGGAGGCCGGCACGCCGCGCAGCCAGCCCGCCGTCGTGGGCGACACCGTGTACTTCGGCTCCCCCGAGGGCAAGCTGTACGCCAGGGACGCCGCCACCGGCGCGGCCCGCTGGGAGTTCGACCTGACCACCGTCGGCACCGGCCGCACGCAGGTGCAGGACGGCCCGGCCGTGGCCAGGGGCAAGGTCTACTTCGGCGACGTGCGCGGCTGGTTCTACGCCGTCGACCAGCGCACCGGCCGGCTGGCCTGGGCCCGCCGGCTCGACGAGACCGTCACGGCGATCGTGACGAGCTCCCCCCTGGTCTTCGGCGACCGCGTCTACGTCGGCGTCTCCAGCGGCGAGAACATCATGGGCAAGGAGCACGCCTGCTGCACCTTCCGCGGCCACCTCGACGCCATGGACGCCGACACCGGCCGCCCGGTCTGGCGCTTCAACACCGTCCCGAAGGCCCGCCAGGACGGCACCTGGCCCAACGGCGTCCCCCGGTACGCCCCCTCCGGCGGCGGCGTGTGGAGCTCCCCCGCCCTCGACCCCGTCACCCGCACCCTGTACGTCGGCACCGGCCAGAACTACACCGGCAGCGCCGGCCACTACGACTCGGTGCTGGCGCTGGACATCGACACCGGCCGGCCGCGCTGGACCCGGCGGATGACCGACGTGGACACCTGGCGGCTGGAGTGCTCGCTGCCCACCCCCGAGGACCGCGAGTACTGCCCCAACTTCCCCGACGGAACCGCGCTCGACTTCGACCTCGGGGCCGCGCCCAACCTGTTCAGGGCGGGCGGGCGCGCCCTGGTCGGCATCGGGCAGAAGGCGGGCGTGTACCACGTGCTCGACGCCCGTACCGGGAAGATCGTCTGGCAGCGGCAGCTGTCGAAGCCGATGCCCGGCGGCGGCCTGTCCGGCGTCCAGTGGGGCACCTCCTTCGACGGGCAGCGCCTGTACGTGGCCACGTACATGGCCCAGCCCGGCACCCTGTTCGCGCTCGACCCGGCCACCGGCCACCTGCTGTGGGAGACGCCCAACCCGGCCGACGGCTGCGCCACCGGCGGCGCGGCCCAGTACCCGGACGTCTGCCGCCTCGGCCACACCCCGGCCGTCTCCAGCACCCCCGGCCTGGTCTGGGAGGGCAGCATGGACGGCAAGATGCGGGCCTACTCGGCGCGCACCGGCGAGGTCGTGTGGGCCTACGACACCATGCAGGAGGTGCAGGGCGTCAACGGGCTGACCGGGCGCGGCGGGGCCGTCTCGGGCGGCGGCGGGGCCGTGGTGTCGCACGGCATGCTGTTCGTCCAGTCCGGGTACTCCTTCACGCCGTACCCGAACCCGTACGGGTCGGTGTTCCTGGCCTTCAGCCTTCCGTAGGCGCCGCCGGGGCGGTCGAGCCGCGCACCACCAGCTCGGTCGCCAGCTCGACGTGGTGGGAGTCGATCCGCTCGCCGGCCGCCAGCCGCAGCGCGGTGCGCAGGGCCGCCCGGCCCATCTCGCGCAGCGGCTGGCGCACGGTGGTGAGCTGCGGCGAGGCCATCCGGGCGATCTGGGTGTCGTCGAAGCCGACGATGCTCAGGTCCTCCGGGATGCGCAGGCCGCGCGACCTGGCGGCCTCCATGACCCCGAGCGCGATCTCGTCACAGCCGGCGAAGATCGCGGTCGGGGGTTCCGGCAGGTCGAGCACGCTCGCGCCGTTGTCCAGGCCGTCCTGGTAGTGGAAGTGGGCGGTGCGGACGTAGCCGGGCGGCTCGGGCGCGCCGGCCGCCTCCAGCGCGGCGCGGTAGCCGTGCAGGCGGGCCTGGTTGCAGGCCGAGGTCGGCGGGCCGCCGATGTAGGCGATGCGCCGGTGGCCCAGGGACAGCAGGTGCTGGGTGGCGGTCAGGCCGCCGGCGAAGTTCGTCGAGCCGACGCTGGTCACGCTGGTGGTCGGCAGGTTGAGCGGGTCGATCACGACCAGCGGCAGCCGGGCCCGCGTCAGCGCGCCGAGCTGCGCGCCGGTCAGCTCGCTGGTCACCACGATCAGCGCCCGCCGCCCGGCGGCGACCAGGTCGCGCGCCCAGCCGCCGGTGCGCTGGTGGCTCTTCCTGATGCTGACGACGACCGACGTCTCCAGCTCGTCGCCGGCCTCGATCGCGCCGTGGATGATCTCGGTGGAGTAGGCGTTGAGGTCGTCGTCGAACTGCACCTCGACCGTGGCGGGGCCGCCCGCCTCGCCGCGGCGCGGCGTGGCGGGCACGTAGTCGTGCTGCTGGAGCAGCGACTGCACCAGCGAACGGGTCGCCGGGGCCACGTCGCTGCGGCCGTTGAGCACCTTGGAGACGGTGGCGACGGACACGCCGGCCGAGGCCGCGACGGTGGCCAGCGTGGCGCGCCTAGGAGCCGGCATCTGTTCCTCCTCGGATCTCCACGGGTGTGACCAGCCGCCTGCCCGCGCCGGCGGGCCGCACCGGCCCGGTCAGCCGGACCACCCCGCGGCACGGCAGGTCGGCGGCGGACGTGCCGACGAGCACCTCGACGTCTCCCGGCTCCACGACGCGCCGCAGGTCGCGCCCGGTGAAGGCGGTCCTGTCGGTGTGGACGAGGAAGGAGACCCGCCTGCTCGCGCCCGGTTCGAGGTGCACCCTGGCGAACCCGGTGAGCTGCTTCACCGGCCTGGTGACCTGGGCGAGGACGTCGTGCAGGTAGAGCTGCACGACCTCGTCGCCCGCCCGGTCGCCGGTGTTGGCGACGCGGACCGAGACGGTGAACTCGCCGTCGGTCGGGACCTCGGCCGCGCTGATCCACAGGTCGCCGACCTCGAAGGAGGTGTAGGAGCGGCCGTGCCCGAAGGGGAACAGCGGGGTCGGATCGAGGTTGCTGATGCCCTTGCTGTCGGCTCCGAGCGGGGGCTGCAGGTAGGTGCCCGGCTGCCCGCCAGGATGGCGGGGTATCTGCACGGGAAGCTTGCCTCCAGGCTGGACACGACCGCTCAGTATACCGGCGATCGCCCCGCCGCCCTCCTCTCCCGGCATGAACGCCTGGACCAGCCCGGCGGCTCCGGCGTGCACCTCGCCCAGCGCGTACGGGCGGCCGGAGACGACCACCACGACGACCGGCGTGCCCGTCGCGAAGAGCTCGGCCAGCAGGTCGGCCTGGAGGCCGGGCAGCCGCAGGTCCTCGGCGTCGCAGCCCTCGCCCGACGTGCCCTGGCCGAACAGCCCGGCCAGGTCGCCCACGACCGCGACGCACAGGTCGGCCGCGCGGGCGGCGTCGGCCGCCGCGGCGAACCCGGACCGGTCGCCGCCCTGGACCGCGCACCCCGGCTGGTGCACGATCTCGGCGCCGGGCAGCTCGGCGCGCAGCGCGTCCAGCACGGTCGGGGCCTCGACGCCCAGGCCGAGCCCGGGGTAGCGGGGCAGCACGTGGTTGGGGAAGGCGTAGCAGCCCATGAACGTGCGCGGGTCGTCGGCGCACGGGCCCACGACGGCGATCCGGCCGAGGCCCGCGCGCAGCGGCAGCTCGGTCCCGGGGTCGAGCAGCACGATCGAGCGTTCGGCCAGCTCGCGGGCGAGGGCGCGGTTGGCGGCCGAGTCCAGCTCGACGTCCTGCGCGCCGGCGACCGAGCCCTCCGGCGTCCAGCCGGGGTCGAGCAGGCCGAGCTGCACCTTCTGGGTGAGCAGCCGGCGCGCGGCGCGGTCGATCAGCGCCTCGGGCAGCTCGCCCCGGCGCACCCGCTCGACCAGGTTCGCGCCGAAGCCGAGGGTGTCGGGCAGCTCGACGTCCAGGCCGGCGGCCAGCGCCTGCGCCCCCGCGTCCGCCGGGTCGGCGGCCACCTGGTGCATGGTCGCCAGGAACGGGACCGCCCAGTAGTCGGACACGACGGTGCCGGTGAACCCCCACTCCTCGCGCAGCAGGTCGGTCAGCAGCCAGGAGTCGACGGCGGCGGGCACGCCGTCCACGTCGGAGTAGGAGTTCATCACCGAACGGGCGCCGCCCAGGGTGAGGGCCGCCTCGAACGGCGGCAGGATCATGTCCATCAGCTCGCGGCGGCCCATCGGGACCGGGCCGTGGTTGCGGGCGGCCCGCGAGGCCGAGTACCCGGCGAAGTGCTTGAGCGTGGCGATCACGCCGGCGCTCTCCAGGCCGCGCACGTACGCCGTGCCGAGCATCGAGACGAGGTACGGGTCCTCGCCCATCGTCTCCTCGACCCGGCCCCACCGGTAGTCGCGGACCACGTCGAGCACGGGGGACAGGCCCTGGTGGGCGCCCACGGCCCGCATGTCCCGGCCGATGGCCGCGGCCATGCGCTCGACCAGGCCGGGGTCGAAGGTGGCGGCCCAGGCGATGGCCGCCGGGTAGACGGTGGCGCCGTAGGTGGTGAAGCCGGTCAGGCACTCCTCGTGCACCAGGGCCGGGATGCCGAGCCTGGACAGGCCGACGACCTCCCGTTGCAGCCGCACCACCTCGGCGGCGCCCTCGGCCACCGTCACCGGGACGCTGCCGAACACCCGGGTCAGGTGGCCGAGCCCGTGCCGGGCGGCCTCGCCCAGGGGCACGGTGCCGGAGGCGGCGAAAACGTCCTGCATGGGGGCCACGTTGTGGGTGCCGGCGCCGTCCGGGTCGGGAGCGGGGGCCGCCTCCTCGTGCGCCATGTCGTTGCCCACCCACCGGCTGCCGAGCTGGGCGACCTTCTCCTCCAGCGTCAACTCCTGAAGGAGGGCCTCGACGCGCTCGGCCACGGGAAGCGCCGGGTCCAGCCACGGACCGAGGACCCGATCCGCCGGGGTCCGATCTAGAGCCGTCATGAACTGCACTCCTTCAAGAGTTCCTGCCGCAAAGTTTCGAAACATTTCGGAGCTGGGCCTGCCACCTGCACAATGCCGCAACTGGGGCAGAATATCCAGCTAGATGCCCGCGCGACATTACTACACAGGCCCGGACGCCACCCAGCGCCGGTTTCCGCGGCAGAGGTCTTGACAGGGTAATGGTCGAAATCTAGATTGACGTGCCGCGCGGTCATGTCGCAAATGTTTCGACTAGTTCACTCAACGGCGAGCGGACGAGCGGCATTGGGGGGTTTGCCGATCCGACCGCCGGCCAACGCGTCCCAAGGACAACCGAGCCGCGGCCAGGCCACGGCATTCGAGTACGGAGATCAGCGTGGAGACCAGGACAACCTCTCGCCGCACCTTCCTCAGCCTCTCGATGGGGCTGCCCCTGGGAGCCGCGCTCGCCGCCTGCGGCACGTCGGGCCCCACCCACGCGAACGGCGGCGGCCCGACCGGCGGCGGTGGCGGCGGCGGCGCTAAGGCCACCTACTGGTACCTGTCGGTCGAGCCGCAGGAAGGCGTGCGCCGCCGGGCGGTCGAGCGCTTCAACAAGGCCAACCCCACCACCCAGATCGAGGGCACGGCGTTCCAGAACGACGCCTACAAGACCAAGATCAAGACGGCCATCGGCGCCGGCCAGGCCCCCACGCTGATCTGGGGCTGGGGCGGCGGCACGCTGCGCAGCTACGTGCAGGCGGGCCAGGTCGAGGACCTCACGTCCTGGTTCTCCGAGAACGCCGCCGTCAAGGACCGGCTGTTCCCCTCCTCCTTCGGCGCGGCCACCGTGGACGGCAAGATCTACGCGATGCCGTGCGAGACCGTCCAGCCGATCGTCCTGTACTACAACAAGGAGGTCCTGGAGAAGGTCGGCGTGCAGCCGCCGACGACCTGGGGCGAGATCATGGACATCGTGCCCAAGATCAACGCCAAGGGCATCGCGCCGTTCTCGCTCGGCGGCCAGTCGCGCTGGACCAACATGATGTGGCTGGAGTTCCTGTTCGACCGGATCGGCGGCCCCGAGGTGTTCCAGGCGGTGTTCGAGGGCCAGAAGGACGCCTGGTCCCACCCCGCCGCCCTCGACGCCCTGACCAAGATGCAGGACCTGATCAAGGCGAACGGCTTCATAAAGGGCTTCTCCTCCATCACCGCCGACTCCAACGCCGACCAGGCGCTGCTCTACACCGGCAAGGCCGCGATGATGCTGCACGGCGGCTGGACGTACGGCGGCATGAAGAACGACGGCGGCGACTTCGTCCCCGGCGGCCACCTCGGCTACATGAACTTCCCGCCCGTGGACGGCGGCAAGGGCGACCCGAGCAACACCGTCGGCAACCCCGGCCAGTACCTGTCGATCTCCGCCAAGGCCACCCCCGAGCAGAAGGAGATCGCCAAGAAGTTCTTCACCAGCGGCGTGCTCGACCAGACCGAGGTCAAGGAGTGGGCCGACACGGGCGCCGTGCCGATCGTCAAGGGCGCCGACGCGGCCTTCGCCTCCTCCCCCGACGCCGAGTTCCTGAAGTTCGTCTACGGCATCGCCAGCAACGCCAAGACCTTCGCCCAGTCGTGGGACCAGGCGCTCAGCCCGACCGCCGCCGAGGTGCTGCTGGACAACATCGCCAAGCTGTTCCAGCTGTCCATCTCGCCGCAGCAGTTCCAGACGAACATGAACGCGGTCATCGGCAAGTGAGCGCGATCCCGATCCCCGCCGGGCGGCGGGCGCCGGCGGCGGCCGCGCGAGGGGGCCGTGGCTCCCTCGCCTGGCTGGCCGTCCCGGCGTTGCTGCTCTTCGTCGCCTTCGGCGTGATCCCGCTGATCGGCGTCCTCGTCCTCAGCTTCACCTCCTGGGACGGGCTCGGCGACATCGGCTTCGCCGGCCTGTCGAGCTGGCAGGCCGTGCTGGCCGATCCCGGGCTGCCGCACGCGCTGTGGGTGACGTTCCTGGTGATGGCCGCGTCCTGGGCGGTGCAGACGCCGGCCAGCATCCTGCTCGGGGTGTTCCTGGCCGGCCGGCAGCGCTACCGGGCCGTGCTGTCGGTGTTCTACTTCATCCCGCTGCTGCTCAGCTCGGCCGCCATCGCCATCACCTACAAGGCGCTGCTCGACCCGAACTTCGGGCTCGGCGCCGGGCTCGGCCTCGACCTGCTGGCCCAGGACTGGCTGGGCGAGCCCGTCCTCGCCTTCAGCGTGGTGATCTTCGTGGTGTCGTGGCAGTTCATCCCGTTCCACTCGCTGATCTACCAGGGCGGCGTGCGGCAGATCCCGCGCTCGATGTACGAGGCCGCCGAGCTCGACGGCGCGGGCCGGGTGCGCACGTTCTTCAGCATCACGCTGCCGCAGCTCAAGTACACGATCATCACGTCCTCGACGCTGATGGTGGTCGGGTCGCTGACGTTCTTCGACCTGATCTTCGTGCTGACCGCGGGCGGACCCGGCGACGCCACCCGGGTGCTCGCCCTGGACATGTACAAGCGGGGGTTCCAGGCCAACCTGATGGGCCCGGCCAGCGCGATCGCGGTCATCCTCGTCCTCGTGGGCCTGGCGCTGGCGCTGCTGCTGCGCCGTCTGGGCGGCCGCGACGCCTCGGCGAGCCAGCTGGAAGGGGCCTGACATGGCGACGACGCTGACGAAGCCGGCCCGGCACGCCGCCGGGGCGTCCCGGCGGGCCGGCGGTCCGTCCACCCGCCGGCCCAACTGGGTGGCCGGGGCGGCCGGGTGGATCTGGCTGGCGATCGTGGTGGTCCCGATCTACTGGATCGTCGTCACCAGCTTCAAGGAGCAGAGCTCCTACTACGCCTCCAACCCGCTCGCGCCGCCGGCGGAGCCCACGCTGGGGGCCTACAAGCTGGTGCTGGAGTCGGACTTCGCGCTGTACTTCCTCAACAGCCTGCTGCTCACCCTCGGCGCGGTCGTCCCCGCCGTCGGGGTGTCGTTCATGGCGGCGTACGCGATCGTGCGCGGCGGCGGGCGGTTCCTGCGCGGGGTGAACTCGCTGTTCCTCATGGGGCTGGCGATCCCGCTCCAGGCCACGATCATCCCGATCTACCTGATCATCATCCGGCTGCACCTGTACGACTCGCTGCTGGGCATGATCCTGCCCTCCATCGCGTTCGCGATCCCCCTGTCGGTGCTGGTGCTGTCCAACTTCATCAGGGACGTGCCCAAGGAGCTGTTCGAGTCGATGCGGCTGGACGGCGCCACCGACTGGGGCATGCTCTGGCGGCTGACCTTCCCGCTGACCCGTCCGGCCGTGGTGACGGTGACCATCTACAACGCGCTGACCATCTGGAACGGCTTCCTGCTGCCGCTGATCCTGACCCAGAGCCCGGACAAGCGCACGCTGCCGCTGGCGTTGTGGACGTTCCAGGGCCAGTACAGCGTGAACGTGCCCGCCGTGCTGGCCTCGGTCGTCCTGACCACGCTGCCCATCCTGATCCTGTACGTGGTGGGCCGCCGTCAGCTGCTCAGCGGGCTGACCGCGGGCTTCGGCAAGTGAGCGACGGCCCTCCCGCGCTCCCGCCCGGGAGGGCCGTCCATCGCGGCGCGCACCAGGGCCTCGGCGGTCCCGGCCAGGGCGGCGCGCGCCCGCGGCCGGCCGGCCGGCGGCGCGGCGCGCAGCGGGGCCAGCAGGCGCACCTCGACGGCCAGCCGCCGGGTCGCGGCCACCCGCAGCACCGAGGCGAGCAGCGAGTCCTCGCCCACGTAGCAGGCCCGGGTCGAGGGCCGGCCGTCCTCGCGGTAGCGCAGCGTGGCGGGCCGTACGGCGGCGCCCGCGTCGATCGCCGCCTGGAACACCGCCGGCCGGAAGTCGCCCATGCCGAGCCCGCACCACGTCGTGCCCTCGGGGAAGGCCACGACGGTGTCGCCCGCCCGCAGCGCCGCGGCCACGGCGGCGACCGCCGACGGCAGCGCGGACAGGCGTTCCCTGTCGATGAACAGCGCCCCCGAGCCCGCGGCCAGCGTGCGGACGACCGGCCAGGCGGCGATCTCCCGCTTGGCCAGCGGGCGCGAGGGCACCGCGGCCGCGATGACCAGCGGGTCCAGCCACGACACGTGATTGGCCACGACCAGCTCCCCGGCCTCCCCGCCCACGCCGGAAGCCCCGGCCTCCCCCCTCGCACCGGCAGCCCCGGCCTCCCTCCTCACACCGGAAGCCCCCGCCTCCCCCGCAGCCCCGGACCCCGGCCCTGCCGCGGCGTCCTCCGATGGTTCCTCGGTGGTGAGCTCCAGGCGGATGCCGAGGGCCCGCAGCAGGAGGCGGGCCCACGTCCCGGTGAGGCGCGCCCGTACGTCGGCGCGCACGTGGCGGGCCGTCAGCGCGACCGGCACCCCGGCCAGCACCACCACGACCGCCGCGAGCAGCCGCAGCGCCCGGCGCGCCGCCCCCGCTGCGACGACCGCCGCCCCCACGCACATGTCCGGCGTGCACGGCCCCGTGCGCAGCCACGGGCCGGTCACGGCGTCCCGCCCAGGAAGTGGCGCAGGTAGCGGGTGTTCACCTGGGCCATCGAGAGCAGCACGAAGAAGTCGGCGGTGCCGAAGTCCCGGTCGTGCGCGGGCGGCCCGCACACCCACGCGCCCAGCCGCAGGTAGCCGCGGAGCAGCGCGGGCGGCACGAACCGGTCCGAGCGCGGCGCGCCGGCGGCCGTCCAGGGCACGTGCGGCGTGACCCGGTGCTCCTCGGGGCCGAGCGGCACCCGCCCGGCCACCCCGGCCGCCAGCGCGCCGCCGTCGTCGAGCGGCACCGAGCAGCAGCCCGCCAGCCACTGGTGGCCGCCGCTCACCATGTACCGGGCGATCCCGGCCCACATCAGCGCGACCACCGCGCCGTCCCGGTGATCCGGGTGCACGGTGGTACGCCCTGCTTCGACCAGGTTGTTGCGGATCGGGGCGAGGGCGCGCAGGTCGAACTCGCCGTCGGAGTAGAGCCGGTCCGACCGCCCCGGCGGCAGCAGCCGGTACGTCCCCACCACCCGCCGCCCCTCCCGCACCAGGAGGTGGTCGCAGTAGGCGTCGAACCGGTCGACGTCGAGGCCGGAGACCGGGCTGTCGAGCCGCGCCCCCATCTCCTCGGCGAAGACCTCGTACCGCAGCCGCTGGGCCGCCTGGAGGTCGGCGGGGCTCGTGGCCATGCCGACCGTGTACCGGCTCGTGTCAAGAGAGATCGTCATGGGCGCGGGGTCCTTCCCTGAAAGCGTCTCGCGACCATGTCGTCATGCCGACATGACGGCCGGCTCTCGGGTCGGGGGCACCCAGGCGTCGGAGCGGTGAACTAGCTCGCGGCCTCCTTCTCGCGGTCGCGGCGGTTGGCGTACAGGCTGGTCAGGGTGACCGTGGTCAGGACGGCGACGATCACGCCGAGCGAGGCGAGCGTCGGGATCTGCGGCATCCAGTCCCAGACGCCGTGCGCCCAGTGCAGGACGAGCTTGACCCCGATGAAGGCCAGGATGACGCTCAGCCCGTGGTTGAGGTGGCGCAGCTTGGTCAGGACGCCCTGCAGCACGAAGTACAGCGCCCGCAGGCCCATCAGCGCGAAGGCGTTGGTGGCGAAGACCAGGAACGGGTCCTCGGTCACGCCGTACACGGCCGGCACGGAGTCCACGGCGAAGACGATGTCCGTGCCGAGGACGGCGACGGCGGCCAGGGCCAGCGGCGTCAGGGCCAGCCGTCCGCCCTCGCGCACGGCCAGCCGGGAGCCGCGGTAGTCGTCGGTGACCGGCACGAACCGGCGCACCAGCCGGACGCTGCGCATGGACGAGATGTCCACCTGCTGCTCGTGGCCGCCGAGCACGTCCTTGAGGATCTTCCCGGCGGTGACGATGAGGATCGCGCCGAACAGCAGGAACGCCCACGTGCCGCTCTGCAGGGCGGCGGCGCCGAGCCAGATGAAGACGCCGCGCAGGACGAGCGCGCCGACGATCCCGTACAGCAGGACCTGCCGGGCGAGGGCGGGCGGGACCGCGAAGGCGGCCAGCAGCAGCATGAACACGAACAGGTTGTCCACCGACAACGACTTCTCCACCACGAACCCGGTGAAGAACTCCACGGCGACGCCGCCGCCGTGGTCCGCCCACAGGTAGAAGCCGAAGATCACCGGCAGGATCAGGTAGAACACCGACCAGCCGGCCGCCTCGCGCATGCGGACCTCGTGCGGGCGCCTGGTCAACAGCAGATCCAGCGCCAGCAGCAGCACGAGCCCGGCGATCGCGACCAGCCAGAGGGTGGGCGTGGCGATGGTGGTCAGGGCGGGGGCAGCCTGCAATGTGCCCGGGGGCATGGGTCCTCCTCGAACGCGCGTCATCGTTCGAGGTCTCCTTCGCCCGTGCGCCGATCGCGCGGGCGGCCGCCCGGGGACGTCTGGGACGTCCGTACTGACCGGGCCGGCGCTTGCGAAGTACTCCCCTCGGCACCCTCAGCCTAGGCGAAGTCACGACATGTCACCACCTGTTGGCCAGCCCCATCTGCGCGGCGCCCGCACTCTCCCCGCCACCAGGGACAGGGCCCCCGCTACCGACGGATGGTGAGGAGAGCCTGACTGCGGGGCGGAAAAGCGCTGACTATGCCATTTACCGTTAGGAAACTTTCCTTTATATTTAGGAGAATCCCCCAGCATGAAGGAACGGTGACATGCGCAGAGTATGGACCTTCTTAGCCATGGCGGCGGTCTCCGTCGCCACCGTCGTCGCGCTCTCCCCGCCGGCCTCGGCGCACGGTTACATCTCCGACCCGCCCAGCCGCCAGGCCAACTGCGCGGCCGGCAAGGTCAAGAACTGCGGCCAGATCATCTGGGAGCCGCAGAGCGTCGAGGGGCCCAAGGGCCTGCGCAACTGCAGCGGCGGCGACCCCCGGTGGGCCCCGCTGGACGACGACAGCAAGGCCTGGCCCGCCGCGTCCGTCGGCGACACGGTCAACTTCAAGTGGCTCATCGAGGCCCGGCACGCCACCAGCACGTGGGACTACTACGTCGGCGGCACCCGGATCGCCTCGTTCAACGACCACGGCAGGGAACCGGGCGCGACAGTGACGCACACGGTGAGCCTGGGCGGCCGGACCGGGCGCATCAAGCTGCTGGCCATCTGGAACATCGCCGACACGGAGAACGCCTTCTACAACTGCGTCGACCTCCAGGTGGGCCCCGGCGGCCCGACGCCGACCCCCACCGCCACCCCGACGCCCACCCCCACGCCCACCCCGACCCCCACGGTGACCCCCACGGTGACCCCGACCCAGGGCCCGGCCGGCAACTGGACGGCGGGCACCGCGTACAAGTCGGGTGACCAGGTGGTCTACAACAACGTCACCTACCGCTGCCTCCAGCCGCACACGGCGCTGCCCGGCTGGGAGCCGCCGAACGTGCCCGCCCTGTGGCAACGGGTGTGATCGTCTAGCTCCGGTGCACGGGGGCGGTGCGGTCGGCCATGATGGACGGGCCGGCCGCACCCCCCTTCCGGAAGGACGCCGATGAAACGACTTCTCGTCGCCGACGGCGGCGACCGGGTCGTCGAGAAGCTCGCCCTCGACTGCGCGGCCAGCCGCCACCCCGCCTTCTGCCGCCGGGTGCACGACGAGCTGACCGCGATCGATCCGCGGCTGCTCACCCGCGGCGGCCTGGTCGTGGCCACCGCGCTCGATCCGCGGGCGCAGCAGGCGGCACAACGGGCCGTCGAGGCGCGGGTCCGCCCGGGTGACGCGCCCGTCGCCGTCGAGGCCATGGCGGCGCCCGGCAGCGGCGAGATCAGGGCGCTGAGCCTCGGATTCCCCGATGAGTCCGAGCCCCGCACGTTCCCCGACGGGTCCCAGCGGCGCCCGTCCACCGCCGGGCCCGACCGGCCCACACTCACCGGCCTGACAGTCGGCGGCCGCCGCTACGACACCGTGGACGGCGCCACCATCCCCGGCCCCGTCTGGCGGGCCTCGATGGCCGGGGCGCTGCGCGGGACGCCGGAGTCCCGCTTCCCCGAGCCGGACGAGGCCCGCTTCGGCGGCTGCCGTCTGGCCTGCCCGCAATAAGGCGTCAGCGCGCTCCCAGCAGCTCGGCCAGGCGGTCCATGGACTGGGCGCCGCCCTTGGCGCCGTCGGCGCGGACGATGGCGTCGCGCGCCTCGACGGACGGGTGCACCGACTGGGCCACGTACCGGGTGCGGCCGCCGCTCTCCTCCAGCCGGACGGTCTCCAGAGCCACCTCGCCCGGCGTGCCCTCGAACTCCCACGTGCGCACGTACCGCTCCGGCGGCACGACCGCGTGGTAGACGCCGCCGAAGGCGTACTCCCGGCCGCGGGCGTCGGTGTTGACGAAGCGCCACCGGCCGCCCGGCGCGACCTCCATGACGTCCACCCGGGTGTCCAGCCAGTGGGGGCCCCACCAGCGCGGGATCAGCGCCGGGTCGGTCACTGCCCGGAACACGACGTCCCTCGGGGCGTCGAAGGTCCGGATCATGATGATGTCCTGGCGGCCGGGTTCGATGACGAATTCGGTCTCAGCCATGGTCACGTCCTTTCCTCGCTGTGCCGGAGCTTGCTGATCTCCTGGTCGAGCCGGTCGAAGCTGCCGGTCCAGCGTTCGCGGTAGCGGTCGATCCACGCGGAGGCGCCCTCCAGCGGCGCCGTCTCCAGGCGGCACGGCCGCCACTGGGCGTCGCGTCCGCGGCTGATCAGCCCGGCCCGCTCCAGCACCTTCAGGTGCTTGGACACGGCCTGCAGGCTCATCTCGAAGGGCTCGGCCAGCTCGTTGACCGTCGCCTCGCCGTCGGCCAGCCGGGCGAGGATGGCCCGCCGGGTGGGGTCGGCCAGGGCGGCGAAGGTGAGGCTGAGCTGGTCGTCGGGCATCGGTGTGTACGTTCCTTCCTGGGCGGTCCCGACCCTAATGGTCCACGATCGCGCCGCAGGAGACGTTCACGGTCGCCGACGTCATGGTCCGGGCCCGGTCGGAGGCGACGAACGCGGCCACGTCGCCCACGTCGGCCAGGGTGGCGAGCCGTCCGAGCAGGGTGGGCTCGCGCAGCTCCGCCTCCAGCGCGGCCTTGCCGGGGAAGGAGTCGGGGATGCTCTCCGGCACGCCGCCGGTGATGAGGGTGACCACGCGCACGCCCTGCGCCCCGGCCTCGCAGGCCCACTGGCGGCGGATGCCCTCCATGGTGTCCAGCGACACCTTGAACCCGCCCAGCCCCGGCTGCGTCTGCGGCCCGCCGCCGCCGAACAGCAGGACGACCCCCGAACCGGCCATGTGCCGCACGGCGGCCCTGATGGTGAGGAACTGGGTGCGCGCGGCGACCTGGATCGGCCGCAGGAAGTCCTCGACGGAGATCTCGGCCAGCGGGCGCTGCACGTCCTGGACGGAGACGGCGTTGAACGAGACGTCGATGCGGCCCTCGCGGTCGGCCACCGAGCCGGTGAACGCGTCGACGGCCTGCTCGTCCAGCGCGTCGACGAGGGCGGTCCGCGCCGTGCCGCCGGCCGCGCGGATGTCGTCGGCGACCTTGTCGAGCGATGCCTGGGTGCGGCCGGCCAGGTGGACGCGGGCGCCCTCGCGGGCGAAGGCGCGGGCCACCGCGCCGCCGATCGAGCCGCCGCCGCCGTAGACCACCGCGACCTTTTCCGGGAGAAGCATGTCTACCTCCTTGTTCAACCCATTGGTTTATCAACTTACAGGTTGAATACGCGACGGTGTCAAGAACTGGACAGTCCTGGAGGCTTTACCCGATCTTGCCAGGACTCCGGGGCGGTGTTACCTCTGGCGGGACGGGCGTCAACCGCGCGTCTTCTGTGCCCAGGAGGAACTGTGTCCCCTAGACCCTGGTTACGCGGCGCCGTGATCGCCCTCGCGGTCACCGCCTCCGCCCTCCCCCTGACCGGCGCCGCGCGGGGCGAACCCGGCGGCCGGGCCCCGATCGTGCACGACTTCCAGGCCGAGCAGCACGGCGAACCGGACCTGGACAACCGGCAGGGCCGCGTCCCGCCGCCCGCCGGGCTCGCCGCTCGGGCCGCCGGCGCGCGGATCCGCTGGAACGCCCTCGGCACCCCCGCCGTCGTCACCGGCGCCGCGCCGCTGGCCGAGGGACTGGGTGAGGACCCCGAACGGGCCGCCCGCGCCTACCTGGCCGCCAACGAGCCGCTGTTCGGCCTGTCGGCGGAGGAGGTCGCCGGGCTGGAGAAGGTCGCGGTCAACCCCCTCGGCGCCGGTCACGTGGTGCTCCTGCGCCAGCGGTTCGGCGGGCTGCCGGCCGGGGTGGACGGGCTCGTCGCGGTCGGCGTCGTGCACGGGAAGGTGCGCCACGTGACCTCCTCGCTCGCCCGTGAGCAGGCCGCTCCCCCGGCCGCCGCGATCAGCGAGGCGCGGGCCCTGGAGATCGCGGCCCGCGACGGCGGCGTGGACCTGGCCACGGCGACGACGAAGCAGGTCACGAAGGTGGCCGTGCCCGCGCCGGACGGCGTGCACAGCGCGTACCAGGTGGTCCTGATCGGCGGCGGGAAGGGCGCGGCGGCGGCGTACACCACCCACGTGGACGCGGTCAGCGGCGGCGTCCTCACCCGCGAGAACCTGGTCGACCACTTCGACCCGGAGAACCCGCGCTGGGCGGCCTTCCCGGTCAACCCGCCCGGCGACTACTCCGCCGACGACACCCGGCGGACCTGGTGCCAGGCGGCCGGGCCCGGCTGCGACCTCGCCACCGGCGGCGACCCGGCGACCGGCCGCGCCTGGGACGTGGACCACGCCACCGGCACGCCGACCCGCACCAGCGCCGGCAACGCCGCCCGGACGTACGAGAACCGCGCGAACGGCGACCCGTTCACCGTCGGCACCCGCGCGAACGCGCCCTCCCCGGACCGCGACTACGTCTACCCGTGGCGCAACACCTGGCACCGGGCCAAGTGCGACCCGGCGACGTTCGACCAGCCGGGCGAGGCGGACCTGGAGGCCGCCATCGCCAACCTCAACGCCATGCACAACCGCATGCACGACTGGTCCTACCGGCTCGGCTTCACCGAGTCCGCCTGGAACATGCAGGTGGACAACGGCGACCGCGGCGGGCTCGGCAACGACCCCGAGCTGGGCAACGCCCAGGCCGGGGCGCGCGTTGCGTCGGTACGCGACAACGCCAACCAGATCACCGGCCCCGACGGCGTCGCCCCGATCACCAACATGTACCTGTGGCAGCCGATCGCCGGCTCGTTCTACGCCCCCTGCGTGGACGGCGACTACGACATGTCGGTCATCGGCCACGAGTACAGCCACGCCATCTCCGGCCGCATGATCGCCGGCCCGAACGCCGGCTGGAGCGGCGCGCAGGCGGGCGCCATGAACGAGAGCACCTCTGACCTGTTCGCCATCGAGTACCTCGACGAGTACGGCTTCCGCTCCTCCGGCGCGACCCCGTACGTGATCGGCCCGTACGTCACCGGCGACCGGGCGCGGGGCATCCGCAACTACGACATGTCCAGGTCGCCGCTGAACTACAGCGACCTGTCCTACGACCTGGTCGGCACGCAGGTGCACGCGGACGGCGAGATCTGGACCGCCACCCAGTTCGGCGTCCGCGAGGCGTTCGTCAAGCGGTACGGCAAGGGCACGCCGGCCCGGCAGCGCGACTGCGCCGACGGCAAGGTGGCGGTGGACCGGTGCCCCGGCAACCGGCGGTGGGCGCAGCTCTCCTACGACGCCCTGCTGCTGATGGCCTCAGGCGCGGTCAGCTACGTCGACCACCGGGACGCGATCCTGGCCGCCGACGCCATCCGCTTCGACGGCGCTAACCAGGACATCCTGTGGCGGGCGTTCGCCGAGCACGGCCTGGGCGAGGGCGCGGCCAGCAACGGCCCGAACGACCCCGACCCGACGCCGAGCTTCGTCGACCCGGCGGGCCGCAACGGCTCCCTCCAGCTCAAGCCGCTCGGCGAGGCCAGGGACGCTGCCCTGCGGCTCTACGTGGGCGACTACGAGGGCCGCGCGGTGCCGGTCGCCGACACCGACCCGGCCACGCCGCTGGGCGACACCGTCGAGATGACGCCGGGGACGTACCGGTTCGTGGTGGCGGGCGCCGGGTTCGGGCACGCGCGGCTGACGTTCCCGGTGGTGGCGGGGGCGAAGCTGCCGCTCCCGCTGCCGCTGCCGCGCAACCTCGCCTCGGCCGCGGCGGGCGCGACGGCCGCCGGCGACGGCGTCAACCAGGCCCGGCTGATCGACGACACCGAGGCCACGAACTGGGCCTCGCGCACCGGCGCGCCGGCCGGCAAGTCGGTCGTCGTGGACCTGGCGGGCGAGCGTCCCGTCACGGTGCGCAGGGTCCAGGTGAGCGCGATGCTCCGGCCCGACGTCGGCGACGCCGCCGACCCGGGCGGGCAGAACAGGTTCTCGGCGCTGCGCGCGTTCGAGGTGCTGGCCTGCGCCGCGAACTGCGCCGACCCGGCGAGCTTCAGGAAGGTCTACACCAGCCCGGCGGACGCGTTCGACGCCACGCTGCCCCGGCCGCGCGGCGCGGACCTGCTGGTGCGCTCCTTCCGGGTGCCGCCGACCAGCGCCACCCACCTGATGCTGCGGGTGGTCGCCAGCCAGTGCACCGGCAACCCGCGCTACGCGGGCGAGCAGGACGCCGACCCCGGCTCGGCGACCGACTGCGCCACGGCGAGCCCGGCGCGCGAGCAGGTGCGGGCGGCGGAGTTCCAGGCGTACGCCCACTGACCCGGCGGCGGGCCGGCCGACCGGCCCGCCGCTCATGGGAACGGGTCTGGCGTCAGAACGGGTAGTGGGCCTGTTCGGTCGCCAGGGTGATCCAGCGGGTGTTGCTGAACGCCTCCAGGCCCCACCGGCCGCCGAACCGGCCGTAGCCGGAGGAGCCGGCCCCGCCGAACGGCGCCTGCGGCTCGTCGCCCACGGACTGGTCGTTGACGTGCACGATGCCGGTCCGCAGGCGGCGGGCCACGCGCAGGCCGTGGGTGCCGTTCTCGGTGATGATCCCGGCGGTCAGGCCGTGCTCGGTGTCGTTGGCCAGGGCCACGGCCTCGTCGTCGGTGGCGAAGGTGCCGACCACGCACACCGGGCCGAACGCCTCGCCGTAGTACAGACCGGCGTGCTTCGGCACATCGGTCAGCACCGTGGCCGGGTGCACCGCGCCCTCGGGCTCGCCGCCGCCGGCCAGCACCCTCGCGCCCTTGGCGACCGCGTCGGCGACCAGCCCGGCCACCCGGCGTGCGGCCTCCGCGCTGACCAGCGGCCCGATCACGGTCTCCGGCCGGGACGGGTCGCCGGCGGGCAGCGCGCGCACCTTGTCGGCGAACCGGCGGCCGAACTCCTCGGCCAGCGACTCGTGCACCAGCACGCGGTCGCCCGACATGCAGATCTGGCCCGCGTTCATGTAGACGCCGAACGCGGCGGCGTCGACGGCGTGGCCGAGGTCGGCGTCGTCCAGGACGATGATGGCGTTCTTGCCGCCCAGCTCCAGCAGGGCGGGCTTGAGGTGGCGGGCGGCGTGGGTGCCGACGATCCGGCCGACCTCGGTGGAGCCGGTGAAGTTGACCGCGCGGACGCGGGGGTCGGCGATGAGCGCCTCGGCGACCACGGCGGCGTCGGCCGGGTCGTTGGTGACCACGTTGAGCACGCCCGCGGGCAGCCCGGCCTCGTGCAGCAGGTCGGCGACGAACAGGCCGCACGCGATGGGGGCGTCCTCGCTGGGCTTCATGACGACGGTGTTGCCCGCGGCCAGGGCGGCGGCCACCGAGCGCACGCCGAGGATGATCGGCGCGTTCCACGGCGAGAAGGCGGCCACCACGCCGAGCGGCTCGCGCACGGCCAGGCCGAGCACGCCCTCCTCCTGCGCGGTGAGCACCTCGCCGCGCGGCGCGGTGATCGCGGCGGCTGCCTCGCGCAGCATGTTCGCGGCCAGCCCGACGTTGAACAGCGCCCACGGGCGGGTGCCGCCGACCTCGGCGGCCATCAGCGCCACGGCCTGCTCGCCGCGCTCCTGGAGCAGGTCGGCGGCCTTGAGGAAGATCGCCCGGCGGGCGAACGGGCTGGTGGCGGCCCAGCCGTCGAAGGCGGCCTGGGCCGCGTCCACGGCCGAGGTGACGTCCTCGACGCCCGCGGCGGCCACGGTCGCGTACACCTCGCCGGTGTAGGGGGCCAGGTCGGGCGTCGTACGGCCGCTCTGGGCGGGCACGTTCTTGCCGCCGATCAGCAGGTCACGGGCGATGGTCATGCGGACTCCCCTGATATCTCGGTAAGGACGCGCTGGGCGACGGCGAACGCCGCGTTGGCGGCCGGCACGCCGCAGTAGATCGCGCTCTGCAGCAGCACCTCGCCGATCTCGTCGGCCGTCAGCCCGTTGCGCACGGCGGCGCGGACGTGCATGGCCAGCTCGTCGAGGTGCCCGTGCGCGACCAGCGCGGTGAGGGTGACGCAGCTCCTGGTGCGCCGGTCGAGGCCGGGCCTGGTCCAGATCTCCCCCCAGGCGTAGCGCGTGATGAGGTCCTGGAAGTCCCTGGTGAAGGCGGTGGTGCGGGCTACGGCCCGGTCGACGTGGGCGTCCCCGAGCACTTCCCTGCGCACCCGCATGCCGGGGGCGGCGGGCAGGTGGGCGAGCAGCGCGGCGGTGACCCGGTCCGGCTGGTCGACGCCGGCCAGGTGGGCCGCTCCCGGCACCTCCACGAGCGTCGCGCCGGGGATGCCGTCGGCCAGCTCCCTGGCGTGCGCGGGCGGCGTGGCGGGGTCGTCGCGGCCGGCCAGGACCAGCGTGGGGACGGCGATGCCGGGCAGCTCGGCGCGCAGGTCGTAGCCGGCCAGGGCGTCGCAGCAGGCGGCGTAGCCGGCGGGGTCGGCGGCGGCGAGGTCGTCCAGCAGCGCCGGGTCGCCCGGCCCGGCGAACCAGCGCTTGGCCGTGGGCTCCAGCAGCGGCGCGGTGCCCCGCTCGCGGACCAGCGCGGCGCGCTCGCGCCAGCCGTCCGGCTCGCCGAAGCGGGCCGAGGAGCAGATCATCGCCAGGGACCGCAGGCGTGCGGGGTGGCGCAGGGCCAGGGTGGCGCCGATCGCGCCGCCGATGGAGATGCCGGCGTAGTGGAAGGCGTCCAGGCCCAGGTCGTCGGCCAGGTCCAGGACGAGCCCGGCCAGGCCGTCGATCGTGGACACGCCGAGCGGCGGGGAGCCGCCGTGTCCCGGCAGGTCGAAGCGGACCACGCGGAACCTGCGGGCCAGCGCGGCGGCCTGCGGCTCCCACACCCGGGTCGAGGTGCCGACCGACGGGCCGAGGACGATCGGCTCGGCGTGTTCCGGGCCGTCCACCCGGTGCTGCAACAACGTCACTTCTCCTCCAGCGCCCGCTTGACCAGGGCGGCGGCGGCGCCGGGCGGTCCGGCGACGGTCAGGGCGGCGCGCATGCGCCCGGGGTGCACCCGCAGGCCGGCGACGAGTTCCGCGGCGTCGCGGGCGGCGCCGGCGACCAGGCGCAGCGCCTCGCGCAGCGGCTGCCACTCGGCGTGCCAGGCGCCGGGCGGGCGCTCGTCCTCGGCGGCGAGCGAGGCGTACAGGACGGCGGCCTGGGCGGGCACCTGGCGGGCCGCCGCGGCGATCATCGTGGCCCGCACGGGGTTGTGCTTGTGCGGCATCGACGACGAGCCGCCGCCGACGCCCTCGGACACCTCGCCGATCTCGGTACGCGACATCACCAGCACGTCGGCCGCCGGCTTGCCCAGCGCGCCCGCGGTGAACGCCAGCGCCCCGGCCAGGTCGGCGACGGGGGTGCGCAGCACGTGCCAGGGCAGCGCGGGCGCGGCCAGCCCCAGTTCGGCGGCGAACCGGGCGGCCACCTCCAGCGCCGCCGCGCCTGCGTCGTCCTGGTCGGGGGCGGTGAAGCGGTCGAGGGTGCCGGCGGGGCCGCCGAGCTGGGCGGGCAGGGCCTCGCGGGCGGCGCGGAGGCGGTCGCGGGCGTCGAGGGCCAGCTTCCGCCAGCCCGCCGCCTTGAGCCCGAACGTGGTGGGCACGGCCTGCTGGGTGAGCGTGCGGGCGGCCATGACGGTGTCGCGGTGGGCCCACGCCAGCGTGGCGAGCCCGGCGGCCACCCGGTCGAGGTCGTCCAGGACCGGCCCGAGCGCCCGGTGGGCGACCAGCATGAGCGCGGTGTCCAGGATGTCCTGACTGGTCGCGCCCGCGTGCACGTGCTGCCCGTACGGCCCGGCGGCGGCGCGCAGGTCCTCCACCAGCGGGATGACCGGGTTGCCGCCCGAACGGGCCCGCGCGGCCAGGCCGGCCGGGTCGAACAGCTCGGCGCGGGCCGCGGCGGTCACGGCGTCGGCCGCCTCCCGCGGCGCGCGCCCGAGCGCGGCCAGCACCCGGGTGAGCGCGGCCTCCGCGTCGAGCATGGCCTGCAGGACCGCCACGTCGCCGGTCGCCCCGGCCCCGCCGCGCATGGGCGCGAGCAGCCCGAAGTCGCCCAGGGCGCCCACGGAGGACGCGCCCGGGTTCCCGCCGCCGGGGTCAGCCGAAGTCAAGGAAGACCGTCTCCTTCTCGCCCTGAAGATGGATGTCGAAGCGGTGGACGCCCTCCCGCTCCTCGACCGCGACCAGCGTGCGCGCCCGCTCGGGCGGCAGCGAGTCGAGGAAGGCGTCGGGCCGCAGGTAGATGCGGGTGAACAGGTGGTGGAGCAGGCCGCGGGCGAACACGCACACGCTGATGTACCCGTTGCCCGGCTCGACCGTGCGCAAGGTCCAGTGGCCGTCGGCGTCGGTGGGGACGCGGCCGAACCCGGTGAAGTCGACGCCGTGCCGGCCGATGACCGCGCCGTTGACCGGGTCGCGGCGCAGCGAGCCCGGCGCGCCCGACAGGTCGCCCGTGGGGTCGGCCTGCCAGAACTCCAGCAGCGCGTCGGGGATCGGGTCGCCCGCGCCGTCGTAGACGCGGCCGTGCACGGTGATGCCGCCGGCGGCCAGGTCGCCGCCGCCGGGGAAGGGCAGCGCGTAGCCGTAGAACGGGCCGACCGTCTGCGAGGGGGTGGGGTTCATCGGCCTTCCTCCATCCAGGTCGCGGCGGGCCCGTCGAGCACGATGTCCCACCGGTAGCCGAGCGACCACTCGGGCTTGGACAGGTCGTGCGCGTAGGCGGAGACCAGCCGCTGCCGGGCGGCGTCGTCGGTGACCGACTGCAGGATCGGGTCGTAGGGGAACAGCGGGTCGCCGGGGAAGTACATCTGGGTCACCAGCCGCTGGGCGAAGGCCGTGCCGAACAGCGAGAAGTGGATGTGCGCGGGCCGCCAGGCGTTGAGGTGGTTGCGCCAGGGATAGGGGCCGGGCTTGATCGTGGTGAAGTGGTAGCGGCCGTCGTCGTCGGTCAGGCAGCGGCCGACGCCGGAGAAGTTGGGGTCGAGCGGCGCGGGGTGGTCGTCGCGCTGGTGCAGGTAGCGCCCGGCGGAGTTGGCCTGCCAGATCTCCACGAGCTGGCCGCGCACGGGCCGGCCCTGGCGGTCGAGCACCCGTCCGGTCACGGTGATCCGCTCGCCCAGCGGCTCGCCGAGGTGCTGGCGGGTCAGGTCGGAGTCGAGGGCGGTCACGTCCGTGACGCCGAACACCGGGCCGGCCAGCTCGCTCGCCTCCGGGTCCTTCAGCGCGACCAGCGGCTGCTTGGGGTGGCGCAGCAGGGTGCTGCGGTAGGGGGCGTAGTCGCGCGAGGGGTGGTCGGCGGGCCGCTCGCCGCGGGACTCGCTCAGCGCGGCGATCTCGCGGTCGATGTCGGCCTGCGTGAGTGGTTCGGACATGGACGCTACCTTTCGAGTACGACGGCCAGCCCCTGGCCGACGCCGATGCAGAGGGAGGCGAGCCCGACGCCCGAGCCGGCCGCGGCCAGCCGGTGGGCCACGGCGCCGGTGACGCGGGCCCCGGAGGCGCCGAGCGGGTGGCCGATCGCGATCGCGCCGCCGTCGGGGTTGACCAGGGCGGGGTCGAGCTCGGGCAGCTCGGCCAGGCAGCCGAGCACCTGCGCGGCGAACGCCTCGTTCAGCTCGACGGTCGACAGGTCGCCGAAGCCCTTGCCCGCCTTGGCCAGCGCCTTGCGCACGGCCTCGACCGGGCCGAGCCCGAAGTAGCGCGGCTCCAGCGCGCTCGCGGCGCTCGCGGTGAGGCGGGCCAGCGGCTCGCGGCCGCGCAGCCCCTCCTCGTCGGTCAGCAGCAGCGCCGCCGCGCCGTCGTTCAGCGGGGAGGAGTTGCCGGCCGTGACCGTGCCGCCGTCCCTTCTGAACACCGGCTTGAGCCGGGCCAGCGCCTCGGCCGAGGTGTCGTCGCGGATGCCCTCGTCCCTGGTCAGGCCGGCGATCGGGACGATCTCGCGGTCGAGGGCCGCCTTGGCCGCCTTCCGGTGGCTGCCCAGCGCGTACGCGTCCTGCTCCTCGCGGGTGATGCCGTGCTTGTCGGCGATCAGCTCGGCGCCCTCACCGAGCGCGACCGTGTGCTCGGCGGGCATCCTCGGGTTGACCAGCCGCCAGCCGAGCGTCGTGGAGACCAGCTCCCCGCCGCCCGCCGGGAAGGCGCGGTCGGGCTTGGGCAGCACCCAGGGCGCGCGGGTCATCGACTCGACGCCGCCCGCGATCACCGCCGAGGCGTCGCCGACCGCGATCGCCCGGTACGCCTGGATGACCGCCTCCATGCCCGACCCGCACAGCCGGTTGACGGTGGCGCCGGGCGTGGTGACCGGCAGTCCGGCCAGCAGCGCGGCCATCCGGGCGACGTTGCGGTTCTCCTCGCCCGCGCCGTTGGCGTTGCCCATGACCACCTCGTCGGCGCTCTCCTGGCCGGTCCGCTCGACCAGCGCCGCGACGACGTGCGCGGCCAGGTCGTCGGGGCGCACCTTGGCCAGCGCGCCGCCGTGGCGGCCGAACGGCGTGCGGACGGCGTCGACGATGTAGACGTCCTTCATGCGATGACCTCCGCGTCGGTACGGTTGCGCAGCTCGTCCAGGCCCACGCCCGGCGCGCTCTCGGCCAGGGCCAGCCCCTTCTCGGTGACGTCGAGGACGCCGAGGTCGGTGATGATCCGGTGCACGCATCGCCGGCCCGTCAGGGGCAGCGAGCACTCCGCGACGATCTTGGGTGAGCCGTCCTTGGCGTTGTGCTCCATGATCACGATGACCTTGCGCGCGCCGTGCACCAGGTCCATGGCCCCGCCCATGCCCTTGACCAGCTTGCCGGGGACCATCCAGTTGGCCAGGTCGCCGCGGGCCGAGACCTGCATCGCGCCGAGCACGGCCACGTCGATGTGACCCCCTCGGATCATGCCGAACGACAGCGAGGAGTCGAAGAACGACGCGCCGGGGAGCACGGTGACCGTCTCCTTGCCCGCGTTGATCAGGTCGGGGTCGACGTCGGCGGGCGCGGGGTAGGGGCCGACGCCGAGGATGCCGTTCTCGGAGTGGAGGACCACGTCGACGCCCGGCGGCAGGAACGACGGGATGCGGGTGGGCAGGCCGATGCCGAGGTTGACGTAGTCGCCGTCGCGCAGCTCGGCCGCCGCCCGCGCGACCATCTGGTCACGGGTCCAGCTCATTCGGTGACCGTCCTCTTCTCGATGCCCTTGTCCGCCGCCTGTGCCGGGGTGAGGGGGAGCACGCGCTGCACGAACACGCCGGGCAGGTGGACCTCGTCGGGGTCGATGTGCTCGGCCAGCTCCTCGACCTCGGCGACGGTGACCCGCCCGGCCATGGCGGCCAGCGGGTTGAAGTTCCGGGCGGCGCGGTGGAAGACCAGGTTGCCGGACCGGTCGCCCCTGGCCGCCCGGACCAGCGCGAAGTCGGTGCGGATGCCGTGCTCCAGGACGTATTCCCGGCCGTCGAACTCGCGCACCTCCTTCGGCGGCGAGGCGACGGCGACGGTGCCGTCGGGGCGGTGGCGCAGCGGCAGGCCGCCGTCGGCGACGGGGGTGCCGACCCCGGCCGGGGTGTAGAAGGCGGGGATGCCGCTGCCGCCGGCCCGCAGCCGCTCGGCCAGGCTGCCCTGCGGGGTCAGCTCGACCTCCAGGTCGCCGCCCAGGTACTGCCGGGCGAACTCCTTGTTGTCGCCGATGTAGGAGGCGGTCACGCGGGCGATGCGCCCGGCGGCCAGCAGGATGCCGAGGCCGCCGCCGTCGACGCCGCAGTTGTTGGACACGACGCCGATGCCGGTCACGCCGGTGTCGTAGAGGGCCTGGATCAGCACGTTGGGGATGCCGCTGAGCCCGAAGCCGCCGACCGCGAACGACGCGCCGTCCCGCACGCCGGCCAGCGCCTCCGCGGCCGTCGCGACCACCTTGTCTCTCCGCACGACGCTCCGTTCAGCCGAGGGTGTCCGCCGAGTGCCCGCCCGAGGGGTGTTCGCTCTGCGAACTTTAGTTCACTATTATGAGTTCGAGTATCTGTAACCGGGGCGTTCCTGTCAAAGCCCCCACCTGGACGAGGAGTCGCCGATGGAACCGGCCGGGACCCTGGAGCGCGGCCTGGCCGTGCTGCGCGTGCTGGCCGCCGATCCCGGGCGGCCCATGCGCGCGACCGACCTCGTCCGCGCCACCGGGCTGGCCAGGTCCACGGTCGACCGCGTGCTGGCCACGCTCGTGCACCTCGGCCACCTGCGCGCGCAGGGCCGCGACGTGCTGCTCGCGCCGCCGCTGATGGAGCTGGGCGCGGCCTACCTGGCCTGCGACGGCCTCCAGGAGAGCCTGTCGCCCCTGGCCGAGCGGCTGGCCGCCGAGCTGGAGGAGTCGGTCTCGCTGGCCGTGCGCGACGGCGACGGCGTGCGCTTCGTCGGCCAGTTCACCCGGCGGCGCACGATGTCGGTGGCCTTCCGGGTGGGCGACCTGCTGCCCGCCGGGCGGTGCGCGGCCGGGCTGGCCCTGCTCGACCCCGCCGCGCCGTGGGCCGAGGACGACCAGCTCATCGAGCCGGGCCTGATCGCGGTCGCGCTGCCCGTACGCGACCCCGGCGGCACGGCGGTCTGCGCGGTCAGCGTGGTCAGCCACACCAGCAGGCACACGGTGGCGGGGCTGCGCGAGCACGCCCTGCCCCGCCTGCGCGCGACGGTGGCGGACATGGAGGCCGTCCTCGCCGCCCAGGCCGCCGGGCCACGGGAGCCGCGCCGCGCGCCCGCCGGCCTCGACGGTTCGCGGGCCGTCAAGGAGGAGCTGGGCATGGGCTACCTGCAGTCGCTCGCCCGCGGCCTGGCCGTGCTTGTCTCGCTCGGGTCGGCGCGCGGCGGCTGCACGCTGGCCGAGTCCGCCAGGGTGACCGGGCTGCCCCGGGCCACCGTCCGGCGGGCGGTGCTGAGCCTGGAGGGCCTGGGCTACGCCGCCGCCGTGGGCGACCGCCACGTGCTGCTGCCCAAGGTGCTCGAACTCGGCTACGCCCACCTGTCGGGGCGTACGTTCGGCGAGGTGGTCCAGCCGCACCTGGCCGACCTGGTGGCGCGCGTCCGCGAGTCGGCGTCGGTCGCGGTGCTGTCCGGCGACGACGTGCTCTACGTGGCCCGGGTGCCCACGGTCAGCATCATGAGCGTGGACATCACGGTCGGCACCCGCTTCCCGGCGTACGCCACGTCCATGGGCCGGGTGCTGCTGGCCGGGCAGCCCGCCGCGCGGGTGGCCGCCATCGAGCCGAAGCCGCTGTCCCGGCACACGATCACCTCGCCGGACGGGCTGGCCGCGGCCGTGCGGCAGGCCGCCGCCGACGGCTACGCGCTGGTGGACCAGGAGCTGGAGGAGGGCGTGCGGTCGATCGCCGTCCCCGTGCGCGGGCCGGACGGGCGCGTGGTGGCCGCGGTCAACGTGGCCACGCACGCCGGCCGGGCCAGCCGCGAGCACCTGCTGCGCGACGTGCTGCCCGAGCTCAGGCGGACGGCCGCGCGCATGGAGGCCGACCTCGCGCACACCGGCCGCCTCCCCTAGCCGGCCCGTCCACCGGGTGACCGCCTACCGGGTGACCGCCTACCGGGTGACCGTCTACCGGGTGGCCTCGGCGCGGGCCTCGCTCGGGGTCAGGCCGTACCGGGCGCGGAAGAGGCGGGCGAAGTGGGCCTGGCTGGAGAAGCCCCACCGGTGGGCCACGTCGGCGATCGTGGTCTCCGGCGCGCGCGGCCCGGTCAGCTCGGCGTGCGCCCGGACCAGCCGCCGCTCCACGATGTGCCGGGCGGGCGAGCGTCCGGTGGACTCGAAGATGCGCGCCAGGTGCCGCACGGAGATGCCCATGACCCCGGCCACCTGCGCCGCCCCCAGGCAGGGGTCGTGCAGGTGCCGGTCGATGTAGTCCTCGGCGACGATGAGCTGCGACCGGTAGGCGTCCGGCCCGGGACGCCCGCCCGTGCGCTCCTCGGCGAGCTGCCTGAGCAGGTCGAGCACGGCCCGCTCGGCCTCGGCCGGGTCGGGCGCGGACCGCAGGGCGGCCAGGCCGCCGATCATCGAGCGCAGCGCGGCCACGAGCGCGCCCTCCCGAGCCGTCGCCCTGCCGAACACCATCGGCCCCGGCAGCCCGCCCGCCACGCACGCCTGCGCGAACAGCTCGCGCGGGACGTCCACCAGTATCTGCCGCATCGAGGAGGAGAACCCGAACAGGTACGGCCGGCGCGTGTCGTAGACGACCAGCTCGCCCGCCGTGGCCGCCAGGCAGCCGTTCTCGTGCAGGAACACCGCCTCGCCCTTGAGCAGCAGGGTCGCGAACACCGAGTCCTTCGGCGTGGACCTGACGGTCTGCGGGCTGCGCTCGATCGCGTGGGCGTTCCCGGCGATCTCGGCCAGCCGCAGCCCGGCCAGCTCGATGTTGGTCTGCCTGGCCAGCAGGCCCTGCTCGGAGTACGACGTGCACGACAGGCCCACCAGCGCCCTGCGGTTGTAGTCCTCCCAGAAGTGGATGCGCTCGGCGGGTTCGACGTGCTCGGTCGTGGCCTGGGAGATCACGGAGACGGCGGGCAAGGCGACCCTCCTCGCGTTCGTGCCGGTCAGGGGACACACAGCTTAAGTGAGATGTCACACAGCCAGATAGCCTCCGTCCACGGGGACGACCGCCCCGGTGACGTACGACGCGGCCGGCGAGCACAGGAACGCCACCACCGAGGCGACCTCGCGCGGCCTGCCGAGCCGCCCGCCGGGGATGCGGGCCAGCACCTGCGCCAGGGCCGGCGGGTCGTCGAGCACGCCGCGGGCCAGCGGGGTGACCACGAAGCCGGGGGCGACGGCGTTGACCCTGATGCCGTCGGCGGCGTACTCGGCCGCCAGCGACTTCGTGAGCTGGGAGACGCCGCCCTTGCTTGCGCTGTAGGCGGGCCGGTCCCTGCTGCCGGAGAAGGCGAACATGGAGGAGACGTTCACGATCGCGCCGCCGTGCTCGGCCAGCGCCGGGCGGGCGGCCTGGCAGGCGACCATGGTGGCGGTCAGGTTGACCTCGATGACGCGCTGCCAGCGGGCCAGGTCGTACTCCTCGCGGTCGTGGCTGACGCCCGCGCAGTTGACCAGCGCGTCGAGCGGGTCGCCGGCCGACAGCAGGCGGGCCAGGCCGCTCCGGTCGAGCACGTCGTGCTCCACCACCCGGACCAGCGGGTGCGCGGGCAGCTCGGCCGGGTCGGCGGGCGGCAGGCCGAGCGCGGTCACGGCGGCGCCCAGCTCGGCGAGGAGCACGGCGGTCGCCGCGCCGATGCCGGAGGTGCCGCCGGTCACGAACGCGTGCCGCCCGGCGAACAGCCCGGGTGCCAGTCCGTCGGTCACCGGAGCCGCCCCCCGTCCCGAGAGGGTCGCACCAGCACCTTGACCTGGTCCTCGCCGCGCAGCAGCGCCTCGAACCCGTCGCGCACCACGTGCTCCAGCGGGATGGTCGCGGTGACGATCGCGGCCAGGTCCGCGCCCTCCTCGGCGACCATGCGGATCAGCTCGGGATAGGCGTCGCGGTAGCCGACGCTGGTCACGATCGTCTGCTCGTTGTTGACCAGGGCGAAGGCGTCGAGGGAGACCGTGCCGGTCAGCCCGAGGAACACCACCCGGCCGCCGCGTCTGGTGGCGGCCAGGCAGGCGCGCAGCGTGTCCTCCGAGCCGACGGCCTCGAAGACGACGTCCGCGCCCTCCCCGCCGACCGCCGCGGCCAGCCCGTCGCCCGCCGCCGTCTCCGCGCCGAGGCGGCGGGCCAGCGCCAGACGGGCGGGCGAGCGGTCGGCGGCCACCACGCGGCCCGCGCCGGCCCGCGCCGCGAAGCGGGCCACGAGCAGGCCGATCGGGCCGAGCCCGAGGACCGCGACGGTGTCGCCGGGGCGGATCCCGGCCCGCCGCACCGCGTGCAGGGCCACGGCCGCGGGCTCGAACACCGCCGCCTGCTCCAGCGGCACCGACTCGGGCAGCCGGTGCAGCATGTACGCGGGCACCGTCGCCCGTTCGGCGAGCCCGCCGTGCCCCATCAGCCCGGCGAACCCGAAATGGCGGCAGATGTTGTACTCCCCCGCCAGGCAGCGCGGACAGTTCCCGCACCGGTAGTGCGGCTCCACCGCGACCCGGTCGCCCACGGCCAGGCCGGTCACGCCCGCGCCGAGGCCGGTGACCGTGCCGCAGAACTCGTGGCCGAGGACGAGCGGCGCGCGCACGCCGGACTCCGGATGCGGCTCGCCCACCGGGATGGCGTGCGGGCCGTCGGCGTACTCGTGCAGGTCGCTGCCGCAGATCCCGCAGTACGCCACCGCGATGGCGGCCTCACCGGGGCCGGGCTCGCGCACGGGGACGTCCTCGACCCGCACGTCCTTGGCCCCGTGCCAGACCGCGGCCCTCACGCGGCCGCCCTGCGCAGCACGGCGGGGGCCGTCTCCTTCAGGGCGAAGGCGAGCCCCACCACGACCAGCGCGCCGCCGGCGGCGATGAACATCGCGGCCTGCAACCCCCACTGGTCGGAGGCCCAACCGGCGACCATCGGGCCCAGGAAGCCGCCCGCCAGCTCGCCCACGCCCATGATCACGCCGAGCGCGGTGGCCAGCGCGCCGCGCGGCACGGTCTCGGCCGGGATGGTGGCCATGAACAGCGTGAAGCAGCCGAGCCCGGTGTAGGTGACGATCATGATCGCGCCGAGCAGCACCGGGCTCTCGACGTAGACCACGGCCAGCGGGCAGAACACCGCGAGCGCGGTGAAGCCGATCAGCGCGGGCTTGCGTCCCAGCCGGTCGGAGATGGCCGGGGTGGCGAAGCCCCAGAGCACCCAGGCCACGCCCAGGCACGTCATGACGCCGCTCATCGTGCCCGGCCCGAAGCCCTTCACCTGGGTCAGGTACGTCGGCGTGAAGGTGATGATGGTGACGAACCACGTCAGGTAGCAGCAGGCGATGAGCATGCAGACGACGATGTTGCGCAGCTTCAGCACCTCGCCCAGCGGCACCCTCGGCTCCTTGGCGGGCGCCTCGGCCGCCGTCCGCGGCGACCGCTCGCGGACGAACTTGGCGATCAGCAGGGCCATCACCAGGCCCGGCACGATCGTGACGTAGAAGGCGACCCGCCAGTCGTAGGTCTCGGCGATCCACACCACGACCAGCGGCGCGAGGATGCCGCCGAGCAGCCCAGCCGACGAGCCCTGCAGCAGGCCCATGTTGAAGCCCCTGCGGCGTTCCCGGCTGGCCTCGACCATGAGCGACTGCGCCATCGGCAGCACGGCGCCCTCGGCCGTGCCCATCAGCGCGCGGGCGGCCAGCAGCCCGGCGAACCCGCCCATCAGCCCCGACGAGGCCGAGAACAGCGAGAACAGCACCACGGCCACGACCAGGATGGGCTTGCGCCTGCCGAGCATGTCGGACAGGCGGCCGGCGAACATCCCGGCCAGCGCCCAGGTGAGGGCGAGCACGCCGGACAGCGTGCCGAGCTCGGCGTTGGACAGGCCGAAGTCCCGGTCCATGTACGGCGCCAGGAACGACAGCGCCTGCCGGTCGAAGAAGACGAAGCCGAAGGACAGGAAGAGGATGACGAGAAGGCGGTTCTCGTACCGGTCGGCGGCCCTGGTGTCCGGCGCGGCCGCGATGTCGGTCATGACGCTCTCATTTCGGGGGATGCGGCGGGGGATGCGGCGGGGCGGCGGTCAGCGGAACAGGGAGTTGACGTAGTCGGCGCCGATGCCGACCTTCTCGTAGTGCTCGCGGCACATCTTGATGTAGTCGTGCACGTCGAAGAAGCCGTCGGGGTCGCCGTTCTCGTCCAGCCAGACCAGCGGGCCCTTGACGATGAAGAACGTCTTCATCGGCTCGCCGCTGTCGTAGGCGACCAGCGTGTGGCCCTCGCCAGGGGCCTCGTAGACGAAGTCGCCGGCGGTGGCCGTCCAGGGGCGTTCCAGGTAGCCCCACTTGCCGGAGATCGTGTACGCGAACACCTCGTGCGGGTGGTAGTGCCGGTTGACCAGCCCGGCCTCCTTGGCCCGCAGGATGTCGGCCCAGCTGTTGTCCTTGACGTTGATCCACAGCGGACGGGAGCCGACGGTCTCGGTGAACGGCACGTAGTACCGGTCGTCGTCGGTGGCCACCTTGGACAGGTACACCTCAGGCAGCGCGTCCGGCCGGAAGGAGTTCTCGATCGGCCGCAGGTCCTTCCAGAACTCGCCGGTGGGGTTGTCGGGCATCTGAACGGCCCCTTTCGTGTCGTGTTCCCGGCAGTGAATCCCGGCGGGACCGACACCGTCTTTCCCCAGGTGGACGTGGCGGCTTGCAGATTCAGGACATGCGGACGGGCTCGCCCGGCTCAGGCGCCCAGGTCGCGCACCACGTTGTCCAGCCGCACGGCGAGGTCGTCGAGGGCCTGGCCGTCCGTCGTGGCGCCGTCGGGGAGCTGGGCCATGACGTCCTCACGGCTGGCGATCACCAGCCCCCGGTGGGCGTCGTCGATCTCGGCGGCCCGCAGCACGACGCAGTCGCCCCGGACGAACACCAGCGTCGCGTCGGCGTGCTCCGACTCCAGCAGCCTGCGGACACAGTCACGGTCGATGAGAGACATCTCGGCTCCTCTTCCCCTCAGCGGGCGTGTACCCCCACAGACAGGGCGAAACCCCAGGTGACCGCCCTGCCCGCGCTAGCCGAAGGTCGGCGGGCCGCCGTCGTCGCGGGCCCGCCGCCGCGCGAACACCACCAGGTACGCGGCGGCGGACACCGCCAGGATCGCCGGCGGCAGCGCCAGCGGCAGCCGTCCGGCCAGCACCGCGAGCACCGCCAGCACGACCCCGGCGAGCAGCAGCAGCGCGGCGGCCAGCAGGCGCAGGCCGAGCGCGTTCGACGGCGGCGGCTTGCGCGGCCAGTCCCCCTCGCCGCCGCCGTGCACGCCGGGCACGCCGGTGTCGCTCACCACGCCTGAGCGGCTGATCTCGTCCGGGGGCGGCGGCTCGCGCAGCACCGGAGCGAAGAACTCGTCCTCGGGATCGTCGTCTCGCCGGTTCATGAGGGTGACCCCTACCCAGGATTCCGGCCGCTCCCACGAGTGAACGGCGGGGCACCGGGAAGGGCTGTTGCTGGCGGTAGCGAGCCGCTCACCTGCGTGAACGAGGACTGAGGACATGACGACGACGCCGCATCCAGCATCGGGGGACGAGCAGCACACCCTGCGCGATGCCGTGAGGACGGACATCGAGAACGTCGAGGAGCCCGCCCGGCTGCTCCGCGTGAGCGCGATGGCCCGCAGCCTGCTGGAGGAGGCCAAGGGGGTGCACCTGGAGGAGCGCGCCAGGGAGCGCATGCACCGCATCTACGAGCAGGCCATCCAGGAGGTCGCCGGGGCGGTCGCGCCCGAGCTGCGCGACGAGCTGGAACGCCTGCGGCCCACCCCCAACGGCGGGACGCCGACGGAGATGGAGATCCGGGTCATGCAGGGGCAGCTCGTGGGCTGGCTGGAGGGCGTCTTCCAGGGCATCCAGGCCGGGCTCCAGCTCCAGCAGGCCGCCGCCCGCCAGCAGCAGCTCGGCCTGCACGCCGGCCGCGCCCTCCCCCGCGCCGACGGCGTCCGCGCCCCGGGCGAGGGCAACTACCTCTAGGACGCCGGCAGGCCGGGCGGTCAGCGGGAGGGGCTCCATTCGGGCCGCCAGCCGGGGCGCAGGCGGTAGCCGTAGGCCAGGTGACGCAGCGTCTGGCAGGGGGAGCCGGCCGCCTCGCCGCACAGCGGGCAGACGGCGACCCCGGTGTCACCGGTGTCCCGGGTGTCCCCGGCCGACAGCGGCGGGGTGTGCTCGTTCAGCAGTGCCAGCTCGGCGCCGCAGCGGGCGATCGCGTCGGCCGGGTCGTGCAGGGCGATGTGGATCGCCTCGACCGGGTGGAGCAGGTCGTCGTCGTGGAAGCCGACGCGGGTGACCGTCCGCCCGCCGCCGAACTCCAGCCGCCGCGCGCCGCCCGCGCCCTGGCGTACCGGGGCGGCGGCCGGGCCGGTGGCCGTGAGGTAGCGCCAGGGGCCGGCGCCCGCCGCCTCCGCGGTGGCCTTGTCGGCCTCGATCTGCGTGCGCAGCCACTGGACCAGCGTGGCGCCGTCGGTGTCGGAGACGCCCTCGGCGCCGTCCAGCTCGCGCAGGAACGGGGTGACCGCCGCGTTCAGCTCGGCGACGAACGCCTCCAGCGACGCCTGGGCGTCGTCCAGGTTGGGCAGGCCCTCGGCGCGCGGCCGGGTGGGCGTCGGCAGTCGGCTCCCGGACAGGGGTATGCGCAGCTCCAGCGTGCTCAGGACGGTCGGCGTGCCCTCCGCGCCGGCCGCGTACGGCTGCTCGCCCTGGCGCCGCCAGCTCGACCAGCCGTCCGGCAGCGGGACGGGCGGCGGCGCGGCGAGCTCGACCACGGCCAGCGGGTCGCGGCCGTCCTCGGCCCGGTGGCAGGCCGCGTCCAGGACCCGGGGGTGGGTGCGCACGTACGGCGAGTCGGCGACCGGCCGGGTGGCGACCTCCCAGGCGGCCAGCGCGAAGTGCAGCGGGTCCAGCGTGACGCCGCTCGCGCCCGGCTCCCCGCCCGTGGCCGCGAACGCGTGCCGCCACCTGCGCAGCTGTTCGCCGTAGTGCTCCTGCGTCCCGCCGTGCCCGGCGTCGATCCAGAACGCCTGCGTCGCGGTGCGAACCGTGCTCTTCATGCCAGAACTCCCCTTAATCCCCTATCGTGCTTTCTGCCCGGTATCGCGGGAGACCAACGCCTCCGGACGGCCCTCCGTTAGCGCTGTGACCTGCGGGGTAGGCCACGGCCAGCGGGAAGCGCGAGCGAGGGGGATTGTGGTCATGCGCACGACTGCTTTTCGGGGCATCAGCTCCTTCAACGGGGAATCGCGGCAACCGGCTCCGCGGCGCATCCAGATCGTGCACACGGAGTCGCGGAGGCGGTCGCACCCCTTCGTCGCGGCCGTGCTCGGCGCCTGCGCCGGGGCCGCGGTGACGTACCTGCTGGATCCGGACCGGGGCCGGACGCGCCGCGCCCGCGTGCGGGACAAGGGCTCGCACGCCACCCACGAGGTGCGCGACGGCCTGGGCGTGCTCGGCCGCGACCTGTCCAACCGGGGCCGCGGGTCGGCCGCGGCGGCCAGGTACCGCCTGACCGGCGGCTCGGCCGACGACCGCGTCCTGCACGAACGCGTACGCGCCGAACTGGGCCGCCACATCAGCCACCCGCACGCCGTCGAGGTGGACGTGCGCGAGCGCGTCGTGACGCTCTCCGGCGACGTGCTCGCGGGCGAGGACGAGCGCGCCCGCCAGAAGGTGCGCCGCATCCCGGGCGTCAAGCGGGTGGAGACCAACTGGCACGTGCACAGGGACGGCACCGACGCGCCGCGGCTGCAGGGCCAGGGCCGCCGCCGCAAGGCGGTGCCCGAGCTGCTGCAGCAGCGCTGGTCGCCGTCGGCCAGGCTGGTCGCGGGCGGGGCGGCGGCCTCGATCTGGGCGGTCACCGGCAAGCTGCCCAGGCCGCTGTCCTGGCTCACCCGCTGCGCCGCCTCCGCGCTGGCCGTGCGGGCGGCGACGAACCTGCCGCTGCGCCGCCTCACCGGCGTCAACGCCGGTCGCGAGGCGATCGACGTCAACGCGGCCGTCTCGATCGCGGCGCCGGTGGCGGCCGTGTGGCCGCTGGTGAGCGACTACTCGCTGTTCCCGCGCTTCATGCCGGACGTCGAGGAGGTCCGGCTGTCGGCCGACGAGCAGCGCTCCCACTGGGTGATCAGGGGCCCGGCCGGGACGCGCATCCGCTTCACGGCCACCGAGACCAAGCGCGAGGAGGGCGCGGAGATCGCCTGGAAGTCCGGCGACGGCGAGCTGATCGCCCACACCGGCGTGCTGCGCGTTGACGCCCAGGCCGACGGCCGGACGCGCGTCCAGGTGCACCTGTGCTACAACCCCATCGCGGGGGCGGCCGGGCACGCCATCGCCGGGCTGCTCGGCGCGCATCCCGCGCGCAAGCTGCGGCAGGATCTGGTGCGGCTGAAGGAGCACGTCGAGAGCCAGGTGCAGCCGGCCGCGCCGTCCCTGCTCTGACCGGCTCCGGCCGCACTCCGGCCGCACTCCGGCCGCCGGACGGCCACGCGCGAGGGGGGTTCGCGCGTGGCCCGTACGCTGGCGTGATATCGATCCCGATATCACCGGATGGCCGATATCGGTCTTGGACGCCGGCTTTCGTCCTGTGCTGTCATGTCCGGGCCTGCCCCTGTTCCCGCCCGGAGGTGCTCCCGCATGCCCAATCGCCTGTCGAACGTCGCCCGGCTCACGGTCGCGGCGATGTCGGCCGGGTTGCTGACCGCCGCGATCACGCTGCCCGCCGTCGGCGGCACCGGCACGCTGGTCGTCTCCGCCACCGAGCAGCTGAACCTCAAGCCGGTGGCGCTGGCCGAGCCGCCACTCGCGCAGACCTCCACCGTGTACGACGCCCGCGGCAACGTGATCGCCCGCTTCTACGACCAGAACCGCGAGATCGTCCGCCTGGACCAGATCTCCGAGGTGATGCGGACGGCGGTCGTCGCCATCGAGGACGACCGGTTCTACGAGCACGGCGCGATCGACATGGAGGGCACGCTGCGCGCCCTGGTCAAGAACCTCAGCTCCGACCGGCTCAGCCAGGGCGGTTCGAGCATCACCCAGCAGTACGTCAAGCAGGTGCTGCTCAACGCGGCCGACACCGAGCAGGACAAGAACAAGGCCCTGGAGGCCAGCTACGCCCGCAAGCTCAAGGAGCTGCGCTACGCGATGGGCGTCGAGCGGAAGTACGGCAAGGACGAGATCCTGCGCCGCTACCTCAACATCGCCTACTTCGGCGCGGGGGCCAACGGCGTGCAGGCCGCGGCCAGGCGGTTCTTCGGCGTCCCGGCCTCCCGGCTCGACCTGGCCCAGGCCGCCACGCTGGCGGGCGCCGTGCAGGACCCGAACACGACCGACCCGAGCCGCGGCAAGAAGGCCCGCGCGCTGCTGCTGGCCCGGCGGAACGTGGTGCTCGACCGGATGGCCGAGCTGGGCAGGATCACGCCGGAGCAGGCGGCCGCGGCCAAGGCGAGGAAGCTGGGGTTCAAGGACATCCGGCTGCCCAACGGCTGCGGCGACAGCGATTACCCGTACTTCTGCGAGTACGTCCGGCACGAGCTGCTGGCCAACCCGGCCTTCGGCGGCACCCGGCGGGCCAGGGAACGCGCCTTCGCGCAGGGCGGCCTGAAGATCTACACCACGCTCGACCCGAAGGCCCAGGCCGCCGCCGACCGGGCGATCAGGAAGCACGTCAGCGCCACCGACAACGCCCTGGCCGCCGAGGCGCTGGTCGAGCCGGGCACCGGCGCGATCAGGGCGATGGCCGCCAGCCGCGGCTACGGCTCCTCGGCCAGGAAGAAGCAGATCTCCTTCAACGCGGTGGCCGACGCGCGGCACGGCGGGCTGATCGGCTTCCAGGCCGGCTCGACGTTCAAGACGTTCACCCTGGTCGAGGCGCTCAAGCAGGGCATGAAGGTGGACGACGGCATCACCGTGGGCAACGGCTACAACGCCCCCTCCGCCGCCGCCTTCAAGAACTGCGCCGGCGCCGGCGTCGGCGACCCGTCCTGGACGGTCACCAACGACGAGGGCTCCCCCGGTTTCAAGACCCTGCGGACCGGCACGTGGGGCTCGGTGAACACGTTCTTCATGGCGCTGGAGCAGCGGGTGGGGCTGTGCCGGACGGTGGAGACGGCCAAGTCGCTCGGGATCGCCCGCGCCGACGGCCGCAAGCTCCAGGAGTACGAGACGTTCACGCTCGGCATCAACGAGACCGACCCGGTGACGGTCGCCACCGCGTACGCCGCCATCGCCGCCCGGGGCCGGTACTGCGCGCCGATGGCCATCACCAGGATCACCGACGCCGCCACCGGCCGGCCGTCCTCGTACCGGCCGTCGTGCCGGCAGGCGCTCGACCCCGGCGTCGCCGACGCGACCGCGCACATCCTGTCGGGCGTGTTCACCAAGGGCACGATGAGCCGCGTCGGCGGCATCGGCCGCCCGGCGGCGGGCAAGACCGGCACCACCGACGGGTACGCCACGGCGTGGTTCGCCGGGTTCACCCCGGACCTGGCGGGCGCGGTCAGCATCGGCGACCCGCGCGGCTCGCAGCGGTACAAGCTGGTGAACACCACGATCGGCGGCCGGTACTTCGCCATCGTGGCCGGGGCCTCGCTGCCGGGGCCGATCTGGAACGACACGATGAGGGCGGCGCTGAAGGGCGTGCCCGCCACGCGGTTCACGCCGATCGACACCGGGCGCTTCGGCGGCTGCGGCGACGCCTGCGCGCCCGCCCGTCCCGACCGGGAGGCCGACCGTCCCGACGCGGGCGAGCCCGGCCTCGGCCGGACGGACCCGGGCGAGACCGGCCTCGGGGAGCCGGCCCTCGACGACCAGGGCGCGGGCCGAACGCCCTGAACGGGCGCGCCGGCCGGTTCCACGGCGCCCGGTCCATAACCCCGACGGGTGACTCAAGAGCTATACGACAGGCGGCGCGGCGCGACCGTACCCTCGATGAGTCCGCACATCTCCGCCTCACGAGGGACGGTTTCGCCATGCCCAAGGCACGGACGTTCGGCCGGACACATCTGGCGCTCTGCCTCGCGCTCGCCGCCGGGGTCGCCGCCATCGGCGTGAGCGCGGTGGCCGACGCCACCGCCGCGCGCCAGGGCGACCCGCGGCCCGTGGTCATCCGCGACGCGCGCGGCGTCGCGGTCGGGCGGCTCAGCATCCTGCGCGAGGGGTTCGGGACGGCGCGCGTCTCGGTCTCGGTCAAGGGCCTGACGCCCGGGTTCCACGGCTTCCACATCCACACGACGGGCCTGTGCGACCCGAAGGCCGTCGATCCCGCGACCGGGCAGGTCTCCCCCTTCTTCACCGCCGGAGGCCACCTCGACCTGGCCGGCGCCGTCCACCCGGGGCACTCGGGCGACCTGCCGCCGCTGCTGGTCGGCAAGGACGGGTCGGGCGCCGCGTCGGTCGTCACCGACCGGTTCGGCCTGCGCGAGCTGACCGACGCCGACGGCAGCGCGGTCATCGTGCACGCCCTCCCCGACAACCTGGCCAACATCCCCGCCCGCTACGCCCCCGACGGCCCCGACGAGGCCACCCACCGCACGGGCGACGCGGGCGGCCGCACCGCCTGCGGCGTGATCAAGTGACGCGACGCGCGTGAGCCCGCGCCGCCTGCGGTGTGATCAGGTGACGTGACGCGTGTGAGCCCGCGCCGCCTGCGATGCGATCAGGCCGCGGGCGACGCGCCTGCGGCCCCGCCGTGGGTGGGCGGGGGTGGGCGGCTAGTCTCGTGCCGTAACGCCGCCGACCTGGGGAGTTCCCGTCATGATCTTCATCACCGCGAAGTTCCGCGTCCTGCCGGAGCACGCCGACCGCTGGCCGGAGATCTCGGCCGAGTTCACCGAGGCCACCCGCGCCGAGCCGGGCTGCCTGTGGTTCGACTGGTCGCGCAGCCTCGACGACCCGGCCGAGTACGTCCTCGTCGAGGCGTTCCGCGACGACGCGGCCGGGGCGGCGCACGTGACGTCGGCGCACTTCAAGCAGGCCCAGCAGGTGCTGCCCGGCTACCTGGCCGAGACGCCGCGCATCGTCAACGCGAACGTCCCGCAGGACGACTGGTCGCCGCTCGGCGAGATGGCCGTCCCCGAGCGCGGCTGACCGCTCAGGGCCGCAGCACCAGCGCCGGGTCCAGCGCCAGGGTGGCGACCGCCGGCGCGAGGAACACGATCGCCAGGTAGAACTGCGGCGAGCGGTCGGCCACGCGCAGGTGCGTGCAGAGGGCGCAGACGTAGGAGAGGACGAGCCCGGCCGCGGCCGCCGTCCCCGCCAGGGGCACGCCCAGCAGGCCGAGCCCCAGCCCCGCCGCGCCGGCCGCCTTCAGCGTGCCGATCGGCCAGTCCAGCCACGACCGGGGCACCCCGGTCCGGTCGGTGTCGGCCGGTCAGCCCCGCGCCCGCCCGCCGGACGCCCGGCCTCCGGCGGGGTGGTCCTGGGCTGACGGGCGGGCGAACGGCCTTCGCCCGGCTGGTCCTGGCGGGCGAAGGCCGGGGCGTGGGCGGCGGCCCAGTCGGCGAAGGTTCGGGGCGGGCGGCCGAGCAGCGCGGCCGCGTCCCCGGTGACCGGGTGCTGGGGGCGCGTGGCATACCTGGCGTAACGGGCCAGCAGGGCGCGGACGAAGGGCTCCGGCAGGCCGCCCGCGACCAGGCCCCGCCCGGCGTCCTCCGGCGGGATCTCCTCGAAGCGCAGCGGCCGGCCGATCGCCTCGCCGAGCACGGCCACCATCGCGGCGTGCGTCAGCGACTCGGGCCCGGTCAGTTCGAGCCGGCGTCCGGCGTGGCCGCCGAGCAGCGTCGTGGCGGCGATCTCGACCAGGTCCCGCTCGTCGATCGGCACCTCCTGGAAGCCCGCGTGCACGTACCGGACGACGTCCCCGGCCCGGATCTGGGGCGCCCACGCCTGGAGGGCGTTCCCGGCGAAGGAGGCGGCGCGCAGGCTGGTCCACTCCAGGCCGCTGTCCACGGCGGCGGCCTCGGCCTCCTTGTTCCGGTCGCCGCGGAAGCGGGAGGGCTGCTCGTCGAGGGGCTCGTCGACGTTCATCGCCGACAGGGCCACCACCCGCCGCGCCCCGCGCTCGGCGGCACGGGCGAGCAGGCCGGGCGCCCCGTCGCCGATGGCGCGCGGGTGCAGGAAGACGGCGGTGACGCCGTCCAGGTGGCCGGCGAGGGTCTCGGGGCGGGCCGGGTCGCCCTCGACGGCCTCGGCCCCGGCGGGCAGGCGCATCCCGGCCGCCGATCGGGTGACGGCGCGCACCTTGGCCCCCCGGGCGGTGAGCAGTTCGACCAGCGGGCGTCCGAACGTCCCGGTGGCGCCGGTGACGAGAATCATGTCGTTCATGCCCTCTGAGAGGAACCCGGGACGGGAAGTGTGACATGACCCTGACCGGGCCCCGGAGACCCGCCGACAAGGGGTGCTTTATCCGGATCGGAGCGCTGGGCGGCTACTCTGCGGCCCATGCACACCCAGTCACTCGCCCCCGGTCCGGCCCTCGGCCCCAGGCTCATCAGAGCCGAGATCCTCGTCGTGCTGTCGGTCTCGCTCGGCGCCAGCGCGGTGTTGTCGCTGGTCCGGCTGATCGGCTCGCTGACCGCGCCCAAGGAGCTGAAGGGGCAGCACGCCGTGCTGGTCGGCTCGCTGGCCCCCGGGCGGCCGTGGCTGGACCTGACGTTGCAGCTCGTGGACATCGCGATCTCGGTGGCCCCGGTGGCGCTGGTGGCGTACCTGCTGGTGCGGTCGGGCGAGTCGTTGCGGACGATCGGGGTGGACCTGCGCGAGCCGGGCCGCGACACGTTGCGCGGCGCGCTGCTCGCCGCCGCGATCGGCGGCACGGGGCTGGCCTTCTACCTGGCGGTCTACGCGCTGGGCGTCAACCTGACGGTGGTGCCGGGACAGTTGCCGGAGGTGTGGTGGCGGGTGCCGGTGCTGCTGCTGGCCGCCGCGCAGAACGGCGTGCTGGAGGAGGTGCTGGTCAGCGGCTACCTGCTGCACCGGCTGGACCAGGCGGGCTGGAGGCCGTGGCGGGCGGTGATCGTGTCGTCGGTGTTGCGGGGGTCGTACCACCTGTATCAGGGGTTCGGGGGGTTCGTCGGGAACGTGGTGATGGGGCTGGTGTTCGGGCGGCTGTACCAGCGGTGGGGGCGCGCGATGCCGCTGGTGATCGCGCACACGCTGATCGACGTGGTGGCCTTCGTCGGGTACGCCGCCCTGCACGGCCGGGTGAGCTGGCTCCCCTGACGACCGCTTGCAAGCCGTTTGCGTAATATCGCAAGAAATCGATAGTCGGTCGAAGCTCGACAACAACGTTACGAAACTCCTTCGCAGGAGCCTTGTGTCGCGGGGTCGTGGGGTCCTACTGTCACCTCACCCCCCGAGAGAATCGAGCTTCGGATGTCAGGCACGAGCACATCCCGGAGGGTCGTGGCGGTGCTCGCCGCGGCTCTCGGCCTCCCCCTCGCCTCGCTCGCCGTCCCCGCGCAGGCCCCCGCGCAGGCCGCCGCGGCGACGGGGCCCGTGGTCACCAGGGCCGCCCTCGACCCCGCGCTGGTCGCCGGCCGGGGCGCGCGCGTCGGCTTCGCCGAGCAGGAGGCCGAGAACGCCCCGACGGACGGCACGGTCATCGGGCCCGACCGCTCGGCGTACACGCTGCCCGCCGAGGCGTCCGGGCGGCGGGCGGTCCGGCTGACGCCCGGCCGGCACGTCGAGTTCACCCTGCCGGCCGCGGCCAACGCCGTCACGGTCCGCTACAGCATCCCCGACGCGCCCGCGGGCGGCGGCATCACCGCGCCGCTCGACGTCGCGGTCAACGGCCGCCACCGGGCCACCATGACGCTGACCTCGCAGTACTCCTGGCTGTACAACCAGTACCCGTTCGCCGACGACCCCGGTGCCGACCTGCTGCACCCCGACTGGTGGATCACCGAGTGCTCCTGCGTGCCCAGCGCCACCACCCCGGCCCCGGCGATCGCCAAGCCGTTCCGGCCCAGTCACTTCTACGACGAGCAGCGCCTGCTGCTCGGGCGCACCTACCGGGCGGGCGACCGGATCCGGCTGACGGCGGGCGCCGGAGCCGCCTGGACGGTCATCGACCTGCTCGACTCCGAGCTCGTCGCCCCGCCGCGGATCGAGCCGGTCGCGGCGAACGTGCTGGCCTTCGGCGCCGACCCGTCCGGGCGCCGCGAGTCGTCGGCCGCCTTCGACCGGGCCGTCGCCTTCGCCAGGCGCGCCCATCTCAAGGTGTACGTCCCGCCCGGCACGTACCAGGTCAACCGGCACATCGTCGTGGACGACGTGACGATCACCGGCGCCGGTAGCTGGTACACGATCATCAAGGGCCGCGAGGTCGCCCTGGACGCCCCGGCGCCCGACGGGTCCGTCCACACCGGCGTCGGCTTCTACGGCAAGGACGCCGCGGACGGCGGCAGCCGCAATGTGCACCTGTCCGGGTTCGCCATCGAGGGGGACGTCCGCGAGCGCGTCGACACCGACCAGGTCAACGGCATCGGCGGCGCGATGAGCGACTCCACGATCGAGGGCCTGTACCTCCACCACACCAAGGTCGGCATCTGGTTCGACGGCCCGATGAGCGGCACCCGCGTCACCGGCAACGTGATCGCCGACCAGATCGCCGACGGGCTCAACCTGCACACCGGCGTCACCGGCACGGTCGTGTCGGACAACTTCGTCCGCAACTCCGGCGACGACGGCCTGGCGATGTGGTCGGAGCGGGCGGCGGACGCGCGCAACACGTTCGACCACAACACGGTCCAGACGCCGGTGCTGGCCAACGGCATCGCGATCTACGGCGGCACGGACAACACGGTCTCGGCCAACCTGATCGCCGACCCCGTCCGCGAGGGCAGCGCCCTGCAGGTCGGCTCCCGCTTCGGCGCCGAGCCGTTCACCGGCCGCCTGGACATCACCGGCAACACCACCGTGCGGGCCGGCACGTACGAGCTGAACTGGAAGATCGGCCTCGGCGCCATCTGGTTCTACGCCCTGGAGCGGGACATCGACGCCGACATCCGGGTGACCGGCGACCACTACCTGGACAACACCTACAACGCCGTCATGCTGGTGGCCGACTGGCCCGTCAAGGACCTCTACTCCATCACCGGCCTGCGCTTCAAGGACGTCCGGGTGGACGGCACGGGCACCTCGGTGCTCAGCGCCCGCGCCGCCGGCTCGGCCGCCTTCGAGAACGTGGACGCCCGCAACGTGGGCGCGGTCCCGGTGAACAACTGCGGCACCTTCCACTTCACCCCGGACGGCTCGGAGTTCGCGCTGACGGACGGCGGCGGCAACGACGGCTGGCTCGCCCCCTGGCTCCTGCCCAACACCCTCACCTGCGACGACCGCCCTCCAGCCGTCCCCCCACCGGCCCCTGCCCCCTGGTGAGACGGCCGCGTTAGGCGCCGGGGTGCGGGGCAGGGGGACGGCATGAGCGACAGCTACGACCGGGTCGCCGTTGTGACGGGCGGCGACTCCGGCATCGGCAAGGCCACCGCCGTGCTGCTGGCCGAGCACGGGTTCGACGTGGGGATCACCTACCACGAGGACGAGGACGGCGCCCGGGAGACCGCCGCGCTGGTCCGGGACGCGGGCAAGGCGGCGGCCGTGCGCCGCCACGACCTGACCGACCCGGTACGCGCCGCGCACGTCGTCGACGAACTGGCCGGGGATCTGGGCGGGCTCGGCGTGCTGGTCAACAACGCCGGCACCGGGTCGTCGGAGCCGCTGCTCGACATGGACTACGAGCGCTGGCGCTCGGTCCTGGCGGTGGACCTGGACGGGCCGTTCCTGTGCGCGCAGCGGGCGGCCCGGCGGATGGTCGCCGAGGGGCGCGGCGGCCGGATCGTGAACGTCACCAGCGTGCACGAGGAGTACCCGAGGGTGGGGGCGGGGCCGTACTGCGCGGCCAAGGGCGGGTTGAAGCTGCTCAGCCGGGTGCTGGCGCTGGAGCTGGCCGCGCACGGCATCACGGTGAACACGGTCGCGCCCGGCGAGATCGCCACGCCGATGACCGGGCAGGAGGACCGGCCGCCGCGGGCCGGGAGCCGTCCGGGGTACCCGATCCCGCGGCCGGGCGACGCCCGGGAGGTGGCGGCGGTCATCGCCTTCCTGGCCTCGCCGGCCGCCTCGTACATGACGGGCTCGTCGGTGTTCGTGGACGGCGGCCTGGTCACGATGGGACCGCAGGCGGCGGGGGCGCTCCAGTCCGGCGACTGGCGTTGACCCCGCACCCCCGCCCGCCCGCTCCCACCCGGGCCCCCGCCCTCAGGCGAGTGGCACCACCGCCCTCAGACAGCGGCCCACGCCCTCAGGCGGGGCCCGCCGTCCTTCAGGCGGGGGCCCGGCGTGCCTCAGGCGGGGGCCCGGCGTGCCTCAGGCGGGGGCCGGGTGTCCGACCGCGAGGGCTGCGGCCACCTGCGGGGCGACGCGCTCCGCCCAGCGGCCCAGGAGCTCCTCCAGCGCGGGCGGCCGCGACTCCAGCCCGGGCAGCGGCGGCTCCCGTACGGCGAGCTGGGACTCCAGCACCGCGAGCCCCGGCGTCGGCACGGTCGCGCCCAGCTCCACCAGCAGCGGCCGCAGGTGCACCTCGACCGCCAGCGCGTGCTTCGGATCGCCCATGACCAGCAGCGGCAACGCCACCACCCCGGCCAGCGCCTCCGGCCGCAACCGGTCGAGGAACGCCTTCAGCAGCCCGGTGTACGTGCCCTTGTAGGTGGGGCTGGCCACCACCAGCACCCGCGCCTCGGCGACCAGCTCCAGCGCCACCTCGACGCCGGGCGCGGGCCCGGGGGCGAGCAGGTGCGGCCCGAGCGCCGACAGGTCGATCACGTCGTGCACGCCGGGAAGGCCGAGCCGCCGCGCGACGGCCTCGGCGGCCTCCACGGCCACGGTCCGCGTCCTGGAGCCCTCGCGGGGGTTGCCGACCAGCGCGACGACGCTCATCCGGCCACCGCCGCCGCCAGCCCGGCGGCGTACCGGGAGACGGGCCGGGTCAGGCCGTAGTTGTCGCGGAGGGTACGGCCCTCGTACTCGTACCGGAACAGGCCCCTGACCTGCAGCTCCGGCACGACGTGGTCCACGAAGTCGGACAGGCCCGACGGGAGCAGCGGCGGCATGATGTTGAAGCCGTCGGCGGCCCCGGTGAAGAACCACTCCTGGAGCTGGTCGGCGATCTGCTCGGGCGTCCCGGCGACCACGCGGTGGCCGCGGCCGCCGGCCAGCCGGTTGAGCAGTTGCCTGACCGTCAGGCGCTCCCGCCTGGCCAGGTCGATGACGAGCTTGCGCCGGCTCTGTGCGCCCTCGGTCTCGACGGCCACGTCCGGCAGCGGCCGGTCGAGGTCGTCCTCGGTCAGCTCGATGCCGGTCAGGTGGGAGAGCTGGGCCAGGCCGTAGGCGGGGATGATCAGGTCTTCGAGCTCCTTCTCCAGGTGCAGCGCCTCCCGTTCGGTCGAGCCGATGATCGGCGAGATGCCCGGCAGGACGAGCACGTCGCCGGGCTGCCTGCCGTGGGCGGCCACCCGCCGCTTGAGGTCGCTGTAGAACTCCTGGCCCTCCTCCAGGGTCTGCTGGGCGGTGAAGACGGCCTCGGCGTGCCGGGCGGCGAACTCCTTGCCGTCCTCCGACGACCCGGCCTGCACCAGCAGCGGACGGCCCTGCGGGGAACGGGAGGTGTTCAGCGGCCCCCGGACGGCGAAGTGGCGGCCGATGTGCTCGACAGGATGGATCTTGCCGGCGTCGGCGTAGTGGCCGCCGGCGCGGTCGCCCAGGATGGCGTCGTCCTCCCAGCTGTCCCAGAGCTTGCCGGCGACCTCCAGGAACTCGTCGGCCCTGGCGTAGCGGGCGGCGTGCGTGGGGCGTTCGACGCCGAAGTTGAGCGCCTCGGCCTCGCTGGCGGAGGTGACGATGTTCCAGCCGGCCCGTCCGCCGCTGATGTGGTCGAGGGAGGCGAACTTGCGCGCCACGTGGAAGGGCTCGTTGTACGTCGTGGAGACGGTCGCGATCAGGCCGATGTGGTCGGTCACCGAGGCGAGCGCGGCCAGCAGCGTGAGCGGCTCCAGCCCGCCGAGCGCGTTGTGCCGGACGTCGCCCTGCAGCGCCACGCCGTCGGCGAGGAAGAGCGAGTCGAGCCTGCCGCGCTCGGCGATCCTGGCCAGCTCCTGGTAGTGGCGGACGTCGGTCAGGCGGCTCGGCTCGGTGCGGGGGTGCCGCCAGGCGGCCTCGTGATGGCCGACGCCCATGAGGAAGGCGTTCAGGTGGAGCTTTCTCGTCACGTGGTCCTCCAGGTGGAGAAGCGGCGCTCGACGCCGATCAGGAGCAGGTTGAACAGCAGGCCGACCACGGAGATCGTGATGATGCCGGCGTACATGTCGGGGATGCGGAAGCTGGACTGGGCGTCGAGGATGAGGTAGCCGAGCCCGGCCTTGGCGCCGACCATCTCGGCGAACAGCAGGACGAGAATCGAGTACGCGCCCGCCAGGCGCACCCCCGTGAAGATGGCGGGCACGGCGGCCGGCAGGATCACCTTCTGGAACAGCCGCACCGGGCCGAGGCCCATCGACCGGGCCGACTTGATCAGCAGCGGTTCGACGGTCTTCACGCCGCTGACGGTGTTGAGCAGGATGGGCCAGGAGCAGGCGTACAGGACGAACGCCACCTTCGTCGTCTCGCCGATGCCGAGGATGAGCGTGAAGACCGGCAGCAGCGCGACCGCCGAGGTGTTGCGGAACACCTCCAGCAGCGGCGTGAGGAAGTCGGCGACGGGCTTGTACCAGCCGATCAGCAGCCCGAGCGGGATGGCCAGCACGATCGCCAGCCCGAACCCCGACAGCGAGCGCGCCAGCGACGCCCCCAGGTGCTCCGGGAGCCGGCCCGTGAGCAGCAGGTCCGCGCCGGCGGCCAGGCTCTCCGACAGCGGGGGCACGAACACGGGGTCCACCACGCCGAGGCGGGGCAGCGCCTCCCAGGCGGCCAGGAGCAGCAGGATCGCGGCCGAGTTCCGCCCCGCCCGCCGCACCGCCCCGCCCGCGCGTCGCACCGGCCCGCCCGTCCGTCTCCGCGCCGCGGGTGACGCCTTCTTCCGGTCCTCCCCCTCGGTGGGCCGGACGGCGGCGGGCTCGTCCCCGGTCGCGGGGCCGTGGTGGTGATGGGGGCCGGGCTCGTCGTGGGGGTCGGGGTCGTCGTCGGGGAGGTCGTACCAGTGGACGTCGCCCTCGGGCCGCGTGTCGGCGCGGGCGTCAGTCATGCCGGATCGCCGCCTTCCGCTCCTGCACCTGCGCCGCGGCGACCTCGTCGCGCAGCAGCCCCCACACGTGGTGCCGGTACTCGCCGAAGCGCGGATCGGCCCGCAGGTCGCCTTCGCGCGAGTCGAAGTCCACCTCGATGATCTCCTTGATCCGGCCCGGCCTGGAGGTCATCACGGCGACGCGTTGCCCCAGGTAGACGGCCTCGTCGATGCCGTGCGTGATGAACACGACGGTCTTGCGGGTGTGCTGCCAGATGCGCAGCAGCTCCTCCTGGAGCGACTCGCGGGTCTGCGCGTCGAGCGCGGCGAAGGGCTCGTCCATCAGCAGGACGTCGGGGTCGAAGGCCAGGCTGCGGGCGATGGCGACGCGCTGGCGCATGCCGCCCGACAGCTCGTGCGGGTAGCGGTCCTCGAAGCCGGACAGGCCGACCAGTTCCAGGTGCCGCCGCGCCCGTTCCGTACGCTCGGCCCTGGGCACGCCCTTGGCCTCCAGCCCGAAGGCCACGTTGGCCAGCGCGGTGCGCCAGGGGAACAGCGCGTACTGCTGGAAGACGATCCCCCGGTCGAGGCCGGGCCCGGTGACGGGCGCGCCGTTGACCACGATCTGGCCCGACGTCGGCTCGGCGAGGCCCGCGACCAGGTCGAGGAGGGTGGACTTGCCGCAACCGCTCGGCCCGACGAGCGTGAGGAACTCCCCTTCGCGGACGTCCAGGTCGATCCCGGACAGGGCGGTGAACGGCTCGCCCGCGTCCCTGACCGTGAACTCCTTGGAGACGTTCCGGATGCCGATCTTCGTCTGGACGCCGGTCTCGCTGATCGTGGCGGTCATGAGCCGCTCCCGTTCGCGTAGGGGTTGAACTCGTTGGTGTAGAGGTCGGTGGCCTTGACCTGGCCAGGACGGATCTCGCCCTCGCGCTGGAGCCAGTCGATCCACCGCTGGAACTCCCGGCTGTCGATGACGCCGCCCTTGCCCGCGATGCCGGTGCTCTTCCAGAGCTTCACGACGTCGGTGCTCTCGTTGCGTCCGCGCTTGGCGATGATCTGCTCGAACTTGGCGACGACCTCCTCGCGCGGGCGGGTCTGCGCCCAGGCGATGGCCTTGGCGAAGCCGGCGACGAAGGTCCTGACGGTGCCGAGGTTCCTGGCGATGAAGTCCTCGCGCAGCACGACGGCCCCGGCCGTGAACGGCCCGAACAGCTCGACGTCGGTGAACAGCGGACGCAGCCCGCCGCGTTCGAGCGCCTTGTCCTTGAGCACGCCGCCGAGCGTGCCGACGTCGAGCTGCCCCTGCCGCAGCGCCTGCTCGGTGTTGACCGGCGGGATGACCACGAGCTGGACCTGCTCGATCTCGGCCGGCGTCAGCCCCTGACGCTTGAGATACTCCTTGATCACCGCCTCGTGGTGGGCGCCGAGGGTGTTGACGCCGATCTTCTTGCCGATGAGGTCGCGGGCGGTCCTGATGGGGCTGTCGTCCTTGACGTAGTAGCCGTTGAACGACTTCTCGTCCGAGCCGTAGTAGCCGATCACCGCCTTGATCGGGGCCTTGGCCGCCTTGAGCTTGATGACGGCGCCGTCGAAGGCGCCGCCGAAGTCGGTCTGACCGGTGGCCGCGGACTGGATGTCCTGCGGCCCCGAGGTGGTGTTGCCCACCCACTTGAGCTTGACGTCGCCGAGGTAGCCGAGCTCCGCGGCCAGTTCGGGGAAGGTGACGGTGCCCGCGCTGCCCTGGTAGCGAAGCTCCTTCACCTCCGGTTCGCCGGGTCTCGCCGAGCCCTCGGCCGCGCCGCAGCCGGCGGTCACGGTCGCGAGCAGCACGGCGAGGAGTGCACGTCTGATGTTGATCACGATGAGTTCCTCTGGGGAGAACTGCGCAGGGGGTTGGGAGGTCTGCCGGAGGTGCGTGATCAGCGACACTGCGCGCTGGCGACGTGGCCGTGGTCCACGTGCGGGCGCCGGGTCAGGTAGAGGCCCTGGCTCATGCCTACGAAGCTACGGAACCCAGGACGCTAAGTCAACATTTCCTACTGGCTTTACATGAAAAGCGAGACCATGCCGGATGGGAATGCCTTTTCCGCGGACGGCACGACGGGCGTGACGGGCCTGGTCAGCGAGCCACCGCCCGGCCTTGCGGCACGCCGGATCACCGGTTCGGTACGACGGCGGGCCGGAAGGGCATTGGCGGGCAGGCGAAAGTCCGTCAATGTGAGACCTGCCTGTCGAGCACTTCGCCTCGCATCAGGACCGCCACGGGCACGCCGGAGCCGATGAAGGAGCATCCATGGCACCGCGGATCGTCACGCACCACCCGGACCTCGCCGACCTGTCCGTGCTCTCACCCGCGCGGCCGGCGGAACTCGGCAACTCCGTCATCGCCATGGAGCTGCTCGAACTGCTCGGATCGACGCCGGAGGAGGACGAGGTGTTCGCCGCGTTCGACAACAGCACGCCCCCACCACGCCGCTGATCACGGTACCGGTCCGCCCGTCGAAGGGCCGCGGTGGCCGGTCGTGCTGACCGGCCACGCACCACGCGAGCGCCGCTCCGGCCTTCCCCGCTGTCCGGCGGTCAGGCGAAGCGTTCGATGGTCACGGGGATCAGGCCCTGGCCGCGGATCGCCTGCCGGTGGTGGTGGAGCAGGGCGCCGATGGCGGCCAGCGGGCCGGCGCTCAGGCGTACGGTGACGTCCAGGCACCAGGCGATGCCGGGGCCGATGCGCCGCAGCTCCCAGGTGAAGGTGTGGCCGGCGGCGGTCGCCGTGGCGGTGCCGGCGATCCTGGCCCGCGGGTTCTCCCGCGGCGGCTCCAGGCGCAGGACCGTGCTGACGTTCGCCAGGCCGCGCTCGCCGAGCTCGCCCGCGAACAGGATGCGGTAGCGCCGGGTCTGCGCCGAAGGGGAGCCGCCCAGGTCGAGAGGGGCCGCGGCGGGGAGCGCCTGGCGGTACTGGAAGAAGGCCCGCAGCTCGGCCTCCTCCGGCAGCGCGCCGCCGCCGAGCATCGAGTAGGTCTCGCGGGCGTCGCGCCGCGTCACGGGCAGCACCCGGTCGCGCAGCGCGGGGTCGGCGCGGATGGCCCGGCTGGATCCGGGCGACTCGCGCCACTCGCCGCACTCGGCGGTCCATTCCGCGCAGTCGATGCCCGCGGCGGTGTAGTCGTCGCAGAGCACGAACTCCTCGACCAGGATGCCCAGGGGAAGTGTTCCGCGGCCACGGTCGGCGGCGTAGATCAGGTAGTAGTCCAGGGGTGCGTCGGCGTCCATTGGCGACATGATCGTGGTGCGGGCCCCCGCGGGCAAGGCGACATTCTGATGTTCGCGCAGGTCCTGCCGCCAGATGGGGGTCTAGCCGGTCACGGGCTTGCCCGTGGCGCTGCCGGCGAGCCATTCCGTCCACGACTTGGCCCACGGGGTCGGGCCGTTGCCGAACCGGAGCTTGCGCGAGGTGCCCTTGACCTCGATGACGTCGCCGCGCTGGGTGAAGTCGTAGAACCAGCGGGCGTCGGCGGGGCTGGCGTTGACGCAGCCGTGGCTGACGTTGGAGTTGCCCTGCGCGCCGGTCGACCAGGGCGCGGCGTGGAAGAAGGTGCCGCTGTAGGTCATCCGGACGTTCCACTTGGTCTTGATCCGGTACTCGCCCGGCTCCCCGATGGTGGCCGAGTCCATGACGGTCTCCGCGGCCTTCTCCTGGGCGATCATGACGCCGGAGTAGCTGTCGTCGCCGGGTTTGCCCAGGCTGACGGGGATCGTCCGGACGACCTTGCCGTCCGCGGTGACGACCGCCCGGTGGCGGTCGGCGTCCACCTTGGTGATGTGCCGGGGACCGACGGTGAAGGACAGGCTGCGGTCCCTGGTCCCCCACAGGTCCTCGCCCGCCCGCAGCCCGGCCAGGTGGGCGACGACCTTGACCTTCTCGCCCACCGGCCAGTACTCGCGCGGCCTGAACTGCACCTCGCGGTCGCTCACCCAGCTCCACGCGCCCTCGACCGGCTCGGACATCTCCACCACCAGCGAACGCTCGACCGCCGCGCGGGCCTGCCTGGAGGTGACCGGGTGGGACAGCAGGAGCTGCACCGGCATCCCGACGCCGACCTTCTCGCCGTCCAGCGGCGACATGCCGCTCTGCAGGGTTCGCCCGGGCTTGAGCGTGGTGAAGGACGACCGCCCGGTGACGGCCCTGCCGTCGGCGCCGGTGGCCTGCGCGCTCACCGTGTACGACGTCGCCGGGCGCAGCGGCCACCGGGGCCGCCAGGTGCCGTCGGCCGCCGTCGAGCCGGTCACCTGGCGTCCCTTGGCGTCGGCGACGGTCACCTTGGTGACCTTGCCGCCGGTGACCCGCACGCTGATCCCGGTGTCGGGGGCGACCTTCTTGCTGCCGTCCGCCGGGGTGATCGCGAGCCTGGCCGCGGGGCCCTCGGCCTGCCGCGGCCCGTCCGCCGGCCGGCCGCCGCCGGAGGCGCATCCGGCGAGCAGGAGCCCCGCGAGGGCGAGCGTCGTACTGGTCCGGCCGTTCCGCATCTCCGATGCCTCCCGTGCCTGACAAGGCGTCAACTTCTTCATTGAACGGTCTGTGCTGTCACGTGCGGACACCTCTGCCCAATGAGCAGGTGAGAAACCTTCATCCGCCGATGAGCACTCTTGCGAACCTTGCGGGCGGATCTGGTGTCCAACTCTGTGGAACGGTCCTTCTGGGCCGGTCTCAGGGGATGACGCACCGGGGGCGGTGCATGAGGGGGAACGTCATGAACGGCGGCATGAAGCGGTACCTGTCCGGTATCGGGATGACCGCGGCGACACTGGCCGTCACGACCGCGCTCGCGGGAGCCACCCCCGCCCGCCCCACGCCCTCCCCCACCCACCCTGCTCCGTCGGCCTCCCCCGAGCCGAAGCCCGACCACAAGCCGGACCACAAGCAGGACCACAAGCCCGACCACAGGCAAGGCCACAAGCCGGACCGGACAGAGCCGTCGGCCGAGCCCACCGTGCCTACCGTGCCCACCGAGCCGGACAAGCCCGACTGCCGCAAGGTCAAGTGCGTGGCGCTCACGTTCGACGACGGCCCGGGGCCCTACACCGGGACGCTGCTGGATCACCTGGCGAAGTACCGGGCCCACGCCACGTTCTTCGTCGTCGGCCGGAACGTCGGCGTCCACCCCGACGTGGTGCGGCGCACGGTCGAGGCGGGGCACGAGCTGGGCAACCACACCTGGTCCCACCCCGACCTGACCCGGCTGTCGCCGGCCGCGATCAGGTCCCAGCTCGCCCGCACCGACCAGGCCGTCAAGTCCGCCGCGGGCGTCGTCCCCGGCCTGGTACGCCCCCCGTACGGCGCGACGGACGGCGACGTGCGGCGGCAGGCGCACCGGCCGCTGGTCCTGTGGAGCGTGGACACCCTCGACTGGCGCTACCGCGACAGCGCCAGGGTGGCCCGCGTCTCGCTCAAGCGGGTCCGCCCCGGCAGCGTCATCCTGTTCCACGACATCCACCCGACCACGGTCAAGGCCGTGCCGCGGGTGCTGAAGGGCCTGTCCGCCCGCGGCTACCGGTTCGTCACGGTCAGCGAGCTGTTCGGCGGCCGGCCGCCGAAGGTCGTCCACAACGCCCGCCGGCTCTCCGGCGGCCCCAGGTAACCGGGCAGGCGTCCCCCCGTCGGCGGGGTCACTCCTCGACGGTCTCCTCGTAGCCGATCGCGGCGTCGGCCGCGTCGCCGCCCGACTCGCGGGCCCGGTAGCTGTCGCCGCCGTAGAACCGGAAGGCGCCGTTGTCGGCCCGTCCGCCGACGGGCGGCACGCGGCCGTCGATGGCGATGTAGTACCAGCCGTAGCCGCCCTGCCGGTCCTCGCAGAAGTTGTTGACCACGCGCCGCCGGGACGGCTTGGCGACGCACACCTCGACCCACTCCGACGGCGTCTCGATGGCGGTCTTGGCGCCGGGGCCGCCCTGCGGCGACGCCTTGGTGAGCCCGTCCTCCCCGAGGTCCTCGTACGTGCCGCCGTCGGCCCGCTCGCCCACCGCGGGGACGGTGGCGTCGCCGGCGTAGAAGTACCAGGCGTAGCCCCGGCGCTCGTCCTCGCACGGGCGGTAGCCGGCCCTGGTCTGCGAGCCGGTGTCCACGCAGACGGCGATGCGGGCGGACTCGTCCTGCGCCGCGGCGTCGGACCCGCCGTCGGGCTCGTCGTCGATGACCTCTTCGATGTCCTCCGGCGACACCGGCCGGCCGGTGTCGGCGACGGTGCAGCCGGCGGTGAGGGCGGCGGTCAGGGCGGCGGTCAGGGCGGCGGCGAGCGCGAGGCAGACGAGTCGTAACAAGGATCCTCCACGGACTCGGGGTGACGACCGGCCAACGAGCGGACCGCCGGACCCGGTTCCCCGCCGGTGGCGGCCGGCCATTGACGGCCAATCGTTTGGGACCGTACATTTTCGGAGCACCCGTCCGCGACAGAAGGGCCGACGATGCCGGTCAACGGCGACCTGCCGACGCTCGACCAGACGTTCGCCACCAAACAACAGGTGACCCACGAGGCATGGCTGAGCCGGGCCGCGGCGGTCACGCCCCCGTCCGCGCACCACATCGACGGCGCAGACGAGCCCGGCGGCGCGTCCTTCACGGTGCGCTCGCCGCGCGACGGCCGGGTGCTGGCCGAGGTGGCCGACGGCGGCGAGGCGGAGGTCGGGCTCGCGGTGTCGGCGGCGCGGCGGGCGTTCGACTCCGGGCCGTGGCCGCGGATGGCGCCCGCCGAGCGCGGGCGGGCGCTGGTGCGGCTGGCGTCCCTGATCGAGGAGCGGCGCGAGCACCTGGCGCTGCTCGTCAGCCTGGAGATGGGCAAGCCGGTCACCGACGCGCACGACATCGAGCTGCGCGCCGCGATCACCACCTTCCGCTGGTACGGCGAGCTGGCCGGCAAGCTGGCCGACGAGGCCCCGCACGTGCCCGCCGACGCCCTCGCCCTGGTCACCCGCGAGCCCGCCGGGGTCGTCGGCGCGGTCGTGCCGTGGAACTTCCCGCTCACGCTGGCCTCGTGGAAGGTGGCCCCCGCCCTGGCCGCGGGGTGCACGGTGGTGCTGAAGCCGTCGGAGCTGTCGCCGCTGTCGGCCCTGGAGCTGGGGCGGCTGGCCACCGAGGCCGGGCTGCCGCCGGGCGTGCTCAACGTGGTCGCCGGCGACGGCCCCACCGCCGGGCGGGCGCTCGGCCTGCACCCCGGCGTGGACGTGCTGGCCTTCACCGGCTCCACCGCCGTCGGGCGGCACTTCCTGCGCTACTCGGCCGACTCCAACCTCAAGCGCGTGTGGCTGGAGCTGGGCGGCAAGTCGCCCAACATCATCCTTCCCGACGCCCCCGACCTGGAGGCCGCCGCCGCCACCGCCGCCTGGGGCGTCTTCTTCAACCAGGGCGAGATGTGCACCGCGCCGTCCCGCCTGCTGGTCCACCGGTCGGTGGCCGACCGGGTGACGGAGGCCGTGGTCGCCCGCGCCCGCGCGCTGCGCGTCGGCGACCCGCTCGACCCGGCCACGGAGATGGGCGCCCTGGTCGGCGAGGCCCACCTGGAAAGGGTGCGCGGCCACGTCGAGGCCGGTCTGGCCGGGGGCGCGCGGCTGCGTACGGGCGGCGGCCGGATCCTGGCCGGCACCGGCGGCGCCTACCTCGAACCCACCGTCTTCGACCGGGTGGACCCCGGCTCCCGGCTGGCCAGGGAGGAGATCTTCGGCCCGGTGCTGTCCGTGCTGGCCTTCGACGACGTCGAGGAGGCCGTCCGCCTGGCCAACGACACCGAGTACGGTCTCGCGGCCGGCCTGTGGACCTCCGACCTGGGCACCGCCCACCGCGTCGCCCGCGCGCTGCGGGCGGGCACCGTCTGGGTCAACTGCTACGAGGAGGGCGACCTGACCGTGCCCTTCGGCGGCATGCGGCAGTCGGGCAACGGCCGCGACAAGTCGGCGCACGCGCTGGAGAAGTACACCGAGCTCAAGACCACCTGGATCCAGTTGTGAGACCGCTGATCGCGATCCCCGCCCGCTTCTCCGCCACCGCCTCGGCCCTCCGCCACGCCGCCGAGGTGAGCGCCCGCGCCCTGGTGGAGGCCGTGTGGCGGGCGGGCGGCGAGCCGGCCACGATCCACCCGGACGGCGCGGACGGCGTGGCGGCCCGGATGGCCAGGTTCGACGGCCTGCTCCTGCCCGGCGGCGGCGACGTGGCCCCCCACCGCTACGGCGCCCCCGACACCCACGAGGACGTCTACGACGTGGACGACGACCAGGACGCCTTCGACCTGGCCCTGGCCCGCCACGCCCTGGCCGCCGGGCTGCCCACGCTGGCGATCTGCCGGGGCCTCCAGGTCGTCAACGTGGCTCTCGGCGGCACGCTGGAGCAGGACATGGGCGGCCCCGACGGCGGCCACCGGCACGTCGTGCACCCGGTGTCGCTGCGCCCCGGCACCCTGCTGGAACGCGCGGCCGGGACGGCGAAGGTGGAGGCGTCCTGCTTCCACCACCAGCGCGTCGAGCGGCTCGGCGACGGCCTGTCCCCCGCCGCGCACGCCGCCGACGGCACGGTGGAGGCCCTTGAGCACGACGGCGCGCCCGGCTGGTTCACCGCCGTGCAGTGGCATCCCGAGGACACCGCCCACCGCGATCCGGCCCAGCAGGCCCTGTTCGACGCGCTCGTCCGCCAGGCGGGGCATCATGGCTGTCATGATCCGCGCCGCCGTCCCTGACGACCTGCCCGCACTGCACGGCCTCGCCGTCGCCTTCTACGCCGAGGACGGCTTCACCACCCCGGCGCAGACGCTGAAGGCCAACCTGGCCAGGCTGATCGCCGCGCCCGGCGTCCGGGTCGCGGTGAGCGAGAGCGAGGGCCGGCTGGTCGCGTTCGGCATCACCACGACCACGTTCGGGCTGGAGCAGGGGCTGTACGCCGAGCTGGAGGACCTGTTCGTCGCGCCGGAGGCGCGGCGGCGGGGCGAGGCGGAGCGGCTGATCGAGGACAGCCGCCGGTGGGCCGCCGAGCGGGGCTGCACGGCCCTGGAGATCGTGATCGCCCCGAACGGCGCCGACGTGAGCCACCTGTTCGCCTACTACGGCAAGCGCGGCTTCCGCGACGAGGGCCGCCGCATCCTCAGCCACCGGCTGTGACCCTCACGGGCGGCGGCCCCTGAGCCCTATGACCGGCGTGGCGGGCGGACGCCGCGGAACTCCCAGTCGCCGCCGAGGGCGGTCGAGCGCACCTCCTCCGACTCCGTCGGCTGCGCGCCGACGTCGGAGCGGATGGGGGCCGGCCCGGTCACGACGTGGTTGGTCAGCCGGCCGAGCCCTTCCGCCTCGACCTCGACCACGTCGCCCGGCCGGACGGGCCGCGAGCCCGCCGGGGTGCCCGACAGCAGCACGTCGCCGGGGTGGAGGGTGATCGTCCGGGCGATGTCGGCGACCAGGTAGTGCATGTCCCAGGTCATCTCGTCGGTGTTGCCGTCCTGGACGACCTCGCCGTTGACGTACGTGCGCAGGCGCCTGCCGCGGAAGTCCCAGCCGGTCACCAGGCCGGGGCCGAGCGGGCAGAGCGTGTCGGAGCCCTTGACGCGCAGCATCGACCCGGCGTCGGTGTCGCGGAAGTCGTGCAGCCCGAAGTCGTTGGCCACGGTGTAGCCCGCGATGAACGCCTCGGCCTCGGAGGGGGCGATGTTGCGGCAGGTCCGGCCGATGACGATGGCGATCTCGCCCTCGTAGTTGAGCCACTTGCAGCCCTGCGGCCGCACGACCGCGCCCCGGTGGGAGTTGAGCGAGGAGGTGGGCTTGTGGAAGTAGGTCGGCGCGTCCGGCAGCCGGGTCCGGAACTCCTCGACCCGGCTGCGGTGGTTCAGGTGCACCGCGATGATCTTCGTGGGGACGACCGGCGGCAGGTGCACGGCCTCCTCGGCCCCGACCCGGCGGCCGTCCGCGGCGACGAGCTCGTCCCCGTCGCGGACGGTCTCGGTGACGGCGCCGTCCAGCAGGACGCGGCGGTACTCAGGCATGGGCGTTCTCCTGTCGGGGTGCGGTCCAGCCGCCGGCCGGGCGGTCGAACCAGAGCAGGGCCTGGCCGGTGCCGACGGAGTTCTCGTACTCGCCGTACTGACGGGCGGGGGCCGTGCAGCGCTCCTCGCCGAGGGCGCCGGCCAGCATGACGTAGTGGTGGAATCGGGCCTCGGGCCTGTACGTCCAGAACTCCGGCATCGTGCGCAGGACCTCGTCGTGGCGGCCCTGCCGGAACCATTCGATGCGCCGCAGGTCGGCGGCGCGGGCCTCGGGGGTGAAGATGTGCCGCGGGTCGCTGGACTCGTGGTCGCGCAGCTCGCGCAGCGGCCAGAACGTGTGCGACAGCGCGCCGGAGGCGATCACCAGCACCCGTCGGTCGGTGGCCGCGACGCCGTCGGCCAGCGCGCGGCCGAGCCGCAGATGGTCCTCCATGTCGCCGGTCTGGCAGACGCCGATGCTCACCCAGCGCTTGCCGGGCAGTCCCTCGCCGAGGTACTTCCACAGGTTGGTGGTGGCGTAGTAGATCGGCAGGTACTCGTCGTCGATGGGGGTGATCCAGGTGCCGTGGCGGTCCGCGAAGGAGGCCACGTTGCGGGCCAGCTCGGGGTCGCCGGGGAAGTCGTACGGCATCCGGCACATGCCGCGCGGCAGTTCCTCGGAGGTGAACAGCCCGGCCCGGCGCGTCTGGGCGGTGACCACGAACTCGACCGTGGTGGCCCAGTGGGAGTCCAGCACCACGACGGTGTCGTAGTCGTCGCGCTCGAAGACGTCCCGGCGCAGCTCGCGCAGGCCGGTGACGAGGGTGATCTCCTTGCCCTCGTTCAGCTCCCGCCGGGTGCGCTCGGGCAGCACGATGGTGGGGACGTGCGCGAGCAGGCCCGCCCCGACGATCTCACCCATGGTCGTTCCAGCCCTTCGGCGCGGTGACGGTGTTCTTCAGGTCGCAGTAGAAGTCGAAGCTCCAGGTGCCGCCCTCGCGGCCGACGCCGGACTCGCGGGAGCCGCCGAAAGGCGCGCGCAGGTCGCGCACGAAGAAGCAGTTGACCCACACCGTGCCCGCCACCAGCCGTTCGGTGACCCGGCGGGCGCGTTCGCGGTCGCCGGTCGCGACGGTGGCGGCCAGGCCGAAGCGGGTGTCGTTGGCCAGCCGGACGGCCTCCTCCTCGGTCTCGAACGTCTGCAGCGTGAGCACCGGGCCGAAGACCTCCTCCTGGACGATCTCGCTGTCCTGGGCCACGTCGGTGAGCAGGGTGGGCCGGTAGTACAGGCCGTCCCCGCGCTCGCCGCCGATGACGGCGCGGGCACCGGCCGCCAGGGCCCGCCGGACGAACCCGTCGATCTTCTCCACCTGGCGCGGATGGATGTTGGGGCCGACGTCGGTGGCCTCGTCGCGCGGGTCGCCCTGGACCAGGGCCGCGGCCCGTCCGGTGAAGCGGCGGACGAACTCCTCGGCGATCGGCGCCTCGACCAGCAGCCGGGTGGCGGCCAGGCAGACCTGCCCGGCGTTGTCGTACTGCTCGACGGCCAGGTCCACGGCCAGGTCGAGGTCGGCGTCGGCGAAGACCAGCAGCGGCGACTTGCCGCCCAGCTCCAGGCTGAGCGGGGTGAGGTTGGCGGCGGCCGAGCGGGCGATGCGCCGCGCGGTCGGCACCGAGCCGGTGAAGCTGACGCGGCGCACGCCGTGGTGCTCTACCAGGGCCTGCCCGGCCTCGTCGCCGAACCCCTGGACGACGTTGAGCACGCCGTCCGGCAGCCCGGCCGCGGCGGCGACGTCGGCCAGCAGGGAGGCGGTGAGCGGCGACCACTCGGCGGGCTTGAGCACCACCGTGTTCCCGGCGGCGAGCGCGGGGGCGATCTTCCAGGTGGCCAGCATGAGGGGCGCGTTCCACGGCGTGATCAGGGCGCAGGGCCCGGCCGGGTCCCAGGAGACGTGGTTGGCGTGGCCGCGGGTGTCGAAGTCGTCGTGGCCGAGGCCCTCCAGCCAGTCGGCGAAGAAGCGGAAGTTGTGCGCCACGCGGGGCATGACGCCGCGGCGGTGCGAGCGCAGCAGGGCGCCGTTGTCGCGGGTCTCGACGGCGGCCAGCTCCTCCAGCCGCTTCTCGACGCCGTCGGCGATGGCCCGCAGCACGGCGGCCCGGCCGGCGCGCGGGGTGGCGGCCCAGCCGGGGAAGGCGTCCTGGGCGGCGGTGACGGCGGCGTGCACCTCGGCGGGGCCGCCGCGGGCGATCTCGCCGAGCGCGGCGCCGTCGATGGGCGAGAGGTCGGTGAACGTGCGCGCGGAGGCGACGCGCCGGCCGCCGATCCAGTGGCGGGTGTCGACGGTGACCCCGGCGACGGTGATCTGTTCGGACATGTCGGGTGCTTTCCTTCTCAAGGGGCTAGTGCGCGCCGGAGGTGCCGGATTCCAGGAGCGTGCCGCCGTCCCACACCACGCCGACCTGGCGGAAGTAGGCGCCGATGGGCTCGCGGACGACCAGCCGGGACAGCTCCTCGGTGGGGGCGTCGAACAGCTCCAGCTCGGCGTCGCCCGCCCACGCCTGGCCGGCCTCGAAGGCGGCGGCGCCGGACTCGACCAGCTCGTCGAGCGCCAGCCCGCCGCCCTTGCCGATGGCGGGCAGCCAGCGGTGGTGGGCCATGGGGTGGCCGTTGACGAACCCGTTGTGCGGCGACGGCTCGCGCAGGGTCACCACGGCCTGGGCCAGGCGGCGGTCGGCGGCGGCCAGCGTCGCGCCGAACCGGGCGCCCGCCTCGATGCGGGGCGCGGGGCCGTACGGGTGCGGCCGGGTCTGGTGGATCGACCCCAGCTTCTTCGGATAGCCCTGCTGCAGCCCCCTGGCGACGGCGAAGTCCTTGTCCACCCAGATGTAGACGCACCTGGAGTAGGTCCGCCCCCGGTAGGAGCACCGGACGACGGCGAACGCCTCCTTGTACTGCGAGCGCACCGGGTCGAGCAGCTCCTCGCGGGAGGCGGCGCAGGACTGCCAGTCGGCCCAGATGAGCGCGACCGCGCCCGGGTCCTCGGCGGCCGGTTCCAGCGGCTCGGGCAGCAGCTCGCGCACCCGGTCGGGGTCGGTGCGGTACTCGATCGTGAGCAGGTCGCCGGAGTAGTGCCACGGCGGCTCCGGGACGAGGGACGAGCGGCCCGTGGCCGTCTTGGGGTGGAAGTAGCCGCGGACGCCGGCCAAGATGGTCCTCCTGGAACTCGTTTGGTTCCAAATAAAATATGAACATCCAGGCCGATCGGTCAACAGCTCTTGCGGCAGCCAATACGCGCCCGTTACGTTTGGCGTCAAACGACCCTAGGAGAGACCGGTGCAGCAGCACATCGACCGCCTGACCGAGCGGGGCGTCGACGTGGTCCGCGTGACCTACCCCGACCTGACCGGGACCGACCGCGCCCGCGACGTCCTGCTGGAGGCGCTGCCCGACGCCCTCGGTCACGGCCTCGCCTTCTGCCGCGCCGTCTACCACTCCACCCCGCGCGGCGGCACCGCCGACATCAGCGGCGGCCTGGACGCGGGGCTGCCCGACATCGCCGTCGTCCCCGACCTGGCCACGCTCACGCCGCTGCCGTGGGAGCCCGGCGTGGCCTGGTGCCACGGCGACGTCGTCGACCCGGCCACCGGCGCCCCGGCCCCCGAGTCGCCGCGCGACCTGCTGCGCGCCGTGCTGGTCCGGTGCGCCGAGCAGGGCCTGCGCCCGGTCGTCGGGCCGGAGTTGGAGTACTTCCTGTGCGACCCGGCCCCCGCGGGCGGCTGGCAGCGCTACGCCGAGGCGACCGGCAACGTCTACACCGCCGGCCGCCGCGGCGACCCCGACGGCCACCTCACCCGCACGCTGCGGCACCTGCGCAACCTCGGCCTCGGCGTGACGGCGGGCAACCACGAGTTCAGCAGCGGCCAGTTCGAGATCAACCTGCGGCACTCCGAGGCGCTCGACGCGGCCGACCGGGCCTTCTGGTTCAAGGCGGCGGTCAAGGAGCTGGCCCGGGTGGAGGGCAGGCTGGCGACGTTCATGGCCAAGCCGTTCAACGACGAGGGCGGGTCGGGGTTCCACCTGCACCTGTCGTGCCTGGGCGAGGACGGCGGCAACGCCTTCGACGACCCGGCCGCGCCGTACGGGCTGTCGGCGACCGCGCGGCACGCGATCGCGGGCGTGCTGGCCCACGCCCCCGCGCTGGCGGCGCTGGCCAACCCGACGGTCAACTCCTACAAGCGGTTCGGCCCCGACACGCTGGCCCCCTGGCTCGTCGACTGGGGGCTCGACAACCGCAGCGCGATGCTCCGCGTCCCGCCGGAGCGCGGCGCGGGCGCCCGCTTCGAGCTGCGGCTCGGTGACGCCAGCGCCAACCCGTACCTGCTGGTCGCCGGGACCGCGGCCGCCGCGCTGCTGGGGGTGCGGGCGGCCGAGGAGCCGCCCGCGCCGCTCGTCGGGTACGGCTACGACGCCTCCAAGGCCCCGGTGCTGCCGATGACCCTGCCCGCGGCCCTGGACGCCCTGGAGGCCGACGGCGAGCTCACCGAGCTGCTCGGCAAGGACTTCACCGCCGCCTTCCTGGCCTACAAGCGCGACGAGGTCGCCCGCTTCCAGCGGCACGTCACCGACTGGGAGTTCGGCGAGTACGCCTACCACCTGTGACCCGTCATTCGATCGCGCGCTGCGCCAGGTCCTCGGCCAGCGCGATGATCTCCGGGTTGTAGGGCGCCTTCTCCCCCGGGACGTACCGCACCCGGTCCAGGCCGCGCCGGTAGCGGAACACGCCCCGGCGCTCGTGCAGCTCCCAGTCCACCGGTCCGCCGTAGTCGAAGCCGACGCTGATGCCGGTGAAGGGCGCCATGCCGAGCAGTTGCGGGACCCGCTCGACGGCCAGCGCCGGCTTGCCGTCCACCAGCGCCTCGATGTCCCAGCGCATCTCCGGCAGCGCCGTGAAGCGGGCCGTGACGGTCACCGGGCCCGCCGCCGGGAGCGGGCCGGCCGCCCGCACCGGCACGCCGTAGGCGTTGTAGGTCAGCCGCAGCTCGCCGTCCTCGACGTACAGGACGTAGCCGCCGCCCTGGTCGCCGTGGGCCACGATCACGCCCTCGTCGCCCGGCCGCCGCTCCAGCCACGCCTCGATGGTGAAGGACCGCATGGAGGTGAGCCTGCTCGACCGGAACCGCTCCAGCACCGGGGTGCCCGGATGGATCGTGACCGGCTCCGACAGCGCCAGCTCGGCCGCCGGCCGGGTGTTGAGCATGTCCGGCGTGTCGGCCAGCGGGAAGACCGTGTTGAGCCAGGCCGCCGCCCGCCACTTCGCGGCCAGGTCGGCCACCCGTTCCGGCTGCTCGGCGGCCAGGTCGGTGGTCTCGGCCGGGTCGCGGGCGATGTCGTACAGCTCCCAGCCGTCGTCGGTGAACGGCGTGCCGGGCAGGTGCGGGGCGATGAGCTTGTAGTGGTCCTCGAAGTAGCCGCGCTGCCCGCCGCTCTCGACGTACTGCGAGCGGTGCCGGCTCGGCCGGTCGCGCTCGCGCAGGAAGTGGTCGAACGGGACGCCGTCCACGTCCTGCGGAGGGTCCAGGCCGGCCAGGGTGAGGAGGGTGGGCGCGACGTCGGTGACGTAGGCGTACTGGTCGCGCACGCCCGGGTCGCCGTCCTGCCTGGGCAGCCCGGCCGGCCACGACAGCACGAACGGCACGTGGATGCCGCCCGCGTAGGCGTGGCCCTTGTAGAGGCGGAACGGGGTGTTGGAGACGTTCCCCCAGCCGCGCGGGTAATGGCCGTGGACCTGGGGGCCGCCGACGAGGCCGAGGTCGCGCGGCACGTCGTGGCACCAGTCGCCGGGCAGGCCGGCCAGGTGCACGAAGCGGCTGAGGTAGCTGCGGGTGCCCTCGGGGCCGCCCTCGGCGGTCGCGCCGTTGTCGCTGGTGACGACGATGACGGTGTCGTCGTACTCGCCGATGCGCTTGAGGTGCTCGACCAGCCGGCCGAGGCTCTGGTCCACGGCGTCCACGGCGGCGGCGTAGACCTCCATGTGGCGGGCGTACAGCTCGGTGCGCTCCTCCCACGGCGCCAGGTCCGGGTCCGAGGGCCGGGTGCCCTCGGGGAAGAGGCCGTCGCGGAGCTGGCGGGCGAAGCGCTCCTCGCGGATCCGCGCCCAGCCCGCGTCGTAGCGGCCGCGGTACTTGGCGACGTCGGCGGGCTTGGCCTGCACCGGCCCGTGCACGGCCTGGTGGGCGAAGTAGAGGAAGAACGGCTTGTCGGCGTCGTTGGCGCGCAGGCCGTTGATCATGCCGATGGCGCGGTCGGTGAGGGCGTCGGTCAGGTAGAAGCCGTCCGGGAAGCCCTCGTCGGGGATCGGGCCGTTGTCGCTGATCAGGCGGTGCGGGTGGAACAGGGACGTGAAGCCGTCCATGGAGCCGTAGTAGCGGTCGAAGCCGCGCTGGAGCGGCCAGGAGCTCTTGTCGGCGCCGTCGTGCAGCTTGGACTCGACGGTCAGGTGCCACTTGCCGACCATGAACGTCGCGTACCCGCCGGCCCGGAACGACTCGGCCAGCGTGGGCACCTCCCGCGGGATCTCCATCCGGTAGCCGGGATAGCCCGGGTCCACGTGGGCCACCGTCGCGAACCCGGCCCGGTGCGGGTTGAGCCCGGTCATCAGGGCGGCCCTGGAGGGCGAGCAGAGCGGGGTGCTGTGGTAGTTGACGAGCCGGTAGCCGGACTCGGCCAGCGCCTGCACGTGCGGCGTGTCGATCTCCGAGCCGAACGGCGACAGGTCGCTGAACCCGAGGTCGTCCACCAGCACGACGACCACGTTGGGCGCCCCGGGACGCGCCCGCGGCGGCCGCGGCCACCAGGGCGTGGACTGCGAGGCCAGCTCGCGGGCCGTGCCGCCGAAGCCCTCGTACCCCCTGCTCGGCGGCGTGCTCACGGGCCCTCCGGGTCGACGGCGTCCCGGTCGGCCCACAGCGGCGCCACCCGGGCCCGCAGCTCCTCGGCGCCGACCCGCTCGACCAGTTCCACGGCCGCCAGGTTGTCGCGGAGCTGGTCCAGGCTCGTCGCGCCGAACAGCGTGGTGGTGTTGGCCGGGTGGGTGAGCGTGAAGGCCACGCACACCTGCGCGGGGGTGGCGTCCAGGTCGGCGGCGATCGCGGCCAGCTCGGCCGCCGAGGCCGCGATGCGCTCCCTGACGCCGCCGGGGTCGCGGCCGACCTGCCGGTCCACGCCCTTGCCCAGCAGCACGCCGCCCTCCAGCACGTCGGAGGACTGCAGCGTGACGCCCTGGGCGAAGATGCGGGCGAACGGCGCGCCGTCGGGGATCGAGCGGCGCGAGACGCTGTACTTCAGCTGCGCGACGGCCGGGCCCTCGACGCCCTCGCCGGCGGCGGCGTCGATGAGCGTCTGCACGTTCGAGGCCGACCAGTTGTTGACGCCCCAGCTCCGGATCAGCCCTTCCTTCGCCAGGCCGGCCAGGTCGAGGACGAGCCGGTGCAGGTCCACGCCGTCGTGCCGCAGGTCGCCCAGCACCACGAGGTCGGCGTGGTCGGCGCCGGCCCGGAACAGGGCGTTGAGCAGCTGGTCGCGCAGGCTGTGGTCGGGGTAGCCCTCCAGCCACAGCTTGGAGGAGAGCAGGTAGTCCTCGCGGCGCAGGCCGGCCGCGCGCACCAGGGCCGAGAAGATCACGTCGGTGAACACGGGCGGCATGCCGGGGAAGCCGTAGACGCCGACGTCGAACAGGTCGATGCCGCGGTCCACGGCCTCGCGGATCATGGCGACCGCGTCGTGGAAGTCCATGCGGTCGTAGGTGTGCCAGGAGCCGAGGGCGAGCACGCCCGTCTCCGGTCCGGTACGTCCGATGCGGCGGCGCGGGATGGTCTGCACGGTTCGGCTCTCCTAGGGCAGGCGGGGGTCGACGACGGCCTTGATCTGGCCGAGCCGGGACATCGACTCGACGCAGGCGGTGGCCTGCGCCAGGCCGACGGGCTCGCTGAACAGCTCGTCCCACGGCATGCGGGCGGCGAAGGTCCGGAAGAACTCGATCGAGCGGTGGTAGTCGGCGATGTCGCCGTTGAGCGAGCCGACCACGGTCAGCTCCTTGCCCATGACCGCGCCGAGCGGCACGGGCGCGAGCTCGAAGCCGGTGGAGCCGACGATCACCACGGTGCCGCGCTGGGCGGCCACCGCGACGGCCTCCTCGGCCACGGTAGGCGCTCCGGCCAGGTCGAACACGTAGTCGGCGCCGCGCTCCCCGGCCAGCTCCCTGATCCGGGCGACGCGCTCCTCCTTGCTCAGGTCGGTCGAGACGGTCGCGTCGGCGCCGAAGCGCCGGGCGGCGGCCAGCCGGTCGTCCGGGCCGCCCACGGTGATGACGGTGCCCGCGCCGGCGATCCTGGCGACGGCCGTGGCGAAGATGCCGAGCGCGCCCGCGCCCTGCACCACCACGGTGGCGCCGGTCCTGATGCCGCCGGCCCGGTCCACGGCGCGCAGCACGGTCTTGGCCGCGCAGCCCGACATCGAGGCCCAGGTGTCCTTGACGTCGGCGGGCAGCAGCAGCTTGGCCGCGCCCGGGGTCACGTAGCAGTACTCGACCAGGCCGCCCGTGGCGTACGGGGGGCGGTCGGCGCGCTGCGTGAAGCCGTAGCCGCGGTTGGCGCAGGCGACCGGCTGGCGCAGCACGGCGCAGCCGTAGCAGTGTCCGCAGGTGGACTCCGACCAGCCGATGCGGTCGCCCGCGCCGACGGGGCGGCCGAGGGCGTCGGTGGTGCCCGGCCCGGCCTCGACGACCTCGCCGACCATCTCGTGGCCGAGGATCATCGGGAGCATCCCGGGGAACGTCATCTGGCCGGCCCACAGGTGCACGTCGGTGCCGCACAGGGTGGTGCACGTGATGCGCACCAGGGCGGCGCCGGGCTCGACGGCGTCCGGCAGCGGTACGTCCTGAAGGCTGAGGGGCTTGCCGTGCTCGGTGAGGACGGCGGCGGCGGTTCTCGTAGGCATGGTCACCTTCGTGGCTTTCGACCGTTAAGTGTGGTTAATCTACACTCGTTGACAAACAATTACAGCCCCTCGGGAGGAACCCGGTGTCAGCGGACGAGTACGCGGACCTCGTGGCGGTCGGCGGCAACGTGCTCACCTTCGACGCCCGCGACGGGCGGGCCAGCGGCCTGGCGGCGCGGGCCGGCCGCCTGGTGGCGGTCGGCACGGACGAGGAGGCCCTGGCGCACGCCGGGCCGGGCACCCGGGTGCTCTCCCTGGCCGGCCGGACGGTCCTGCCCGGCATCAACGACTCCCACCTGCACGCCGCCTGGCTGGGCGCGGTCTGGCCGGACACGCTGATCAGCGAGAACGGCCTGTCCGCCCACCAGGGCCGGCTGCTGGCCGACGAGGAGTCCAGGCGGGCCGCCATCCTGCGCGCCGGGCGGATCTGCGCCTCGCTCGGCATCACCAGCTACACCGAACCCGGCCTCGGCCCCGGCGAGGACGACGGCGAGACCGGCTGCTTCTCCCAGGCCGTCCTGGACACCTACACGACGCTGGCGAAGGAGGGCGAGCTGCGGGCCCGGGTGACCGCGTTGCGGCTGTTCGGCGCCCTCGACGGCCCCAGCACCCTGGAGGACGTCGCCACCGGCCTGGACGCGCCCCTCCCCCGCGCCGACCCCGCCTGGCTCAACGTGACCGGGCTCAAGATCTTCGCCGACGGCATCCCGCCCATGGGCTCGGCCTGGACCTGCCACCGCTACACCTCCGGCGGCCACGGATCGCTGCTGGTGGCGGGGGCGGACGACACCGCGCGCGAGCACAACCTGCGCACCATGATCCGGCTGGCGCACCGGGCGGGCCTCCAGGTCGGCGTGCACGCCACCGGCGACCGGTCCATCGACGCGTTCGTGGACACGGTGGCCGAGCTGGAGCACGGGGCCTCGGGGCGGCACTACGTCATCCACGGCGACCTGGTGAACCCCGCCCAGATCGCCCGCATGGCCGGGCTCGGCATGGGCCTCACCACCCAGCCGGTGATCGCGTCCGCCACCGCCGGCTGGGTGGCCGGCGCGCTCGGCCCGGAGGTCGCCGGGACGGCCTGGCCGCTCCAGGAGCTGCTGGCCAGTGGGGTGACCTTCACCCTGAGCAGCGACGGGCCGGTGACCACGCCCGACTGGCGGGCGCAGGTGGCGGCGGCGTGCGGGCTGCTGGGCGAGCGGGCGCCGCGCCCCCGGCTGATGACCCGCCTGCTGCGCTGCTACACCACCGCGCCCGCGGTCCAGGACGGGGCGGAGGCGTGGAAGGGGTCGCTGGAGTGGGGCAAGGCGGCCGACTTCTGCGTGCTGGAGCGCGACCCCCTGGAGGTCGCGCCGGCGGACCTGCCGCAGGTCGCGGTCGACGCCACCGTGACCGCGGGGCGGATCGTCCACCTGCGCGACGGGGTGTCGCTGGACTGACCGGCGGGGCCGGTGGCGGCCCGGCCCCGCCGGGGGCGGGTCAGGCCAGGAGCTGGCCGCCGTCCACCTGGAGGCTGACGCCCGTGATGTGGCGGGCGCCGTCGGAGGCCAGGAAGAGCACGGCGGGGACGATGTCGGCCACCTGGGCGATCGAGCCCAGCGGGATCCGGGCCTCCCACGCCTTCCTGGCCGCGTCGTCGGTGGCGAACATGGCCGTCATCGGGGTGAGCACCGGGCCGGGGGCGACGCCGTTCACGCGGATGCCGTGGGGGGCCAGCTCGATGCCGGCCGAGCGGGTCAGGGCGTCGATGGCGGCCTTGGTGGCCTCGTAGTGGCCGAGGCCGGGCGTGGGCCGGCGGGCGCCGATGGAGGAGATGTTCACCATGCAGCCGCGGACGCCGCGCGCCACCATGTGCGCCCCGACGGCCCGGGTCATCAGGAACGTGCCGCGGAAGTTGACCCGGGCGCAGGCGTCGAAGACGTCGACGTCGAGCCCGATGAGCGGGCCGCCGCCCGCGGTGTGCCCGGCGTTGTTCACCAGCACGCCGATGTCGCCGTGCTCTGCGGCGACGGCCGCGACGGCGGACTCGACGGAGGCGGCGTCCCCGACGTCCACCTGGACGTGGTGGGCGCCGAGCTCGGCGGCGACCGCCCTGGCCCGCGCCTCGTCGAGGTCGGCGATGACCACCCGGTCGCCCGCCGCGGCGAAGGCTTCGGCGACGCCGCGGCCGATGCCGCTCGCGCCGCCGGTGACGAGGACGGTCCTGGGAACGACAGGCTCGCTCATGTGGGGGTTCCTGTTCGGTTCGGGCCTTCGCAGACGGGGCTGCGCGGGCGTCCTGAGTTTATTATTATACAAGCGTAGACAAAAAGGCTTCATCCGGCAGGGAGTGGATCGACGTGAGCGACACACAGCGGGTTCCGGCACGGCGTCTCGGACCGGGCGGCCCGGCGACGTCCCTGTTCGGGCTGGGGTCCTGGAACACCTGGGACCGCATGGAATTCGGCGACGCGGTGGCCCTGATCAGGGCGGCCCTCGACGCCGGGGTGACCCTCTTCGACGTCGCCCACTACAACATGGGCCCGCACGCCGAGCAGGCCCGTACGGACCTCATCTTCGGCCGGGCGGTGCGCGAGGCGGGCGCGAGCCGGGAGGACTGGCAGCTCTGCGGCAAGCTCTGGCTGTGGGAGTACCCGCGCACGGGCTTCCGCGAGCAGCTCGACGTCAGCTTCGACCGCGTCGGCGTCGAGAGCGCCGAGACCGTCGTGGTCGGCGACTATATGCAGCGGCCCGACATCCGGCGGATCGTCACCGACGTCGCCGAGCAGATCGCGGCAGGCCGCTTCACGAGCTGGGGCGTCAACAACTGGATCGCCGAGGACGTCGACCTCGCGCTGAGCTTCGCCGCCGAGGAGGGCCTCACGCCGCCGAGCTTCGCCCAGCTCAAGTACAGCATCGCCCGCCGTTCGATGGCCGAGGGCGGCTTCTACGGCCGGCACTTCGCCTCCGGCGCGCTGGCGTTGCAGGCCAGCGACGTCTTCGAGGGCGGCATCCTGGTGGGCAGGAGGTTCCCCGAACGGAAGATCGGCGCGGACCCGGGCGGCATCCGGGAGGCCGTCAGGCAGGCCGCGGACGCCGTCGCGCGGGTCGCGGCCGAGTTCGGCGCGACGCCCGCCCAGGTCGCGATCGCTTTCTGCCTGGAGCATCCGGCGGTGGCCAACGTGCTGTTCGGGGTGAGCAGGGCGGCCCAGCTGGAGGACAACCTGGGCGCGCTGCGGCTGTGGCGCGAGCACGGCCCGCAGGTGCGCGCGGCCCTGGCCGGCCTGTGGCTGGACCGCGACGTGCGCGCCGACGGCGTCTGGACCCCCTGACCCGGCCGCGGGGCCGCCCGGCCGATCGCCGGGCGTCCCCACGCGTGCCCTCACCGCGCCGGACGGCGGGTGCGCAGCTTCTGCAGCTCGCTCATCGACCGGGCGCGCGCGTCCACCACGTTGCGCATGCTCGACCCGATGAGGTTCAGCAGCAGCACGCAGAGCATGATGGCCACGCCCGGCAGCACGATCAGCCACGGCGCCTGCGTCAGGTACGACCGCCCTTCGGCGATCATGTTGCCCCACGTCGGCGTGGGCGGCGCGATGCCCAGGCCGAGGAAGCTCATCGCACCGTCCACCAGCATGGCCGAGGCCGACAGGATCACGACCTGCACCAGCGCCAGCGGCAGCACGTTGGGCAGCACGTGCACGAACAGGATCTTCGCCGGCCGCATGCCGGACACCCGCGCCGCCCCGATGTACTGCCGGGCCGCCACGCCGAGCACCCGGCTGCGGATCACCCGGGCCGTGAACGGCGTGAAGATGACCGTCAGCGCGATCAGCTCGGTCCAGATGCTGGCGCCGAGCCCGATGGCCAGCGCCATGGCCAGGATGATCGCCGGGAACGACATCCAGGCGTCCATGATCCGCATGACGACGGCGTCCACGGCCCGGTAGAAGCCGCTGACCAGGCCGATCACCATGCCGGTGAAGGCCGCGCAGAGCGTGATGAGCGCCGAGAGGCCGAGCGAGGCCCGGCCGCCGGAGACCAGGCGGCTCAGCACGTCCCTGCCGTAGGAGTCGGTGCCGAGCAGGTGGTCGGCCGAGGGCGGCAGCAGCCGGTGCACCGGGTCGGTCGCGTTCGCGTCCGGCAGGAACACCGGCAGCAGCACGACGGCCAGCACGACCAGGACGAGCAGCGCGGTGGCGGTGATCAGCACCCGGTTGCGGCGCCAGGCCCGGGAGGCCGCGGAGGGCCGCCCGGCCGTCCCGACGCGCCCGGCGACGGCCTGGGAAGTCACGAAACACGCACCTTGGGGTCGAGGAGGGCGTAGGACAGGTCGACGACCAGGTTGACCAGCACGAACATCAGCGCGACGAACAGCGTCACGCCCTGGACGAGCGGGAAGTCCCTGGTCGAGACCGCGCCCATGAGCAACGAGCCCAGCCCGGGGATGACGAAGATCGACTCGATGATCACGATGCCGCCGACCATCATCGCGAAGTTGCTGCCGAGCTGGGTGACCAGCGGCATGAGCGCGTTCGGCAGCACGTGCCCGAGCATGACCTGCCGCTCCGACAGGCCCTTGACCCGCGCGGTGCGCAGGTACGTCTGCGGCAGCTCGCCGAGCACGCTCTCCCGCAGGGTCAGCGTGAACAGCGCCGACTGCCCGATGACCAGGCACACCACCGGCAGCACCAGCATCGGCACCCCGGCGACCGGATCGGCGAAGAGGTCGGCGTACCCGCTGGAGGGGAACCAGCGCAGCGACACGGCGAACACCAGCACCAGGATCAGCGCGATCCAGAAGTCGGGGATCGCCATGCCGAGCGAGGAGAGCAGGTTGAGCGCGCGGGCCACCGGGTTGCGCGGCGAGACCGCGTTCCACGAGGTGACCAGCACCGCGACGACGAAGCTGAGGACGGTGCTGATCACCGCCAGGGTCAGCGTCGGGACGAAGTGCTCGGCCACGACCCCTGCCACCGGCGCGTGGTAGGTGATCGACGAGCCGAAGTCGCCGCCCGCCACGTTGCCGAGCCAGCTCAGGTACTGCTCCCACAGCGAGCCCGTCAGGCCCATGCTCTGCCGGAGCGCCTCGACGTCCTGGGGCCTGGCCGTCGGGCCGAGGATGGCGATGGCCGGGTCGCCCGGGATCAGGCGGATGACGAAGAACATCATCGTGCCCACGATCAGCAGGATGACGACCAGGTCACGCAGCCGCCGGAGCAGGAGTCCCGCCATGTTCCCCCCTCACTTCCGCAGCCAGGAGTTCCAGAACACGCGGTAGAACGTGTCGTACCCCTTGAGCTTGGGCGAGTAGGCGGCGTACAGCTTCGACTGGCTGATCGTGATGACCGGGAACTGCTGCCACACGAACGCCTGGAGCTGGTCCATCAGCGTCCTGGCGGTCTCGGGGGAGGTCGCGGCGTTGTAGTCCTCGATCAGCTTGGCCAGCTCGGGCGAGCCGGAGCCGTTGAACGCCCCGAGGGTCAGCGCGGGCATCTGTGAGGGCGAGGTGAGCGCGGCGTTGAAGAACAGGGTGGTGACGTCCCAGCCGCCGGGGTCCTTGGTGATCGTGCCGAGCATCGTCGGGAAGTCGTAGGTGTCGATCTTCGTCTTGATGCCGATCTTGGAGAGCTGGTCCTGCAGCAGCACCGCCCACTGGCTGAACTGCGGGTAGCTGCTGGAGGTCAGGATCCGCACGGTGTCACCGGCGTTGACGCCGGCCTGCGCGAACAGCTCCTTGGCCCTGGCCGGGTCGTGCTGCCTGTAGACGTCGTCGCCGGCGGTGGAGTACAGGCCCTTGTTGTCCTGCGAGACCAGCGCGCCCACCTCGGCGGTCAGGTCCGGGCCGCCGCCGGTGGCGGCGTTCAGCGCGGGCTTGTCCATCAGCAGGTTGAGCGCCTGCCGGGCACGCACGTCGGAGAACTTCGAGCCCTTGTTGAAGTTGGGGATCAGCACGTTCTGGTTGGCCCCGGCCAGGTTCGACACGACCACGGCGGGGTTGTTCTTCAGCGGGGTGTACTGGTCGTCGCCCGGCATGGCGTGCGCCCACTGGCCGGTCTGCAGGCCGTTGACCACGGCGTCCTGGTCGGCGACGACCTTGTAGGTGACCGTGTCGAGGTAGGCGTGCTTGGCGCCGGCTTGGCCGCCCCAGTCCTCCTCGGCGCGCGACTTGTAGTCGTCGTAACGCTCCAGCACGACCTGCTGCCCGATGTCCCAGCTCTTCAGCTTGTACGGCCCGGTGCCGACCGCGCCCTCCTTGGCGAAGCCGGTGGCCGGCACGTCCTTGAGGTTCTTCGCCTCGTAGATCTCCGCGCCGGGGCTGGCCAGCTCGTCGATCAGCGGGTATCGCGGCTTCTTCAGCTCCAGCGTGACCGTGCGGTCGCCGGTGGCCTTGAGGCTCTTGACGTCGGCGGCGACCTGCTGGCCGGTGACGTGGCTCTTCAGCCAGCGCTCCAGGCTGGCGACCACGTCGGCGGCGGTGAGCGGGGCGCCGTCTTGGAACGTGACACCGGCGCGCAGCTCGAAGGTGTAGGTGAGCCGGTCGTCGCTGCGCTTGTAGGTGTCGACCAGCATCGGCCTGGCCGCGAAGGCCCTGTCGACCTCGAAGAGCTTCTCGTACAGCATGTTGCCGATGTGGGCGGTGACCTGGCCGGGGTTGGCGACCATGTCCAGCGACTGCGGGTCGGTCGGCACCGCGACCACGAGGTCGCCCCCGCGTACGGGGGCGCCGGCGTCGGCGGAGGACGAGGAGGACGACGTCGCGCCGCCCGCGCAGCCGGCGAGCAGCAGGGCGCTCGCCGCGGCGGCGGAGACGAGCCCGGCCCTCAGGCTCTTGAGCACGTTCATGGTGGGTTCTCGCTCTTGCTCTAAAAGGGGGGACAGAAGAGAAGGCCGGCCCGGGGCTATTCCACGTATGCCGACAAGTCGGGGTTCGCGGCGAGGAGCCGGCGCGTGTACTCGTGGGTGGAGGAGGAGGCGATGGTTTCCGGGGCGCCGACCTCGATGAGGTCGCCCTTGTACATCACGCCGACGCGGTCGGCCACCGACAGCACCAGGCTGAGGTTGTGCGTGATGAACAGGAAGCTGATGCCGTGCGAGCGGCGCAGCTGCAGGAGGAGGTTCATGACCTGGCCCTGGACGGAGACGTCGAGGGCTGAGGTGGGCTCGTCGGCGACGATGAGCTTCGGCTCGGCGGCGACCGCGCGCGCGATGGACACGCGCTGGCGCATGCCGCCGGACAGTTGCGAGGGCAGCTTGCGGGCGCAGTCGGCGGGCAGGCCGACCTCGTCGATCAGCTCGGCCACCCGCCGGTCGAGGTCCGCGCCGCGCAGCGGGGTCAGCTCGCGCAGCGGCTCGGCGATGATGCGGGCCACGGTGTGCCGGGGGTCGAGCGAGCTCTGCGGGTCCTGGAAGATGAGCTGGGCGGCGCGGCGGAAGGAGCGCTCGTCGCCGCGCAGCCCCGCCTCGGTGATGCGGTGCCCGCCGAAGGAGATGCTGCCCGAGGTCGGCCGTTCCAGGGCGCTGACCATGCGGCCGAGCGTCGTCTTGCCCGAGCCGGACTCGCCGACCAGGCCGAAGAACTCGCCGGGCGCGATCTCCAGCGAGACGCCGCCGACCGCGCGCACGCTCGCCCGGCGGCCGGTCCGGTAGACCTTGGTGACGTTCTCGATGACCAGGGGCGGGGTGCCGTCGGCGGGGGCGGGCTCGTCGCCGAGCGCCGGCGTCTCGGTCACGCTGCCGCCGGAGCTCCCGATGGCGGTCTCGGTGGCGGTCTCGGTGGCGGCCCGCAGCCGGGTCTCCGAGATCGTCGGGAATCCCGTACGGCGGCTGACGCCGAGCTGCGGCACGCATTCCAGCAGCGCCTTGGTGTACGGATGCGTAGGCTTGCGGAGGATGTCCATCTTGTCGCCGATCTCCACGAGCCTGCCCCGGTACATGACGGCGATCCGGTCGGCGATCTCGGCGGCGACGCCCATGTCATGGGTGATGAAGACGCAGGCGGTCCGGTGCTCACGCTGCACGCGACGGAACAGCGCCAGGATCTCGGCCTGCGTGGTCACGTCGAGGGCGGTGGTCGGCTCGTCGGCGATGAGGACGTCGGGGTCGGACATCAGCGCCATGGCGATCATCACGCGCTGCTGCATGCCGCCGGACATCTGGTGCGGATAGAGCGCCATGATCCGGTCGGTGTCGGCCAGCCCGACCTCGGTGAGCAGGCTCCTGGCCTTGGCCTCGGCCTCGCGGCGCAGCCGGCTGCCGCGGCGCAGCGCCTGCCGGGGCAGCGCGCCCTCGGGCCGGTAGCCCTCGATGAGCTGCGCGCCGACGCGCTGGGCGGGGTTGAGCGAGTCCAGGGCCTCCTGGAAGATCATGCCGATCCGGGCGCCCCGGTAGGCGCGCATGCCCTCGGCGCTCAGCCGCGTGACGTCCACGCCGCCGACCTCGATCGCACCCTCGGTGTAGGCCGGGGCCACGAACTCCAGCAGGCGGATGATCGACAGCGCCGTCACGGTCTTGCCGCTGCCCGACTCCCCCACCACGCACAGCGTCTGCCCGGAGGCGACGTCGAGGGTGAGCCGGTGGACGAGTTCCTGGGGCTCGGCGTCCTCCCGGGTGACGCCGATGGTCAGATCCGTCAGGTTGAGCAGCGACATGCGCGAGAGCTCCATTCCAGGCACCGGTCCCGTGCTCGAAGTGGGGCACGCAAACCCACACTGAGCTGCCGAAAGGCCATGTTCGAGCCAGATAGTTCTACAAAGGTTGACAGAGGGTCCCCCTACTGTCAACGGTTATTCCACGTTCGTAGACAGAGGGTCTATGGTGAACGTCTACATTCGTAGACAATACAGAAAGGGCAGGGCCTTGACCATGTCCACGCCTTCCCCCACGCCGGATCCGATCGTCGCCATCGCCACCGGTTACATGGGCGCCAAGCAGCTCTTCGCGGCCAGCCGCATCGGGCTGTTCGAGGCGCTCGCGGACGGCGAGCGCAGCGCCGGGGAGATCGCGGCGGCCACCGGCGTCACCCCCCGCATGGCCCGGATCCTGGCCGACAGCATGGCCGGGCTCGGCCTGCTGACCAGGACCGACGGCCGGTACGCCCTCGGCGCCGACGCGGCCGGCTACCTGGCCGGGCAGAGGTCGTCCGAGCTCGACCTCGGGCCGTTCCTCACCTTCCTCAACCAGATCAGCTACGGCCACTGGCTGCAGTTCGACACGACCGTGGACACCACCGAGCCGGGCGTCCTGGACACCTCGGGCGACCGGTGGAGCACGTTCATGGCCGGGGTGATGACGTACAACAGCCTGCACGCCAGGATGCTGGGCGGCGCGTTCGACTTCTCCGGCTTCCGCAGCCTGCTGGACCTGGGCGGCCTGTCCAGCGCCTTCGCCTTCGAGGCCCTGCGCGCCAACCCTGAGCTGCGGGCGTCCTTCGTGTACGACCCGGCCTTCGCCGACTCCGTCACCCGGCAGGTGGCCGAGGCCGGGTTCGCCGGCCGGGCCGAGGTGACCGGCGCCCCGACCGACACGGCCACGCCCGCCGGGCCGTACGACCTGCTCATGGTCAACCACGTCATCCACCGCTTCGGCGTCGAGCAGAACCGGGCCATCCTGCGCAACGCCCGCGCGGCGGCGGCGCCGGGGGCGCGGCTGCTGCTGCTCGACTTCTTCCTCGACGACGACGCCGAGCAGCGGGCCATCGACGCGCTGCACGCCGGGGAGTACCTGGTGATCGACGGGACTGTCGTCCACGAGGAGTCGCAGGTGCGCGCCTGGCTCGACGAGGCCGCCTGGAAGCCGGTGGACAAGCTGGCCCTGCCGGGCAGCCCGCGCGTCATCGTGGCCGAAGCGGTCTGAGCACGGCGCGGCCCGTGCCGCCGGAAAGGCGGCGCGGGCCGGAACGCGCGGGTCAGGGCCGGGAGATGCGGGTCAGGGCCGGGAGATGCGGTCGAAGAACGACTCCAGGTGCCGCTTCTGCAGCTCGACCGTGGAGAACTGCGGGCCGACCAGGCTCATCACGTTGGCCCCCGCGTTGAGCAGCACGAGCTCGTCCACGAGCTGCTCGTCGGGGATCGAGGTGTGGATGTCGCCGTCGGCGCGGCCCTCCTCGATCAGCCGGTGCAGCATGCCGCGCCAGGCCCGCAGGTGCTCCAGGTACTTGTCGTACAGCTTGGGGTTGGTCAGCGAGGTCTGCCAGAAGATCAGCAGCACCCGGCCGGCCGTGATGCGCTCCTCGTCGATCGGCATCGCGGCCTCGCACATCTCGCGCAGCGCGCCCAGCCCGCGGCGGCCGTCGAGCTTGACGTAGCTGGTCACGATGGCCAGGGCGCGCTCGTACGTCGCCTCGATGATGTCTTCCTTGCCGGGGAAGTAGTGCTTGAGCGCGCCGTTGGCGAAGCCCGCCGCGTTCGCGATCTCGCGCATGGTGGCCGCCTCGATGCCCCCCTTCGTGATCAGGTCCCACGTGACGTCGATGATGTCGCTGCGACGCTGGTCGTGGTCGATGATCTTGGGCATGCGGCACCCCTTCGTACGGCGTTTCGTCTACCAGTGTAGGACAAAATGCCGCGAGGGTATGACCCGATCGTTAGCCGTGGGTGACCCGGACGTCATAGAGGGCGCCGGCGGTGTTCGTCTTGTGCGCGCAGGCCAGCCGTTCGATCTCGGCGGGGTCGGCTCCCCCGGCGATGAGATCGAGCAGGTGCTCGTGCTCCTCGACCGAACGGCGGGCCCGGCCCGGCAGGTAGCCGAACACCGAGCGCCGCATGTGGTCCAGCCTGGTCCATTCGGCCTCCAGCAGGAAGTTCAGGTGCTCGTCGTCGCAGTGCTCGTAGACCGAGAAGTGGAAGGCGCGGTTGAGCGCGGTGAACGCGGTCGGGTCGAAGGAGTCGAGCGCCTGGAACAGCCGGGCGTTGATGTCGCGGGAGCGCGCCACGTCCGCCGGGCCCATGCGCGCGGCCGCGACGGCGGTCGCGTACCCCTCCAGGCGGGCCAGCACCTCCAGCGTGTGCCGCACCTGCGCCGCGTCGAAGACCGCGACGCGGGCGCCGACGTTGCGCACGACCTCCACCAGCCCGTCGGACTGCAGGCGGCGCAGCGCCTCGCGCAGGGGGATCGTGCTGACGCCGATCTCCCGCGCGAGGCGGTCCATGACGAGCTGGTAGCCGGGGCCGTAGGTGCCGTCCAGGATGCGCGCACGCAGGATCTCGTAGCTGAGCTCCGCCTTCGACGCGACTCCGCCGGTGCTGGTCACGCGCCGGACGCCGGATCGGCCGTTGCGTCGGACACCGCGTCGGACACCGCGTCGGACGCTGCGTCGGGCACTGTGCCGGACGCTGTGCCGGACGCCGGGCCCGGCGCCGTGCCGAGCGCTTCGGCGAGCGCGGCGCGGAACTCGGGGCCGGCCAGCGCGCCGCGGTGGTCGCCGGGGACGGTGACCAGCCGGGCGCCCGGGACCAGCGCGACGACGTTCTCGATGCCGGAGGTCATCATGTCCCGCGCGCCCGCCACGAACACCGGCGGCGTGCGCCCGGCCCAGCCCTTGGGCTCGAACGGCGTGCCGCGCAGTCCCTCGACCAGCCGGACCAGCCCGGCGGCCCGGCCGGGGTCGCCGCCGGAGGCGCCCGCGATCATCGCCGCGATCATGCCGGTCATCGGGTCGCCCGGCTCGCCGCCCGCCACGGCCGAGCGCAGCGCCGCCACGTCCAGCACGGCGAACGGCTCGAACGGGCTGAGCCCGCCCAGCACGACCGCACGCACCCGGCCGGGCGCCAGCTCCGGCAGCTCCCAGGCGAGCCGGGCGCCGAGCGAGTAGCCCACCACGTCGAGCGGCCCGTCGCCGGTCAGGGCGAGCAGCGCCGCCGCGATCCCGGGCGCGCCCACCGGCTCGTCCGGGGCCGGGCTCCCGCCGTGGCCGGGCAGGTCGGGCACGACGACCACGCGCCCGGCCGCGGCCAGCGCCGCCGCGATCCCGGTCTCCACCCAGTCCTGCCGCCCGCTGGAGGCGAACCCGTGCAGCAGCAGCACGGGCGGCCCCCCGGCGGGCCGGTCGGGCGTGAACGTCTGTACGGCCGCCATGTGCGCCGGCTCCTTCATCTCGTGTGGTACGCGGGTACGGGGAAGTCGACGACCACCTGGCCGGTGCCGCTGCTGCCGAAGTACGGGCAGAGCTGCTCGCCGCGCCCGGTGTACTCGCGCCAGCCGAGCAGCCCGAACAGCATGGCGGTGTCGGCCATCGCGCCCTCGCCGGTGCAGCGCTCGTTGTAGTCGGGCAGCATGTCGAGGAATTCCGGGATGCGTCCTTCGTCCCACATCTCCAGCACCGCGTGGTCGACCTTGCGGTTCAGCTCGCTGCTCACGTCGTCGAGCAGCGACTCGGCGATCTCGTTGGGCGGGAAGGCGTGCGAGAGCGACCCGCTGGCCAGGAAGGCCACCTTCCTGTCACTGCGGCGTACGGCCCGCAGCAGCGCCTCGCCGATCCGCCGGTTCTCCTCGACGGTCGAGTAGATGTTGCAGCCGATGGGCAGGACCCGGATGTCGGCGTCCTGGTTCATGAAGTACATCGGCACGAGTGTGGCGTACTCCAGGCCCAGGTCCTGGTAGGTGTGCACGCGGGCCTTCTGGCCGCCCGCGACGATCTCCTCGCGGATCAGCTCGGCCAGCTCGGGATCACCCGCGTAGTCGTAGGCGAGGTCGTGGATGAAGTGCGGCAACTCATGGCTGACGTACGTGGCCCGGTGGCGCGGCTTGCCGTTGAGGTGGAAGCCGATGCTGTTCATCCAATGGGTGTCGGCGATCAGGAACGTGTCCGCGCCGCGCTCGCGGGCCCGCCTGCCGACCTCGGTCAGGGCGAGCTCCGCGGGCCGGCGGATGCCGAAGTGTTTGCCGGGCTGGATCGACAGCCAGATCGACGGCACGTGCGTGATCTTGGCGGCCAGCACGATCTCACCCATCACGCCACTCCCCGGCCTGCTTGGGCGGTCTGAACCATCATCCGCACTCTCCTCTCCACTGATGACGTGATGAGCATCATGTAGGCATCTGAGGGGGTATGTCGATATTGTTCCACATGCCATAACATAAATGATGTCGTATATGATTTGGAAGGAGACGAGGTGGGACACCCTCTCGGCCTGTCACCAGGGAAGATCGTCGCGGTCCATCTGAACTACCGCAGTCGCGCCGCCGAGCGCGGTCGCGTCCCTGCCGTCCCCTCCTACTTCCTCAAGCCGCCGACGTCCCTGTCGTGGTCCGGACGGCCCGTGGTGCGTCCCGAGGGGTGCGAGCTGCTGGCGTTCGAGGGCGAGATCGGCATCCTCATCGGCAGCCGCGCCCATCGCGTCTCCCCCGAGCGTGCGCTGGAGCACGTGGCCGGGTACGTGGCGGCCGACGACTTCGGCGTCTACGACTTCAAGCACGCCGACCTCGGCTCCAACCTGCGGGCCAAGGGCCAGGACGGGTTCACGCCGGTCGGCTCCGAACTGCTCACCGGCGCCGACCCCGGACGGTTGTGGCTGCGCACGTACGTCAACGGCGAGCTCGTCCAGGAGGCGTGCACCGACGAGCTGCTGTTCGGCTTCGACCTGCTCGTCGCCGACCTGTCCCGGTACATGACGCTGGAGCCCGGCGACCTGATCCTGGCCGGCACCCCGGCGGGCTCGACCGTCGTGAGGCCCGGCGACGTGGTGGAGGTCGAGCTGGAGGGCACGGCCCGGCTGCGCAACGAGGTCGTCGCCGGCCAGGAGCCACCCACGGCGTACGGCGTCCAGCCCCAGGTCACCGAGGCGACCAGGGCCGCCGCGTACGGCGCCGCCCATCCCGCCCCCGACTCCGTCCCTGATCCTGGCCCCCTGACCCAGGAGGTCGTCGCCGCGCTGCGCTCGGTCTCCACCGCGACGCTCTCCTCCCAGCTCCGCGCGCGCGGCATCGACCACCACTTCATCGAGGGCGTCCGCCCCGCCCGTCCCGACCTGCGCATGGTCGGCGTCGCACGCACCCTGCGCTACCTGCCGCTGCGCGAGGACGTCTTCGCCGAGCGCGGCGGCGGCATGAACGCCCAGAAGCGGACCGTCGAGGAGCTCCAGCCGGGCGAGGTGCTGGTCATCTCCGCCCGCGGCGAGCACGGCGCGGGCACGCTGGGCGACATCCTGGCCATGCGCGCCCTGCGCCGCGGCGCGGCCGGCGTCGTCACCGACGGCGGGCTGCGCGACAGCCCCTCCTTCGCCTCGCTCGACCTGCCCTCCTATTACGGCGCCGCGCACGCCGCCGTGCTCGGCCGCCGCCACGTCCCGATGGACTCGCAGGTGCCGGTGGACTGCGGCGGCGTGCTGGTGTGCCCCGGCGACGTGCTGGTGGGCGACGCGGAAGGGGTCGTCGTCATCCCGCCCGCGCTGGTCGCCGAGGTCGCCCGGGACGCCGTCCGGCAGGAGGACGAGGAGCGTTTCATCCTCGATCGCGTCGCCGAGGGAGCCTCGATCGACGGCCTCTACCCGCTGAAGGGCGCCTGGCGCGAGGCGTACGAGCAGCAGCGCTGACCCCCCAAGAAGGAGAACCCATGAAGTTCCGCTCGGATCCGTCGACCATCCGCGGATCCATCGCCCCCGTGGTGACGCCGTTCGCCGCCGACGGGTCGCTGGACCTGGAGTCGTTGCGCTCGCTGGTGCGCTGGCAGCTCGACCAGGGCTCGCACGGCATCTCGACCGGCGGGTCCACCGGCGAGCCCGGCGCCCAGTCCGTCGAGGAGCGCGTCGCGGCGATGGCCGTGGTGGCCGAGGAGACCGCCGACCGGGTGCCGTTCCTGCCCGGCACCGGCTCGGCCAAGCTCGACGAGACCCTGCGGCTGACCGCCGAGGCCGAGCGCCTGGGCGCCGACGCCGCCCTGGTCATCACGCCCTACTACGCCCGTCCCACCCAGGAAGCCCTCTACCGCTGGTACGCCACGGTCGCCGCCGAGTTCCCCGCGCTGCCGATCGTGATCTACAACGTGCCCTCGCGCACCGCCGTCGACATCGCCCCCGCGACCGTGGCCAGGCTGCGCCGCGACCACGACAACGTCGTCGGCATCAAGGAGACCACCAAGGACTTCGAGCACTTCTCGCACGTGCTCAACCTGTGCGGGCGCGACTTCCTCATGTGGTCCGGCATCGAGCTGCTCTGCCTGCCGCTGCTGGCCATCGGCGGCGTCGGCTTCGTCAGCGCGGCGGCCAACCTGGCGCCGAAGACCGTGGCCCGCATGTACGAGGCGTACACCGCGGGCGACCACGCGACCGCGCTGGAGCTGCACTACTCGCTGCACCCGCTGGTCGAGCTGCTGTTCGTGGAGACGAACCCGGCTCCCGCCAAGTGGGTGCTGGAACAGCGCGGCCTGATCGCCTCCGGCCACGTACGAGCCCCCCTGATCACCCCCACCGAGCCCGGCATCGCCCGGATCAACGAACTACTGGCACAGAGCGAGGGAGTCGCCTGATGAAACTGGAGCACTACATCGGCGGCCGGCACGTCCCGAGCCAGTCCGGTGCGACCTTCACCGCGCTCGACCCGACCACGAACGAGCCGTACCTGGAGGTGGCCGCGGGCGGCGCGGCCGACGTGGACGCGGCCGTCGCCGCCGCCCAGAAGGCGTTCACCGACGGCCCGTGGAGCACGATGCCCGCCGAGCAGCGGGCCGGGACGCTGCGCGCGATCGCGGCGGCCATCGAGTCCAGGGACGACGAGATCGCCGCGCTGGAGTGCCGGGACACCGGCCTGCCGATCACCCAGGCCCGCGGCCAGGCCCGCCGCGCGGCGCACAACTTCCGCTTCTTCGCCGACGTGATCACCACCATGGGCGAGGACGTCTACCGCGTCGGCTCCGCGCAGCTCAACTACGTCGTGCGCAAGCCGGTCGGCGTGGCCGGGCTGATCACGCCGTGGAACACGCCGTTCATGCTGGAGACCTGGAAGCTGGCCCCGGCGCTGGCGGCCGGCTGCCCGGTGGTGCTCAAGCCGGCCGAGTGGTCCCCCGCCTCGGCGAGCCTGCTGCCGGAGATCATGGAGGAGGCCGGGCTGCCCGAGGGCGTGTTCAACCTGGTCCACGGCATCGGCGAGGACGCGGGCGCGGCGCTGGTGGCCCACCCCGACGTGCCGGTGATCTCCTTCACCGGCGAGAGCGGCACCGGGCAGACCATCATGCGCAACGCCGCGTCGTCGCTGAAGACGCTGTCGATGGAGCTGGGCGGCAAGTCGCCGCTGCTCGTCTTCGACGACGCCGACCTGGAGCGGGCGCTCGACGCGGCCGTCTTCGGCGTGTTCTCGCTGAACGGCGAGCGCTGCACGGCCAGCTCGCGGATCCTCGTCCAGGACACCGTGTACGAGGAGTTCGTGACCAGGCTGGCCGGGCGGGCCGCGCGGGTCCGCGTCGGCGCGCCCGGCGACCCCGCCACCGAGCTGGGCGCGCTCATCCACCCCGAGCACTACGAGCGGGTCATGCAGTACGTCGAGCTCGGCTCGCGCGAGGGCGCCCGCCTGGTCGCCGGCGGCTCCCGGCCCGAGCACCTGACGGCGGGCAACTTCCTGGCCGCGACGGTGTTCGCCGACGTGGCCCCGCACATGCGGATCTTCCAGGAGGAGATCTTCGGACCGGTCGTCTGCGTGACGCCCTTCTCCACCGAGACGGAGGCGGTGGAGCTGGCCAACGCGACCCGGTACGGCCTGGCGGCGTACCTGTGGACCAACGACCTGCGCCGGACGCACCGGCTGGCCCAGTCGATCGAGGCGGGCATGGTGTGGGTCAACTCCCAGAACGTGCGCGACCTGCGCACGCCGTTCGGCGGGGTCAAGGCCAGCGGCGTGGGCCGGGAGGGCGGCCGGCACAGCATCGACGTCTACACCGAGTCGCACATCGTGCACCTGGCCACCGAGGACCTGCCGATCCCCCGGTTCGGAGCCGCCTGAGCCGGCACGTCCCGCGCCGGGCCGCCCCCCGGCCCGGCGTGGGACGTGGACGCCGGGAAGCGCGCGGAGTTACGCTCCCGGTGGCCGATACGGCGGTGATGGCCGTCTTTGGGGGGAACCCAATGAGCTACACACTTTTGCGCGGCAGCTTCGTCATCCGTTACCCCGACCTTCCCCGGCAGGGCCCCGAACCCGACGGCGACACGATCAAGTTCAGGCCGGACACGCCCGCGCTGGTCGAGGCGCTGGCCCGGCCGTCCGGACGGCCGCCCGAGCTCGGCGCGCGCGGCATCTCCGTCCGCCTGGAGGCCGTCGACGCCCTGGAGACCCACTTCCAGGACACCCACCAGGAGCTGACCGGCGCGAACGCCGCCCGCGACGAGCTGCTGCGGCTGCTCGGCTTCACGAACGTGCGCTTCTTCGACGACCTGCCCAACAAGGTCCAGTCGGCCGACCAGGACGAGCTGCGCGGGCACGTCCTCAGCAACGGCATCGACGCCAACGGCCGGCTGATCGGCTTCGTGTTCACCGGCGAGCACCCCGGGCCCGACGGGCAGGCCGTGTTCCTCGACGAGGCGCTGGTGGACACGTCCGCGAACGCCAAGCTGCTGGCCGCCGGGCTGACGTACCCGGCCTTCTACGCCACGCTGCCCGCGACGCTGCGCACGCACCTGGCCGGCGTGTCGCGCACGGCCAGGACGGAGGCGGCGGCCACCGGCATCTGGCCGCGCTCGGCCGCCGACCCCGACGGGCCGGCCGAGGTCGGCTCGCTGGAGGCGCTCACCCGGCTGGTCATGTGGCCGAAGCTGTTCCGCCGGCTGGTGCCCTACCTGGCGACCGGGGCGGCGAACCTCGACGGCTTCGACGCCTGGCTGCGGGCCGACCCCGTCAACCGGGACGACGCGGTGTTCCTGCTGGACCGGCTCGAACACGGCAACCTGCACGACGTGATCCGGGCCTCAGGCACCCAGATCCAGCTCACGGCCTGGCCCGAGGACTTCGTCATCAGCCCCGACCCGGCGCCGCCCGGCGCGCCCGTCCTCGCCCGCCCGCCGTCCACCGGGGACGTGCTGATCGTGGCCGCGCTGCCCGACCCGGTGGGGGCCGACCGGGGGCACGAGACGGTCACCCTCCTCAACGTCACCGGCCGGTCCGTGGACCTCGGCGGGTGGGCGCTGGCGGACTCGGGGGGCGGGCGCATGGAGCTGACGGGGGTGCTCGCGGGCGGGGGCGTGCTGCAGGTCGTGCTCGACGGCCGGGTACAGCTCCGCAACCAGGGCGAGACCATCCTGCTCGTCTCCCCCGAGGGCGTCACGATCGACCAGGCCGCCTACAAGCCCGACCACGTCCACCCCGGCCACACCATCTGCTTCGGCCGCTGACCCCCGCCCCGAGCACCGGCCTTGCGGTGCTCGGGGCCGCTGCCTCCACCCCGAGCACCGGCGTTACGACGCTCGGGGCCGCTGCCTCCACCCCGAGCACCGGCGTGCCGGCGCTCGGGTGAGGGGGTGGTCAGGTGAGGAGGGTTGCCAGGGCGGCGGCGGTGGCCGGGTGGTCGGTGAGAAGGGTCTCGACCTCGCGGTGCCGGGCCCCGCCGACGGCGGAGGACTCTTGCCAGCCGCCCTCGCAGCCCAGCAGCCCCGCCACCGCGTCGCACGCCGCCGGATGCCCCGCCAGCAGCTCGGCGACCGGCCCGGACGCGACCGCGGGGGCCGCCTTCGGCACGGCCGCCGCCGTCCGGGCCCACGGCGGCGTCCAGGCGTCGACCGCCGTCAGGCTGCCGGGGAACGTGCGCCCGGCCTCCCGGACGAGGACCGGCATCAGCTCGCCCGCCTGGTCGCGCAGCGTCGTGATCAGCTTCGGCAGCCACGGCAGCAGCACCTGGTCGGGCAGCCGTCCGAACGCCTTGGAGATCACCTCCACCACGAACCCGGACAGCGCCGGAGCCGGCTCCATCGCCTGCACGAACCCGGTGATGTACTGCGGGAACGACGGGATGACCAGCGGGTTGCCGAGCAGCTCGTCGCACCGCGACCGCAGCTCGGCCAGCGGCAGCAGCCCCAGCAGGTGCTGGGCGGCCCACAGCAGCGCCACCTTGGCCGGCGCCTCCGGATGCGACTGCCGCACCGCGATCTCCAGCTGCGCCCGGTCGCACCCGAGCGCCAGCGCCAGCCCCTCCATCGTGAACAGGAACCCGAGCATCGCCGACACCTGCCGCACCCCGGTGTCGTCCTCGACGAACGCGGTCGGGAGCAGGGTGCAGTAGTGCGCGTACCCCTCGGTCACGAACGCCTCGCACCACGCCGGCAGCGTGGGTTCGGCGGTGCGGTAGTAGGCCAGCAGGCGGCGGATGCGGCGCAGCACGTCGGGCGCGTCGTCGACGCCGCGCTCGCCGGCCAGCAGCTCCACCGCCCGCGCGCCCAGCTCGTCGGCGACGCGCCCGCCGCCCAGGTAGAGGATGGCGTCCTCGACGGCGGCCAGGGCCACGGCGGCGGTGGCGTCGGGCTCCCGGACAGCGCGCCGCAGCCGCTGCTCGACCACCTGCTCGATGGTGACGCCCTCGTAGCCGAGCTCGATGATGGCCCGCTGGTTGCGGCCGAGCGCGAGGTCCCAGCTCTCCTGGATGGCCCGCTCGCCGAGCTTGCGCTCGCCCATGATCGGCCGGGCCGCGTCGGCGGGCAGCACGTAGCGCAGCATCCACAGCAGGTCGGAGCAGGGCCGCAGCTCGGGGTCGGCGTGCAGGTCGAGCAGCGCGCGCTGGATCGTGCGCTTGTCGAAGTCGACGCCGAGGGGCCGCAGCCGGTCGTAGACGTTCTGGGCCAGCGGCGGCAGCGCGTCGTAGCCGACCGAGCCGATGCGGTCGCCGCCGAGCAGGATCTCGCACAGGCGCCGCACGTCGCGCCGGCCCGGCACGACGTCCTTCTCGATGCAGGTGACCGCCGCGTCCTGGAAGTCGTACGGCGTGGGCCTGGCCCGGTTGCGCATGCCGGCCAGCAGGATCGACGTCTCGAACACCGCGATGGCGTCGGCGGTGCTGGCGAGGTAGCCGTTGCGCCGGGCCAGCCGGACGATGTCGACGCTCCACCCCAGCAGCTCGGCCTCGTCGAGCGCGTCGAGCGTCGGCGGCCTGGACAGGAACCCGGTCAGCCGGTCGGCGACCTGCGCCGGCGCGGCGGGCGCGGGCAGCTTGACCGGCCGTTTCCTGGCCCCCTTCTGCCCGCTGAGCTGGAACGGCGTCAGCTTGCCGCGCGTCACCGCCTTGGCCCAGGTGGCGGCGGCGATCGACACCGAGCCCGAGGCCAGCCCGAACTGCGCCTCGATGGCCGAGTGGCTGGAGGGGATCAGCCCGTACAGCCAGCGGGTCGCGGTGCGGGGGGCGATCTCGTACGGGGCCGTGGCGGCCAGCCCGAACTGCTCGACGCGGCTGGCGGCGTGGAAGGCGCCGCAGACGTAGAGGCAGTCGGCCGGGTCGGCGCCCGAGGCGGACAGGTGCTCGCGCATCCTGGTCCACATGTAGCGCTCGCGCTCCTCGTCGCCGGCCAGCCGGTCGTCGTCGGGGCGCAACCGGCGGAACAGGCTGCCGATGAGGACCATGACCTGGCGGTAGGTGTCGTAGTCGGCGCCGGAGAGCGGCTGCTCGACGTACTGGTCCCACCATTCCGACCAGTGGCGGACCTTGCCGTGGTGGAGCAGGTGCTCCTCCAGCTCGGCGAAGCGGGGGCGCAGGTCGCCGATCTCCACGCCGACGGCGTCGCCGTGCAGGCCGGCCTCCTCCCCCGGTTTCGCCGGCTCCTCCCCCTCGCGCGGCAGCCACTGGAAGACGTGGTCGGCCGAGCGGTCGACCAGCACCAGTTCGACGTCCGGGGTCTCCAGCGCGTACGAGATGGCCTGGTACTCGGCCGACGCCTCGGTGATCGGGGCCACCACGCTCAGCGGCCCCGAACCCTTGGGGAAGCCGTCGAGGTCGGTCGCGAACGCCTGGAGCGCCACCGGCAGGCGGCAGTTGCGCAGCTCGGTCAGCAGCGGCGCCAGGTCCTCGCAGAGCTCCAGGTAGATGACCTTGGGCTGCTTCTCCCGCAGGCGGCGCACCATGGCCAGCGCCGAGGCGGGCGAATGGTGGCAGACCGGGAAGATCTCCAGCTCCTCGCGCAGCGCCCGGTCGACGTCCTCGACCATGCCGGTGAGGATGGACGAGACCGCGCCGTCGCCCGCGAACGCCGAGGCGGCCTCGCTGAGCTGATCCTTCAGCGGTTGGAAGAGGCTCATGACAGGGTGGAGATGGCCTGGCGGCCGCCCTCGAGGAAGTCCTGCCACGGGCCGCCGTCCTTCTTGCTGCGCGGCTCGACCACACCGTGCCAGTACTTGTTGAGGATGGCCAGGTCCTCCGGGCTGCGCCGGGCCAGCGAGCCGACCAGCGAGCCGGCCAGCGTCTCGGGGCGCAGCGTGCGGTCGCCGAAGAAGTGGCTGTGCAGGATGGCGTCCTCCAGCACGCCGATCTGCTCGGCCGTGGACAGCGCGGACTCCAGCTTCTCGTCGTCGCTGGTCGCCGAGGCGGCCGCGGCCCGCAGGTCGGCGAAGCTCTGCAGCAGGATGTCCAGCAGCGTGGGCGGCAGGTCGAGCTCGATCTGGTGCCGGCGCAGCAGCTCCTCGGTACGGAACCGGACGATCTCCGCCTCGCTCTTCTTGTTCGTCACCACCGGGATGCGGACGAAGTTGAAGCGGCGCTTGAGCGCGGAGGACAGGTCGTTGACGCCCCGGTCGCGGCTGTTGGCGGTGGCGATGATCGAGAAGCCGGGCTGGGCGAAGACGATGTTGTCGTCGTCGAGCTCGGGGATGGAGACGTACTTCTCCGACAGGATGGAGATCAGCGCGTCCTGGACGTCGCTGGTCGAGCGGGTCAGCTCCTCGAAGCGGCCGATCACGCCCTGCTCCATGGCGTTCATGATCGGCGAGGGGATCATCGACTCGCGCGACTGGCCCTTGGCGATGACCATCGAGACGTTCCACGAGTATTTGATGTGGTCTTCGGTGGTGCCCGCGGTGCCCTGCACGACCAGCGTGGAGTTGCGGCAGATCGCCGCGGCCAGCAGCTCGGCCAGCCAGCTCTTGCCCGTGCCCGGATCGCCGATCAGCAGCAGGCCGCGGTCGGAGGCCAGCGTCACGATGCTGCGCTCGACGAAGCTGCGGTCACCGAACCACTTCTGCGGGATCTCGCGGTCGAGCCCGTCGGAGCGCTCGGAGCCGAGGATGAAGATGCGGATCATGCGCGGGCTGAGCCGCCACGAGAACGGCTTGGGGCCGTCGTCGACCGACTCCAGCCAGTCGAGCTCTTCGGCGTACTTCGCCTCTGCGGGGGCGCGCAGCATGTCACTCATGGTCGGGGGTTCTCCTAGGTGAGGAAGTTCTTGAGCTCGAAGACGAGCTTGCGGACGTGGCCGGAGAGCACGGGGGTGCCCAGGTCCTTGAGTTTCTGGCGGTACCACGGGTCGACGCTCTGGTGGCCGGAGCTGTTGACCGAGCCGACGGGGATGAACTTGACCCCCGAGCGGTGGATCGACCCGAAGTCGTTGATCAGCGAGCGGTTGTCGTAGAAGTCGGAGATCCACACCATCACGGTGTTGCGCGGATCGGCGATCTTCGGCCTGGCCAGGGCCATCGCGGCCGTGCCGTCGGTGCCACCGCCGAGCGTCGTGCGCAGCAGCACCTCGAACGGGTCGTGCACCCAGGGCGTCAGGTCGAGCGCGCGGGTGTCGTACGCGACGAGGTGCACGTCGACCTTGGGCAGGCCGGCGAAGATCGAGGCCAGGATGGTGCAGTTGACCATCGCGTCGACCATCGAGCCCGACTGGTCGACGACCACGATGAGCCGGGCCGGCGTGGTGCGGCGGGCCGTCTGCCGGTAGTAGAGCCGGTCGACGTAGAGCCGCTGGTCTTCGGGGCTCCAGTTGGTGAGGTTCTTCCAGATCGTGCGCTCGATGTCGAGGTTGCGGAAGACCCGCTTCGGCGGCACCGACCGGTCGATGACGCCCACGCTGGTCTTCTCCACCTGCGTGCGCAGCACCTCCGCGACCTCGTCGACGAACCTGCGGATGAGCGCCTTGGCGTTGGCCAGGGCGACGCCGGACAGGTTGGACTTGTCGCGCAGCAGTTGCTCGATGAGCGACATGCTGGGCGTGAGCTGCCGGGCCAGGGCCGGGTCGGCCAGCACCTCGCGCAGCCGCATGCGCTTGACCAGGCCGCCCTCGATCATGGCGAGCACGGCGGCCAGCTCTTCGTTGCCCGGCCCGTTGCGCAGGCCGCCGGGCTCGCAGCCCATGCCCTTCTCGAACCAGGCGGCGTCCTGCTTCCAGCGGGCCAGGTCGCCCGCCGTGACGTCGCCCGTGCCGGTGGAGAAGACGTTGAGCAGCAGCTTGGAGACCAGCGCGGCGCGGCGCACCTCGCCGCCCTCCGCGTGCTCCTTGTCGGCCATCAGGTCCTGGAGCTCGGCGCCCAGCTCGGGGAAGCGCTGGACGAGCGTGTCCACCGAGACGCCGGGGTCGAGCAGCGCGGGCGGCAGCTCCAGGTCGCCGACGATGCCCATGCTGGCCGTCTCCAGCGCGGGCTGCTCGTCGGCCGAGAACAGCCGCGACATGAGCCGCCAGTACAGCACTTGGCGCCGGGTCTCGTCGGCGCTCGTGGTCGAGTCGGTCATTTCCGCAGCAGCCGTCCTGCCCGTTCGCGCAGCACGGCGACGACGTCGCCGGCCTTGGCCTCGGCCTTGACGACCTTGGGGTCGGTCGGGCCGTTCGCCCAGTCGCCGTTGTGAACGGTGACCGGCTTCTTCTTGACCGTGGCCTGGACGGCGAGCGGCTGCAGCAGCCACCGGCCGCCGTCGCGGCGCACCAGCCCGACGCACGCCGAGGACGCGGCCACCAGCTCCGGCGTGAGCGGGCAGCTCGCCGGGAGCCGGTCGAGGTCGAGGGCGAGCTTGTTGCCGCCCAGGTCGAGGGTGTGCCCGTCGACCGTGTACCCCTCGACCAGCACCGGCTCGGCGATGCGCACGGGGTGGCGGTCGAGCGGCGGCGTGGCCGGGGCCAGCGCGCCCGCGAGCAGCACCCGCGCGGTGGTGAACGGGTCGGCCTCGGCGCCGGTGCGGGCGCGGTCGTCGTGCCAGAGCAGGTCGCCGCCGGGCAGCAGCGGCATGCCGTCGATCTCCACGGACCGGTGGCCGGCCAGCGCGCCCATGAGCACGGGCCGCCCGCCGAACAGCCGCCACACCGACGGCCCCACGATGGTGTCGACCTTGGCCGCCGCGACACTGGTGCGCACCAGCCGCGTCCGGCCCCCGGCCTCCTCCAGGACGCCGTGCACCTGCACCCGGACGACCGTGGCGTGCTCGTGCACGTCGGCGCCGAGGATCAGCAGCCGCCCCGACACCGGCTCGGGCACGCCGTGCCACGGCCCGGACTGGGCGAGCAGCAGCCCGCGCGTCCACAGGTCGGCCCACCGCCGCAGCGGCAGCCGGTCCATCGTCGCCACCGGGGACGCGGCCCGCAGCTCGGTCGCCAGCCCGTCGAGCAGCACGGCGAGCCCGCGCAGCTCGGGCACCCCGAGCAGCGCCTCGATCGCCTGGTCGGCGGCGGAGACGAGGTCGTCGTCGACGCCCCGCCAGCCGGTGATCGCCAGCTCCCGCAACCAGACCCGGCACCCGGCCAGCAGGTTCTCCGGCACGCCGCCCACGGACGCCGCCCCTGTTGTGGCGTCCGTGGCGGCGTCCGTGGCGGCGGCCGGCGGCCAGGATGCGCGGCTGCGGCCCAGCGCCTGGTCGAGGCGGGCGAGCAGGGCGTCGTGCACCGCCCCGAACAGCGCGGCCCGCCCGCCGGCCAGCGCCGCCAGGTGCTCGTCGGCGACCGACCCCGCGGTCACCTTCTCCACCGCCTCGCCCAGCCGGTCGCCGAGCGGGGAGCCCGCGAGCGCGCCGGCCAGCGCGGCCAGCGCCGCGGCGGGCTCCTCGGCGACCCTGGCGAACCCGTGCCCGAGCGCGCCGTCGAACCCCGTGGCGAGCGCGAGCGCCTCCTCGACCCCGGCCGGCCCGTCGCCGGCCAGCTCCCCGAGCTGTACGTCGAGCATCAGCCCACCTCTCCCGTCTGCGGCCCCATCGCCGGGAACCAGTGGAGCTCGGCCAGCGGCTCGGTGCTGTCGGGCACCTCCAGGTAGGCCAGGTGGCGCAGGAACCGGCTGAACACCACGGCCGCCGGGGTGCGCTGGGGGGTGCCGTTCAGCACGCTCATCAGGTGGCCGCCCTCGGGCACCTCGACGCGCAGGTAGCGGGCCACCCGGTCGAGGCCGTACTGGAGCACGGCCTCGTCGGCCAGCATGCGGATGTGTTTGCACGCGTAGCCGTGCAGCGCGCCGCACGGGCGGTTGTTGTTGGTGCTGCAGCTCAGGTCGTGGGTGCCGGCGGCGATCGAGGAGACGTAGACCCGCTCGATGTCGGACCCGCTCGACACGACCCCCTGCAACCTGCCGTCAGCCAGCTCGACGAAGGGCACCTTCGCCAGCTTGCGCGGCTGGACCGGCGGCACCACCCGCACGACGCTGCGCTGCTCCCACGCGGTTTCGTCCGCGTCCAAGGTCTCGACCTCCAGTCTGACGGCATGCTCGCGCCGACAGCCAACTCCGAATGGGCTTGATCAACAGACCCGGAAATCTACCGGAGGCCACCGACAGACCGGACGTGAACGATCATTCACATGGAGGCCGGGCACGCCGCGGGCCGTGCGCGGGCCCGAACCCCGCGCACGGCCCGCGCCGCTCAGGAGGTGGCGGCCGCCCAGGTCGGGTGGTCGCCGGGGCCGAGCTCCACGAAGCCGGGCAGCTCGCGCAGCGCCAGCTCGGCCCCGCCCGGCGTGTACGTCGCGATGATCCGCAGCGGCCGCCAGCCGGTGTTGAAGGTGGAGTGCAGCGTGCCCTTCGGGATGTAGATCGCCTCACCGGCCCGGACCGGGAACTCCGGGTCGTCGCCGACGGTCTGCCGCCCCTCGCCCTCGATGACGTAGAGGACCTCGTCGGAGTCGGGGTGCAGGTGGCGTTCGTGGCCCTTGTTCGGGTTGATGACGACCTCGCCGAACGTGGAGGACGCGCCCGGCACGGCGTCGGGCGTCACGTGCCATTTGATGGCCCCCCAGTCGAAGATCATCGTGGGCAGGGCGTCCGGTCGTCGGTGCATGGCGGGTTCCTCCCGGTCAGAGCTGCTTGAAGGCGCGGACCTGTTCGGCGATGGCCCGCTCGGCGGGCAGGCGTTCCATCGAGGACGCGCCGAAGAACCCGGCGACGCCGACCGTGCGCTGCTGGATGTGACGCACGTCGTCGGGCTCGGCGATGGGACCGCCGTGGCACAGCACGATGACGTCGGGGTTGACGGCGACGGCGGCGTCGCGCATCTCCTGGATGCGCACGGCCGCCTCGTCGAGGCCGATCGCGGTGACGGCGCCGATGCTGCCCTTGGTGGTCAGGCCCATGTGCGGGACGAGGACGTCGGCGCCCGCCCGCGCCATGGCGGTGGCCTGCTCGGGGGTGAACACGTAGGGGGCGGTGAGCAGGTCGCGCTCGGCGGCCAGCCTGATCATCTCCACCTCCAGGTCGAAGCCCATGCCGGTCTCCTCCAGGTTCGCCCGGAAGACACCGTCGATCAGGCCGACCGTCGGGAAGTTCTGGACGCCGGTGAAGCCCATGTCCTTCAGCTCGTCGAGGAAGCGCGGCATCAGCCGGAACGGGTCGGTCCCGCACACCCCGGCCAGCACCGGCGTGTCCTTGACGACCGGCAGGACCTCCCCCGCCATCTCCACGACGATCGCGTTGGCGTCGCCGTAGGGCATCAGGCCGGCGAGCGAGCCGCGGCCGGCCATCCGGAACCGCCCGGAGTTGTAGATGATGAGCAGGTCGACCCCGCCCGCCTCGGCGGACTTGGCCGACAGCCCGGTGCCCGCGCCGCCGCCGATGATCAGCCGGCCCGCCTCCCGCTCGGCGCGCAGCCTCCGTAGTGCCTCGTCGCGACGCATCAAGCCCCCTTCTCGATCAGCCGGTGCAGCCGGTCGGCGGCCGCCACGGCGAACTGCGCGTTGTTGATGTCCTGGTCGCTCTGCACGACCTCGACGGCGCTGCCCGCGACGGCCGCGAGCACGGCGTCGAAGCAGGCCGCGTCGGCCGCCGGGTCGTGGAACGGGCCGCCCTCGACGTCGACGGCCGAGACGCCGCCGCGCGGCACGAACAGCGTGACCGGCCCCGACGCGCGGGCCAGCCGCTCGCCGATCGCCCGCCCGATCTCGGCGTTCTCGGCGGGGGTGGTGCGCATGAGCGTCACCGTCGGGTTGTGCACCAGGAGCTGCCGTGACCTGAACCGGTCCGGCACGGTCTCCATCGGGCCGAAGTTGACCATGTCGACGGCCCCCAGGCTGACGACCTGCGGGATGCCGGCCCGCCCGGCGGCGGTCAGGCGGTCGGGGCCCGCCGACAACACGCCGCCGACGAGCTCGTCGGCCAGTTCGGTGGTGGTCAGGTCGAGCACCCCGGCGAAGTGGCCGCCGGCCGCCAGCGCCTCCATGGCCCGGCCGCCCGAGCCGGTGGCGTGGAAGACCAGCACCTCGTAGCCCAGGGACTCCAGCCGGGCCCGCGCGGCGTCGACGGCGGGCGTGGTGACGCCGAACATCGTGGCCGCGACCAGCGGTTTGTCCTCACCGGACGGCTCGGCGCCGGCGTCGTGGGAGGCGGCCATCGCGCTGACGGCGGCGGCGGCGTTGGTCAGGATGCGGCGGGAGACGGAGTTGACGCCCGCGACGTCGACGACGCTGTACATGAGCGTCACGTCGGTCTCCCCGACGTAGGCCGACACGTCGCCGCTGACCATGGTCGAGACGAGCAGCTTGGGCAGGCCGACGGGCAGCGCCCGCATGACGGCGGCGGCGATGGAGGAGCCGCCGCTGCCGCCGAGCGCGAGCACGCCGCTCAGCTCGCCGCGGGCGTGCAGGTCCTGGGCCAGGGCGGTGGCCCCGGCGGCCATCGCGGCGAGCGCGGCGCCGCGGTCGCCGGCGCTCCTGAGCCGGTCGAGGGTGGTGCCCGCGGCCCGCGCCACGGCCTCGGCGGGGACGTCGGCGGCCAGCGCCGGGGCGCCCATGACGCCGGTGTCCATGAGGACGACGCCCTGGCCGGCCCGGATGATCAGGTCGCGGACGAGGGCGTACTCCTCCCCCTTGGTGTCGAGGGTGCCCAGCAGCAAGACCGCCATGTCAGACCTCCTACGATCGGCCTTCCGACCTTACCCCGGCGATCTCCGCGCGGCGGATCCCGAGGACGTCCACGCCGTGTTCGGACGGCGGGCGGGAGCCGAAGATGCGGCGTTCATCCTCGGTGATGGCGACGTCGTTGATGCTGGCCTCCCGGCGGCGCATCAGCCCCGACGCGTCGAACTCCCACTGCTCGTTGCCGTAGCTGCGCCACCACTGGCCGGCGGCGTCGCGGGACTCGTACTGGAAGCGGACGGCGATGCGGTCGCCGGTGAACGCCCACAGCTCCTTGCGCAGGGCGTAGTCCAGCTCGCGGGCCCACTTGCGGCGCAGGAACTCCGCGATCCCGGCGCGGCCGGTGACGAACTCGCCGCGGTTGCGCCACACCGAGTCCTCGGTGTACGCGAGCGCGACGCGTTCGGGGTCGCGGGTGTTCCAGGCGTCCTCGGCGGCCTGGACCTTGATCCGGGCGGTCTCCTCGGTGAACGGCGGCACGGGCGGGCGGGTCATGGGCAGTCCTCTCCGGTCGAGAGAACGGTCGTTCTCCCGGGTTGTGCGCTAGCGTAGAGAACGACCGTTCTCCGCGGCAAGCACTTGGAGGGGTGTCATGGATCACGAGCAGCGGCTGCTGGACGCCGCGGGCGACCTGTTCTACCGCCGCGGCGTGCAGGCGGTCGGCATGGACGAGATCCGGGCCGCCTCCGGCCTCTCGCTGAAGCGCCTCTACCAGTGCTTCCCGTCGAAGGAGGCGCTGGTCGTGGCCTATCTGCGGCGGCGCGACGAACGCTGGATGGCCTCGCTCACCGCGTACGTGGCCGACGCCGGCGACCCCGTCCCGGCGGTCTTCGCCTGGCTGGAACGCTGGTTCGCCGAGGACGACTTCCGCGGCTGCGGGTTCGCCAACGCCTTCGCCGAGCTGGGCGCCGGTTCGGCCGCCGTCCGCACGGCGGTGCGCGAGCACAAGGAGCGCCTGCGCGCCTACCTGCGCTCGCTCGCCGAGGAGGCGGGAGCCGGGGACCCCGGCCTGCTCGCCGAGCAGTTGCTCACCCTGATCGACGGCGCCACGGTGACCGCGATGATCTCCGAGGAGCCGGGCGCGGCCCGCTCGGCCGGGCAGGCCGCGGCGGCCCTGGTCCAGCGGCAGCGGCGGCCCTGAACGCGAAAGAGCGCACTCCCCTCGGGGAATGCGCTCTTTCGCAAGGGTGGATCAGGCGGCGTACGACGGGTAGCCGTAGCCGACGACCTGGGAGGTCGGGCGGACGCGCTGCTCGACCTTGCCGTTGCCGGTGTTGCCCTCGATCGTGGAGATCGTGCCGTCGCCGTTGTCCTTGACGACGAAGCCGACGTGCTGGATGTCGCTCAGGCTCTTGCTGCCGCTCCAGGAGAAGAAGACGACGGCTCCGGGCTTGGCCTCGGTGCCCCAGCGGTGGTTGGCGGCGAACCACTTGGCGTGGGTCACGGTGTAGGCGTCCCAGCCGACCTGCGGGCGGGCGCCGGTCTGCTCGCCGACCCAGGAGACGAACATCGAGCACCAGGGGGCGTTCAGGTACATGGCGCGGTTGCCGCCGTCACGCGCGGCGGTCTCGGCGGCGCGCTGGGAGTCGGCGTACCACTTCTGGAACTTGGTGCCGCCGCCGTTGGCGTCCTCGGACGTGCCGACCTGGGCGCGGGCCGTGGCCAGCACCTGGGCGGCGGTGACGTTGACCTTGCCCTTGGCGCTCTCGTCGGCGGCGCGGTTCTGCGCGACGTGCGGCTGCGCGGCCACGCCGGCGACCTTGGCGGTCTGGGCGGCGGTGTGGGCGGTGGCGTGGGTGGTGTCGGCGTTCACTGCCGCGTGCGTGCCGAGCACGCCGGCGACGGCGGTCGCGCCGAGAGCGATCTTGGCGAGGTCGAGCTTGAAGGCACGGTGAAGACGGTGCTTGGCCATGAGGGTGTTACTCCTTGAGCTTCCGTGCCGCTTGCCGGGTTAGCTGACGGGTTCGGGCGGGAAGCTGCCCTACGGCACCACGGTGCCGATTCACCCCATTGGACACATGGGTCCCCGGTTCCGCGCACAGGCGGATTCAGCGGTCTCTTGGTCAGGCAAAGGGCTGACGCATCGTCTTCCCGGGCCCGGGAAAGGGCCTGAAGGTATTTGCGCGACGCCCGGATGCGGGGATTGCCCGCATCGATTCTGTACAACACGGGTCCCGCTAGGGTAATTCCCTGGCAATGCCATCCCTACCTGGGACGACTCCCCGTTCGGCTGTGTACAACCAAGCTACCCGGCGAGTAATTCCCAGGCAAATGGCGGCAATGAATTCGACGCTGCGTCGGAGAAACGCTACGCAGCGAATCGGTTCACGCCACGTGCGCCTTTATCGCCACGCTGGTGAGGGCCAGCAACAATTCCAGATCCGGCTCGGCGTCGACCTGCACGGCGACCCAGGCGCGGTCGCGGCAGGCGTGAACCTGGTCGCAGGCCCGCAGATACGGCTCCAGGCGGCCGATGGCGGGGGCGGTGAGCCGCAGGTGGACCTCGTCCCGGCCGGCCAGGCGCAGGATCTCGGTTCCGTGTACGGCGAAGGCGACCTGTTGACCGGTGCCGCTGACGTTCAGCGACGGCCAGGACCGTAACTCCGCGACCGCGCGGGCCACGTAGGGCCCGCGTCGCGTGGGCGTCCGCCGCCAGGCGGAGATTCCTGCCACGCTCCCATGCTGAGCCACGGCTCAGCCCGCCGTCAGCCCCCGTTCCCGAACCGTTATCCCCTCGTGAACGGCCGTGTCCGCGGTCTGACCGGCACGATTACGGACGCCTGACCGATACGTATTGACGCTCCCCCAGGCAGAGGCTACCGTCGATTCACAACTTAAAGGAAACTTTCCTAATAGTTTCCCCAGAAGTCTCCCATCCCACTCCCCACACACCCCCCAACGGATGTCGGAGCGACATGAAACACACCATTCTGAGCAAGGTCCTGGCGGGAATGGCGGCGTTGGCCCTGCCCCTCACCGCGGCCGTGGCCGCCCCACCGCTGGCCTCCGCCAGCTCGGTGGCGTACGCGGCGGCCTGGGCCCCGTGGACCGCCTACACGGCGGGCACGGTCGTCACCTACAACGGCGTCGACTACGTCTGCCTCCAGGCGCACACCTCCCAGCCCGGCTGGGAGCCGCCGAACGTGGCGGCGCTGTGGAAGGTCTCCGGCGGCGGCGGCAGCGACACGACCGCGCCGTCCGTGCCGGGCAACCTGCGCTCGACCGGCGTCACGAACACGAGCGTGGCCCTGGCCTGGGACGCCTCCACCGACAACGTGGCGGTGACCGGCTACGAGGTCTACCGCGGCGGCACGCTGGTCACGACCGTCACGGGCACCACGTACAACGACACGGGCCTCACCGCGAGCACGGCGTACAGCTACACCGTGCGCGCGCGCGACGCGGCCGGCAACCGCTCGGCCAACAGCAACCAGATCTCGGCGACGACCACCGGCGGCGGTGGCGGCGACGACACGACCCCGCCGTCGGTGCCCGGCAACCTGCGCTCGACCGGCGTCAGCAACAGCAGCGTCTCGCTGGCCTGGAACGCCTCCACCGACAACGTGGCCGTGACCGGCTACGAGGTCTACCGCGGCGGCACGCTGGTCACGACCGTCACGGGCACCACGTACAACGACAGCGGCCTCAGCGCCAACACCTCCTACAGCTACACCGTGCGCGCGCGTGACGCGGCCGGCAACCGCTCGGCCGACAGCAACCAGATCACCGCGACCACCACGGGCGGCGGCGGTGGCGGCGGCAACAAGGTGCTGGGCTACTTCGTCCAGTGGGGCATCTACCAGCGCGGCTACCACGTCAAGAACATCGACACCAGCGGCTCGGCGGCCAAGCTGACCCACATCAACTACGCGTTCGGCAACGTGCAGAACGGGCAGTGCACGATCGGCGACAGCTACGCCGACTACGACCGCTTCTACCAGGCGGGCGAGAGCGTCGACGGCGTCGCCGACACCTGGGACAACGGCGCTCTGCGCGGCAACTTCAACCAGCTGCGCAAGCTGAAGAAGAAGTACCCCAACCTGAAGGTGCTCTTCTCCTTCGGCGGCTGGACCTGGTCCGGCGGCTTCGGCCAGGCGGCGCAGAACCCGACGGCCTTCGCCGACTCCTGCTACAAGCTGGTGGAGGACCCCCGCTGGGCCGACGTCTTCGACGGCATCGACATCGACTGGGAGTACCCGAACGCCTGCGGCCTGACCTGTGACACCAGCGGCGCGGCGGCGTTCAAGAACGTGATGTCGGCGCTGCGCTCCCGCTTCGGCGCGAACAACCTGGTCACCGCGGCCATCACCGCCGACGGCAACAACGGCGGCAAGATCGACGCGGCCGACTACGGCGGCGCCGCCCAGTACGTCGACTGGTACAACGTCATGACGTACGACTTCTTCGGCGGCTGGGACGCGCAGGGCCCGACCGCCCCGCACTCCCCGCTCACCACCTGGGACAAGATCCCGGTCCCCGGCTTCTACACCGACAACGCCATCCAGAAGCTGAAGAGCAAGGGCGTCCCGGCCGCCAAGCTGCTGCTCGGCATCGGCTTCTACGGCCGCGGCTGGACCGGCGTGACCCAGGCCGCGCCCGGCGGCACCGCGACCGGCCCGGCGCCCGGCACGTACGAGCAGGGCATCGAGGACTACAAGGTCATCAAGACCCGCTGCCCGTCCACCGGCACGGTCGCGGGCACGGCCTACGCCTACTGCGGCAACCAGTGGTGGAGCTACGACACGCCGAGCACCATCGGCGGCAAGATGAGCTACTCGAAGAACCAGGGCCTCGGCGGCGCGTTCTTCTGGGAGCTCAGCGGTGACACCACCAACGCCGAACTCCTCACGGCCATGAAGAACGGCCTCGGATAAGTTCGCACGTCAAGGGCCGGTCCCGGGTTTCGGGGCCGGCCCTTCGCCGTGCCCGGCGCGCCGCAGGACGGAACGCGGACGCCTTGGGAGAAGCTGGTCACCGGGGGGTGAACGACGATTCTCTGGGGTGGCGGGCACAGGCGGCCCTTCTTCACGACACCGGTGTTCGTGGTCGGCCTGATCGGGATCACGGCGCTGGTGGTCGGGCTGGACAGGTTCACCGGCGGGGGCGCGGAGCTCGTGCCGGTGCTGATCTTCCTGCCCGCGATCGTGTCGGCGCTGGGCTCGGTGTGGCAGACGGCGGTCGCGTCGGTGTGGGTGCTGGCGGTGGTGTCGGCCTCGGTCGCCTATCTGGGCGGCAACCTGCGGACGAACCTGGAGGTATCCGGCTTCACCGCGGCGTTCGGGCTGATGAGCGTGGTCGGCGCGAGCTACCGGATCCAGCGCGAGGAGGAGGTGCGCCGGTTGCGCTCGGCCGCCGCGGCGTTGCAGCGGCAGCTCGTCAGGCCGCTGCCGCTGCGCTCCCTCGACGTGGTCGTGGACGGCCTCTACCAGCCCATCGAGGAGGACACGATGGTGGGCGGCGACATGTACGAGGTGGCGCCGTCGCCGTACGGGACCCGGGTGATGATCGCCGACGTGCAGGGCAAGGGGCTGCCCGCGATCGGCGCCGCGCTGGCCGTGCTGGGCGCCTTCCGGGAGGCGGCCTACCGCGAGATCTCCCTCATGGGCGTGGCCGACGCCCTGGAGGACGCCGTGATCAGGCACAACAGGTTCGCCGCGCACACCGGCGAGCCCGAGCGGTTCGTCACCGCGCTGCTGCTGGACATCGGCCCCGAGCTGGAGGTGGACGCGGTCAACTGCGGGCACATCGCGCCGTACCTGATCCACGGCGGGAACGCCGGGCAGCTCTGGCTCGGCGAGCCGGAGGTGCCGCTCGGCCTGGCCGGGCTGGCGGGCGAGCCGCGCCACGGCGCGCGCTTCGCCTTCCCGCGGGGGGCCTCGCTGCTGCTGTGCACCGACGGCGTGACCGAGGCCCGCGCCCGCGACGGCTCCTTCTACCCGCTGGAGCAGCGGCTGCGCTCCTGGGCCCGTGACCCGCCCGCCAGGACCGTCGAGGCCCTGGCCGCCGACCTGAACGCCTTCACGCACGGCGCCCCGCGCGACGACATCGCGGTGCTCATCCTGCGCCGGACCGGATCGTGACCGGCCGGGCGACCGGACGGCAACTATTAAGAAAGTTTCCTAACAGAAAGCATTGACGGCCCTGTTCGCCAGGCTTACCTTCCGATCAACCCCCCAGTCATGCCCCCTCGGAGGTGGCCTTGAAGCCCACACGCCTACGCGCGGCCCTGGCCGCGTGCGGCACCTCACTGGTCCTCATCGCAGGAGCCCTGGCCGGTACGGCCACCGCCGCGGCCGACAACGCCGCCTGCCGCCCGGACGGCCTCTACCAGACCCCCGGCGTGGACGTCCCCTACTGCCTGGCCTACGACGAGGACGGCCGCGAGAAGATGGGGGCCGACCACCCCCGCCGCATCATCGGCTACTTCACCAGCTGGCGCACCGGCAAGAACGGCCAGCCCGCCTACCTGGCCGGCGACATCCCGTGGGGCAAGGTCACCCACATCAACTACGCCTTCGCCCACGTCGACGGCAGCAACAAGATCGCCGTGGACGCCAACGCCACCGCGACCGAGTGGCCCGGCGTCCCCGGCGCCGAGATGGACCCGGCCTACGCCTACAAAGGCCATTTCAACCTGCTGAACAAGTACAAGAAGCAGTACCCCGGCACCAAGACGCTGGTGTCGGTCGGCGGCTGGGCCGAGACCGGCGGCTACCTCGACGCCGGCGGCGCCCGCGTGCCCTCCGGCGGCTTCTACTCGATGACCACCAACGCCGACGGCTCGGTCAACCAGGCCGGCATCGGCACGTTCGCCGACTCGGTCGTGGCGTTCGTGCGCGCGTACGGGTTCAACGGCGTCGACATCGACTACGAGTACCCGACCTCGATGAAGGACGCGGGGAACCCGCTCGACTGGACCATCGCCAACGCCCGCAGGTCGAACCTGATGAAGGGCTACGCGGCCCTGATGAGGACGCTGCGCCAGAAGCTGGACACCGCGGCCGCCGCCGACGGCAGGTACTACATGCTGACCGTCGCCGCCCCCGCCTCCGGCTACCTGCTGCGCGGCATGGAGACCTTCCAGGTCACCCAGTACCTGGACTACGTCAACATCATGTCCTACGACCTGCACGGCGCCTGGAACGAGTTCGTCGGCCCCAACGCCGCCCTGTACGACGACGGCAAGGACGCCGAGCTGGCCAAGTGGGGCGTCTACACCGCCGCCCAGTACGGCGGGCTCGGCTACCTCAACACCGACTGGGCCTACCACTACTTCCGCGGCGCGATGCCGGCCGGCCGGATCAACATCGGCGTGCCGTACTACACGCGCGGCTGGAGGAACGTCAACGGCGGCGCGAACGGCCTGTGGGGCACCTCCAACGGCCCGAGCGGAAGCTGCCCACAGGGCCTGACCACCTGCGGCGACGGCGCCCGCGGCATCGACAACCTCTGGCACGACGAGGAGAACGGCAAGGAGGTCGGCGCCGGCTCCAACCCCATGTGGCACGCCATGAACCTGGCCAAGGGCATCGCCGGCTCCTACGGCCCCGCCTACGGCCTGGACCCGGCCAACGACCCCGAGGACCGGCTGACCGGCACCTACACCCGCAACTACAACGCCACCCTGACCGCCCCCTGGCTGTGGAACGCCGGCAAGAAGGTGTTCCTGTCCACCGAGGACGACCAGTCGCTCGGCGCCAAGGCCGACTACGTCAGGAACCAGGGCATCGGCGGCGTGATGATCTGGGAACTGGCCGGCGACTACGCCTGGGACGCGGCCAAGGGCGAGTACTTCATGGGCCAGACCCTGACCGGCCTGCTCTACGACAAGCTCAGGACCGCCGCCCCGTACGGCGCGGCCAAGGCCAAGGTGGCCGTCCCCGCCGAGAAGGTGGACGTCACGATCGAGGCCACCGGCTTCCCCGCCGGCGACAGCAACTACCCGATCAACCCCAAGCTCGTCATCACCAACAAGACGCAGACCACCATCCCGGGCGGCGCTGAGTTCCAGTGGGACTACGCGACCTCCGCCCCGAACAACGCCAAGGACCAGTCCGGCTTCGGCCTGCGGGTGATCAGCAGTGAGCACACCGGCAACAACGTCGGCGGGCTCAAGGGCGACTTCCACCGGGTGTCGGTGAAGCTGCCCACCTGGCAGACGCTCGCCCCCGGCGCGTCGGTGACCCTCGACTACGTGTACTACCTGCCCGTCCCCGGCCAGGCGAACTACACGCTGACCTTCGGCGGCCGGACGTACGGGCTGGTCCAGGACCTGGCGCGGGGCGGCGTCGCGCCCAGCCCGAGCCCGTCCGCGACCCCGACCGTCACCCCGACCGGCGGCGCCTGCACCGCGCCCGCCTGGAGCGCGACGGCCGTCTACAACGGCGGCCAGCGCGTCTCGCACAAGGCCCACACGTGGGAGGCCAAGTGGTGGACGCAGGGCCAGGAGCCCGGCACCACCGGCGAGTGGGGCGTGTGGAAGGACGTCGGCGCCTGTTGAGGCGGCGCCCCCGGCCGGCGGGCGGGACGGCACGCGTCCCGCCCGCCTCCGCCGGGCTCAGGTACGCAACCACCTGGAGCAGCCTCTTGCGACGTGACCGTGGGCTACGGAAGGATCGCCAGATCGAGCCCCACCGGTATCCGTAACCCCATGCGTATACCGAGGCCCGTCACCCCCCGCATGGACGACATGGAGAGGCTGTCGTGCAACCTCAGGAGAGCATCGAGCAGTTCGGCTACCGTCAGGAATTACGCCGCGGGGTCGGACTGACCGATCTCGTGTTCTACGGCCTGATCTTCATGGTGCCGATCGCGCCGTTCGCGATCTTCGGCCCGGTCTACAAGACCTCGGGCGGCATGCCCGTCATGGCGTACCTGGTGGGCATGGTCGCGATGTTGTTCACCGCGGCCTCCTACGCGCAGATGGTCAAGGCCTTCCCGCTGTCGGGGTCGGTCTACAACTACGCGGGCCGCGGCATCGCCCCGTCGGTCGGCTTCATGACCGGGTGGGCGATCCTGCTCGACTACCTGCTCGTGCCGAGCCTGCTCTACCTGGTCGCCTCGATCGCCATGAACAACAGCGTGCCAGGGGTGCCGGTCTGGGGGTGGCTGCTCATCTTCGTGGCCGTCAACACGGTGGTCAACCTGCGCGGCATCCGGATGACGATCACCCTCACCAAGGTGCTGATCACCTGTGAGCTGGTCGTGCTCGGCCTGTTCGTGCTGATCGGGATCTGGGCCCTGCTCCAGGGCCGGGGCCACGGGTTCAGCCTCACACCGCTGTTCAACCCCGACACCTTCTCCTGGCCGGTGATCTTCGCCGCGGTCTCCGTCGCGGTGCTGTCCTTCCTCGGCTTCGACGGCATCAGCATGCTCGTCGAGGAGTCCGCGGGCGGCTCGGCCCAGGTGGCCAGGGCCATGCGGCTGGCGCTGATCCTGGCCGGGCTGCTGTTCGTCGCCCAGGTCTGGGTGGCGGCGCTGGTGGTGCCCGACCCGGCCGGCCTGCTGCAGACCGGCTCGGAGACCGCCTTCTACGACGCCGCCGCCTCGGCGGGCGGCGAGTGGCTGCGGCACGTCACCTCGACGGCCACCGCCATCTCCTGGGGCTTCGCCGACACGCTGGTGGCCCAGGTCGCCGTCTCCCGCCTGCTGTACGCCATGGCCCGCGACCGGCAACTGCCCGCCTTCCTCGCCAAGGTGTCGATCAAGCACTCGGTCCCGGCCAACGCCATCCTGCTCGTCTCGGCCCTGTCCATCGCCATCGGCGTGTGGGCCTCGCAGCTCAAGGAGGGCGTCGGCCTGCTGAGCAGCCTGGTCAACATGGGCGGCCTGATCGCGTTCGTCGTGCTGCACGTGTCGGTGATCGTCCATTACCGGGTCAGGCAGCGCTCGTCGGACTTCTGGTCGCACCTGGTGATGCCGCTGATCGGCATGGCGATCCTGATCTTCGTGATCGTCAACGCCAACATCATGGCCCAGCGGGTGGGCCTGATCTGGCTCGCGGTCGGCGTCGTCGTCCTCGGCGTCCTGTACGCCCGCGGCCGTCGCCCGGTGCTGGACGGCGACGAGAAGGCCGGCCTGACCGGGATCCGGTCGCCGTGACGCGGCCGCCGCTCCACCACGAGCTGTTCCTCATCGGCCACGACCAGTCCGGCAAGCCCCTGGTGCACCAGCACTCGATGGCGCTCGGGCTGGCCGGGGCGGTGCTGCTCGACCTGGCGCTGAGCGGGCGCGTCACGGTCGGGCAGGGCCGGATCGCCGTCGTCGATCCCACCCCGGTCGGCGACGCGGTCGTGGACTCCCTCGTCCCGCTGATGGCCCGCGACCGGGCCGAGGGTGAGGCCAGGTTCTGGATCAAGAAGCTCGCCGAGGACGCCTACGACCGCACCCGGCAGAGCCTGGTCACCGCGGGCGTGCTGGTCATGGTGACCAGGCGGCGCATGGGCATGCTGCCGTACACGCGGTACCAGCTCGCCGACATCGCCTCGGTGGTGCGCGCCTCGGCCGGGGTGCGCTCGGCGGTGGAGGGCTGGAAGCAGCCCGACGGGCGCGGCGCGGCGCTGTGCGGGCTGGTGGGCGCGCTGCGGCTGGAGGCCGAGCTCTACCTCGACCAGCCCTCGGCCCGGCTCGTCGAACGCCTCCGGGAGATCGCGGGCGAGCACTCCCCCGTCGTCAGGGAGGTCGTGCAGCTCATCGACGACATGCTCGGCGAGGCCGCGATCGCGGTCTTCCGCTGACCACGGCCCCCTCCGAGAGCCGCGGGTGGTCAGCCGAACAGCTCGCGGATCTGGCCGACGACCTCCACGATCACCGACACCTCGGCCGCGCGGGCCGACAGCCGCTTGAGCGCGTCGAGGACGCGGGAGCGGTCGGGGTCGGCCTGCTCGATCTCCTGCCGCACGTCGGCGACGTCCCGGCGGGCCCGCGCGGGCTCGGTCACCTCGGCCTCGTGCTCGGCGAGCAGGCGTTCCAGCCGGTCGAGCAGCCGGGCCGCCTCGCCGGGGGCGGCGCCGCCCAGGTTGTTGACCGTCGCGCGGGAGTGCGGGCCCACCGCGATCGGGCCGCTCACCTCGCCGCCGCTGATGTGCACGCCGTACGAGCTCGGCGTCGGGGTTCCCTCGGTCGTCACGCGCCCTGCCCTCCCAGGTTGTTGACCGTCGCCGCGGCCTGGTGCCCGAAGGCGACCGGGCCGCTGACCGTGGCGCCGCCGCTGACCGACAGCGTGTTCATGGTCACGCTCGCCGCCTGCAACCGGTAGGCGCCCGTCTCCACGCCCTTGTCCTCCAGGAAGTCGAGGACCGCCTCGGTGAGCCGCTGCTCGATCATCCGCACGTACTTGGAGACGTCGAGCACCTGGATGTGGGTCTGCAGGTCGTCGCTCGCGCCCAGCTCCCGGACGCTGAATCGGGCGCCGTAGGGGTAGACGATGTGCTTGCGCGGGTCGGGCGCCAGCATGTTCTGCCGGACGGCCTGCACCCCCGTACGGACCAGCCGGGCGGGCGCGGCCAGCACGTCGCGCAGCAGCCGCAGCTTCAACGACCTGACCGCCTCCCAGGCGATGCGGCCGCCGGTCATCGTGGGCAGCCGGTCGACCACGTGGTAGGGGCCGTGGGCGGGCGGGAGCACGGTGACCACGAACTGGGTGTAGAGCATCCGGCCCTCGACGGCCAGGTAGATGAACGCGGAGGTCAGCGCCTCCTGGTCCTCGGCGGGCGCGACGAGCCGGCCGTTGCGGTCGCGGATCTCCTGCCCGGCGTTGTTGATCGTGACGCGCTGGTAGTAGCGCACGCCGCCCTGCGGATGGCGGACGACGGCCTCGATCTCCTCGGGCGTGGCGTGGGACCTGGGCAGGCCGTTCTTGCCGATCAGCGGATGGGACACCGGGACGCCGCCCTCGTGCCAGTCGGCCACGGTGAAGATCCCCCTGGTGACGACGTGGTCGCCGATGTCGAGCCGCTGGATGCCCTCGTTGGGACGCAGCACGCGGTCGCGCATGTCCTTCAGCCGCTCGCGGACGAAGGCGTGCAGCTCGACGGGGTCGATGTCGACCGGGTCGTCCTGGCGGCGCGGCGGGCCCTCGCGGCCGCGCACCCGGTCGAGCTCGACGGCGATCGACCAGCTCCTGGCGATGGACCCGGCGCCCATGAAGGCGTCCTCGTTGGCGTACATGGTGATGTTGCCCCACTGGGCGCTGCGCACGTAGTCGACGCGGTGGGCGGTGCGGGGGCCGGTCGCGCCGGTGACCGGCTCGGGCGCGCCCGGCCGCAGGGTGCCCGCCAGCGTCATGTACGTCGCGATCCGGTAGACCAGCGCCACCCCGAGCGTGGTGAAGGGCACCGCCATCGCCAGGGCCAGCGTGCCGAGCCCCTGGCTCAGGACGTCGGCGACGCCGTAGGAGGGGCCGTCGTCGTAGAAGGAGGAGCTGGACAGGCCCTGCAGCAGCAGCACGGACAGCGCGGTGGAGAACACCCCGGCCAGCAGGAGCAGGGCCATGTTCGCGGCCCAGAACCAGAGCACGCCCCGCAGCAGCAGCGAGCCGCGCCGGACCCGCCCCGAGGTGAGCAGCACCAGCGGGACGAGCATCGCCACCCACGCGATCGTGGTCACCGGCGAGATCACGAACCCGGCCAGGAAGAACACGGTGATGAGCGCGTCGCGGACGACGAGCATCGAGCGCGAGCGCCGGCAGTGGTGGATCACCGGGATGAGGTCGAAGCCGCCGTAGGACGGGGGGACCGCGCGGTAGGGGTCGAACATCAGCTCGCCCAGCACCCGGTCGCGGAACCCGCTGTCGAGGTAGGCGGCGGCACTGAGGTAGCGGGTGACGTTGCTCATGCGGGGCACGCCCGGGTGGGCCGTGGTGTCCCGCGTGGAGCCGGCGGCGCCGGAGCTGTCGACGGCCATGACCCTCCTTCGTCGGTGAACCCGGCCGAGCTTATGAGGGGCGAGTGCTTTGGGGGGCTCGTTGTTATCAAATAGTCTCGTTCACCGGAAGTGAAGGTCGGGACAAAAGCCCGATAAATTGAAATTCTTCCCTTTACGGAGCATTACGGGAGGGTGTATTGGTCCACCATTCAGGCGCCGGGAGGCGGTGCGGGCGATGCGGCAGCGACACCGGCGCCCTCACCCAGTGCCCCCGCTGCGGCGCCCACCTCCCCACCCCCACACCCCCCACCCCCACAGGCACCGGCACCCCACCCGGCAGCCCAACGGGGAGGGGCCATGTGCCCGGCGGCCCTTCAAATACCGGCCCCCAACCCGGCGGCCCTGGTTTCCCGCCCTCCAGACCCTCAGGTCCCAGTGCCCCTCCCGGCGGCAGCCATGTCCCGGTCGCGGTGGGCGGCGCCGATGGTAACCCGCCTGGGGTGCGTTCGTCCGGGGAGGGCGTGTTCGGCGGCCTGTCGCAGGGGCCGCCGATGGACGATCATCCGCCGCCGCCGTCGCGGTTGCGTCCGCCGGGGTGGCGGCGGCCGGTGGTGCTGGCCAGCGTGGCGTTGGCGGGTGCGACGACGGCGCTGGTCTGGTGGGTGGCCGGGAGCCGCCCGTCCTCTCCGGCGGAGGCGGGCGGGAGTTCGAGCGGCGCGCCGTCGGCCGTCCAGCCGCAGACCTCGGACGAGGCGGCGGAGGACCCCGCGACCGGGGACGCCACCCCCGCCGACGACCCGGCCCCGAGCACGGACCCGACGGCGGCTGCGGCCGGGCAGGCCGGACAGGTGGACGAGCTGCTGTCCAGCAGCAGTTCCGCCCGTTCCAGCCTGTCGGCGGCGATCGCGGACGCGACCGGTTGCCGCCGGAGCGGCGTGACCACGATCGAGGACATCACCGCCGGCCGCCGCGACCAGCTCGCCGCCGCCCGGACGCTGGACGTGACGGCCCTGCCCGACGGCGCGGCGCTGAAGCAGACGCTCATCACCGCACTCGACGCCTCCTACGACGCCGACACCGCCTTCCTGTCCTGGGCCCGGCGGCATGTGGCGGGCGGCTGCACCGGCCCGGTCTCGGGCGACCGCGATTACCGGCGAGGTCTCAGCAGATCGGAGGCCGCGCAGACAGCGAAGGCAGAATTCGCGCAGGCGTGGCGGCCGATTGCGGAGACATATGGCCTGACAATATGGAAAGCCGACCAGATCTAGCCACATTGGCCCATAATTCAGCATAAGCTCCGAAATTCCGGGCGCCGATCGACGAGAGGCCGACGCAGACGACACGTCCCGCCAGGGGCTCCGGCGACACACGCCGCCGACGGCACGCCCGGCCCGGCAACACGTCCGGCAATACGTCCGGCAACACGTTCAGCAACACGTCCAGCGACACGTTCCGTCAGTGACACGAAGGAGTGCTGCGATGTTCCTGCCACGCCGTGTGTTCCGGCTGGCCGCGGGTGCGGCGGCCGGGTACCTGCTCGCCGTGCGCCCCTGGCACCTGCGCTGGGGCGCGACCGACAAAGAGGTGCACGAGGACCTGCCGGGTGACGACATCGTGCCGCTCCCCCAGCTCCAGGCCACCCGTGCCGTCACCGTGGACGCGCCGCCGCCGGTCGTGTGGGCCTGGGTGGTCCGGCTCGGCGGCTACCCGGGCCCCGGCCCCCGTACCAGCACCCGCCCCGGCCCCCGCCCCGACACCCGCCCTGGCGCCGGAGCCGACGCGTGGGCGGCAGCCGCGGGCGAGCCCCCGCAGCCCCCGCACGACCTCAATCCCGGCGACCTCAAGCCAGGCGACGTCATGGACGGCGGCGCCTTCGTCGTCGAGCGGATCGAGGCCCCGCACAGCCTCGTCCTGGCCGACCGCGGCGCCGACGCCACCACGACCTGCTCCATCGCGCTCCGCGACACCGGCGGCGGCACCCGGCTGATCTACCGGCTCCGGATGCGCGGCGAGCCCACCGTGCGCGGCGCCGCCCACGTCGCGATGACGGACGTCGGCGACTTCGTCGCGATGCGCAGGCAACTCCTCGCCGTCAAGACCGGCGCCGAGTCGGCAAGGTGAGCCACCGAGCCGAGCCGAGGGCGGGCCGAGCTGAGGCGGGACGGGCCGGGGTGAGGCGCGGGCCGGGGTGAGGCGCGGGCCGAGCTGAGGCGGGACGGGACGGGGTGAGCGGCGCTGGTTCGGGTCCTCCGCCGCTGCCTTAGGGTTCATGCTGTGGATCAACGGGGAGCGAGCGCGACGGCCGAACGCGCATCCGCCGGCAAGCGTCCCTCACCCCGGCGGCGCAGGCGCTGGTTCGCCTGGACGGTGGTCGCGCTGCTGGCGGCCTGGGCGGCGCTGCGGGTCGGCGGCCTGGAGACCGGCTCCATCCTCATCCAGCTCATGACGGTGACGCCGATCGGCGCGGGGCTGGCCGCGCTGACCGCGCTGCTGGCGGTGCTCAGGCGCAACCGCCCGGCGGGGCTGAGCGCGGCCGTCGTGGGCATGGTGTTCGTCGCGTGCCTGATCCCGAGGACGTCCGGGGTGGAGGCGGGCAAGGTGATCGACGGCGTCCCGCTGCGGGTGCTGTCGGTCAACCTGTTCGGACGGGCCGACGCCGAGACCGTGGTCCGCCTGGTGCGCACGTACGAGATCGAGGTTTTCAGCGCGCTGGAGCTGACCCCGGAGGCGGTCCGGCGGCTCGACCAGGCGGGGCTGCGCAAGCTGCTCCCGTACCGGGTGCTCCAGGCCGCGGACGGCGCGATCGGCAGCGGCCTGTTCGCCAAGCACCCGCTGCGGGCGCGGCGGGGGCTGTTCACCCCGATCGGCCACAACATGCCGGCCGCCACGCTGTCCCTGCCCTCGGGCGGCAAGGTCGAGGTCGTGGCCGTGCACCCCAACCCGCCGCTCGGCCGGATGGCGGCCGAGTGGGACGCCTCGCTCAAGGCGCTGCCGTCCCCGTCGCCGTCGGTGCTCAGGATCCTGGCCGGCGACTTCAACGCCAGTCTCGACCACCGCGCCTTCCGCGACCTGCTGGCCAGGGGCTACGTCGACGCGGCCGACCAGGTGGGCAAGGGGCTCGTCCCGACCTGGCCCAACGGCAGGGCGGTACCGCCGTTCATCACGATCGACCACGTGCTGGCCGACCGCCGGGTGGGCGTGGCCCGTACGGAGATCCTCGACGTGCCCGGCACCGACCACCGCGGCGTCTTCGCCGACCTGCGCCTGCCCGCCATCGGCTGACCCGCCGCTCCCTGACCGGTCACGGCTCCTGCCGCCCGTGCAGCTTTCTGAGGGACGCCCTGAGCAGCTTGCCGGCGCCGTTCCGCGGCAGGCCGGGGACGAGCTCCAGATACCTCGGGATCTTGAAGCGGGCCAGGCGGCCGTCCAGGTGGGCGAGCAGTTCCTCGGGCTCCGCGCTCGCGCCCGGCCGCAGCACGACCAGCGCCTTGCCGGTCTCCCCCCACTTCTCGTCCGGCACGCCGATCACCGCGCACTCGGCCACCGCCGGATGGGCGAGGAGCAGGTTCTCGATCTCGGCCGGGTAGACGTTCTCGCCGCCGGAGATGTACATGTCGCTGATCCGGTCGCGGATGCGGACGTACCCGTCCTCGTCGGCCACGCCGATGTCGCCCGACCTGAACCAGCCGTCGGCGGACAACACCTTGGCCGTCTCCTTCGGCCGCCGCCAGTAGCCGGGCATGACGTTGGGGCCCTGGACGTACACCTCGCCGGGCTCGCCGGGGGCGGCGGGCGAGCCGTCGGGGGCGACCAGCCGCACGTCGGAGAAGAAGCACGGCACCCCGGCCGAGCCGAGCCCGGCGTCCGGGTGCCCCGCCCCGAGGAAGAGCGCGCCCGGGGAGGTCTCGGTCATTCCGTACCCCTGGAGGAACGGCAGCCCGCGCTCCCGGTACGTCCTGATCAGCGGCTCGGGCACCGGCGCTCCCCCGCACAGCAGGTGCCGCAGGCTGGACAGGTCGGCCTGCGCCCAGCGCGGCGACCGCGCGAGGGCCGCGAACATCGACGGCACGCCGAACATCATCGTGACCCGCTCGGACTCGACCAGGTCGAACGTCCTGTCCACCCCGAACGACGGCTCCAGCAGCGCCCTGCCGCCCTTCAGCACGGTCGGCACGAGCGTCTGCGCCAGGGCCGCGATGTGGTAGAGCGGCGCGCTGACCAGCGTCACCTCGTCGTGCGCGAGGGGGACGTCGACCAGCAGGTTCACGGCGTTCCAGATGAGGTTGCCGTGGGTGAGCATCGCGCCCTTGGGGCGGCCGGTGGTGCCCGAGGTGTACATGATCAGGCAGATGTCGTCCTGGCTCACCGGCTCGTCCACGGGGTCGGCGGGGGCGCCGGCGATCAGCTCCTCGAAGGCGTCCTGGCCCAGGTGCCGGCCGGGCAGGCCGCCGCCGTCCTGGCCCGCGCCGAGGACGACGACGCGGGCGCCGGAGTCGTCCAGGAGGAAGCGCAGCTCGGGCGCGGCCAGCCGGGCGTTGAGCGGGACGAACACCGCGCCCAGCAGCCCGGCGGCGAAGAACGTCTCCACCAGGGACGGGTGGTTGGGCCCGAGATAGGCGATCCGGTCGCCGCGGCCCACGTCCAGGCCGGTCAGCCCGTGGGCCAGGCGGGTGACCCGGTCGTACAGGTCGCCGTAGGTGCGGTCGATTCCCCGGTAACCGACGGCGGGCCGGGCGGGCGTCATCCGCGCCCTGCGTGCCGGCCATGACCCAAGCCCCTGATTCCGCATCGGCACTCCTTGACGGTCAGGACTCAAGGTAGGTCACCAAGCGCTTGCTGTCACCGGAATGCCACACTTTCTCCCGTCCATCCACTCGCCTGCGGCCGAGAGGCCCGGCCGGCGGTTTCCGTGGGCGACGGCCCTTTCAGCGGCGGCACCCGCGCGTGACACTGGACGGCGTGTCCCCAGTCACGCGCGTCCCCGTGTTACGCGGCCGCGACGCGGAGGAGAACGTCCTGTCGCGGCTGCTCGACGACGCCCGGGCCGGCTCCGGCGGGGCGCTGCTGCTGACCGGCGCGGCGGGCATGGGCAAGACGGCGCTGCTCGACCTGGCCGCCGCGCGGGCCTCCGGGTTCCGGGTGCTGCGGGTGGCGGGGGTGGAGCCGGAGTCGCGGGTGCCGTACGCGGGGTTGCACGGCCTGCTGAGGCCGGTGTCCGCGGCCGTCGCGGCGCTGCCGGCCGTCCAGGCCCGCGCCCTGGCCGCGGCCCTGGAGTCCGGGACCTGCGGGGCGGGGCTCGCGCTGCCCGCCGCCGTGCTCGGGCTGCTGTCGGCGGTCGCCGCCGAGCGTCCCGTGCTGGCCTGCGTGGACGACGCCGACCGGCTGGACGCGGCCAGCCTGGACGCGCTCTCGTTCGTGGCCCGCCGCCTGTCCTGCGAGCCGATCGCCCTGCTCTTCACCACCAGACCTCCGGCGCCCACCCCGTACCGCGAGCGCGGGCCCGACGGCGAGCCGGTCCAGGAGGGGTTCGACGGCGGCGCGACGTGGCGGCTCGACGGCGTGCCCGTCCGGGAGCTGCGCGGGCTCGACGGGCCGGCGGTGCGGGAGCTGGCCGCGGACCTGGCGCCCGGCGGGCTCGCCGAGGACCTGCCGGCCGCGCTCGACCAGATCGCCTGCGGCAATCCGCTGGCGCTGCGCGAGCTGATCGGCGCGCTCACCCCCGACCAGCGGGCCGGGCTCGCGGCGCCGCCCGCCGTCCTGCCTCCCGGTGGGCGGTTGTGGCGCGAGCACACGGACGTGCTGGCCCGGCTGCCCGCGCGGACGCGCCGGCTGTCGCTGCTGATCGCCGCCGATCCGGCCCTGGACGTGGCGACCCTGGCCAGGGCGGCGAGCCCGGCGTGCGCGTTGTCCGTGCTCGAACCGGCCGAACGGGCGGGCGTCCTGCGGGCCGAGGGGGACGCGTTCGCGTTCCGGGAGCCCGCGATGCGGGCGGTCGCCTACCACGCGGCGTCGCTGGCCGAGCGCCGCCGCGCCCACCGCGTCCTCGCCGCCCTGCTCACCCCGCCCCGGCCCCAGCCCTCGGACGCCGCCGGCGCGCCCGGCTCGGAGGAGGGCAGCCCGGACGGGGAGCGCGCGGGCGGCTGGGAGAGGCTGCGGCGGGCGTGGCACCGGGCCTGGGCGGGGGACGGCGGCGAGGAGGCCGGGGACGAGCTGGCGCGGGCGGCGCTGGCCGTGCGGTGGGCCGCCGGGAGCTCCGAGCCGGGCCTCGCCCCGGAGCGTCGTGCCGGGTTCCCCGAGCCCTACCTGGCGCTGGAGCGCGCCGCCGAGCTGACCGCCGATCCCGCGGTCGAGGCCGGACGGCTGGCCGCCGCCGCCAGGCACGCCTGGGTGTCGGGACGTCCCCTGGCCGCGCGCTCCCTGCTGGCCCGGCTGCGGTCGCCCGGCGCGCCCGAGGAGCTGCGCGGCCACGTCCAGCTCCTGCGCGGCAGCCTGGAGCTGCTGGGCGGCGAGACCGGCAGCGCCCGCGAGGAGCTGCTGGCGGCGGCCCGGCGGTTGCTGGACAGCCACCGCGTGCTCGGCGTGCGCGCGCTGGTCCGCGCGGCGGACGCCAGCTACCGGGCGGGCGACAACCGGGCGTTCATCGCGATCGCCCGGCAGGCGGCGGCGCTGCGGCGGCCGGACGAGCCGGCGACGGCCCAGCTCATGTTCGAGTACCTGGCGGGCATGGCCCACACCTTCAGCGGCCTGCACCAGGAGGCGGCCGGGCCGTTGCGGCGGGTGCTGGAGCTGGCCGGGTCGGTACGCGACCCGGCCGTCCTCACGTGGGCCTGCGTGGCGGGCATGCTGCTGGGCGAGGACGCGGTGGCCCACCGGCTGTCGGCGCGGGCCGTGGAGGAGGCCCGGCTGCGCGGGGCCGCGTCGGCGGTGCCGCAGCTCCTGGAGTTCACGATCTACCCCGACGTCTGGATGGGCCGGTACGCCTCCGTCGCCGCGACCGCCGCGAAGGGCCTGCGGCTGGCCCGCGAGACCGGCCAGCACAACACCGCGGCCCAGCACCTGGCCTGGCTGGCGGTCAGCGCCGCCGTCGAGGGCGACCAGGAGACGTGCCGGATCCGCGCCGACGCCGCCATCGAGCTGGCCGACGCCCACGAGCTGGGCCTGGCCGGCGCGGTCGGCAACTGGGCGCTGGCCTGCCTCGACCTGGCCGCGGGCCGCGTGGCCGACGCCGCCGGCCGGCTGCGGGCCGAGCGGCGCAACCGCCACGTCGTCATCAAGGTCATGTCCACCCCGCACTACATCGAGGCGGCCGCCCGCACCGGCGACCGCGAGCGGGCCGCGGCGGCCCTGCGGGTGCTCGAACGCTGGGTCGGCAGCACGCGCAGCCCCGCCCTGCGGGCGCTGGTCTCGCGCTGCCGGGCGCTGCTGTCGGTGCGTCCCGGCGAGGCCGAGGAGCTGTTCCTGGACGCCCTGCGCCTGCACGGCCAGGGCGTCAACGCGTTCGAGGCGGCCCGTACGCACCTGCTGCTGGGCAGCGCGCTGCGGCGCGACCGGCGGCCCGGCGCGGCCAGGAACCACCTGCACGCGGCGCTGGAGACGTTCGAGCGGCACGGCGCGCGCCTGTGGACCGAGCAGGCCAGGGCCGAGCTGCGGGCCTCCGGCGAGCCGGTCCGGCCGGCCGCGGACGCGACGGTGTCGCAGCTCACCGCCCAGCAGGCGCAGATCGCCCGCATGGTGGCCGCGGGCGCCACCAACAAGGAGGTCGCCGAGCAGCTCTTCCTCAGCAGGCGCACGGTCGAGCACCATCTCAGGAACATCTTCAGCAAGCTCGGCATCCGCTCGCGGGTGGAGCTGGTCAGGTTCATGTCCTGAGCGATGCCGCCGGAAGGACCCAGGTGAACCGCGCGCCCCGGTGACCGCCGGCGATCTCGGGGTGAGCGCCTGAACCGGGCGGCGCGCGGCACGAGACCGGTGATTTCACCGATGCACGGCTGACCGCGCGTCCCGACAATGGCGACAGACAGCAGTCATTCCCCGATGAGCAGGGAGTTCGACGACGTGCAGCTCTCCACCCCCCACTTCGGCGCGCGAACGTTCACCAAGCTCGCCCTGGCCGTCACGCTGCTCGCCGGCGGCGTCGCGGCGGCGCCGGCCGCCCACGCGGCCGGCCCGTACGAGCGCGGCCCCGACCCGACCAGCGCGATCCTGGAAGCCGCCCGCGGCCCGTTCGCGACCGCCGAGCTCGGCGTCTCGCGGCTGAGCGTCTCCGGCTTCGGCGGCGGGACGGTCTACTACCCGACCGACACCAGCCAGGGCACCTTCGGCGCGATCGCCATCTCGCCCGGCTACACGGCGACCTGGTCCAGCCTCGCCTGGCTGGGGCCGCGGCTCGCCTCGCACGGGTTCGTGGTGATCGGCATCGACACCATCACAATCTACGACCAACCGGCCAGCCGCGGCCGTCAGCTCCTGGCCGCCCTGGACTACCTGACCTCGGGCAGCCCGTCGGCCGTGCGGAGCAGGATCGACGCCTCCCGGCTCGCGGTGGCCGGTCACTCCATGGGCGGCGGCGGCACGCTGGAGGCCGCCGACGCGCGCCCGTCGCTCCAGGCGGCGGTGCCGCTGGCGCCGTGGAACCTCACCAAGAGCTGGTCGGGCCTCCGGGTGCCGACGATGATCATCGGCGGTGAGGCCGACACGATCGCGCCGGTGGCGACCCACTCGGAGCTGTTCTACCAGTCGATCCCGTCTCCGGTGGAGAAGGCGTACCTGGAGCTGAACGGCGCCACGCACTTCTTCCCGCAGGTCACCAACACCACGATGGCCAAGTCGATGGTGGCCTGGCTGAAGCGGTTCGTCGACGACGACACCCGCTACGACCAGTTCCTGTGCCCCGCCCCGCGCGGGACCGCGATCGAGGAGTACCGCGACACCTGCCCGATCACCTGACGGGTGCGGCTCCGGAGCCGGTGACGCCCGCCGTCACCGGCTTCCAGCCGGCCGGCGGGTCCTCGCCCACCCGGCCGTCGACGGCCTCGCGGAGGAGGTCGGCGTGGCCGGTGTGGCGGCCGTACTCCTCGATGAGGTCGCACAGCAGGCGGCGCAGGCTGGCGTGCCGGCCGTCGGGCCAGGACAGGTGGACGAGCCGCGCCGGGCCGCCGTCGGCCAGCGCCGCGCCGATCCGGGCGCGTGAGCGCTCGACCGCGGCGTCCCACAGGGCGTAGAGGTCGGCGGGGCTGTCGTGCGCGGCGGAGGTGAACGGCCAGTCGGGGCCGTCCCAGCCGGCCGACTCCCAGGGCTCGCCGAGCGGGGCGCCGGTCAGCCTGACGGTGGACAGGTGGTCTTCGACCAGGGCTCCCAGGGGGTGTCGCTGTCGGTCATGCGGTCCACCGTAGAACCCGCCACCGACAAGACCGACAGCCGCCGTGCTGCCGCGCCCGTCGCCGCCGGTCAGCGGAAGGCGGCGGCGTTGCGCTCGGCCCAGGCGGCGAACGGGCGGGCGGGGCGGCCGAGGACGCGCTCGACGTCCGGGCTGACGCTCCGCTCGTCGGCAGTGGGCTCGCCCAGGATGGCGAGCGTGCCCTCCACCACCGGCAGCGGCATGACCTGCGCCATCTGGGCGTGGGCGGCCTCGCGGGTCTGGTCGGCGAAGCGCACCGGCTCGCCCAGCGCCGCCGAGATGGCCGCCGCCCGCTCCCGCGGGGTGGTGGCCTCGGGGCCGGTCAGCACGTACGTCGCCCCGTCGTGCCCGTCCTCGCGCAGGACGGCGGCCGCCACGGCGGCGACGTCGGCGGGGTCGACGAAGGGCAGGCCGACGTCGCCGAAGGGGGCCTCGGCGGTGCGGTGCAGGCGTACGGGCTCGGCCCAGGCGTAGGCGTTGGAGGCCATGCCGCCCGAACGCAGGACCGTCCAGGCCAGGCCCGACCCGCGGACGGCCTCCTCGAACCGGACGGCGTGCGGGTAGGCCCCCGGCCGCGTCCCGGCGCCCTGGCTGGACAGCAGGACGACCCTGCGCACGCCCGCCTCCCCGGCCGCCGCGACCACGCCCTCCGGATCCTCCCCCGCCACCAGCAGGAACAGCGCCTCCGCCCCCGCCAGGGCCGGACGCAGGCTCTCGGCGTCGCCCAGGTCGGCGGCGACGGCCCGGACGCCCGGCGGCACCTCGGCCTGCGTGACGCGGCGGGCGACGGCGGTGACCGGCAGGCCCTCCTCGGCCAGCAGGCCGACCAGCGCGCGGCCGACGTTCCCGGTGGCACCCGTGACGACGAACATGATGGTTCTCCTCGGTCATTAGTTAGTTGCCTGACTGAGAAGAACCGTAGCACAGAAACTGAGTCAGGCAACTAACTTGGTCGGCGCGAGGTGTGAACCCCGCGCACGCCGGGGACATCTGGGCAAATGGGGACGGCGTACGCCGCGACGGCACTGGCCGGGCAAGGATGGGCCCAGCTCGGCGAACTGGGCCTGGCCCTGCTGCTGTCGGCCGCCATCGGGCTCGAACGCGAGATCCGCCAGAAGAGCGCCGGCCTGCGCACCCACACGCTGGTCGGCTTCGCCTCGGCCCTGATCATGCTGGTGTCCAAGTACGGCTTCGCCGACGTCCTGGGCGAGCACGTCACGCTGGACCCCTCCCGGGTGGCCGCGCAGATCGTGTCGGGCATCGGGTTCATCGGCGGCGGCCTGATCTTCGTCCGCCGGGACGCGGTGCGCGGCCTGACCACCGCCGCGGTGGTCTGGCTGACCTGCGCGGTCGGCATGGCCGCCGGGGCCGGGCTGTGGCTGCTGGCGGTCGCCGTCACCGCCGGCCACTTCCTGGTGCTGTTCGCCTTCACCCCGCTCAGCGCCCGGCTGCCCCGCTCGAAGTACGCCCAGTCGCGCCTGCACCTGACCTACCTCGACCGCCACGGCGCGCTGCGGCGGGTGCTGGCGCTGTGCAGCGACAGGGGCTTCGTCATCGCCGAGCTCACCCTCGAACGCGACCAGCCGCCCAAGGACCGGGAGTCGATCTCGATCTGGCTCGTCGTCCAGGGCGCGGGGCCGGTCGAGGTGCTGATCACCGAGCTGCTGGAGATCGACGGCGTGCTCGGCGTCTCCAGCGTCGACCTCGACGTCACCACGCCCTGACGCCGGCGGGGGCCGCACAACCGTTCAAGACCGCAGCCCGTCGCTGCCGCTACAACGGTGGCGGCGGGACACGGAGAGCGGGAGGGCGGATGGCCGTGACGGGATTCATCGGACTGGGGATCATGGGCCGGCCCATGGCGCTCAACCTGGTGCGGGCGGGCACGCCGGTCGTGGTCTGGAACCGTACGGCCGCCGGGTGCGAGCCGCTGCGGGCGGCCGGCGCGCACGTGGCGGCGAGCCCGGAGGAGGTGTTCGCGCGGGCCGGGGTCGTGCTGCTCATGCTGGCCGACGAGGCCGCCGTGGACGCGGTGCTCGGGCGCGGCACGCCGCGCTTCGCGTCCATGGTGGCCGGGCGGATCGTGGTGCACATGGGCACGACGTCCCCGGCGTGGTCGGCGGACCTGGGCGCGGCGGTGCGGGCGGCCGGCGGCGACTACGTCGAGGCGCCCGTGTCGGGCTCGCGCGGCCCGGCCGAGGCCGGGCGGCTGGTGGCGATGCTGGCCGGCGAGCCCGCGGCGGTCGAGCGGGTACGCCCCCTGCTCGCGCCGATGTGCGCGGGGACGATCGCGTGCGGCCCGGTGCCCGGCGGCCTGCTGATGAAGCTGGCGGTCAACATCTTCCTGATCACCATGGTCAGCGGCCTGGCCGAGGCCGCGCACTTCGCCGCCCGGCACGGCCTGGACCTGGACAGGTTCGCCCAGGTGCTCGACTCGGGCCCGATGGCCAGCGACGTGTCGCGCGGGAAGGTCCGCAAGCTGCTGGACGGCGACCTCGCCGCCCAGGCGGCCATCGCCGACGTGCTGAAGAACAACCGGCTCATCGCCGGGGCGGCGCGGGCGTCGGGCGTGGCCTCGCCGCTGATCGACGTCTGCCACGCGCTGTTCGCCGAGACCCTGGCGCTCGGGCACGGCACGCTCGACATGGTGGCCGTGATCCGCGCGATCGAGGCCAGGACCGACGGCCGCCGGGCGAGCGCCGCCGTGGACGCGCCGGGCGTCAGGTGAGGGCCGCGGTCCATTCGCCGGGGGTGAGCCCGTAGGCGCGCTTGAACATGCGGGTCAGGTGGCTCTGGTCGGCGAAACCCGCCCGCAGCGCGGCCTCCCGCAGCGGCAGGCCGCCGCGCATCGCCCGCCGGGCCACGTCCAGTTGGCGCATCGTCCGGTACCGGGTCGGGCTGGTGCCGAAGGCGGCGCGGAACTGGCGGGCGATCGTCCAGCGGTCGAGGCCCGAGACGCGTTCGAACTCGGCCACCGGGTGCCGGGTCGCGGGGTCGGCGGCGATGAGCTCGCGCACCCGTGCCAGCGCCTCGACCGCGAGGGGGTCGCGCCGCCGCCGGACGGGGACGTCGGCGTGGCGCTCCAGGGCCGCCGCGACCAGCAGCGCGACCTCCAGCCGGGCCAGCTCCTCCAGGGGCTCGTCCAGGTGCCGCAGCCAGGCGAGCAGCGCCGGCGACATCCCCTCCGGCCGCACGACCGGGTCTGCGACGAACGGCAGCGGCCGGCCGCCCAGCGCCTCCTGGATCAGGTAGGGGTCGACGTAGAAGATCCGGTAGCCGAAGCCCGCGTCGGTGCCCGCGGCCCCGTCGTGCAGCTCGTCGGGGTGCAGGACGTGCCACTCCCCCGGCAGACATCGCCGCAGCTCGCCGCGGTAGCGGAAGGTCTGCACGCCGGCGAGCGTGACGCCGATCGCGTACGTGTCGTGGCGGTGGGGCGCGAACGCCTCGCCGACGAGCAAGGCCGCCAGCCGCTCGATGCCCTCGGCGGCCGGGCCGAAGCGCAACCGGTGCCCCGGCCGCCCCGCCCCGCCGCGGACAGGTCGTGTCTCCACCACCCCAGTGTCGGCCATCGGGCCGCGGTTCACCCCTCCGGCTCGGTCAGCGCCCGCGCGTCGTTGCCGACGATCGGGTTGCGCACGCTGCCGAGGCGTTCGGCCTCGACCTCGACGACGTCGCCGGGCCGCAGCAGCCACGGAGGGGTGCGCGCGTAGCCGACCCCGGCGGGCGTGCCGGTGGCCAGCAGGTCGCCGGGCCGCAGCGTGAACGTGCGCGAGATCAGGGCCAGCGTGTCGCCGACGCCGTAGACCATCTCGTCGGTACGCCCGTCCTGGACGACCTCGCCGTTCACCCGGGTCCGCAGCCGCAGCCCGTCGCGCAGGTCACCGACCTCGGACGCGGGCACCAGCGGGCCGAGCGGGCCGGAACGGTCGGCGTTCTTGCCCAGGATCCACTGGCTGGTGAGCTTCTGCGCCCTGCGCGCGGTGAGGTCGTTGAAGACCGAGTAGCCGGCGACCGCGGCCAGCGCCTCCTCCGGGCCCGCGTCCACCAGCGGCGCGCCGACGTACGCGACGACCTCGCCCTCCCAGTCCAGGCCGTCCTCGCCCGAGGGCACCGGCACCGGGACGCCGCCCACGGTCAGCGACCGCGTCCAGCGGGCGAACAGCGTCGGGTGCGGCGGCACGCCCTCCCCCGCGTGGGAGCCCTCGGCGACGTGCCTGAGGTAGTTGAGCCCGACGCAGATCACCCGGGCCTCCGGCAGCACCGGCGGCACGAGGGTGACCGACGGGACCGGGACGCGCTCGCCGGCCGGCTCGCGGGCCAGGAAGGCGGCCGCGCCGGCCCAGAACCGCTCCAGCGGGGCGAGGACGGTGACCTCGGTCCCGTCGTCCGACAGCGCGCCCGCCTCGACGCCTCCGGCGGCGTTCCTGCGGATCCCGACGATCCTCATCGCTCATCTCCTCAAGGCGGCGAAAAACCTGCTAAAGGTTCGCAGGTTTTGTGGTTGGATCCGGACTATGCCCTACTTCTCCTCGCCCGGACAACCGCCCGCGCTCGGGCAGGGCGCTGGCACGCGGGCCGAGCGGCTGGCCGCCGCGCTCGACGAGCGGATCAGGTCGCGCGGGCTGGGCCCCGGCGAGCCGGTCGGCACGCTGGAGTCGCTGCGCGCGGAGACGGGCCTCGGTTACGCCACCGTCAGCGAGGCCGTCCGGCTGCTGCGCGACCGGGGCGTGCTGGAGATCCGGCCGGGCCGCGGCGGCGGCCTGTTCGTCGCCGATCCCGGCCCGGTGGTGCGGCTGCGGCACACCCTGCTCGGCGTCGCCGAGGAGCCGGGCACGGTCGCCGACGCCGTCGAGCTGCGCGACCACCTGGAGGAGCTGATCGACGTCGGCGCCGCCCGTCATCGCACCCGCCGGGACGTCGCCGACCTGCGCCGCCTGCTGCGGCGGCTGCGCGCCGCGCCCGGCTGGGACGCCTTCATGCGCGCCAACTGGGCCCTGCACGAGCGCATCGCCGCCATCAGCCCGAACGCCATGGCCCGGGCCGTCTACCTCGGCACGCTCGGCCATCTGGGGGCCGCGTCCGCGCGTCCCGACGACGCGGCCGGCGCCGGGTACCGCGAGCTGCGCCACCAGATCCACGCCGACCTGGTCGAGGCGATCGCGGCCGGCGACGAGAGCGCCGTACGGGCCGCCGTCGCCCGGCACAACACCACCGTCTGAGACAGACCGGAGAGCCCCTCATGCCCGGTGAGTTCCGCCAGTACCTGTTCCCGCACGACCACCCGCGGCTGGCCGGCGTACGCGGCCTCGACCCCTACGCCTACCGCGAGCTGGCCAGGAGACCGGGGACGTTCACCGGCGGCCTGATCGAGGGCTGGACCCCGCTGTACGGGAACGATTTCCGCGGCGTCACCGAGGACGGCGTCCTGCGGGACGGCCTGTACCCGCTGACACCGGCCGCCCCCGGAGAGGAGGCGCCGGTCGCCGCGATGGTGTCGGCCGCCCGCGACCTGCTGGCCTGCCTGGACGACGAGGACCGCGAACGCCTCTCGCACGAGGCCGACGCCGTGGCGTGGCAGACCTGGGCCAACCCGGAGTTCATGCAGTTCGACACCGGCCTGCGGCTGGACCTGCGGCCGCCGGCCGTCAGGGAGAAGGCGCTGGCGCTGGTGGACGCATCGCTCTCGCCCGAGGGCGGCCGGCTCGTCCGGGCGGTGATGCAGGTCAACGGCTTCCTGGGCGAGGTCGTCGGCCTGGAGACGATACTCAACGAGTTCAGCTACAACTTCGCCCTCTACGGCACGCCCGGCCCGCGGGCCCCCTGGGGCTGGCAGCTCTACGGCCACCACTGCGCGCTCAACTGCCTGGTCGTCGAGGGCCGCATGGCGCTGTCGCCGGTGTTCCTCGGCGCCGAGCCCGACGAGATCGACGCCGGTCCGCACGCCGGCCTGCGCGACCTGTTCGCCGACCGGGTCGCCCGCGGCCTCCGGCTGATGGCCGCCCTGCCCGAGGAGCGGCGCCGGCAGGCCGTCGTCTACGAGCGCATGGTCGATCCGGCGATGCCCGAGGGACGGGTGCACCCGGGGGACGAACGCCACCTGGCCGGGGCGTTCCAGGACAACCGCGTGATCCCGTTCGAGGGGGTGCGGGTCGCCGCCATGCCCCCGGCCGCCCGGGAGCACGCGCTGGCCGTCGCGGAGTCGTTCGTCGGCCTGCTTCCGGCGGGGCCGCGCGCCGCCCGGGTGCGGGAGATCGCCGCGCACCTCGACGAGACCTGGTTCTGCTGGATCGGCGGCCACCGGCCGGGGGACGTCTTCTACTACCGGCTGCAGTCACCGGTGATCGTCGCCGAGCTCGACCACCACCGCGGCGTCTTCCTCGACTACGACACGCCCAAGCCGTTCCACGTCCACACCGTGCTGCGCACGCCGCACGGCAACGACTACGGCCGCTCGTGGGTGCGGCAGTGGCAGGATCAGGGCTCGGGCTGGAGGTAGACGACCGTGGACATCGGGACGCGTTCGCGAATGCGCTCCTCGGCCTTGGCCAGCGCCTCGGCGACGGCGTCCCCCTGCTCGGCGACGGTGACGCGGGCGGCCACGAGCAGTTCCTCCGGGCCCAGGTGCAGGGTGCGCAGGCGGGTGAAGGAGGCGACGGCGTCGTCCTCGCGCAGGGCCTCCTCGATGGCCCGCTGGACCTCCGGCGACGCCGACTCACCGATGATCATGCTCTTGGTCTCGGTGGCCAGGGTGACGGCCACGATGATCAGGAGCACGCCGATGGCGATCGAGCCGATGCCGTCGTAGACCGGGTCGCCGACGACCAGCGTGAGCGTGACCCCGACGAGCGCGAAGGCCAGCCCGATCAGGGCGGCGGTGTCCTCCAGCAGCACCACGGGCAGCTCGGGGGCCTTGGCCTCGCGGATGTAGCGCAGCCACGACCGGCCCCCGCGGGCCCGGTCGGCGTTGCGCACCGCCGTGCGCAGGGACAGCCCTTCCATGACGATCGCGCCCACCAGCACCCCGATCGCCCACGGCCAGCTCTCCAGCGGCTTCGGGTGGCTGATCTTCTCGTACCCCTCGTACAGGGCGAACAGGCCGCCGCCGAAGAACAGCACGACCGAGACCAGGAAGGCGTAGAAGTACCGCTCGCGCCCGTGGCCGAAGGGGTGGGACGGGGTGGGCCCGCGCTTGGCCCGGGACTGGCCGAGCAGCAGCAGCCCCTGGTTGCCCGAGTCGGCGAAGGAATGGATGCCCTCGGCGAGCATCGAGGACGAGCCGGTGAAGAAGAACGCCACGAACTTGGTGACGGCGATCCCCAGGTTGGCGGCCAGCGCCGCGTAGGTCGCCTCCTGCGAGCCCCCCTTACCGCTCACGCCGGCCCCGCAACGGGTGCTCGTCCAGGCTGTCGCGTCATCACGTTCCTCCCGTGCCGGTGAGCTGTCGGATGCGTGCCTTTGCCCCGTGGGCCCGCGGGCACACCTTGATCCGGCGTCCGAATGGACATGCACAACGTGCATTGATGCGCGTCGTGCATCTTTGTAGGGTGGAACGGCCCGCCCCCGCGAGAACAGGACGTGCCGATGAGCGACCGCAGCCCGACCGGCGACTCCCCCGGCGCGAGCCCCACGGCGATGCGCCGGATCCTGCCCGCCGACCTGGTCGAGCGCGGCGGATGCCCGTTCGACCCGCCGCCGGGCCTGCGGGAGCGGCGCGGCCAGGGCCCGGTCCGGCCGGTGGAGCTGCTCAACGGCGCGCGGGCGTGGCTGGTCACCGGCTTCGACGAGGCCCGCACCGTCCTGTCGGACGCCCGCTTCAGCGCCGACCGGATCCGTCACCGCGAGGCCACGTCGCTGCAGCCGCACGAGGTGGCCGAGCAGGCGGCCGGCGCCCTTCCCGCGGGCCCGTCCGTCGAGAGCCGCGAGGACGGCTTCTTCGTGTTCATGGACCCGCCCGAGCACACGCGCATCCGCCGGCTGCTGACCGGCCAGTTCACCGTCCGGCGCATGCGGGAGCTGGAGGCCCGGGTCACCGAGATCGCGATCGAGCACATCGAGGCGATGAAGGCGGCCGGCACGGAGGCCGACCTCGTGCCGTCGTTCGCGCTGCCGCTGCCGTCGCTGGTCATCTGCGAGCTGCTCGGCGTCGACTACGCCGACCGCGCCGAGTTCCAGGAACGCACCTCCGTCGGCCTGAACGCCAACTCCACCGACGAGGAGCGGGCCGTGGCGGGCGTCGAGCTGTACGCGTTCATGCAGCGGCTGGTCGCCGCCAAGCGCGCCGAGCCGGCCGACGACCTGCTGTCGGGGCTCGTCCACGACGCCGACCCGCCGCTGACCGACGCCCAGCTCGTGGACATCGCCCTCGTCCTGCTCGGCGCGGGCCACGAGACCACCGCCAACATGCTGGGACTGGGCGCCTTCGCCCTGCTGGAGCACCCCGCCCAGCTCGCCGCCCTGCGGGCGGACCCCTCCCTCGTCGACAACGCGGTCGAGGAGCTGCTGCGCTACCTGAGCATCATCCAGCTCGGCGTCAGCCGCGTCACGACCGAGCCCGTCAGGCTGGGCGGCGCCGACCTGCCCGCCGGCGCGACCGTCGTGATCGCCACGCCCGAGGTCAACCGCGACCCCCGCCACTGGCCCGACGCCGACCGCTTCGACGTCAACCGCGCCCGCGTCCCCCACCTGGCCTTCGGGCACGGCGTGCACCAGTGCCTGGGCCAGCAGCTCGCCCGGGTGGAGATGCGCATCGGCTTCAAGGAGCTGATCACCCGCCTGCCGGACCTGCGGCTGGCCGTACCGGCCGGCCAGGTGCCGGTGCGCGACGAGATGCTCGTCTTCGGCGTGCACTCCCTGCCCGTCGCCTGGTCCTGACCGGGCGGCCGGCGCCCTCGCCCATAATGAGGACCGTGGCAGAGGAGGCCGGGGTGGTTCAGCTCGCATCGGGCGGCGGGGAGCCCGCGTCGCCCGGCCGCCGCGAACGCAAGAAGCAGGCCACCCGCGCCGCCCTCCGCGAGGCGGCGCTCCGGCTGGCCCTGCGCCACGGCGTCGAGAACGTGACCGTCGAGCAGATCGCCGACGAGGCCGACATCGCGCTGCGCACGTTCTTCAACTACTTCTCCAGCAAGGAGGAGGCGGTCGTGGCCTCGCTGGCCGCCGCCGCGCAGGAGCTCGTCGCCCGGTTCAGGGCCCGGCCGCGCACCGAGCCGGTCCTGCGCGCCTTCCGCGCGGCCGTGCTGACGGTCATGAACGAGAGCGAGGCCGCCGGTCGCGACCACGTCCGGGCGTTGCAGCTCGTCCGGTCGGCGCCCACGCTCGTGCCGCAGCAGCTGGCCGTGCTCGCGGCGCAGGAGCAGGCCCTGGCCGAGGCCATCGCCGAGCACATCGGCCACCCCGCCCCCGGGCGTCCGGGCGACACCGGCTATCCCCTGCTGTGCGCGGCCGCGGCCCTGACGGCGCTGCGCGTCGTCCTCGACCAGTGGCTCCGGCAGACCGCGGCCTCCGCGGGGCCGCCGGACACCGCCCTGCTCGGACGGCGCATCGACACGGCGATCGACCAGCTCACCGCCGGCCTCGACCACCCCGGACATCCCGGGCCTGCCAGGCGGCCGGCTGCGAGCTGACCTGTCCGGCGGGAGGATCCGGCGCTAGTGTCGGCAGTCTCCGGTGATGATCGACTTGGGAGGGCGTCGTGCGGCGTGTCCTGATCCTGCTGGCCCCGATCGCGGCCCTGGCCGCCGGGCTGACCGCCGGGCTGGTCGCCGCCCGGCGGCGCCTGGTCGTCGTCCGGATCAGCGGGGCGAGCATGCTGCCGACCTACCGCACCGGCGACCGGGTGCTCGTCCGCAGGACGACGGGGGCGGGCGTCGGGCGCGGGCAGGTCGTGGTGCTGCAGACGCTGCCGCCCGGGGGCGAGTGGCGGACCGGGCCGCTGCCGGCGCCGGGGGCGGCCATGTGGTTCATCAAGCGGGCGGTGGCCGTGCCGGGCGACCCGGTCCCGCCCGAGGTCGCGGGCCGGGTGGGGGCCTCGCCGGGCGACACGGTCCCGGCGGGCCGGCTGGTGGTCCTGGGTGACGGGCCGGTCAGCGAGGACTCGCGGAGGTGGGGTTACGTGCCGTTCGACCGGGTGCTCGGCGTCGTCGTGCGGGGGATGTCGCCCGTCCGCGGGTCCGGAGGGGCGGCCGGTTCGTAGCCCTGGGCCTGGAGGGTGAACAGGCTCGCGTACTCGCCGCCGAGCGCCATCAGCTCCGCGTGCGAGCCCTGCTCCGCGATCCGCCCTTCGGCGAGCACGACGATCACGTCCGCCTCCCGGACCGCGCCCAGCCGGTGGGAGATCAGCAGGCTGGTGCGTCCGGCGCGGTGGCGGCGCAGGCTCTGGTGGATGGCGTGCTCGGCCTGGGCGTCCAGGCCGGAGCTCGGCTCGTCCAGCACGAGCAGGTCGCGGCCCTTGCGCATCAGGGCGCGGGCCAGCGCGAGGCGCTGCCACTGACCGCCGGACAGCACCACTCCGGCCTGGGGGTCGTCCCGGTCGCCGAAGAAGATCCGGCTCAGCAGCGTGTCGTAGCCCCGCGGCAGCCCGGCGACCGTCTCGTGGACGCCGGCCAGCCGGGCCGCGTCCTCGACCCGCTCCCGGTCGCCGATCGCCGCGACGTCGCCGAGCCCGATGTTCTCGGCCGCGGTCAGGTCGTAGGACATGTAGTCCTGGAAGACCGCGCCGATGCGGCCGCGCAGCTCGGCGGGGTCCGTCTCGCGCAGGTCGACGCCGTCCCAGAGGATGGACCCGCGCACCGGGTCGTACAGCCGGCAGATCAGCTTGACCAGGGTGCTCTTGCCCGCGCCGTTCAGGCCGACGAGGGCGAGCGAGCCGCCGCGGGGGACGAAGAGGTCGACCCCGCGCAGCACCCACGGATGGGCGTCGTCGTACCGGAACCAGACGTCGCGCACCTCGATGCCCTCGCGCAGCGCCGGGACGGGCCGCGGCCGCCGCGGCACGGGCAGGTCGGGCGGGTCGGCCACCACGTCGAGGTAGTGCCCGAACATCAGCAGCGCGTTGTGCGCGTCCGCCGACTGGCCGACGATCGAGGCCAGCGCCGACTGCACCCCGGCCACGGCCGCGACGAACACGGCGACGTCGCCGACGCTCAGCGCGCCCGACGCGGCGGCGATGATCGCCCAGAGCAGGCCGGCCGCCGCGACGGCCGCCCCCACCAGCGACAGCACGCCCTGAATGCGCAGGGTCCGGCGGGCGAGCCCCTGCTCGGCGGCGTTGACCGCGCGCAGCTCGGCCAGCATCCGGCCGCGCAGCAGGTCGCCCAGGCCGAACAGGCGGATCTCCTTGGCCGCGTCGGGGCTGGTCAGCAGGCCGGCGAAGAAGATCTGCCGCCGGGCCCTGGAGCTGACGCCCCACATCATGCTCGCGCGCCGCCGGGACAGGTCGAGCTGGGCGCGGACCGACGGGATCGCGGAGAGCGCCACGACGGCGATCATCCCCGGCGCGAGCAGGGCCAGCGCCGCGGTGAACCCGGCGAGGGTGACGGCTCCCTGGGCGATCCCCAGGGTCGAGCGGACGATCCGCTGCGGCGCGTTCTGCCCGGCGTCCTGCGCCAGCCGTACGCGGTCGTGGAAGGCCGGGTTCTCGAACCGGCTCAGCCCCGGATGGGCGTTGACGGCCCGGAACAGCCGGTCCTGGATCAGCACCTGGAGCGCGCGGCGGAGCTGCTCCTGGGCGTACTCGGCGACCGCGGGCAGTGCCGCGCCGACCAGGCCGGTCACGCCGAGGGCCACGCCCGGCGGCAGCAGTTCGGCGGGCCCCGCCCCGGCGGCCAGGCCGTCGAGGACGAGCTTGGTCAGCCACGCGGCGGCCACCGGGACCAGCCCCATGAGCAGCACCGCGATCCCCGACCCCAGGACGGCGGCCGGATGCGCCCGCCAGGCGAGCGCCACGGCCGCGCGCGCCCGCCGCCCCCGGGATACGCCGCCGGGCCCGGCGGGAGGGGTCATCGGCGGGTGACCGCCGGCAGCCTGCCCGGGGCGGCCTCGGCCGCCACGACCACCGCGTCGCCGTCGACCAGGAAGAAGCTGGGGAACTGCGCGACCTGCAACGCCCTGCTCACCGGGCCGCCCATCGGCTCCACGACGACGGTGGCCGAGGTCAGCTCGCGGGTGAACCGCCGGGCCTCGTCCGGGTCGCCCGTGACCACGGCCAGCACCCGCTCGGGACGCGTGTCGGCGAGGTAGGACGTGAACTCCGGCAGCAGCTCGTGGCAGGACGCGCACTCGGTGGAGAACACCGCCACCACGGAGACGCCCGAGAAGAACGCGCGCGACACGGTCCCGCCGTCGGCGGTGGCCGCGCTGAACTCGCCGATCGTCGTGCCCGGCTGCACCGACGGGGGACGCGTCGGCCCCAGCTCCGACAGCCGCAGCGTGTGCGCGCGCAGGCGGCGGATCACCGCCAGCGTCAGCACCAGGTTCACCAGGCACAACAGTCCGACGATGACGACGGCGGCGACGAGATAGGGCATGCGGGCTCCTCAGGGGTGACGCGGTTGTGCGGCGAACAGGCCGGCGAGGTCGTCGAAACCCCACCAGGACGGTGCCGGCCGGCAGCACGCCGGCCCGCACCGTCCCGGGGACCGCCGGCAGATGGCTGTCATGGGAGATCGGGAGGGGCGTCCGTCAGCAGTAGTCGAAGCTGCCGCAGCTGACCGTGCCGCTGGAGTCGTGGTAGCAGCAGGTCCGGCAGAACTTGCCCTGGCAGCACCAGTCGGTCCAGCACGCGGCCGAGGCGTTCGCCGAGGGGAGGAGTTTGTCGAGGAGGCGGTCTCCCAGCTGGTTGAGTGCGCGGATCATGGCAGCTCCTTGCGTGGGGATCTTTACGCGATCAACGTCGCCCAGCAAGAGACCGGAGTTAACGGACAGATCGGCTGAGACTGGAGATGACTTTGAGCAGCAAGTGATCTTGACATTTCCGGGCTGATCTTTATCCGCACGTGGGCCGTCGGTTTCGTTCACTGTCCGTTCTGGTGGACCAGGGGGCCGGAGTTCTCGAACGCCGCGCGCGAGGCGTCCTTGAGCCATTTGGCCGCGCCGGCGGCTCTGGTGAGGTTCGTGTAGACGGCCAGGGTGCGGATCACGTACCGGCCGCGTCGCCCGGTCCACGAGTAGAGCTGCACGTCCCACCAGTTCGACGTGTAGCAGATGCCGGTCGACCCCGGCCCTGTCCGGGGGCACCGGATGCCCCACTCCTGCGCGTAGACGTTCCTGAGCCTTGAGTAGGCGGCGCCGGCCCGGCCCGAGTCCTTCAGCGGGACGACCCAGACGGTCGCCATGATGCGTCCCTTCGGAGCGCCCGAGCTGACGTAGACGCCCACGGCCATGTCGTCGCAGCGCGCCTTGCGCAGGGCGGACTTGACCCTGGCCACGGGCCACGGGCTCGGGCAGTCCTCCACCCCGGCCGCCTTACGGCTGAAACGCACCCCCTCGGCGCTCGTGAAGGACTGCGGGAGGAGGGCGTCTGCCGTGACGGGGGTCGGGTCCGTGCTCTCCTTGTCGAGGTCGGCGGGGGTGAACTCGGCCTCGCTCGGCTTTTCCGAAGCCGTCTGGGAGGGCGTCTGGGAGGGCGCCGGCGTCTCTGAGGGGTCCGGCCGGGAGGAGGCGGCGGCGGAGGGGCGGCCGGTCGGCAGCGCTCCCCGTACCGTGTTCTTGACCACGGCCCGTACGCCCACCACGACCAGCACCAGAGCGACCGCTCCAGCGCCGACGGCCAGGCCCACCCTCTTCGACCGGCCCCCGTCGCCGCCTCCGGCAGGCGGCGGCGACGGGACGTCCTGACCAGGCGGTCCGTGCGGGTCCGCCGGGCCGGGAGGGAGGTGCTCCCGCGTCGGCGGGTACGGCCGGAGGGCGGGCCGCTCGGCCTCCGGGATGCCCGTCGTCGCGTGCGCCGCGGGAGCGACGGGAGCGGCCGGCGGAGACTCGTCGCCGGTCAGGCGGCGCACCAGGGCGGCGGCGCCCGGCCGGGCCGCGGGGTCCTTGGCCAGGCAGGCCGCCAGCGCCGGACGCAGTTCCCGCGGCACGGACGACAGATCGGGCTCGCGGGTCAGGACGGCGTGCATGATCACCGGAAGGGCGTCCCCGCGGAAGGCCTGCCGCCCGGTGGCCGCGTAGATCATGGAGGTCGCCCAGCTGAACAGGTCGGCGGCCGGGGTGATCGGCTCTCCGCCGAACTGCTCAGGCGCCATGTAGACGGGAGTGCCCACCACGCTGTGCGTGGCCGTCAGGGCGGTCACCCTGGCGATCCCGAAATCGATCACCACGGGCCCTTCAGGACCCATGATCACGTTCTGCGGCTTGAAGTCGCGGTGGACGATCCCCGCCCGGTGGATGGCCGCCAGCGCGGTGAGCGTGGCCACCGCGAGCCGCTCCAGCCCGCTCCCCGACCGCGGCCCCTCGGTCCTGACCAGCAGGTCGAGCGACGGCCCCGGGATGTGCTCGCTGACGATGTACGGCCGTCCGCCCACCAGGCCCGTGTCCAGCACCCGCGCGGTACAGAACGGGGCAACCCGGCGGGCCGCCTCGGCTTCGCGCAGGAACCGGCGGCGCGCGTGCTCGTCTGCCGCGGCATCGGCGTGCAGCACCTTCACCGCGACCTGCTCGCCGGACGTGCCCTGCCCCAGGTAGACCGTTCCCTGACCGCCTCGTCCGAGCACGCCGACCAGCCGATAGGGACCGATCCGGGCTAAGTCTTCCGGCGTGAGCGCCTGCACAAGATCTCACCCTAGCGCTGGCCGGGCAGATCGCCCCAGTGTCCGACACAGTGGGTCAAGTCACTACGAAACCTTGTAGCCGTGCGCCTTCCATGTCGGCGCACTCGGGACGTCCGGCGGCCACCACGCACGACCTGCCGCACGCCTACGTGACCGCCCTGCCCGCCCACGCCACGCCAGGTTGCCGGTCAGGCCGCGCGGCGAGGGGACCGCGCGTGGCGGCGCTGAGCGGAACAGCGGTGGCGGCCTGGGCCGTGGCGAGCGGGGCCGGTCCGCTGCTCGCGAAAAACCGGTTCCGGTCCGGCGGACACTTTGCGACCATCGCACGGTGACAGATGAACCCGATCGTCAACCGTCGTCCCCCACCAGTCCGAAGCAGGTGCGCTTCGTCGAGCTGTCGAGCGCGGCGATGTCCGCTCTCCTCGACGGGGACCTGGCCACTGCCGGCCGGACGGCGGGGGTCGTTCTGACCGATTACTTCGTGACAGACAGAGCACGATGGCTGTGGCGGATCCGGATCGACCAGATGGCCGCCGACCCTGACCACGCATCCTGGATGGCACGGCAGGCGGTGACCGGCCCCGATGGCGTCGTCATCGGTCATGCCGGCTTCCACGGACCACCCGACGAGGCGGGCATGGTGGAGATCGGCTACGCGGTCGCCCCCGAGTTCCGCCGCCAGGGCTACGGCCGAGCCATCCTGATCGAGCTGCTGCGCCGAGCCGCGGCCGAACCGGCGGTCAGGACCGTACGGGCGACGATCAGCCCCGACAACGTCGCGTCCCTGGCCACGATCGCAGGCTTCGGCTTCGTCCAGGTCGGCGAGGACTGGGACGAAGAGGACGGCCGCGGCCTGATCTTCGAAGCCCCCGCCGACCACAGCCTCTGACTGCGAACCGCCCTCGTCCCGTCACTTCCAGCGGCGAACCCGGCTCGGCACGCGGCTCCTGACACGAAAAAAGAGCCCCGTGATCACTGAGGTCGATCACGGGGCGTCAGGGGTTACTTGGCGAGCTGGCGGGCGATCACCAAGCGCTGGATCTGGTTGGTGCCCTCGAAGATCTGCATGATCTTGGCTTCGCGCATGTAGCGCTCCACCCGGAACTCCCTGGTGTAGCCGTAGCCGCCGAACACCTGGACCGCGTCCGTCGTGACCTTCATGGCGGTGTCCGTGGCGACCAGTTTGGCCACGCTGGCCTGCCGGCTGTAGTCGAGGCCGGCGTCGCGGCGGCGGGCGGCGTCCAGGTACGTGGCACGCGCGCTGTCCACCCCCGCCGCCATGTCGGCCAGCAGGAAGCCGAGGCCCTGGTGGTCGATGATGCGCTTGCCGAACGTCTGCCGTTCCTTGGCGTAGGCGACGGCCTCGTCGAGGGCCGCCTGGGCCAGGCCGACGGCGCAGGCCGCGATGCCGAGCCGGCCGGAGTCGAGGGCGCTGAAGGCGATCTGCAGGCCCTGGCCCTCCTCGCCGATCAGCCGGGCGCCGTCGATGACGGCGCCGTCCCAGTGGGCGCTGGTGGTCGGCACGGCGTGCAGGCCCATCTTCTCCTCGGGACGGCCGAACGTGAGCCCTTCGGCCGCGCCGGGCGCGAGGAAGCAGGAGATGCGCTCGCCGGTACGGGCGAACAGGGCGTAGAAGTCGGCGATGCCGCCATGGGTGATCCAGGCCTTGTTGCCGGTGATGCGGTAGTCGCCGCTCTCGGTGCGCTCGGCCCGGCAGGTGAGCGCGCCGGCGTCCGAGCCCGCCTGCGGCTCCGACAGGCTGTAGCCGCCGACGATCCGCCCGGCCAGCATGTCGGGCAGCCAGCGGTCGCGCTGCTCGGGGGTGCCGTACGCGGCCACGGGGAAGCAGGCCAGCGTGTGCACGCTCGTCGCCACCGCGACCGCCGCCCAGCGCGCCGCGAGCTCCTCGATCACCTGGAGGTACACCTCGTACGGCTGCCCGCCCCCGCCGAACTCCTCGGGGTAGGGCAGTCCGAGCAGGCCGGCCGCGCCGAGGGTGGCGAACAGCCCCTCCGGGTACGTCTCCGCGCGCTCGTGCTCGTCGACCCGGCGCGCCAGCTCCTTGTCGGCGATGTCGCGGGTCAGCTCGATCAGGTCCTTGGCGTCCTGGTCGGGGAGCAGGCGGTCAACGGTCACGACGACTCCTTGGGTGCGGCTTCGGCGAGGCGGGCCAGGGCGGCCGCGGCCCGCTGACGGAACTCGGCGACGCGGGCGAGCTTGATGTCCTCGTACCCGCGGATCGACTCGGGAAGGCCGGCGATCTCGGTGACGGCGTCGATCGTGCCGGGGGTCAGCCGGGCGAGGGCGGCACGCATGAGATCACGATATTCGGTGATCAGTTCCCTTTCGACCCGGCGGACCTCGGCCTGGCCGAACACGTCGAGGGCGGTCCCGCGCAGCACGCGCGCGGCCCGCAGGCCGCGGAACAGCACCGGCGCGGAGCGGCGCAGCCGGATCTTGCGCTTCATGCCCATCGCACGCAGCAGCGGCGGGTGCAGCAGCACGGACACGACCGCGTCGGCGCCGTACTCGCGTTCGCGCCTGGCCTGCTCCTGGGGGTCGAGGTGCAGGCGGGCGACCTCGTACTCGTCCTTGTAGGCCATGAGCTTGTGCAGGGAGCGGGCGTAGGCGAGCCCGACGCGCGCGCCGGCCTCCTCCCCCGCGCGTCCGGCCGCCTCGGCGACCACGCGCCTGACGTCGCTCTCGTACGTACGGGCGTAGGTCTGGTTCTGGTAGCCGGTCAGGTCCGCCACCCGCAGGGCCAGCGTCTCCTCCAGGTCGGGCGCGGGCCGCTCGGCGGGTTCGGCGAGCGCGGCCCGGCGTACCGCCTCACGGTCGGCGACGGCGGCCCGGCCCCAGCGGAAGGCCGCGAGGTTCTGCTCGACGGCGGCCTTGTTGAGCCTGATCGCCGCCTCGATCGAGGCGGCCGAGACGGGCAGGCAGCCGTGCTGGTACGCCGCGCCGACGAGCAGCATGTTGGCCGGCATGTGGTCGCCGAACAGCGCCTCGGACAGCTCGTGCGCGTCGAGGTACAGGTTGTCCGCACCCTCCGTGGCGGACTCCAGCCTGACCACGGCGTCGGCCGAGGAGCCGGGCACGGTCGCCCGTCCGGTGACCATGGCGGCGGTGGGCACGATGGAGGTGTTGACGACGGCGACCGTCCGGCCGGGCGCGGCGACGGCGAGGTTGGCGTCGGCGGCGGCCCCGAGCAGGTCGAAGCCGATCAGCACGTCGGCCGTGCCGCGCGAGGCGCGCACCGAGCCGTCCACCGGCCGCTTGGCGATGCGCACGTCGCTGACGACCGGGCCGCCCTTCTGCGCGAGGCCGGTCTGCTCGATGCCGGCGGCGTGCAGGCCGTCGAGGTGGGCGGCCATCTGGAGGATCTGCGAGACCGTGACGACGCCGGTGCCGCCGATGCCGGGCATCCGGATCAGCGTCTCGGCGTCGCCGTCGAGCCTGACGACCGGCTCGGGCAGCCGCACGGGCAGCGGCGGCAGCTCGCGCGGCGCCCTGGTGCCGGGCTCGACCAGCAGGAACGACGGGCAGTCGCCCTTGAGGCAGCTCAGGTCGGAGTTGCACGACGGCTGGTGGATGCGGGTCTTGCGGCCGTACTCGGTCTCGACGGGCTGGACGGACAGGCACGTCGAGACGTCGCCGCAGTCGCCGCAGCCCTCGCAGACGCGCTCGTTGACCACGACCTTCGCCGTCGGGGTGGGCAGCTTGCCGCGCTTGCGCAGCCGCCGTTCCTCGGCCGCGCACTTGTCGTCGTGCAGCAGGACGGTCACGCCGTCCAGCGCGGCCAGCTCCCGCTCGACGTCGGCGAGGTCGTCGCGGTGCCGCACGGAGGCGATCGGCGCGAGCCGCACCCCGCGGTAGGTCTCCGGCTCCGGCGTGGTGATGACGATCCGGCGCACGCCCTCCTCGGCCAGCGAGCGCGTGAGCGCGGGCACGTCGAGCCGCCCTTCGGCGCGCTGGCCGCCGGTCATGGCGACGGCGTCGTTGTAGAGCAGCTTGTAGGTCATCGTCACCCCGGCCGCCACCGCGGCCCGCACGGCCAGGGAGCCGGAGTGGTGGAAGGTGCCGTCGCCGAGGTTCTGCACGAAGTGCCGGTCCCGGGTGAACGGCGCGAGCCCGATCCACTGGGCGCCCTCGCCGCCCATCTGGGTGATGCCGATCTGGGTGCCGCGGCCGTGCCCGTCCAGGGCGATCATGGCGTGGCAGCCGATGCCGACGCCGACCAGCGTGTCGTCGGACGTGCGGGTGGAGGAGTTGTGCGGGCAGCCCGAGCAGAAGTACGGCGTGCGCGCGGCGACCATCGGCAGCAGGCGGCGCGCGGCGGAGGCGGGCCTGGCCAGGTGGACGGTCCCGCGCGGGAGCCGGTCGGGGCCGAGGCAGGTGGCCAGGGCCTTGGCGACGTCCTCGGCGCCGAGGGTGCCGCGGGCGGTCAGCAGGTCCCGGCCCGACACGACGGGGGCGCGCTCGCCGCCGTAGAGGGCCTGCTTGAGCTGCCCTTCCAGGAACGGCACCTTGTCCTCGACCACCAGCACCCGGTCGAGGTCGGAGGTCATGGCGGCCAGGTCGGCCTCGGCCAGCGGGAACGGCATGCCGAGCCGGATCAGGCGCAGCCCGAGGTCCTCGGTGGCGCTCTCGTCCAGGCCGAGGTCGGCCAGGGCGCGCAGGACCACGGCGTACGTGGTGCCGGAGGCCAGGATGCCGAGCGTGGCGCGGGGGGCGTCGCGCATGACGCGGTTGAGCCCGTGCCTGCGGCCGTAGTCGCGGGCCAGTTCCAGCCTGCGGGTGAGCAGGTCGTACTCGGCGTCCAGGGCGGAGGGGCCGACCAGGATGGGCGACTTCCCGCGGTCGGCGTGGTCGGGGAGGGGGATGCCGTCATGCGACGCGCCCAGCTCGACGGTGGCCGAGGCGTCGGCGATGTCGGCGACGATCTTCAGGCCGGTCCACAGGCCGGTGGCGCGGGACAGGGCGACGGCGTGCAGGCCGAACTCGATGATCTCGGCGACCGAGCCGGGCGCGAGCAGCGGCATCGACAGGCTCTGGCACATCGGCTCGCACGAGCTGGGCACGGTGGAGGACTTGCAGCCGGGGTCGTCGCCGATCCAGGCCACCGCGCCGCCGAGCGCGGCGGTGCCGGCCATGTTGCCGTGCCTGATGGCGTCGGCGGCGCGGTCGAGGCCGGGGTTCTTGCCGTACCAGAAGGCGGTGACGCCGTCGTGGCTGCGGCCGGGGACCTGGCCGAGGAGCTGTGTGCCGGCCACGGCCGTCGCGGCCAGCTCCTCGTTGAGTCCGGGCCGGAAGACGACGCCGGCCTCGTCGAGGAAGCGGGCCGCGCGGCCCATCTCCAGGTCCAGGCCGCCCAGCGGGGAGCCCTGGTAGCCGGAGACGAAGGCCCTGGTGTTCAGGCCGCGGTCCCGGTCCAGGCGCCGCTGTTCAAGGGTCAGCCGGACGAGGGCCTGGATGCCGGAGATCAGCACCCGGCCGTCCGGCGCGGCGTACTTGTCGTCGAGCGACACGGTCGCGCTGTTCACGCTCACGCGAACCTCCTGGCGGGCAAAGCGTATGTGGGGTTCCCAGCACAGCAACGGAGAGCTACTGTGCGCAAGTATCAGACGCGAAACCACAACGAAGACGCAAATAATGTGAGCTGGGCGATTCTGGCGCAGAAGAACTTTGCGCCACCAAGGAGGATTCTCACATGCCGGACATCGACGACATCGACCATCAGGTGCTCCGGCTGCTGCGCGAGGACGGCCGCCGCACCTTCTCCGAGATGGCCGAGCAGGTCGGCCTGTCGGTGGCGGCGGTCAAGCGGCGGGTCGACCGGCTCAGGGAGATCGGGGTGATCACCGGGTTCACCGTCCAGATCGACTACGCCAAGCTCGGCTGGGGCATCGAGGCGTTCACCGAGCTGCGGTACCCGGGGACCACGCCGGTGGGCGAGATCGTCCGCACGGCGACGGACGTGCCCGAGGTGCAGGCCGTCTTCACCATCGCCGGCGACCCCGATGCCCTGATCCACGTACGGGTGCGCGACCTCGGGCACCTCCAGCAGGTCATCGACCGGCTGCGCCGGGCCGGCAACGTCACCGGCACCAAATCCCTGCTGGTCCTGGGCTCCTGGACGCGCGACGCCCTCACCTGACCGCCCGCGCCGCGCGTCGCCGGAGGGTCAGTTCACCCAGGCGTACTCCAGTTCGGGCAGCTCGAACCCCTGCCGGAAACGGCACATCCGCTCGTCGGTGCGGCGTGCGCCGTGCCGTTCGTAGAAGCCGACGGCCCGGGTGTTGGCCCTGAGCACCTCCAGGTAGACCTCCCGGCCGGGATGCTCGTCCGCCGCCCAGGCCAGTGCGTGCCGCAGCAGGCGCGATCCGGCGCCCGAGCCCGTGCTCCCCGGCCGCACGTGCAGGTTGTCGAGCAGGATCCGGCCGTCCGGGGCCGGCAGCAGGTAGGCGAAGCCGAGCAGTTCCCCGTCGTCGTCGTGGCCGACGAACAGGCCCGCCCCCCGGACGGGCGGGTCCAGCCGCTCCCGCCAGAGCGCGAGCCGGTCGTCGTCCAGGGGGCCGTTCAGGAAGCCGTCGGGCATGATGCCCGCGTAGGCCGTACGCCAGCTCTCCACGTGCAGCGCCACGATCGAGAAAATGTCATCAATTGTCCCATTCCTTATCAGCATGGCGGAGAGCATTCCACACCAGGACGGGCGCGGGCCGCGCCTCCATGGCCGATACGTAGATTTCCCGATGCTTTGCCCGCCGGATGTCCCTACTGTCGGGCCCATCCGAAGCCTTCCGAGCAAGGTGGGTTCATGCGCGCGCTGACCGTCCTCCTGTCCGGACTCCTGCTGGCCACCACCCTCCAACCGCCCGCCGTCGCCGCCGTCGCCGGGAAGGACGTCGCCGGGACGAAGCCGGGCCCCGTCGTCCCCGACGTCGTCTACCAGCGGGCCGACTTCGCCGCCGGCACCGGCGAGGGCACGTCCGCCGCCGACGGGCTGTCGTTCGCCTCGGCCGCCGGCACCACCTCCTACACCGACGCCCTGGGCACCAGGACGTGGGAGTACGCCCGCTGGACCGGCCCCGAGCGCACGGTCGGCTTCCCGGCCACCCAGCTGATCGCCTCCTGGACGGCCGACGTGCCCCAGGGGAGCTGGCTCCAGGTCGAGGCCAGGGCCAGGAACACCGCCGGGCTGAGCAAGTGGTACGTCCTCGGCCGCTGGTCCTACGCGGAGGGCGACATCCTGCGCACCTCCGTGGCCGGACAGGGCGACGCGGACGGGTCCGTCGCCGTGGACACGCTGGTGGCGGCGTCCGGGCGGCAACTGTCGGCGTACCAGCTCCGCCTGACCCTCTACCGCAGGCCGGGCTCGGCCGTGACGCCCCGGGTGCGCACGCTCGGCGCGATGGCCTCGAACGTGCCCGAGCGCAAGACCGTCCCGGTCAGCCCCGGCGGCGGGGCGTGGGGCGTCGAGCTGAACGTCCCGCGCCGCTCCCAGAACGTGCACGCGGGCCACTACCCCGAGTGGGACGGCGGCGGCGAGGCGTGGTGCAGCCCGACCTCCACCACGATGGTGCTCGGCTACTGGGACAAGTGGCCGAGCGCGCAGGACACCTCCTGGGTGGACCCGTCCGACCCCAACCCCGAGGTGGACCACGCGGCCCGCTACACCTACGACCACGCCTACCAGGGCGCCGGCAACTGGCCGTTCAACACCGCCTACGCCGGCCGGTACGGCCTGGACGGCTTCGTCACCCGCCTGCGCACCCTGACCGAGCTGGAGCGGCTGATCAAGGCGGGCATCCCGGTGATCACCTCGCAGTCGTTCAAGAAGGGCGAGCTGCCCGGCGCCGGTTACGGCACCGACGGCCACCTCATGGTGATCGTCGGCTTCACCGCGACGGGCGACGTGATCGCCAACGACCCGGCCTCCGCCAGTAACGACGCCGTCCGCCACGTCTATCCGCGCGCCGACTTCGAGAACGTGTGGCTGCGCAGTTCGAGCAGCGGCGGCGTCGCCTACGTCATCCGCCCGCCCGGCCACGCCCTGCCCCCCACGACGCCGGGCCTGCCCGCCAACTGGTGATCAGTCCAGCACCGGGTAGTTGGCGCGGAACACGCCCTGCGGGTCGCGCGACCGCTTGATCTCGCGCAGCCGGGCGAGCGCCGGCTCGGGGAACGCCTGAGCCGCCCGCTCGCCCGGCGACAGGAACGTGTACGGCTTGCGCCCGCTCACCCGGTCGCCCAGGGCGGCGACGACCGCGTCCTGTTTGGCCCGTACGGCCTGGCCCAGCTCGGGGCTGATCCCGGCCCCGAGCAGGTAGAGAAGGTACGGCTCGGCCAGCGCTCCCCCGGCGCCGCCGCCCGGCCGGGTCAGCGCCCCGCCCAGGTGCCTGACCTGCATGGCGACCAGCGGCCCGACCGGCTCGGCCAGCAGGATCTCCACGGCGTCGGCGTCCAGCCCGGTCAGCAGCTCGGTGCGGGCCACCGCGGGCGCCGGGTCGGTCGGCTCGGCGGTGATCGCGCCGAGGTCGGCCGTGGCCATGGCGGACCGGGTGTCGCCCAGCACGCCGTCGATCTTGGCGAGCCGGCCCAGCAGGTCCTCGGCCTCGGCCGCCTCGCCCAGGTAGGCCAGGTCCACGGTCACCATCGGGGGCGCCTTGGGGAACTGGACCCGGTTCACCCACAACGACAGCTCGGGCGGCGCGTCGGCGGTCAGCTCGCGGAAGGCCGCGAACACCTCGGCCTCCTGCCGGCCGGGCCACATGAGACGGCCGCCGTACAGGGCGCGCTCGGCGTACAGGTCGAACTCGACGGCGGTGACCAGCGCGAAGTCGCCGCCGCCGCCGCGCAGCGCCCAGAACAGGTCGGGGTCGCTCTCCCCGGTCACCCGCGCGGGCCGGCCCTCGGCGTCCACGACGTCGAAGGCGCGCACGCTGTCGGCCGCCCAGCCGTACCTGCGGCCGAACCAGCTCAGGCCGCCGCCGAGGGTGTAGCCGGTGACGGTGACGGCCGGGTTGCTGCCGGCCAGCCCGGTCAGGCCGTGCCTGCCCGCCTCGGTCTGCACCGCGCCCCAGCTCACGCCGGCGCCGGCGCGGGCGCGCCGCTCGGCCGGGTGGATCTCCAGCTCGTCCAGCCGGTCGGTGCGCAGCAGGATCACGCCGTCGGCGGTGCCGCTCGCGCCGTGGCCGCGCGGCTGCGCGGAGACGGTCAGCCCCTCCTCGCGGGCATGGCGGACCAGGGCGCCCACGTCGGCGGCGTCGGCCGCCTCGACCACGGCGGCCACCGGCTGGGCCACGGTCAGGTTCCACGCCCTGGCCGCCGCCTCGAAGCCCTCGTCACCGGGCAGCCACACGCGTCCCTCGACCGCGGTGCGCAGCTTGTCGTACGTCATCGTCCACTCCTTCATGAAGACTCACCACCTTGACGACGCGGGCCGCGGAAAGGTGACAGACCATCCGGAAGATCGCCCCGGGGACATGCCGGCGGGGCCCCCGCGCGCGCCGCGCCGAGGCCCCGCACCGTGCCCTGACGGGCTTAGGATGCCGCCATGGTCGCCCTTCGTCGTCGCCCAGCCGCCTGTATGACGACCCGGCGCGACGAAAGGTGACCGATGAACGCGCAAGCCGACCTGGCCGGCCACTTCGACCAGGCCAGGAGCCATCTGCGGGCGGTGGCCCACCGCATGCTCGGCTCGGCCGACGAGGCCGACGACGCCGTCCAGGAGACCTGGCTGCGGGCCGCCCGCGCCGGCACGGGCGGGGTCGCGAACGTGCCCGGCTGGCTGACCACGATCGTCGGCCGGGTCTGCCTCGACATGCTGCGCGCCCGCGGGCGCAGGGGCGAGCAGCTCGTCGAGGGCGAGCGGTTCGACCAGGTGAGCGTCCATGACGGCGATCCGGCCGACGCCGCGGTGCTGGCCGACTCGGTCGGGCTCGCCCTGCTGGTGGTCCTCGACACGCTGAGCCCCGCCGAGCGGGTCGCGTTCGTGCTGCACGACCTGTTCGCCGTGCCGTTCGAGGAGATCGCGCGGATCGTGGCGCGCTCCCCCGCCACGGCCAAGAAGCTGGCCAGCCGGGCGCGGCAGCGGGTGCACCGCATGCCCGTCCTGCCCGCCGCCGACCACGCCAGGCAGCGCGAGCTCGTGGCCGCCTTCCTCGCCGCGGCCCGCGCCGGCGACCTGGACGCCCTGCTCGCCGTGCTCGACCCCGACGTGCTGCACCGGTCGGACGCGCCGGGGTCGGGCGGCGAGCGGCGCGGCGCCCGACCGGTGGCGCAGGGCACGCTCACCGACTCCGGCCGCGCGCGCTTCGCCGATCTCGTGCTCGTCGACGGCAGGCCGGGCATCGGCGTGCTGCGCGGCGGCCGGCTGTTCCTGGTGCTGCGCGTCAGGACGGACGGCGAGCGCATCACCGAGATCGACATCGTCTCCGACCCGGCCCGCCTGGCCGCCCTCGACCTCGCCCTCGACCTCGCCCTCGCGCCCTGACCGGTCAGGCCAGCCGGGGCACGAGCCGCAGCGCGTTGCCCGCGTACACCTGTTCCAGGACGTCGCCGGGCAGGTCGAGCCCGGAGATCGTCCACCGGCCCATCAGCGGCGGGTCGTCGAGGGAGTGCGCGAACGCCTCGTCGTCGGTCTCCATGAACCGGAAGTGGATCCGGTAGACGTCCGGGTGCGGCGGGATCTCGTCGGTGCCGAACAGCACCCGGCCGGGGTGGCGGAGCAGGAGCGCCCGCGCGGCGCGCGGCTGGCGTCCCAGCTCGGCGACGCGCGCCGCGATGTCGATGTGGAAGTTCGGGTACGCGTCCAGCATCCGGCCGGCGAACCCCAGGTTCTCCGGCCAGCACCCGGCGTGCACCCCGATCACCGTCGTGGCCGGATGCCGGGCCACCATCGACTCCATGGCCTCCATGAGCCGCTCGAACGGCGGGAACCGCGGCCCGGAGAAGTTCCAGTCGGGCCGGGCGGCCAGCAGTTCGAGGCGTTCGTTGCGCTCGTCCACGGGCTGGAAGAAGGCGACCGGGTCGGCGGTGTGCAGGGCGATGGGGACGCCCGCCTCCCCCACGGCGGCCCACAGCGGGTCCAGCCGGGGGTCGTCGAGCATGACCAGCTCGTCCCGGTGGTCGCGCACCCGCAGCCCGACGTCCTTCCACACCTTCAGCCCGGCCGCGCCCTCGGCGACCGAGCGGCGCAGCTGGGCGGCCAGCCGCTCGCCGAAGCCGGGCGTCGCGGTCTCGGACCAGTCGACGTGGCAGAACGTGGCGAACCGGCCCGGATGGGCGGCGTCGTAGCGTTCGAGGTTCTCGGCCAGCTCCCGGCCCCAGCGGCCGTCGAGGTTGACCATGCCGCGCAGGTTGAGCTCGTCCATCATGCCGATCAGGGCGGGGACGTCCCCGACCATCCAGCCGCCGTCCTCGGTCAGCCAGCGGCCGAGGTGGATGTGGGCGTCCACCACGGGCAGCCGGGCCCGGCCGACCTCGTGCACGGCCACCCGGAGCTGCGACACCGGACGGTAGCGGGACAGCGGCAGGCCGGCGTCGGGCAGGGTCACTTCCTGATGCCTTCGGGCAGCAGGTCGCCGTGGGCCTCGATGAGGGCGTCCACCAGCTCGCGGACCTTGCGGACCGGCAGGGTGGCGGCGGTGTTGGGGTCGAGCAGCGCGGCCTGGTAGACGTGGTCGCGCCGCCCTTCCAGGGCCGCCTTGACGGTCAGCTCGCCGACGCTGAGGAAGGCCCGGTTGAGTGCGGCGACCTGGGCGGGCAGCTCGCCGACGGGCAGCGGCCGCACCCCGGACCCGTCGACGTGGCAGGGCACCTCGACGGTGGCCTCAGGGGGCAGGTTGGAGATCAGGCCGCCGTTGCGCACGTTGCCGTGGATCAGCCTGGGGGCGCCGGTCTCCATCGAGTGGATGGCCAGCGAGGCCAGCTCGTCGCCGCGTTCGATCGGCACGCCCCGGCCGGCCTCCAGCGAGCTCTTGTACTGCTCGTACTCCTCGTAACCCTCGGCCAGCCACTCCAGGTAGACGTTGATCGGGATGCGGTACCGCTCGACCTCCTCGGCGTGCGGCAGGAACCACGGCAGGTACTCCGAGCCGTGCTCGGAGGACTCGGTCGGGAAGTAGCCGAAGTTGCGGTAGACCTCCACGCGCACCCTCCGCCGCAGCTCGGGGTCCTGCTCGATCAGCTCGTCGAGCCGCCGGTAGAGGTTCTCGCCGTCGCGCTCGAAGCGCAGCACGAACGCCTGGTGGTTGACGCCCGCGGTGAGGAAGGAGATCTCCTCCTCCGGGACGCCGACCATGGCGGCCAGCGTGCTCTGCGTGTCGCGGGCGGCGTGGCAGACGCCCACGACGTTCTTGAACGGGGTTCCGGCGTAGACCGACCAGGGGATCATCGACATCGGGTTGGTGTAGCTGAACAGCACCGAGTCGGGGGCGAGCTCGGCCAGGTCGTCGCCGATGCCGACCATGACGGGGATCGTGCGCAGGGCGCGGAAGATGCCGCCGATGCCCAGGGTGTCGCCGATCGTCTGGCGCACGCCGTACGCGGCGGGGATCTCCAGGTCGCGCCGGACCGCCTCCAGTCCGCCCACCGCGATCTCGTTGATCACGTAGTCGGCGCCCTCGACGGCGGGCCGGCGGTCGGCGTGCGCCTCGATCCTGGCGCCGATGCCCAGCTCGGCGACCATCCAGCGGGCCATCGCCGCGGCGGTGTCGAGCCGGGCCCTGTCGATGTCGTGGAGCACGATGGTGGACTCCGACAGTTCCGGAAATGTCAGGATGTCGGAGAGAAGGTTCTTGGCGAACGTGATGCTGCCGGCGCCCACCAGGACGATGCGGGCCATGGATTACCTCGATTCCGGGGTCAGCAGGGCTTTGACGGGGGTGGCCTGGCCGTTCATCAGCCGGGTGAAGACCTCGGCGCCCTCTTCCAGGGGGAAGGTCCGGACCCAGCTCAGGTCCCAGCGGCCGGCCAGGTCGACGGCCGCGGCGAAGTCGGCCGCGTCGTAGGCGAACGAGCCCAGCACGCGCTTCTCGCCGCGCACCAGGTCGGCGGCGTCGTACCCGGCCACGTGGTCGGCCAGGCCGAGCCAGACGGCCACGCCGCCGGGGCGCAGCCGGGACAGGGACTGCTCGTGGGTGGAGGCGGCGCCGACCGCGTCGAAGATCACGTCGTACTCGCCGGTCAGCTCGGCGCCCGCCGCCACGCCGCCGAGCTCCGCGGCGACGGCCAGCCGCTCGGGCGAGCGGTCGGCCACCTCCACGCCGGCCGCGCCGCCGGACAGGGCAGTGAGCAGGCAGGCCAGGCCGATGGCCCCGGCGCCGATCACGCCCACCCGCGCCCCGGCCGGCCGCCCGGCCAGCCCCCAGGCGTGCACGGCGTTCGCGGCCGGCTCCACCACGCCCGCGGCGGTCCAGCCGAGCCCGTCGGGCAGCGGCACCACGGACGCGGCCGGCACCGCGACGCGCTCGGCGAAGGCGCCCGGCCGGTGCACGCCGATGATCTGCCGCTTCCTGCACACGTTGGGCCGCCCGAGCAGGCACACGTCGCACGCGCCGCACGACAGGATCGGGTTGACCGTCACCGGCCGCCCGTCGTCGGTGCGCCCGGCGAACTCGTGCCCCATGACCAGCGGCGGCACCCGGAACCCGGGGGTCTTCACGCCGTGCAGCTCGCTGCCGCAGATGCCGGAGGCGACCACGTGCACCAGCACCTCGTCGGGCCCGGCCACGGGCTCGGGCACGTCCCGCTGCTCCACGACGCCGGGTGCGGTGAAGACGAGAGCCCTCACGAGGGCCGGCCGGTCGAATGCGCGCGTTCCATGGAGATCCCCGTCCTGTTCCGTCATAAGGAATGCAATTCCGAACTGGCGCTAGGAGACCATTGCGGCGAAGATCATGTCAAGAGGCCGAGCGGAGTGGGGCGGCATCACCGCACCTGGCACAGCAGGAGCGGCCGGGTCGAGGACTGCGTCCCCGCTCCCGGCCGCCCTGTTCCGAATCACGGAAAGACGGTTTGACAGGCAGAATCAGCGCAGCAGCACGGGCACCGCCAGCGGCCCTTCGGTGATGATCGACGCCGTGTAGGCGATCTCCTCGGGACGGACCGCCAGCCGCAGCCCCGGGAACCTGCCGAACAGCGACGACAGCGCGATCCTGGCCTCCAGCCGGGCCAGCGGCGCCCCCAGGCAGAAGTGCGGGCCCCGGCCGAAGCCCAGATGCCCCTCCTTGGCCTTCCCAAGGTCGAAGCGGCCGGCGTCCGGGCCGTAGCGGGCCGGGTCGGTGCCCGCGCCGGTGAGCCCGACGACGATGGGCTGCCCGGCCGGGATCGTCGTGCCGGCGACCGTGACGTCCTTGAGCGCGTAGCGGAAGACCAGGCCGACGACCGAGTTGCGGCTGCGCAGCGCCTCCTCCACCACCTGCTCCCACGCGTCCTCCGTACGGGCGCGGTCGAGCTGGGCGGGGTCGGCGCACAGGGCCACCACCGCCTTGGCGATCAGGTGCACGGTCGTCTCGTGACCGGCGACGAGCACGACCCACAGGATCCACAGCAGCTCGTTGTCGGACAGGCGGCCGCCGTCGTCCTCGTTGGCGCGGATCAGGCCGGTGGTCAGGTCGTCGGCCGGCTCGCGGCGGCGGCGCGCGATGAAGGCCGCCAGGTAGCCGAGCAGCGACCCGGCCGCCGCGTTCACCTCGTCGGGGGCGGCGGCGTGCGACAACATCACCCCCGTCCACTCGCGGATCTGCGTCCGCTCCTCCTGCGGGACGCCGAACAGCTCGCAGATCACGGCGACCGGCAGCGGCTCGCTGAAGGCATGCACGAGATCGACCTCGCCGTCCCGCCCGGCCATGCGGTCGAGCAGCTCGTCGGTCATCTCCTGGACGCGCGGCGCCAGCGCGGCCACCCGGGCCGGTGTGAAGGCGCGGTTGATGAGGCTGCGCAGCCGCCGGTGGTCGGCGCCGTCCTTGGTCAGCAGGTGGTCGCCCTCGATGACCTGGCGCAGCGGCCAGTCGGCGGGGACGGTGCCGTCATGCAGGCCGGTGAAGTTCCTGGCGTCCTTGCTGTAGAGGGCCTCGTCGTTGGCCAGCACCTCGTCCGTCGCCTCGTAGGAGGTCACCAGCCAGCCGTTCACCTCCCCCGGCAGCAGGACGGGCAGGACCGGTCCGTGCTCGTCCCGCAGGCGGCGGATCGTCTCGGACGTCCGCTCGCCGGGAACCGGGAACGGAAGTGGCGCGGTGTCCAATGCAGCCTCCCATGTACGGATGTCTCCCCACTCTCCGTGGTAACGCCGATGGATCCAAGGGGTGAGGTTGTCACCGCCAGGCAGGCAACATCTGCCTCCTCCGCCACGTCGGAGCCCCAGGATCGGTGGTCTCACACGTTCGGCAGCCCCTCCCCCTCGGGTTCGAGCGCGTACGCGATCCCGGCGTCGACCTCGCCGTCGAACCCGGCGCGGAACGCCGACCCGTACGCGTCGTCGCCCAGGGCCTCGCGCGCCTGCCGCTCGCACTCCTGCCGGGCCGCCACCCAGGCCGGGACGCTGGCCTGCGCCTGACCGTGGCTGCTCCAGATCCGCTGCGCCAGCCCCAGCAGCCGGGCCGCCCGCTCCGGCCGGCCCGCGGCACCCGCGCCGAGCGCCAGCAGGTCGACGGTCAGCCCGATGCCGAAGTCGTCGTGCAGCCTTCGCTTGGTGCGCAACGCCGCCTGCCCGTAGGCGACGGCCGCCGCCACCTGCCCGCGGGCCAGCTCGGCCTGGCCGCGCAGCAGGTCGCCGTGGGAGCGCATGGCCTGCTCGCCCTGCTGGTCGCACAGGGCGCGCAGGTCCTCCAGCACCGAGATCGCCTCCTCGATCCGGCCGGCGACGGTGTGCGCGACCGCCCGGCACATCAGCGCCAGCAGCCCGGCGATCGTCAGCTCCTCGCCGTTCCAGCGCATCGCGTACGCCGGCTCCGACTCCGCCATGGCCTGCTCCAGGTCGCCGCGGATCACGCCGGCCGACGAGCGCAGCGCCTTGACGCACAGCGCGGCGAAGGCGTCGTCGTCGGCCGCGGCGGCCTCGCACTCCTCGGCCCGCGCCGCGACGGCGGCGGCGTCCCCCTGGGTGGCGGCGAGCAGGCCGTCGGCCCACAGGGCGCGGGCGCGGACCGGGCCGGGGGCCGGGTCGAGCGCCAGGGCCTGGCCCAGGTAGTGGCGGCCCTCCTTGGCGTAGCCGCAGCCGTACCAGAAGAAGGCCAGGGTGCCGGCCAGGTCGAGGGCGGCCCGGCCGTCCCGCTCGCCGAGCGCGTTCTCCAGGGCGGCGCGCAGGTTGTCGTGCTCGCCGACCATCCGGTCGTACCAGGCGGGCTGGCCGGCGCCGAGCCAGCCGGCCGCGCCGCGCACGGCCAGGTCCTGGTAGTGGGCCCGGTGCCGGCGGCGCAGCTCCTCCTCCTCGCCGAGGCCGCGCAGCCAGCCCGCGCCGTACTCGCGCAGCGTGTCGAGCATGCGGTAGCGCTCGCCCGAGCCGGTCGGCAGCCAGGTCAGGATCGACTCGTCGGCCAGGGCGTCGAGCAGCAGCCCGATGTCGGCCTCGGGCAGCCGCTCGTCGGCGCACACCCGGCGCGCCGCCTCGGCGTCGAAGTCCCCGGCGAACACCGACACCCGCGCCCACAGCAGCCGCTCGGCGGGCTCGCACAGCTCGTGGCTCCACCCGACGGCGGTACGCAGCGCCTGGTGCCAGGGCGGGTCGGCCTCCTGGGTGAGCGCGGGGTCGTCCTCCAGCGTGGCGAAGCGGTCCTCCAGCCGGTCGGCCAGATGGCCCAGGGGCAGGTCGCGCAGCCGGGCCGCGGCCAGCTCGATCGCCAGCGGGATGCCCTCCAGCCTGCGGCACAGCCGGACGACGTCGTCGCGGTTGGTGTCGGTGATCTCGAAGGTCGGCATCGTCTCCGTGGCGCGCTCGACGAGCAGGGTCACGGCGTCGTGGCCGAGCGGCGCGGCGGCGCCCGCGGCCGGCACCGGCAGCGGGTCGACCACGATCACCAGCTCGGGGTCCACCTCCAGCGGACGGCGGCTGGTGGCCAGCACGTGCAGGCCGGGCACCGCCGCGAGCAGCCCCTCGACGGTCACCGCGCAGGCCCCGACCAGGTGCTCGCAGGTGTCGAGCACGAGCAGCAGCTCGCGCCCGAACAGGTGCTCGGCCAGCACCTCGGACATGGGCCTGGTGGTCTGGTCGGTGAGCCGGAGCGCCTCGGCGATGGCGTGCGGCAGCAGGGTCCCGTCGTCCAGCGGCGACAGCTCGACCAGCCAGCAGCCGCCGGCGAAGTCGGCCCGCAGGTCGGCGGCGGCGCGCAGGGCCAGGCGGGTCTTGCCCACGCCGCCCACCCCGGTCAGGGTCACCAGCCGCGACCGCCGGCACGCCCTGCGCACCTGCTCCAGCTCCGCGCCGCGGCCGATCAGGCTCGTGAGTTCCGCTGGAAGGTTGCCCGCCTGCCACTTACCTGCCATCGTGATCGCCACCTATCGGATGAAGTTGTGACAGCAGCTTGCCGGAACCTGATGCACTGCGTGACTAAAAGTGAGAAAGTAGCTACTCACCCTGTTCGCCGCGTCCGGAAAGAAGAAGCCGATAACCGGAGACACACCATGCGTTCACAGCGAGGCTGGTTCCTGCTGTTCCTGCTGGTCGAAGGGGTTGTCGCGCTCTATGTCACCTTCGGGCGCGCGGGTTTCGACCCTCTGACGGGCCTGCTCGTCCTGGCTCCCGCGGCCGGGCTCACGTCCGTGGCCTACCGGTTCCAGTGCGACCAGGAGCGCGAGCTGTTCCGCGTGCGGCAGATCGCCGACCTGGCCCAGCAGGCGATCGTCCGGCCGCTGCCGCCCCGGCTCGGCGGCATGAGCCTGGCCGTCCACACCCGCTCGGCCACCGACCAGGCGCTGATCGGCGGCGACCTGCACGACGCGCTGGTCGCGCCCTCGGGGGTGCGGCTGATCGTCGGCGACGTCAAGGGCAAGGGCATGGAGGCCGTCCGGCTGAGCGCGGTCGTGCTGGCCTCCTTCCGGCGGCACGCGCCCGACGCGCCCGACCTGGTGACGCTGGTCACGGCGCTCGACGCCGACCTCGTCCCGCACCTGGGCGACGAGGACTTCGTGACCGTCCTGCTGGCCGAGTTCGTGCCCGGCGAGGTGCGGCTGGTCAACTGCGGCCATCCGGCTCCCCTGCGCATCGGCCACCGCCTGGAGGCGCTGGAGCCGCCCGAGCCGTCGCCGCCGCTCGGCCTGGGCCCGGAGCCGCGGATGCGCCGCGCCGGGCTCGGCCTGTCCCAGCGGCTGCTGCTCTACACCGACGGCCTGAGCGAGGCCAGGGACGCCGACGGCGTGGAGTTCCCGCTCGACCAGCACGTCCGGCACGCCCTGGCCGCGCCCGGCCTCGACCACGCGCTGCCCAACCTGCTCGACCTGCTGGACGAGCACGCCGGCGACCTGCGTGACGACCTGACGCTGGTGCTGGTGCAGCCGGTGCCCGCACCGGACCCCGCCGAGCGCGCGGCCGGTCCCGCGCCGGACGGCCCGGCCGCCACCGCACTTCCCGCCGACTCCCGCAAGGACGGCTTCTAGGGAGGACCGCCCCGGGCGCCGCCCGGATCCGACCCCCTAAGGTGGGGACGTTCTTTGGCGGCGTCCCCGAGAGGAAGTTCCGGTGAGCGGTACCGGTGAGCTTGCCATACCCGAGTCGGTCGAGAGCGCGGGCCGCACCGGGCCGCCTTCGAGCGGGGCGGCGCGATGGCTGCTGCGGCACCAGGTCCAGCCGGTCGGCCCCGAGTCGGCCGAGGGCCACGGCGAGCCGCAGCCCTGGTGGAAGGTCATGTGCCTGACCGGCGTCGACTACTTCTCCACCCTCGCCTACCTGCCCGGCATCGCCGCGCTCGCGGCCGGCGCGCTGTCGCCGCTGGCCACGCTGCTCATCGTGGCGCTGACGCTGCTGGGCATGCTGCCGATGTACCGGCGGGTGGCCAAGGAGAGCCCGCACGGGCAGGGGTCGGTCGCCATGCTGGAGCGCCTGCTGCCGTTCTGGCGGGGCAAGCTGTTCGTGCTGGTCCTGCTGGGGTTCGTGGCCACGTCGTGGATCATCACGATCACGCTGTCGGCCGCCGACGCCTCGGTGCACATCCTGGAGAACCCGTACTTCCCGAGCTTCCTGCACGGGCACGCGGTGATCATCACCGTGGTGCTGCTGGTGGTGCTCGGCGGGGTGTTCCTGATGGGCTTCACCGAGGCGGTCGGCGTCGCCATCCCGCTGGTGGCGCTGTTCCTGCTGCTCAACGCGGTCGTCGTGGCCGTCGGGTTCGCCGACGTGGCGGCCGACCCGGAGGTCCTGTCGCGCTGGACGGACGCGCTGCTCAACGGGCGCGGCGGCTTCACCGGGCTGGTCGGCCCGGCGGTGCTGGCCTTCCCGCTGCTGGTGCTAGGCCTGTCCGGGTTCGAGACGGGCGTCAGCATGATGCCGCTGGTGGCCGCCCAGGGCGACGACCCCGGGCAGCGGCTGCGCTCGCGCATCGGCAACACCCGCAAGCTGCTGACCGTGGCCGCGCTCATCATGAGCGTCTACCTGATCGCCACCAGCTTCGTCACGACCGTGCTCATCCCGGCCGAGCAGTTCAGGCCGGGCGGGCAGGCCAACGGCAGGGCGCTGGCGTACCTGGCGCACGAGCGGCTCGGCGAGGGCTTCGGCACGGTCTACGACGTCAGCACCATCCTCATCCTCTGGTTCGCCGGCGCCTCGGCCATGGCGGGCCTGATCAACATCGTGCCCCGCTACCTGCCCTCGTACGGCATGGCGCCCGAGTGGGGCAAGGCCGTCCGGCCGGTCGTGCTGGTCTACACGGCCATCTGCGTCCTGCTCACCCTGGCCTTCAACGCCGACGTCGACGCCCAGGCCGGCGCGTACGCCACCGGCATCCTGGCCATGATGGTCTCCGGCGCGGTGGCGGTGACCATCTCGGCCGTCCGCCACCGCCAGACGCCGGCCGTCGTGGGCTTCGCCGTCCTGACGCTGGTGCTGGTCTACGCGCTGGTGGAGAACATCAGGGAGAAGCCCGACGGCATCACCATCTCGGCGTTCTTCATCCTCGGCATCATCGCGATCTCGCTGATCTCGCGGGTGTCGCGCACGACCGAGCTGCGGGCCGACCGGATCGAGTTCGACCAGGCCGCGCGCCGGTTCGTCACCGACTCGCTGAACCACGACGGCGCGCTCAACATCATCGCCAACCGGCGCGGCCCCGGCGACGCGGCCGAGTACCTGGCCAAGGAGAGCGAGCAGCGGGCCATGAACCCGGTGCCGGGCCGGGCCGACGTGCTGTTCCTGGAGATCGACGTCATCGACCCGTCCAGCTTCAGCGACGTCCTGCGGGTGCGCGGCGTCGAGGTCGACGGCCACCGCGTGCTGCGCGCGGAGAGCCCGGCCGCGCCCAACGCCATCGCGGCCGTGCTGCTGGCGCTGCGCGACGGCACCGGGGTGCGGCCCCACTGCTACTTCGAGTGGGCCGAGGGCTCGCCGATGGTCCACCTGCTGCGTTACCTCATCCTGGGCCGCGGCGACACCGCGCCGGTCGTCCGCGAGATCATCCGCAAGGTCGAGCCCGAGCCGCAGCGGCGGCCCGGCATCCACGTCGGCGGCTGACCGGCCGCGCCCGGTCCGGCCGGTCCTGGGCTGATCCGGGGCCGGTCCAGGGCGGATCCGGGGCCGGTCCAGGGCGGATCCGGGGCCGTGTCCGACGCCGGGCCGGTCCGGGGGCGCGTCAGGGCCAGCGGGTGCGCAGCCAGGCGAGGGTGGCGCGGCGGGAGCGTTCGCGCCGGTCGCGCAGCGCCGGCGGCGCGGGCGCGGCAGACGAGCGCGTCCAGTAGCCGAGGAGGGCGACCAGGAGGGCGTCCACCTGCTCGGCGGGCGCCCGGCGGCCGAGCGGGTGCGTGGTGAGCAGGCGCTCGGGGTCGCGCGGCCCGAGGTCCGACTGGAGCAGCAGGCAGACCAGGTCGGCCCAGGCCGGGCCGGTGCAGGCGCGCCCCCAGTCCACCAGGCGGGCGGTCCCGTCGCGGTCGATGAGGATGTTGTCGAAGCGCGGGTCGAAGTGCAGCAGCGTGCCGCCGGTGACCAGGGCCGTCCAGTGGCGTTCGACCGCGGCCAGGCGGGGCAGGCGGGCGCGTTCCCAGGCTCCGGCGCGGGCGGGGTCGAGGGTGTTCCACAGCTCGCAGCGTCCCGACATGCGCCCGGCCAGCGTGGGCAGGCCGCCCAGCGGGGACGGGGTCAGCTCGCGGGCGCACGCGGCGAGCAGGGCGAGCGCGGCGGCCAGTTCGTCGTCGTGCCAGGGCTCGTGCGGGATCCGGCCGGGCGCGACCTCCGAGCACAGCAGCACCCACCCCGCCGCCTCGCAGGAGAACAGGAACCGGGGGGCGGGCACGCCCGGCGGCAGGGCCGCGCCCACCACGGCCTCCGCCCGATGGTCGGCCGCGTGCTGCGAGCCGGCGGGCACGGCCTTGACGAACACCCGGCCGCCGCCGGTCAGCGTGAGCACGCCGCGCACGCCGCCGGTGAACCCGCCGTGCCGCTCCGCGAACCCGGCCGCCGCCCGGCCGAGCCGCCGCTCGACCTCCCGGACGAGAGCGCCGGGCAGGTCGCCCCACCCGGGCGGGTCGGTCCGGAGGCCGGGCGGGTCGTGCTGTTCAGGCGGTGTCATACGGAGGCCGGGCGGGTCGTGCTGTTCAGGTGGTGTCATCCGGTTGCCGGGCCTCCTGGGGGTCGGGCTGGGCGGCGTCGCGGTCGAGGCCCAGCAGGGCGAGGCGGAAGCGGGCGCAGCGCGCTTCGAGCTCGCGCTCGTCGTCGAGGATCCACTGTTCGATCATGGTCATCCAGTGAACACACCGGCCGCCGGGGGACGGCCGACTTGGCGCACTCTTTTCACCGGAGCAACTCGACCGTGCCGCGCTCGCCGTCCACGCGGACGCGGTCACCGTCCCGCAGCCGCATGGTGGCGTTGCCGGTGCCGACCACGGCCGGGATGCCGAGCTCGCGGGCCACGATCGAGGCGTGCGACAGCGGCGCGCCCATGTCGGTGACGACGGCGGCGGCGCGCGGGAACATGGGGGTCCAGCCGACGTTCGTCAGGGTCGTCACCAGGATCTCGCCGGTCCCCAGCCGGTCGCCGTCCTCCGGGCCGGCGATGACCCTGGCCACGCCCTCGACCACGCCCGGCGCGCCGGGGAACCCGGTCACGGTGTCGCTGACCGGGACGTCGAAGCCGCGGGCGTCGTAGACGTCGGCCCGGCGGCGCGGGTCGGCGGCCCACCGGACGGGGTCGAACCGGCCGACGATCACCGTCGGGTACGGCGGCAGCGCGGCGTACCGCTCGTGGGTGGCCCGCCGGACCGGGACCCGGGCGAGGGGGGAGGCGTCGCCGCGCAGCACGTCGAGGATCTCCTCCAGGTAGAGGTGGAACAGGTCGTCGCCGTGCCCGGTCAGCTCCCCGGCGCGCACCACGAACGCCCGCAGCACCCAGAAGGCCCGGATGTTCTCCGAGCGGGCGCTCTCCCGGTCGCGGACGACCGCGTTCCACCGCCGTACCCGGGCGCGCATCCGGGCCTCCTTGCCGGGGTGGCGGGCGGCGAACCGCGCCCACGCTTCTTGCCTGGCCTTCTCCTGCCGGGCCAGCAGCGCCTCGGTGCCGGCCCGCAGGTCGCGAAGGCCGGCGAGCTGGGCGTCGATCCAGGCCGGGTCCTCGCCTGGCCGGGGCCTTGAGACCTCGAACTCGTGGGGGCCGCGGTGCCCGTAGGCCAGCGCGAACTCCTCCCGGCTGATCTCGCCCCTGGCCAGCCTGCCCAGCCCCAGGACGGGCCCGAGGCTGGCCAGCTCGCCGTCGGCGTTGACGCCGGTGAGCATGGCCTCGGCGTCCGCCTCGCCCATCAGCCGGTGCAGCCGGTCGCGGGTCCAGACCAGCGTGGCGCCGCCCTGGCGCCCGGCGGCCTCCAGCATGCGGCTGGCGGTGACCAGGTGGGGTTCGATGTCGGACGTCCACAGGCCGGCCAGCTCGGGGCCACCCGTCGTGGCGGCGACGCGGGCGCGCAGCTCCTCGCAGCGCTGCCGGGAGGTGGCGAGGAAGGCCGGCAGGTCCTTGACGTTCCGGCGCACCCGCCGCTGGATGTCGACCGCCAGCGGCAGGACGCGCCGGACGATCTCCCAGCGGGACAGCCGCACCAGCGGCACCTCCAGGCCGGCCGGCAGCCTGCCGAAGACCTGCTCGACCGCGCCCAGCCTGCGCCGCATGCCCAGGGCGGCGGCGATGGAGTGGACGACGCTGAGGTTCATGTAGAAGCGCCCGCCGATGTTGCCCACCAGGTCGAACCCGGGCAGCGCCGAGGCCGACATGGCCTCCTTGATGAAGATCCGGACGAACGACCAGGTCGCCGGCGTCATCACGTCGGGGATGGCCTCGCCCAGGTTGCCCGCGGTCCACAGGTAGTCGCCCTTGAGGCTGTCGTTCCACTCCTCGACCTGCGGCTTCAGGCCGGTGATCGGGCGGGCCTGGAGGATCGCGAACGTGCCGTCGCGCCTGGCCCACTCGACGTCCATGGGCATGCCGTACAGGGCCTGGACGCGTTCGCCGAGCGCGGCCAGCTCCACCGCCTGCGCCGGGTCGAGCACGGGAGCGCGGCGCAGTTCCGCGGGCACGGGCTCCTCGCGGGTGCCGCCCGCGGTGCGCACGGTCATGACGGTCTTGTCGGCGACCCGCGAGCCGGTGACCCGGCCGCCGGACAGGATGATCGTGTCCGGCGTGACCTGCCCGCCGACGACGGCCTCGCCGAGCCCCCAGGACGCGTTGACCACGATCTCGTCGCGCGCGCCGGTGACCGGGTCGGCGGTGAACATGATCCCGGCGGCGTCGGCGTCCACCAGCTCCTGGACGACCACCGCCAGGGCCACGTCGTCGTGCGGGACGCCGTTGCGCTCGCGGTAGGCGACGGCGCGCGGGTTCCACAGGGAGGCCCAGCAGCGGCGGACCGCGTCCAGCAGGCCGTCGGCCCTGATGTTGAGAAAGGTGTCCTGCTGCCCGGCGAACGACAGCTCGGGCAGGTCCTCGGCGGTGGCCGAGGAGCGCACGGCCACCGCGACGTCGTCGCCGAGCGCGGCGTGCGCGGCCCGGACCGCCTCGGCCAGGCCCGCCGGGATCTCGTGCGCGGCGAACAGCGCGCCGGGGTCGCCGCCGTTGGCGATCTCGTCGCCGAACGCCGCCACGAACGACCGGTACGCCTGCGTCGTGACGACGAACCCGCCGGGCACCGGCAGCCCCGCCCTGGCCAGCCGGGCCAGCGAGGCGCCCTTGCCGCCCGCGGTGCCGAGGTCGGCGGCGGCTTCGTCGTCGAGGGGGATGACTGCCTTCATTGCACGCGCTCCTTGGCCGGGCTCATGGATGTCGCCAGTTTGCGCCGGGCGACGTCGGCGAGGGCGTCGATGAGGTCGAGGGTGGCCCGCGCGACGGCGGCGGCGTCGCCGGGCGGCAGCGCGCGCCCGGTGCCCACCGCGCGCTCGACGGTCTCGGCCAGCAGCTCGGCGACGCGGTCGTCGGGCAGCCGCTCCGACTCCGGCTGCGCGCCGGGCAGGAACATGAAGCCGTAGAAGATCGAGCCGATCACCGTGACGTGCTCGGCCGGCTGCGCGCGCACGGCGCCCAGGCCGACCAGCTCGCGCAGGTAGGCGTCGAAGGGGCCGCCGAGTTCGAGGCCGCCGGCCGCCGGGCGCTGCCGCTTGAGCCGGGTGAGCTTGCCGAGCACCTCGGAGTCGTCGAGCAGCACCGCGTGCAGCAGCGGCCGGTGCAGCAGCGCCGCGGCCAGGCTGCCGAACAGCTCGCCGAGGGTCGCGGGCGCGGCCTCGCGCACCCGGTCCAGCATGAGCACCCGCTCGCGCCGCAGCAGCGCGGCGAACAGCTCCTCGCGCGTCTTCCAGTGCAGGTAGATCGTGCCCTTGGCGACCCCGGCGCGCCTGGCGACGTCGTCGACGGTGGTCTTGTCGTAGCCCCAGCGCAGGATCAGCTCGGCGGCGGCGTCGAGGATCCGGTGGGCGCGCTCGGCCTGCCGCGCGGGGTCCTGCGGCGGCCTGCCCGCTCTGGCCATACGTCGTCCTCCAATTGTTTGACCAGATGAGCTTAAACGGTCACGTAATCGACGGCAAGGCCGGATCTCCCGTACGCCGCCGGAAGGCGCCGCCGGGCCGTAGCGTAGGGGGCATGGGCAAGGCGTTCTGGATCGACCAGGAGTTCGACAGGGACCGTGACGGGCGCTACGCCGTGCACGTGCGCAAGAACCTCGACGAGTTCGAGTGGGGTGACATCGCGCCGGTCAGGTTCGCCTGCGCGGCCTGGCGGCTGGCCACGCCGCCCGCCCTCACCCCCGGCTACGTGCGCTGGGACCGCCGCGTCCTGGAGGCCACCTGCCACCGCAACACCTGGGACGGCACCCTGTTCGCGCGCGTCCGGATCGTCTCGCCGCTGCCCGCCGAGCTGACAAGATCGCGCGCCTGGTGGCGCGACCGCGGCTGGCTGGGCTGGCAGGAGACCTTCGGCCAGTACGTCGAGCCGACCCAGCAGGACCTCGCGCGCATCCCGTTCCTGCGCGCCACGCTGCTCGTCGAGGCGCCCGTGCCGCTCGGCGACCTCCCGCCGGAGCCCGAGGGGCCGCACGACGAGGTCGAGCAGCGTGCCCACCGGGCCGTGCTCGTGCTGGTCCGCGAGCTCAACGCGCTGGTCGCCCCGGTGCTCGACCAGCTCGGATAGCCCCCACCGGCCCAGCATGCCCGCCGCCCCCCTGGGTAGCGGGAGGCTCATGAGATTTCCGTTCGTCGTGACGGCGCTCCTCCTGGCGGCCGTCGGCTGCGCCGTGGACACGACGTCCCCCGCCCGCGCGGCCGAGCGGTTCCACGCGGCCCTGACGGCGCACCAGGAGGACGCCGCGTGCGGGCTGCTGGCCAGGACCACCGCCGAGAAGCTGCCCGACCGCGGCCAGACCTGCGCCCAGGCGCTGGGCGACCTGAAGCTGGGGCCCGGCGGCGCGGTCACCGAGGTGAACGTGTGGGGCAAGGAGGCCCAGGTGCGGCTGGCCGGCGACACCCTGTTCCTGCACCGCTTCGACGACGGCTGGCGGGTCAAGGCCGCGGGCTGCCGGCCCGTGCCCGACCTGCCCTACGAGTGCGAGGTGGAGGACTGATGCGGGTGATGTTCACGCTGACCCTGCTCGTCATCGCGGCGGGGCTGGCCTGGTTCCTGGCCATCGGGTGGGCGCGGTTGTGAAGTGGCTGAAGGAGAACTCCCTCTCGCTGGCCTTCCTGGTCATGTTCCTGCTGGCGCTCGGCGGGCAGGCGGTGGCGGGCATGCTGCAGTTCAACGACCTGCAGCTGGTCCAGGGCGCCGACCCGGTGTCGTTCGCCGAGTACGTCACCTCCTCCGACTTCGCCGTGGACGTGGCCGAGAACTGGCAGTCGGAGTATTTGCAGTTCTTCCTGTACATCATGCTGACCGTCTGGCTCGTCCAGAAGGGCTCCCCCGAGTCCAAGAAGGTGGAGGACGCCGGCGCCGAGTCGGACGAGGACCAGCAGGTCGACGCGCACGCCACCAGCTACTCCCCCGCCTGGGCCAGGGCCCGCGGCGCCCGGCTGTGGCTGTTCAGCAACTCGCTGGGGCTGGTGATGGGGGCCATCTTCGTGCTGTCGTGGCTGGCGCAGTCGGTGGCGGGCCAGGCGGCCTACAACGCCGGACGGCTCGGCGACCTGCGCGACCCCGTCTCGTGGGGCCAGTACGTGACCTCCGCCGAGTTCTGGAACCGCAGCCTGCAGAACTGGCAGTCGGAGCTGCTGGCCGTGCTGTCGATGGTGGTGCTCTCGATCTACCTGCGTCAGCGCGGCTCGCCCGAGTCGAAGCCGGTCGGCGCCCCGCACGCGGCCACGGACGTCGAGGGCTGACCGGTCAGCACGGCCACGACGCGGGTGCCCGGCGCGAACGCCCCCCGCCGGGCCAGGTCGAGGACGCCGTAGAGCATCTTGGCCACGTAGACGCCCTCGACCCGGTGCTCGGCGGCGAACCGGTCGAGGGCCGGGGTCGAGCGGGCGTAGCCGCCGAAGTGGTAGTCGAGGTTGAGCGACCAGTTCGTCCAGGTGCGGCCGTAGGTCTCGTGCTGGAGCCGGGCCACCTCGCCGGCCAGGAAGCCGGCCCCCTTGAGCACCGGGAAGCCCAGCGCCCGCCTGCCCTCGGGCAGCCCGGCCGAGATGCCGGCCAGCGTGCCGCCGGTGCCGACCGGGCAGCAGACGACGTCGTAGTCGACGTCTATCTCGGGCGGGAGCTCGGCGCAGCCGCGCACGGCCGCGGCGTTGCTGCCGCCCTCGGGCAGGATCGTCACGTCACCCCACCGCTCCCGCAGCCGCGCCTGCACCTCGGGCGTGTGCTTGAGCCGGTAGGCGGCGCGGTCGAGGTAGGTGAGGGTCATCCCGCAGGAGGCGGCGAAGGCCAGCGTGGGGTTCAGCGGCAGGTGCTCCTCGCCCCTGATCACCCCGATCGTCTCGATGCCGTGCAGCCTTCCGGCCTGAGCCACGGCCCTGATGTGATGGGAGTACGCCCCGCCGAAGGTGAGCAGCCGCCGATGGCCGAGGTTGTACTTGAGCTTGCGCCGCTTGTTGTCGTCGTGCATCAGGAACACCCGGACCTGGCCGAGCGCTGGATCCAGGAGCTCCTCCATGGCGCTAGTCTACGGTCGGGCCTTTGTTGAGGAGTGTTGGATTATGCGCGTTGCTGAAGCTTTTCGTGCCGCCTTCGGTGCCGATCCCCAGACGGTCTGGCGCGCACCCGGCCGGGTCAACCTGATCGGCGAGCACACCGACTACAACGACGGTTTCGTCCTGCCCTTCGCGGTGCCGTGGGGCGTGAGCGCCGCCGTCACCCCGCGCGCCGACCAGACGATCCGGCTGCTGTCCCTCCAGTCCTCCGGCGGCCCGATCGAGCTGCCGGCCAGGGAGGCGGCGACCGGCTGGGCCCGCTACGCCGTGGGCGTGCTCGCCATGCTCGGCGACCGGGTCGCCGGCGCGGACATCGCGATCGACGGCGACGTGCCCCAGGGCGCGGGGCTCAGCTCCAGCGCCGCGCTGGAGGTGGCCGTCGCCTCCGCGCTGAACGACGTCCACGGGCTCGGCCTGACGCCGATGGAGATCGCGCTGCTCAGCCAGCGGGCCGAGAACGACTTCGTCGGCATGCCGTGCGGCATCATGGACCAGGCCGCCTCGGCGCTGTGCGAGGAGGGCCACGCGCTGTTCCTCGACTGCCGCTCGCTGGGCTCCAGGAGGATCCCCCTCGACCTGGCCGCCGAGGGCCTGAGCATCCTCATCATCGACACCCAGGTCCACCACGAGCACGCCGGCGGCGAGTACGCCAAGCGCCGCGCCGAGTGCGAGTCGGCGGCCCGCAAGCTGGGCGTGGCGTCCCTGCGCGACGTCACCGACCTGGCCGCGGCCCTCGACCGGCTCCAGGGCGACGAGCGCAAGCGCGTCATGCACGTCGTCACCGAGAACCACCGCGTCGAGGCCCTGGTCGGCCTGCTGCGCGCGGGCAAGGTCACCGAGATCGGCGCCCTGCTCAACGCCTCCCACCTGTCGCTGCGCGACCAGTACGAGGTCTCCTCGCCCGAGCTCGACGTGGCCGTGGAGGCCGCCTTCCGCGGCGGGGCCCGCGGCGCCAGGATGACCGGCGGCGGCTTCGGCGGCTCGGCCATCGCCCTGGTTCCCGACGACAGCCTGGACGGCGTGCGCGAGTCGGTCTCGGCCGCCTACGCCGAGCGCGGCTTCCAGGCCCCGCGTTTCCTGGCCGCCACCGCCGCCAAGGGCGCCCACCGCCTGGCCTGAGCCGGTCAGGGCGTGCGGGCCGCTCCCGCCCGTGCCAGGTTGACCCCGCTGGCGATCACCCCGATGTGGCTGAACGCCTGCGGGTAGTTGCCCGCGAACGCGCCCGTGGCCGGGTCGATCTGCTCCGGCAGCAGGCCGAGCGGGCTGGCGCGGGCGCACAGGGAGGCGTACAGCTCCTCGGCGCGGGCCCGCTGACCTTGCAGGATGAGGTTGTCCACCAGCCAGAAGCTGCACAGCAGGAAGGCGCCCTCGTCGCCGGGCAGGCCGTCCGGCGACTGGTCGTGCAGGTAGCGGTAGAGCAGGCCGTCACCGGCGGACAGGCGTTCGGCGACGGCGGCGGTGGTCGCCGCCATCCGCGGGTCGTTGGCCGGCACGACCTTGCGCAGCGGCAGCGCGAGCAGGCTGGCGTCCAGGCCGCCGCCGCCGTCGAGGTGCTCGCTCAGGCACTGCTCCTCCTCGTCCCACGCCTGCTCCAGGATCAGCCGGCGCAGCTCCTCGGCGGTGGCGCGCCACCTGGCGATCGGACCGTCCAGGCCCAGCCGTTCGCCGATGGCCGCGGCCCGGTCGAGCGCCACCTGGCACATGCCCGCCGAGTAGGTGAAGACCCGGCCCTGGCTGCGTACCTCCCAGATGCCCTGGTCGGGCTGCCGCCAGCTGCGCGCGGCGGCCTCGGCCAGCGCCGACAGCCCCGACCACAGCGCGGGCTGCAGGTCGCGGCCGGGCAGCAGCCACTGGTCGGCGCAGTCCAGCACCTCGCCGTAGACGTCGTGCTGGCGCTGGTCGGCCGCGCCGTTGCCCCACCGCACCGGCGCCGAGCGCCGGTAGCCCTCCAGGTCGGCGTCGACGACCTCCTCCGGTACGGGGTCGCCGCGCAGCGTGTACATGATCCGCGGCCGGCCGCTCTGCTCGAAGGCGTCGAGTACCCAGCCGAGGAAGCCGTCGGCCTCCTCCGCGAAGCCGACGCGGCGCAGCGCGAAGACGGCGTAGGCGGCGTCGCGGATCCAGGTGTAGCGGTAGTCCCAGTTGCGCACCCCGCCGACGGGCGCGGGCAACGAGGACGTCGGCGCCGCCACCAGCGACCCGTTCACCCAGTCGTCGCACAGCTTCAGCGTGATCACCGACCGCCGGACCAGCGCCTCCTGCGGGCCCCGGTAGGTGCACGCGCCCATCCAGCGCCGCCAGGCGTCGGCGGTCTGCCGCAGCATCGCCTCGGGGTCGAACCGGTGGTGACGGTGGATGCGCCCCCACGACAACACCAGGTCCAGGCGCTCGCCCTCCCGGAGGTCGTGCACGGTGCGCAGCCCGGTCAGCGGCCGGTCGGAGCGCAGGTGCAGCCGCAGGTCGGGGCGGCGGGACACGCCCACCTCCAGGCCGCTGCCGAGCACCCGGGCCTGCCCGCCGCCGCGCGGCGCCAGCTCCGCCCGCAGGCGCACCTCCCCCGCCAGGACGACCGCGGACCTGACCAGCTCGCCCCGCCCGCCGCCGGCGTCGTCGCTGAGGTCGGCGCCGGCGCGCAGGACCAGCGCGTCGGTGATGCGGACGACGCCGGACGGGCCGCGCAGCTCGGTGACCAGGACGGCGGTGTCCGGCTCGTAGTACTGCCTGGCCTCGCGCAGGTCGTCGGTGGTCAGCGTGAAGCAGCCGCCGTGCTCGCGGTCGAGCAGGCCGCACAGCAGCGGGTCGCTGTCGAAGCGCGGCAGGCACAACCACGGGATCGAGCCGTCGAGGGCGACCAGCGCCGCCGTCGTGCCGTCGCCGATGAGCCCCAGGTCCTCCAGCGCCGGGTAGCCGTCCCGGTGGCGCACCGGGCGGAAGGGTGGATCGAGATCGAGCATGGCCGGCGTTCTCCCCCTGTGTGGCTGCTGATCGTCACCGGAAGGTGATCATGACCTTGACCACGTCGTCGAGCTTCTTGTCCGAGACCTCGAAGGCGCGTTCCATCTCCGCGAAGGGGAACGTGTGGGTGGTCAGCGGCGTGGGATCGACCCGGCCGCCCGCGAGGATGCGCAGCAGGCGTTCCATGCGCAGCCGCCCACCCGGGCACAGGCCGGTCGTGATCTTCTTCTCGGCCATGCCGACGCCCCACTCGACGCGCGGGATGCGGACGAACTCGCCCTGGCCGTAGTAGCCGGTGTTGGAGACCGTCCCGCCCGGCTTGACGATCTTGATCGCGGTCTGGAAGGTGGCGTCCGCGCCGAGCGCCTCGATGGCGGTGTCCACGCCGTGTCCCCCGGTCAGGCGGAGCACGCCCTCGACGACGTCCTCGGCGCTGAAGTCGACGATCTCGTCGGCGCCGAAGTCGCGGGCCAGCCGCTTGCGGCGGGGCACCGACTCGACCCCGATGACCAGGCCGGCGCCGCGCAGCCGGGCGCCCGCGGTGGCCATGAGGCCCACCGGGCCCTGGGCCAGCACCGCGACCGTCCCGCCGATGGGGATGTCGCCGTTCTCGGCGCCCATGAACCCGGTCGAGAGCATGTCCGCGCAGTAGACGGCCGTCTCGTCCGGCACCCCGGCAGGGATCTTCGCCATGTTGGCGTCGGCCTCGTTGACGTGGAAGAACTCGGCGAAGACGCCGTCCTTGGAGTTGGCGAACTTGAACCCGCCGAGCGGGCCGCCCGATTGCGAGGGATGGCCGTCCTGGCAGGCGAGGTCGCCCCAGTCGGGGGTGATGGCCCCCACCAGGACGCGGTCGCCCGGCCGGAAGTCCCGCACCTCCTCGCCCACCTCGTGCACCACGCCGACGCCCTCGTGCCCGAGCGTGAGGTCGGTGCGCGGCCCGATGCCGCCCTGGACGGTGTGGGAGTCGGAGGTGCAGATGAGCGCGGTGGTGGTGCGGACGACGGCGTCGCGCGGACCCGGCCGCGGCACCGGTTTGTCCATGAAGCCGACCCGGCCGATCTCCTTCATGACGAAAGCCTGCACCGCGCCCCCCGAACGTGCCCCCCGCTGGACGTGCCCCCACGCCCCGGCCTGTCCGCGAACCCTGCCGGACACGCCCAGCCCTACCCTGCCGGGTTCGCCGTCTAACCTCGGCGCGCTCCGCCCGTACCCCCTCCGGCCTGCGGTTTCACAGCGCCGGGAAGTCCGGCGGGCGGCGCTCCAGGAAGCTGGCGACGCCCTCGGCGAAGTCGGGCCGGCCGAAGGAGGCCAGCATCTCGTGGACGGCCTTCCTGGCCGACTCCTCCAGGGTGACGTCCCAGTCGTGCCACACCTGCCGCTTGATCACCGCCATGGACGCCGGCGAGCTGTGCACGGCCAGCTCCCTGGCGTACTCCTGGGCCTGCTCCAGCAGCGACTCCCCCGGCACCGCCCGGTTGGCCAGCCCCAGCTCGTACGCCTCCCGCCCGCTGAACACCCGGCCCGACAGCAGGACGTCCATGGCCCGCTGCTGGCCCATGACCCGCGGCAGCACCCAGGACAGTCCGTACTCGGCGACCAGGCCGCGGCGCGGGAACGCGGTCGTCCACTTGGCGTCCTCGGCCGTGAAGACCAGGTCGCAGACGAGCGCGTGCACCATGCCGAGCCCGGCGCAGGCGCCGTTGACGGCGGCGATGATCGGCTTGCCGACGGTCGTGGGGAAGGTGTTGGGGCGGGGGTCGGGGGTCTCGTCGTAGGAGCCGGTCTGGATGGCGGCGAGCGTCCTGAAGTCGGCCCCGGCGCAGAAGCCCTTGCCCGCGCCGGTCACCACGATCGCCCGGACGTCCGGGTCCTTCTCGGCCTCGGCCAGCAGGTCGAAGTAGCGCCGGCCCATGGCGTCCGTCCAGGCGTTGAGCGTGTCGGGACGGTTGAAGGTCAGCGTGAGCACGCCCCGGTCCGACGATGAGAGCACGAGTTCCGCCATGCGCTAACCGAACCATGTTCTGGGCGGGGCTGGCAAGCGCATCAGCGGGTGGGGTGGCGGTGCACGTACGCGGGGGTCAGCTCGCAGGTGTCGTAGTAGCGGTGGAAGACCGGGGTCGCGCCGCCCGACAGCGGCGGCACGATCCACGACCAGTCGGCCGGGCAGCGCCGTCCGGCGCGCTCCTCGCGTTCCAGGTGGGTCAGGAAGCGCCGGGACTCGGTGTGGTGGTCGGTGATCGTCACGCCCGCCCGTTCGAACGAGTGCAGCACCGCCACGTTGAGCTCGACCAGCGCGTGGTCGCGCCAGAGCGAGCGCTCGGTGGAGGTGTCCAGGCCGAGGTGCTTGGCCACCTCGGGGAGCAGGTCGTACCGGTCGGAGTCGGCCAGGTTGCGCGCCCCGATCTCGGTGCCCATGTACCAGCCGTTGAACGGCGCGCACGGGTAGCAGACGCCGCCGATCTCCAGGCACATGTCCGAGATGACCGGCACGGCGTGCCAGCGCAGCTCCAGCTCGGCGAACCACGCGTACTCGGGATGCAGCAGCGGCACCTCCAGCACGGCGTCGCCCGGCAGGTTGCACAACAGCGGGTCGCCGAGCCCGGCCCGCACGACCAGCGGCAGCACGTCGAACCGGCCCGGCCCGCCGCGCCAGCCCAGCTCCATGGCCAGGTCGGTGAGCCCGGCGTTGCGCGGGTCGCCGAGGACGCCGCCGCCGTCCAGCCGGTGCCCGGCGTAGCGGACGAGCTGGTCGTTGAGCACCCGCGGGCCCGGCATGGCCGGGGTGTCCGGGGCGAAGACGGTGACGGTGGGCCTGATGCGCCCCTGCCCCGTCGCCTCGCGCAGGTGCGCCACGCACTCCACCGCCACGCCCTCGGCCGTCGTCACCTCCCGCCGGTCGCGCAGCTTCAGCGAACGCCAGTACAGGCGTCCGATGCACCGGCCGCTGTTGCGCCAGGCGACCCGGGCGCCGAACTCCAGCTCCTCGAAGGTGTGGACGTAGGTGCCGTGGCGGGCGACGTCTCTGGCGACGTCGCGCAGCCGGGCGGCCAGGCCGCCGGCGGAGGGGTTCTCGGCGTGGAAGAGCCTGATGAAACGCTCCGCCTCGCGGAGGTCCGTGGTGCGCTCGAACAGCGCGTGCACGGCATGCACATCGAAGGGACGCAGTGACCTGATCCAGGTACGCACGCGGCAACCAACATTTCGCTCAGCGGAGCGCCCCGCCGATTCCGGGTCGGCGGCACGTCCTGCCGGCGGCGCCCTCTCCACGCCCCCGTCACGACTTCCCGCGGCTGCCGGCCACACCCGACCGGCTCCCCCATCTTCCGCCCCGTACCCCTCTTTGTCCCCCCAATCCCAAAATCACCTCCCTCGGCACCGGCCACGTCGGCCTCATCGCCGATCCGGGTTCCGAAGCAAGGCGTTGAAGGTGTACGGCCGGCAAGGGATCCTGACAGCGCACGGGACAGTCGAGGACTTCCTACTTGGACGGGGCCGCATGGTCAGTCTGATATCGGCCGTGATCGCGGTGCTGGGCGCACTCTCGACCGCGGTGATCGGTTTCTGGTGGCAGTCTCGCCTGAGAAGCGCTGAGCGCTCGGACTACATGACTCGTTATCGGGACTCCCTGCTCTGGGTGGCCTTCGACCTGCAGAGCAGGATCTACAACATCCTCTTCGGTCACCAGGTCGACCGCGCAGGCGCCGGCTTCATGCAGGCACTCCTGCTCGAAGGAAGCGAAAGGGAAGCTGAGTACGCCCGGTTCAGCACCGCCTATGTCTTCGCGGAATACCTCGGGTGGGCCGAGATCTTCCGGCGGGACATTCGTTTTCTGGACCTCGGCAAGAACCAGCGTAATCGTAGGGTTCTGCTCTGCTTGGCGAACATCAGCCGCACACTCAGTACCGCTCGCATCCTGGGAACGGACTACCGGCTGTTCCGAGCCGACCAGCGGGCCATCGGCGAGCTCATGATCGCTGAGGACAGCGGTCCCGGAAATCGCTGGTGTCGCGGTTACGCCGAGTTCACGCGCAAGGTCCGAGGTGACGACGAGTTTCGGCACTGGACTCAGGAGCTGTTCCAGCACATCGAGAAAGCGGCCCGCTCTCCGGACGGGGCGACCGAACGGCTGCTGCGCCTCCAACATCAATTGGTCGAGCTGATTGATCTCCTCGATCCCGCCCAGGTTCGGTTTCCCGTCAGTGAGCGGACACGTTTCCAGCCGGCCGAGCCACTCACCGATCTCGAGCCGTACCAGGTTGGCCGACTTGGACCCGCGCACCGAGATTCCTGCTCCAAGGGTGGAGAAAGATCGGGCGATGAGCAGGCCGACGCGTGACGGGCGCCTGCCCTGCCTGCTCTGGGGGCGACGAACCCAGGCGACACCGGACGGCCGGGCGCGCAACGCCTGGCCGAGGCGTCGCGGGAGGAGCGATGGGGACGTCTCGGTGGAACGCATCGCCCATCTCGTCGGCCACCACTCCACCGGCGCCAGATCAGGCCCGTCATCGTCCACGGGCGCGGAAACCATGGCCGCTTCCGGATCCAGGCAGTGGGTTCCCTGCTGGGTCCCGAAACGACTCAGGCCCTCTCGTCTGTCTCCAGAGAGAGGGCCTGAGCTTTGCGATCCTTGGCGGAGCCAAGCTCCCGCGATAGGACTCGAACCTATAACCTGCCGGTTAACAGCCGGCTGCTCTGCCGTTGAGCTACGCGGGATCGTACGTTCGCCCTGCTGGTCGGGCTTGTTGGGCCCTTCCGTCGTGCGCAGGAATAGATTAGCGCACTCCTGGAGTGCGTGTCGCATCGCAACTGGGGTAGGCCGGGAGACAGCGGAGGTGCAAGATGCGTTATCGGATGACATTTGCGGTCGGTCTGGCTGTCGGTTACGTGCTCGGCAGCCGGGCGGGACGCGAGCGGTACGAACAGATCAAGCGGGCTGCCCAGCGTGTGGCTGACAGCCCGAGGGTCCAGGAGGCCGCCGGGGTGGTCGGCGCGCAGGCGTCGAGGCTGGCCGGGGCGGCCAGGGAGAAGGTGGGCGGGACGCTTCAGGAGAAGATCCCGTTCCTCGGCTCCGACGGCCACCACCGGTCCGGCAGCGGCTGGCCCGAGGAGGAGGATCTCGCGGAACGGAAGTCCCGCGAGACCGGCATTCCCTACTGAGGGCCCGGCCTGAGATCCGGCCTCAAGATCGGCCCCGAGATCCGGCGCGGCACGGACGTGTGATCCCTCACACGCCCATGCTGCGCCGGACGCCTTCCAGGGCCTGTTCGGCCTGCGCGCGCAGGCCCGGGTCCGTCGGATCGAGCCCCTCGTCGAAGACGAGCGTCCAGCCCAGCACCTCGCCGCCCGGCGGGCGCCTGGCCACCAGCCGGACGCCGCCGCGCCCCGGCAGGCTGACCCGCTTGTTGACCACGATGGTGGAGTTCACCCGCTCGCGCACGGTCTCGGGCACCATCCGCGGTTCGGCGACGCGCTCGAAGTGGCGGGCGCCGGTGGTGGTGACGACGCGCAGCCCCTCGTCGTCCCAGGACGCCTTGTCGATCTCCTCGTACGGCACCCGCGTCCCGTCCGACAGGAACAGGGCGAGGTTGGTGGCCACCAGGTGACCGTCGGCGGTCTCGGTGAACGTCAGCACCCGCTCCCCCGGCCGGGTGTCCAGGGATCGGCGCACGTCGGCGGGCAGGCGGCGAAGAATGCTCATATCTCCACGGTATCGGCGAGCAGGTCGAGGGTGAGCGCCGCGCTCCAGGAGAAGTCCCTGCACCCGCGCCCGCTGCCGTCGAACGGGTCGAAGCACTCGCGGAACCCGGCCTGCCGGACGAGCCGCAGCGTGCCGTTGGCGAGCTGCCGGCCGAGCTGGTCGAGCGAGTGGACGGCGGCGGCCCGGCGTAACAGCCAGTTGGTGTTCACCCAGGACGGCCCGCGCCAGTAGCGGGTGCGGTCGAACTGGGCGGCGCGGATCTCGCAGCTCGGCACCGGGTAGCCGGTCGCGCCCATGAACCGGGCCGACTCCAGCACCTCGACGCAGGCGTGCAGGTGGTCGCTGGGCAGCCCGGGATCGAGCAGCGGGCCGAACGCGCCCACCGTGCAGACCTTGATCAGCCGGCCGGAGCGCAGGTCGCGGGGGTAGAAGCAGCCGTCCCAGAGCCGGTCGAGCATGGCCTGCCTGAGCCGTTCGGCCTGTTCGGCGTGGGGTGCGGGGTCGGCCCCGGCCACCGGCGCCAGCTCGGCCAGCGCCTGGCAGGAGGCGAGCCAGATCCCGTTGAACATCGGGTCCTCGACCGCGAACGGGTGCTCGTCGCGCAGGTACTCGGCGCGGTAGCCGGCGTCGCGGTACCGCATGGCCAGCCAGACGTAGCGGTCGTGGTCGCTGTCGGGGTGGCGTTCGGCGAGCTGCACGTTGCGGTAGCCGTAGCCGATGGCGGGCAGCGCGGCCAGCGGCTGGTCCCAGGCGGGGCTGTCGTCCATGCCCGACTCCCAGGGGTGGACGATCGCCGCCAGTCCGGCGCCGCCGAGGTCGCGTGCCGAGGCGAGGTAGTGGTGCTGGGCGACGAGCAGCGGGAACGTGCGCCGGACGAAGGCCACGTCGCCGGTGTGCCGGTAGAGCCACCGCAGCGCCAGCGCCTGCAGCGGCGGGGAGGTGAGCCCGGAGGTGCAGACCCTGGGCGCGGACGCGTGCTCCTGCGAGCGCCAGACCGACGGCCCGGGGAAGTACGCCTCGCGGGTGTGGAAGACGATGTGGGGCACCATGCCGGTCGCCCACTGGCCGCTCAGCAGGCTGAGCAGCTCCTCCCGGGCGCGCTCCGGGCGATGCCTGGCCAGGCCGATGACGACGAACGCGGAGTCCCAGCTCCACTGGTGCGGGTAGAGACCCGGCGCGGGCACGGTGCCGCTGCCCGTCCAGTTCGCCTCGAGCACGGCCAGCGCCTCGCGCCCGAGCGCGGCATCGTCAACCGCCGGCCGCGCCTCCATTCACTCACTATGCCTTGGGAAGCGGGCGGAAGCTACGGCCTCTTGGCCCACTTCGCGACGAACGTGACACCGAGGACGACGGCGCCGATGATGAGAGCCCACTTGAGAAGCGTGAAGACGAAACCCACGAGCGGGCCGACGAGAAGCAGTGCGACGATGATCGCGGCGATGATCAGAAGGATGCGTGCCATGTCTCCACCGTAGGAGATCGTTAAGCCGTTTGCAGGTGACCGAGGGTTGAATCAGGGACAAGTCAGGGTCACCCCTACCCTATGGAACCAACCGGTCAAGACTCCCGTTGAGCCGGTAGGACACGGGGCATCGGGGGCCCTCTTCACGGGGAGCGTGATGAGTCTGGGACCACCCATGAGCAGGGAAGGCGCCGAGTACGCGCTGCGCGCTCGGGCCGACGAACGCGACCGGATCTCCGGCGACCTGCTCGATCTCGAATCCCACACCACGTACCAGTTGCTCAAGGGCGCCACGCTGGACGGGGTGACGGCGCAGCGCTGGGCCGCCGTCCAGGCCGCGCTGACCCGGCTGTGGCTGCTGAACGACGCCTACCGGGCCGTGCTGCGCGACGCCGAGCAGGTCAGGGCCGCGCGCGCGAAACTGGGCGCCGAGCAGCTCGACGAGCTGACCCGGCTGCTGTCGGGCACGTCCGTCGTGCTGCGGGCCGCGGCCAAGCCCGTCGAGCAGCGCTCGCTGCTGCCCGAGGCCGACGAGCGGCTGACCCTCGACGAGACCGTCGCCCGCATGGACGGCGCCTTCCGCGAGGTCACCTCGGCGCTCAACGACATCGACGCCGTGTGGAACGCCGTCCTGCCCCGGCTCGACGACGCCGACCGCGTCCTGCGCGAGATCCGCGACCTGGAGCGGGAGCTGGGCGAGAGCGCCGGCCTGGAGGCGCAGGAGTCGGAGCTGCGGCGGATGCGCGCGGCCCTGCTCGCCGACCCGCTCGGCGCGGGCGTCGGCCCCGACCTCGGCGGGGTCGCCCGCGTGCTGGCCGAGGCCCGCGCGGAGATCGACCAGGCGATCGTGGTCAAGCGCGAGTACGCCAGGCGCCGCGAGGACCTGGTGGCCGCCCTCGACCGGGTACGCGCGGCCGAGAGCGAGGCCAGGCTGGCCCACGGCGCGGTCGTGGTCAAGATCGCCCTGCCGCCGCAGGCCCGCCCGCGCAGCCGGGTCGAGGAGCTGACCGGCGAGCTGGCCGCGCTCGACGCCTCGGCCGACACCTGGGTGGTGCGGGCCAGGCGGCTGGCGAGCGTGGAGAGCGAGGCGGAGAAGGCGGCCGACCGCGCGCGGGCCACCGCCAAGGCCCTGTACGGCCTGGTCGGCAGGCGCGACGAGTTACGCGGCCGGCTCGGCGCCTGCCAGGCCATGGCGGTGCGCAAGGGCATGGCCGAGGACCCCGGCGCCACCGCGTGCTTCGAGCGGGCACGATCCCTGCTGTGGAGCGCTCCCTGCGACCTGACCGAGGCGGCCGCCGCGGTCGACACCTACCAGCGCGCGATACACGGAGGTAAGCCATGACCCGCTGCGCGCAGCCGGGCTGCACCGGCACCATCGAGGACGGCTACTGCGACCTGTGCGGCAACGCGGCGGCCGCGCCGCCCCCGGCGGCGTCCGTCCCCCAGCAGGCGTCGGGCCCGGCGTCGGCCTCGGCCTCGGGCCCGCTCTCGGGGCCGCTCTCGGGGCCGCTCTCGGGGCCGGTGAACACCCAGCCGGTGAGCCGGTCGCTGACCTCGCCGGTGAGCAGCAGCGGCAGGTCGCGGGCCGGGGTGCTGGGCGGCATCGCCGACCTGCCGTCCGTGCCGTACCGGGATCCGGCGACGGCCGTGATGGCCGATCCGCAGGTGCCGGAGGAGAAGCGGTTCTGCGCCAACCCGGCCTGCGGCGAGCCGGTGGGCCGGTCCCGGCAGGGCCGTCCCGGGCTGACGGAGGGGTTCTGCCCGCACTGCCGCACGCCGTACTCCTTCACCCCGAAACTGGCCAAGGACGACATGGTGGCCGGGCAGTACCGGGTGCTCGGCTGCCTGGCGCACGGCGGCCTCGGCTGGATCTACCTGGCCGCCGACGAGGCCCTGGACGGCCGCTGGGTCGTCCTCAAGGGCCTGCTCAACACCAACGACGCCGAGGCGCTGGCGGCGGCCGAGGCCGAGCGCAAGTTCCTCACCACGGTCGACCACCCCAACATCGTCAAGATCCTCAACTTCCAGCTCTCCGGCGGCCTCGGCTACATCGTCATGGAGTACGTCGGCGGCCAGTCGCTGCACGAGCTGCGCCGCCAGGGCCCGCTGCCGCTGCGCGAGGCGCTGATCTACGGCCGGGAGATCCTGCACGCGTTCGGCTACCTGCACGAGAACGGCCTGGTCTACTGCGACCTCAAGCCGGCCAACGTGATCCGGGTCGGCCGGCGGCTCAAGCTGATCGACCTGGGCGCCGTCCAGCCGGTCGGCTCGCCGCCCGGCACGTCCTGGGCGACGGTCGGCTACCACGCACCCGAGCTGGACACCCATCCCTCGTCCGTGGCCTCCGACCTCTACACCGTGGCCAGGACCCTGGCGGTGCTGACGATCCCGTCCTGGAGCCCGGCCAAGGGCGGCACTGCCAGTCCGCTGCCGCAGGACTGCGGGCACGAGTCGTTCGCCCGGCTGCTGCGCAAGGCCACCGCGCCCGACCCCGCCGACCGGTTCCAGAGCGCGTGGGAGATGGAGGAGCAGCTCGTCGGGGTGCTGCGGGAGATCAGCGCGGCCGAGGAGGGCGTGCCGTTCCCGGCGCCCTCGACCCTGTTCGGGCCCGAGCGCTCGGCCGTGTGGACGGCGCTGTCGGACTCCCGCCAGGAGGTGTTCGGGCCGCTCGACCCGGCCGCGGTCGCGGTCGAGCTGCCGGTGCCGCACGTCGACCCGCTCGACCCGGCGGCGGGCGCGCTGGCGGGCCTGCTCGGGTTCGACGGCAAGGAGCTGTTCGACCAGCTCTCGGCGATGCCGCCGACGCCCGAGACCCGGCTCATGCGCGCCAGGCTGCTGGCCGAGGCGGGCGCCGCCGAGACCCCGGTGGCGCTATCGGAGCTGGACCAGCAGCTCCCCGGCGACTGGCGGACGACCTGGTACCGCGGGGTGCTCGCGCTGGCCACGCGCCAGACGGACACCGCGGTGACGATGTTCGACGCGTGCGTGTCGGCGCTGCCCGGCGAGCTCGCGCCCAAGCTGGCGCTGGCCTTCGCGCTGGAGTGCGCCGGCAGGCAGTCGGCCCACTGGTACAACGCCGTCTGGCGGACCGACCACTCCTACGTCAGCGCCGCGTTCGGGCTGGCCAGGACGGGCCGCGTCAACGTGCTGGACGAGGTGCCGCCCGCCTCCAGCTACCGGGTCGCGGCGCAGGTGGCCCTGGCCGCCTCGGTGTTCCGCCGGAGCGACCTGAGCACGGTGTCCGCCGCCGACCTGGTGGGCGCGGCCGGACGGCTGGCCAACCTGGCCGACCTCGACCCGCGCCGCCGCGACCTGCTCACCGCCGAGCTGCTGCGCTGCGCGCTGGCCTGGCTGGACAACAACCCCGCGCCGCCCGGGACGAAGCTGGCCGGGGCCGACTTCACCGAACCGGGGCTGCGCAGGCGCCTGGAGTCGATCTACCGGAAGCTCGCGGTGGCGGCCGGCTCCCGCCATGAACGCCACGCGCTCATCGACGAGGCGAACGCCGTACGACCGAGGACGTGGCTGTGACCGAACCCAACCCCCAGAGCTGCCCGATGTGCGCCTCCCCCGTCGTCCAGGGGGACGTCTACTGCGAGCGCTGCGGGCACGCGCTCGGCGCGCCCGTCTGCACCTCCTGCGGCGCGGCCGCGGTGGACGCCGAGGGCTACTGCGAGCGGTGCGGCGCCCGCCAGCCCACCGGCCGCGACCACGCTGAGACCGTCCTGGACGGCGGCGCCGCCGCGGTGACCGACAAGGGCCTGCGACGCGCCCGCAACGAGGACGCCATGGCGCTGCTGACCACCGGCGACGCCGTGATCACGGTGGTGTGCGACGGCGTGGGCAGCTCGCCGCGCGCCGACGAGGCCTCGGCCGCGGCGGTGGAGACCGCGGGCGCCGCCCTGGCCAGGGGCGCCTCCGCGCAGGAGGCGTTCGAGCTGGCCGGGAAGGCCGTGGCCGCGCTGGCGACGTCCGTGGACGACGCCCCCGCCTGCACCTACGTCGCCGCGGTCGCCGCCCCCGGCGGGATCACGCTGAGCTGGGCGGGTGACACGCGGGCGTACTGGCTGCCCGGCGAGGCCCCCGGGCAGGGCGTGCTGCTGACCGAGGACGACGTGGTCCCGACCGGCGAGATCACCGCGTGGCTCGGCGCGGATTCCGGCGAGGTGTCGCTGCATGTGCGCACGCTCGCCCCGGGGGCGCCCGGCCTGCTGCTGGTGTGCAGCGACGGGCTGTGGCGCTACCTGGACGGCTACCGGTTCCCGCAGACGGGAACCCCTCTCGACATGGCCCGCGAGATGCTGCGCCACGCACTGGCCTCCGGCGGCCAGGACAACGTGACGATCGTTCTCATCCCCCTAGGAGAAACGCATGGGTGACCAGCCCACGTTCACGCTGAACATCGACCAGAACAAATACCTGTCCACCGACGCCCGGGAGGTGCACGCGATCCTCACCGTGGCCTCCTCCGGCGGCGGCTTCGCCCAGGCCGCGCCCACCGAGGCGGCCGAGGTCATCATCGTCGACACCTCCGGCTCGATGAGCGGCGGCAAGATCCGCGAGGCCCGGCAGGCCGCGGCGGCGGCCGTGCACGCGCTGCGCGACGGCGTGCACTTCGCGGTGATCGCCGGGACCGAGAAGGCCAAGGTCGTCTACCCCGGCGGCAACGCCAACCTGGTCAGGGCCACGCCCGCCACCCGCGCCGAGGCCGAGCGGGCGATCAGCAGGCTGCTCGCGCACGGCGGCACGGCCATCGGCGAGTGGCTGAAGCTGGCCGGGCACCTGCTGAGCGGGTACCCCAACGCGATCAGGCACGCGCTGCTGATGACCGACGGGCAGAACAACGAGCGCCCCGAGGTGTTCGGGGCCGTGCTGCAGGGGTGGAGCGGCAAGTTCGTCTGCGACAGCCTGGGCGTGGGCGACGACTGGGTGCCCGCCGAGCTGCGGAAGGTCGCCGAGGCGATGCTCGGCTCGTTCGAGTTCGTACGGAACCAGAGCGATCTGGCCGAGTTCTTCCGCCGGGTGACGCAGACGTCGATGAGCAAGACCGTGGCGGACCTGTCGCTGCGGGTGTGGGTGCCGCAGACCGCCAAGCTGAAGTTCGTCAAGCAGGTCTCCCCCACGCTGCTCGACCTGACCGGCAAGCGCACCGACGTCAACCCGCTGACCGGCGACTACCCGACCGGCTCGTGGGGCCAGGAGGAACGCGAGTACCACCTGTGCGTCGAGGTGCCGCCGGGCCAGATCGGCCAGGAGATCAGGGCCGGCTGGGTGAAGCTGGTGCGCCCCGACACCCAGGACGTCGTGGCCACCGGCAACGTGCTGGCCCAGTGGACCGACGACCTGGCGCAGTCCACGCAGATCAACCGGAAGGTCGCCCACTACACCGGCCAGGCCGAGCTGCACGAGCTCATCCAGGACGGCCTCAGCGCCCGCGCCGCCGGGGACGTGGAGGCCGCGACCGCGCGCCTGGCCAAGGCCAGGGAGCTGGCCGCGGAGTCCGGCCGCGAGGACACCGCCCGGCTGCTGGAGAAGGTCGTGGAGGTCGATCCCGCGACCGGCACGGCCCGCTTGCGCAGGAACGTGGACAAGGCCGACGAGATCGAGCTGGACACCGGCTCCGTCCGCACCAGCCGGCTGCGTAAGGGCGAGGGCTGATGGCGACCTGTCCCCAGGGGCACGCCTCCGGCTCCGACGACTACTGCGACGTCTGCGGCGCGCAGATCGGCGGCGCGCCCGCCGCGTCCCAGCCCCAGCCGTCCGCGGCGGGCGCGGGCGGGGGTGACGACGCCTGCCCGGTCTGCCAGACGCCGCGCGCCGGGCAGTTCTGCGAGGTGTGCGGGCACGACTTCACCGGCGGCGGGGGCGGCGTCCCGCTCCCGGTGCGGGGAGCGCGGTGGGAGGCGGTCGCCGCCGCCGACCGCGCGTACTACGAGAAGGTGGTCGCCGAGGGCGGTCCCGACGCGGCGCGCATGGCCTTCCCGCCCTACTGTCCCGAGCGCTCGTTCGGGCTGGTCGGCGAGCAGGTGCGCATCGGACGGCGCAGCCGGGCCAGGAACCTGGCGCCGGAGATCGACCTGACCGGCCCGCCCGAGGACCCGGGGGTGTCGCACCTGCACGCCGTGCTGCTGGCCCAGCCCGACGGCACCTGGACGCTGGTGGACCCGGGGTCGGCCAACGGCACCCAGGTCAACGGCAGGACCCTGGAGATCAACACGCCCGTCCGGGTCGGTCCCGGCGACCGGATCCACCTGGGCGCCTGGACCGTCATCACCATCAGGGAGGGCACACCGTGACCCTGGTGCAGAACCCGGGCGCCGTCGTCCCGGCGGGCGCCCCCGCCCCCCTGCCGCGCCGCAGCGTGCCCGGCCGCATCCGCGTCATCTCCGGCGTCACCGTGGCGGCGCTCGCGCTGCTGTTCGCGGCGCTCGGGGTGGGCAGCCTGACCGCCGGCGACGGGCTGCAGGTCATCGGCCGCGACGCCGGGCCGCAGGTCGTCGCCACCGCCGGGCTCTACCTGGCGCTCAGCGACATGGACGCCCAGGTCGCCAACGCGCTGGTCATGGGCGACCAGTACGGCCAGCAGCGCCGCGAGGCCGTCGACCGGTACGAGCGGCGGCGCACGGAGGCCAACCAGGCGCTGCTGAAGGCGTTCGAGCTGGCCGGCGACAACGCCGCCGAGCGGCGGACCGTGCAGTCGGTGCTCGACGGCCTCGGCCGCTACGAACGGCTCGCCGGGCAGGCGCTGCTGCTGAACGAGCAGGCCCGGCACGCGCCCGGCGCGCCGCCGGACGACGTCGTGGGCACCTACCGGCAGGCCACCGACCTGATGCGGCTGGTACTGCTGCCGCAGGCCTACAACCTGACCCTGGAGAGCGGCACGATCGTCCGCCGCACCTACGACGACAACAACGCCATGGTCCCGCTGCTGCGCTCGGCGGTGCTGCTGGCCGGGCTGCTCGCGCTGGGCTGCCTGATCTGGCTCCAGATCTTCCTGGCCCGGCGGTTCCGCCGGATGTTCGGCCCGGCGCTGCTGGTCGCCACGCTGGCCACCGTGGTCTCGCTGATCCTCGGCGTGAACGTGCTCGGCCAGGACCAGACGGACCTGCGCACGGCCAAGACACAGGGCTTCGACTCGGTCCTGACGCTGGCCAAGGCCCGCGCGATCAGCAACAGCGCGCAGGGCGACCAGAGCCGCTACCTGCTGGACAAGGACCGCGCCGACACCTACGAGCACACGTTCCTGGACAAGTCGCAGTCGGTCGTCTACTTCGAGTCGGGCAACCTCACCCAGTACCACGCGAAGGTGGCCGCCGACGCCGGGGCGGCCCGCGGCATGCTGGGACCCGAGCTGACCGGCCCCGAGGGCACCCGCGTGCTGGACGCGTACCGGGCCTTCCAGCAGGCCGACACCTCCTTCCGCGCGCTGGCGCTGGAGGGCAGGACCGCCGAGGCGGTGACCGCCAAGCTCGGGCCGGTCACCGCCGCCTTCGACGCCTACGACCAGGCCCTGGTGGCCCTGGCCGAACGGCACGAGCGCACCTTCGACCGGGCCATCGACGCCGGCGAGAACGCGCTGGACAACCTGTGGCGGCTGCTGCCGTTCGCGATCGCCGGGATCGGGCTGCTGATGATCGCCGGGGTGTGGCCGAGACTCAAGGAGTACCGTTGAAGCGGGCACTGGTAGCGGCCCTGGCCCTGACCGCGGTGGCCGCCGCGGCCTGCGGGACCGGCGGCCGGGAGTCGATCGTCGACAAGGACTCCCTCGTCATCGCCGTCCGTTCCGACCTGCCGTCGGTGGGATTCCGCAAGCCGGACGGCACCTTCGAGGGCTTCGACGTCGACGTCGCGCGTTACCTGGCCAAGCGGCTGGGCAAGGACTTCAAGCTGATCCCCGTGCTGGCCGGCGACCGGGAGAAGGTGCTGGTCCAGGGGCGGGCCGACATGGTGGTGGCGACGTACACGATCAGCATGGACCGCAAGGCGAAGGTGCTGTTCGCGGGGCCGTACCACATCTCCTACCAGGACATCCTGACGCGGCCGGACGACAAGGTGAACAACGTCCGGGAGCTGAAGGGCCGCCGGATCTGCGCGGTGGAGGGCTCGAACGCCGCCGAGCGGGTCGTGGAGGAACGCAGCGTGGCGGCCAAGCTGGTGCCGTTCAAGGACTACGCGACGTGCCTGAGCGCGCTGAAGAACCGGCAGGTGGACGCGGTCACCACCAACGACGTCATCCTGGCCGGCCTGGCCAACCAGGACGGCTCGGGGCTGCGGCTGGCCAACGCCCAGTTCAACGAGCAGCGCAGCGGGGTGGGCCTGCACAAGGACGACGTGCCGGGCTGCGAGGCGGTGAACCGGGCGATCACCGACATGTACCAGGACGGCACCGCGAGCAGGCTGCTGCACAAGTGGTTCAGCAAGGCGGGCCTGAACCTGGCCAACATCGCCGTGCCGCAGTTCGAGGGCTGCTCCTGAGCCCGCCGCCCGGCATGCGGACGGGCCCGGCACGCTCGCCGGGCCCGCCCTCGGGGTCGAAGGGTCAGTCCAGGTAGTCCCTGAGCATCTGCGCGCGCGTCGGGTGGCGGAGCTTGGCCAGGGTCTTCGACTCGATCTGCCGGATGCGCTCGCGCGTCACGCCGAACTCCCTGCCCACCTCCTCCAGCGTGCGCGGATGCCCGTCGGCCAGGCCGAAGCGGAGCTGGATGATGCGCTGCTCGCGGTCGGACAGCGTGGCCAGGATGTCGTCGAGCTGGTCCTGCAGCATGATGAAGGCGGCGGCCTCCATGGGCACGACGGCGTCGGCGTCCTCGATGAAGTCACCGAGGTCGGAGTCCTCCTCGCCGATCGGCGACTGCAGGGACACCGGCTCCTGGGCGATGCGCTGGATCTCCACCACGCGGTCGACCGGGAGGTCCATCTCCTTGGCGATCTCCTCGGGGATGGGCTCGCGGCCGAGGTCCTGGTGGAGCTGACGCTGCACTCTGACGAGCTTGTTGATGGTCTCCACCATGTGCACCGGAATGCGGATGGTGCGCGCCTGGTCGGCGATCGCCCGGGTGATCGCCTGCCTGATCCACCAGGTGGCGTAGGTGGAGAACTTGTAGCCCTTCGTGTAGTCGAACTTCTCGACCGCCCGGATGAGCCCGAGGTTGCCTTCCTGGATCAGGTCGAGGAACAGCATGCCGCGGCCCACGTACCGCTTGGCGATCGACACCACGAGCCTGAGGTTGGCCTCGATCAGCCGCTGCTTGGCCCTGGTGCCCTGCCAGACGAGCTCCCTGAACTCCGGGAAGGCCAGACGCGAGACCCCGTTGGCCAGCTTGTCCTCGGCGAACAGGCCGGCTTCGATCGACTTGGCGAGCTCCACCTCCTCCTCGGCGGTCAGCAGGGGGACGCGGCCGATCTCCCGCAGATAGATACGGACGAGATCGCTGGTCGGCGCCCGCTTGCCTACGTCCTCCTCATCGGCGCGGGTGGACTCCTCGTCGCCCTGGGGCTCGAGGACCTCCACGCCGTTCTCTGCGAGCATCCGCACGACGCGTTCCAGCGCGTCGGACGGCAGCTCGGATCGGTCAAGCGCGGCGGCGACGTCATCGACGGTTACGCTTCCGCGCTCCCTTCCCTTCGCGACGAGGTCCGCCACCTGATCTACCGATGGCGGCCCGCTTGGCAGCACCGATGCACCCACGGGAGACAGTCTGCAGTATTGGTTCCATCAAATGGCAGACCCATTTTTGTTGCGGAAGGTAAGACGATCAGCATTACCGAATTGAGATCGAGTAAAGGTTTGGCCCGAGTTTGATCAGGAAAGAAAAGTCAATTACGCGGTCTGGAATCCCACGTCCGGCGACGTCCGCCGGCCGGACGTATCTCTTTCGCTGCCCGGAAGACGCCGGAGACGCCCCTTCACGGCGGCGCGGACCGGCCGGGATTCCCCGGACACCTCCCGGTTCCCCGGCCGTCCCCGCTGCCGAACTGTTATCAAATGCCCCGGCGGTCAGCTTCCCGCGGCGCGGTCGCGCAGCACCCGGCGCTGCTGCTCCAGCGCCACCAGCTCGCCGAACAGCCTGTTGTACTCCTGCTGCTCCTCCACCGGGTTGAGGCGCTGCATGCGGGACTTGGCCTGGGCGATGGCCCGGTCGACCGCGATCGCCTCGATGGCCGCCAGCATGGCCCCCGCGTAACGCTCCTCGGCGTGCGCGTCGGCCTGGACGGGCTCCACCGCGAACCGCGTCACCAGCGCCCTGGTGGCCTCGTCGTGGGCGTGCTCCAGCAGCCGGTCGACCCACTCGCGGCCGCCGTGACCGGCCGAGCCGGCGCCTCCGGCGGCCTGGATGACCTTGTGCAGCGCGACGTGGTCGGGCGCGGTGAACGCCTGCGGGTCGAGGGCGTCGAAGCGCGGACCGAGCAGCGCCGGCCGCTGGACGGCCAGCTTGAGCAGCTCGCCCTCCACCCGCACGCTCGGATCGACGGGAGCCGCCTTGGGGGCGCGCTGGGGGCGGCCCTGCTGGGTGTTGGCCACCTCGCCGATGCGCTGCATGACGAAGCGCTCGTCCATGAACCCGAGCCAGCGGTCGAGGTCGATGGCGTAGCGCTTGCGCAGGCCGACGTCCTTGATCCCGGCCACGATGGGCGCCGCCGCGTCGAGGGCGGCGATCTTGCCCTCGTTGCTGCGCAGGTCGTAGCGGGAGATGGTGCTCCTGATGGCGAACTGGAACAGCGGCTCGCGGCTCGCGATGAGGTCGCGCACCGCCGCGTCGCCCTGCTTGATCCGCAGGTCGCACGGGTCGAGGCCGTCGCTCTGCACCGCGACGTAGGTCTGCGTGACGAACTTCTGCTCGTCGGCGAAGGCCCGCAGCGCCGCCTTCTGGCCGGCCGCGTCGCCGTCGAAGGTGAAGATGACCTCGCCGCGGAACTCGGCCTGGTCGAGCAGGAACCGGCGCAGGATCTTGATGTGCTCCTCGCCGAACGACGTGCCGCAGGTGGCCACCGCGGTCGGAACTCCGGCCAGATGGCAGGCCATCACGTCGGTGTATCCCTCGACGATCACCGCCTGGGCGCGCTTGCTGATCTCTCGTTTGGCGAGATCAATGCCATAAAGGACCTGGCTCTTCTTGTAAAGCGGCGAGTCAGGCGTATTCAGATATTTCGGACCATCGTCGGAATCGAGCAACTTGCGCGCGCCGAATCCGATCACGTCGCCCGTGGCGTCCCTGATCGGCCAGATCAGCCGCCCCCTGAACCGGTCGATCGGCCCCCGCCTGCCCTCCTTGGCCAGGCCGCCCTTGACCAGCTCGTCGGCGGTGAACCCGCGCCCCATCAGGTGGCGCGCCAGCGCCTCCCACTCGTTCGGCGCGTAGCCGACGCCGAACGTCTCGGCGTCGGCGCGCTCGAACCCGCGCTCGGACAGGAACCGCCGCCCCGGGGCCGCGTCGGGCCCGAACAGCTTCTCGGCGTAGAACTCGGCGGCCACCCGGTGGGCCTCGATCAGCCGGGCCCGCTCGCCGTGGTCGCGCTTGGGGACGTAGCCGCCCTGCTCGTACTGGAGCTGGATGCCGGCCCGCTGGGCCAGCCGCTCGACCGCCTCACCGAACGGCAGATGCTCGATCTTCTCGACGAACGTGATCACGTCGCCGCCTTCTGAGCACCCGAAGCAGAAGTACATTCCGCGCTCGGGGGTGACGTTGAAGGACGGGCTCTTCTCGTCGTGGAAGGGGCACAGGCCCTTGAGGTTGCCCCCTCCGGCGTTGCGCAACTGGATGTGCTCGCCGATCACGTCGGCGATGGGGGAGCGCTCGCGTACGAGCGCGATGTCGACATCACGGATCCGGCCAGCCACGCCGGTGAGTCTATTCCGCCCGACCGACGGTTCCGCCCCTCGCGGGGTGTGCCGCGGCCGGTGAACGGCGTGGCACGGCCGGTCGACGGCCGGGGAAGACGCGCGTCACCTCTGGGTTGCTAAAGCGGGAAACTGGTGATGCGGAGTCCCGTGGTCGGCTACAAAGGTGAGGGTTGTCGGTGGAAACGGTGACACGGGTGAGGAAGACTATGCATTCCGGGCATATCGTACGGTGGGCGGTTGTGGCCGGCGCCGTGCTGCTCACCGGCGCCTGCGCCCAGGCGACCGGGGTGGCGGGCGTCAGCGCCCAGTCGCCCTCCACGGCCCCGCCCACGAGCACGAGCACGTCCGCGAGCGCGTCCACGGGCACGCCCACCCCGGCGGTCACCGCCACCATCCCCTCGCCCGGCCCGTCCGGCCAGGAGGGCGAGCAGCAGGCCGAGCGGCCGCCCAAGGGGGACGACCCGGTCAAGGTGCCGCCGCCCAAGCTGTCGAAGTTCACCTACACCTTCCCGGTCAAGGGCTGCGGCACGACCTACCAGCGCAGCCTGCTGGTGCTGCCCAAGACGACGATCTGGGCCCCGCAGGGCTGCTCGTTCGTCGCGCCGGTGGACGGCGTCGTGGACGAGGTCAACGTCAAGAACCGGTGGGCGCCCTCGACCGACAAGGGCGCCGACCGCGAGGGCCGGTTCGTCACGATCATCGGCGACGACGGCGTGCGCTACCTCGGCGGCCACCTCGACTCCGTCGCCGACGGCGTGCGGCCGGGCGTGCGGGTCAAGGCCGGGCAGCTGCTCGGCCGGGTGGGCAGGTCGGGCAACGCCCGCGACGCCGGCTCCAACCTCTACTTCGCGATCTCCTGGAAGACCGGCCCGGCCTACTGGTGGGTGCGCCGCGGCATGGTCGAGCCGTGGGACTACCTCGACGCCTGGCGCTCCGGCAACCGCACGCTCTCCCCCCGCAAGGAGACGCTGGCGCTGCGCGGCAGGCTCGGCGAGACGCCGCGCTGCGCGGTCCAGTGCACGTCGAAGAAGGTGCCGCAGGCCACCAAGCAGCCCAGGAAGCCGCGCAAGACCGCCGAGCCCAAGGACGACAACCCGATCACGGCGAACCCGTCGTCAACTCCTTTCGGTCAATGACGGCGCCCGACCTGATCAGCTGCTGGATCTCCGGCACGGCGTCGCGGGTGTTGACGCTCATGCCGGCGACCACCCGGCCCTCGCGCAGCCAGAAGGCGACGAAGCGCAGGTCCTCCACCGACCCCCGGCAGACGATCTCGTCGTGGCCGCCGGTGTCGCCGGTGAACTCCATGCTCAGGTCGTACTGGTCGGTGAACAGGTAGGGGATGTCGTCGTGGACGACGTCCTGGCCGAGCATGGCGCGGGCGGCGGCCGGACCGCCCTTGAGCGCGCCCGACCGGTGCTCGACGCGGACGTGCCGGCCGTACAGGGGGTGGAAGGGCTCGGCGGCGTCGCCGGCGGCGTACACGTCGGGGTGCGAGGTGCGCAGGGAGGCGTCGGTGCGGATGCCCTGCCGGATCTCCAGGCCCGCGTCGCGGGCCAGCTCCACCTCGGGCGCGACGCCGATGCCGGCCACCACGAGGTCGGCCGTCAGCCGCTCCCCCGTGCTGAGCCGCACGCCGGTGCCGGTGACCTCGGCGACGGCGGTGCCGAAGCGCAGGTCCACGCCGTTGCGGGCGTGCAGGCGGGCGAACACCGCGCCCAGCTCGGGGCCGAGCGCCCGGTTGAGCGCGGTGGGCTCGGGCTCGACGACGGTGACCGGGCAGCCCGCCGCGCGGGCCGCCGCCGCGCTCTCCAGCCCGATCCAGGACGCCCCGACCACGATGACGCTGCCGCCCTCGGCGAAGCGCCGCCTGAGCGCCTCGCAGTCCTCGACGGTACGCAGGTAGTAGGCGGGGCCCGGCAGGCGTCTCGGCGTCGCCCCGGTCGCGATCAGCAGCTTGTCGTAGGCCCGCCGGGACCCGTTGGCGAACCTGACGACGTGGTTGCGGGGCTCGATGCGGGTGACGGGCAGGCCGAGCCGCAGCTCCACGTCGTTGTCGGCGTACCAGCCGGGGGCGTGGACGTAGATCTTCTCCCGGTCGCCGCCGCCCCGCAGGTACTCCTTGGACAGGGGCGGCCGTTCGTACGGGCGTTCGCTCTCCGCGCCGGCGAGCACCACCTCGCCGGCGAAGCCCTCCTCGCGCAACGTCTGCGCGGCCTTGGCTCCCGCAAGGCCCGCGCCGACGATGACATATGTGGCCATGCGCGCAGTATCCGCCGACGAGGCAGGTCCGCAAAGCCGCTCGTGGGGGCGGTTTCACCGGCCCCGGCGGCGGGCCGTCACTTCGACAGGCGCCGGTGCCAGGCCACGGCCGAGGTGTCGGTGAGCGAGGCGATCTGGTCGATCACGACGCGCACCCGGGCGGGGTCGTCGGGGGCGTCCAGGAAGGCGGGGCGGAAGGCGGGTTCGAGGGTGGCGGGGGCGCCGAGCGTGATCAGCGAGGCCAGCTCGGTGATCAGCTCGCGCTGCCTGGCCTGGTTGGCGTGGTGGCCCTCGGTGGTCATCACGTAGTGGGCGGTGACGCCCTTGAGCAGGGCGCACTCCAGCAGCGTGGCGCGCGGCACGACGAGGTCGGCGCGGTGGCGGGCGCCGTGGACCTCCAGGGTGGCGGTCTGGGCCGAGCGGCAGAACCGGCCGATCAGGCCGCTGGTGAGCGCCTTGAGGCCGGCCAGGTCGGCGAGCGTGGCCTCGAAGCGGCGCGGCCACAGCGGGTCGGCGATCAGCTTGGCGAAGACCTCCTCCAGCTCGTTGAGGTCGGCGCCGGGCGCGTACCAGGTGCGGGTGATGCGGGCCACCGCGCCGCGCTCCACGGGCGACTGGAGCGCCTCGGGGGTGACGTGGCCGGAGTGGAGCGCGTCCTCCAGGTCGTGGACGGAGTAGGCGACGTCGTCGGCCCAGTCCATGATCTGGGCCTCGAAGCTCACGCGGCCCTCGGGGGCGCCGTCCCTGATCCACTCGAAGACCGGCAGGTCGTCGTGGTAGACGCCGAACTTCGGGGACTTCTCGCACGTCCAGGGGTATTTGACGGAGGCGTCGAGCGCGGCCCTGGTGAGGTTGAGGCCGGCGCTGCGGCCGTCTTCGGTGAGGACCTTGGCCTCCAGCCTGGTGAGCAGGCGCAGGCTCTGGGCGTTGCCCTCGAAGCCGCCGCACGAGGTGGCCAGCGCGTTGAGCGCCACCTCGCCGTTGTGCCCGAACGGCGGATGGCCGAGGTCGTGGGCCAGGCAGGCGGTCTCGACCAGGTCGGGGTCGACGCCGAGCGTGGCGCCCATCTCCCTGCCGACCTGGGCGCATTCGAGCGAGTGGGTCAGCCGGGTGCGCGGGATGTGCTGGCCGCCGCCGAGCGTCTCGCCGGGGCCCACGACCTGCGTCTTGGCCGCCAGCCTGCGCAGCGCGGCGCTGTGCAGGACGCGGGCGCGGTCGCGTTCGAACGCGGCGCGGCCGGGGTTGCCGGGTGGTTCCGGGACCCATCGTTCCTGGTCGTGCTCGTCGTAGTACGACATTGGTGCAGTGATTTTATCCAGTTTCCTGTCTCCGCTAGTGTCGAGCCTCGCGAGAACCCCTTCCCCGGGAGCCCTCCCCCATGACGACAGCGTTCCGAGCGGTGCTGGCCTTCAGTCTGCTCGCCGGCTTCTACGTGCTGGTCGGCGTCATCCTGGTGGCCGCCGTGTTCTTCGACGTCCTGCTGCTGGTGGACTTCCACACCGCGGCGCTGAAGGTCGCGATCTTGCTCACGCTGGCGGCGGGCGCGCTGGTGCGGGCGCTGTTCATGGTCGGCAGGAACCAGGGGGGCGAGCTGCCGGGGGTTCCGGTGGGGCGCGAGCACGAGCCCGCGCTCTGGCAGGCGGTGGAGGACCTGGCCCGGCGGGTGCGCACCGCGCCGCCCGACGAGATCCGGCTCGTCCCCGAGGTGAACGCGGCGGTCTCGGAGGACACCCGGTTCCTGGGGCTGCGCGCCACGCGGCGGCGGATGTTCATCGGGCTGCCGCTGCTCCAGACGCTCACCGTCGACGAGATGCGCGCCGTGCTCGGGCACGAGCTGGGCCACTACAGCGGCGCGCACACCCGGCTCGGCGCGCCCGTCTACCGGGGGCGGGTGTCGCTGATCGCGACCGTGCAGGGGCTGGGCAACCATCCGATCATTCAACGGCTCTTCGCCTGGTACGCCAAGCTCTACCTGCGGGTCTCGCAGGCCGTGTCGCGCCGCCAGGAGCTGGAGGCCGACGAGTTCGCGGTGTCGATCGGCGGGCGCCAGGCCATGTCGGGCGCGCTCCGCAAGATCCACGACACCTCCCTGGGCTGGGACCTGTACGCCGGCGACTACCTGTCGCTGACCGGCGTGGGCGGCACCCGGCCCGCCTCGGTGTTCGGCGGCTTCCACGCGCTGATGAACGACCCCGACCGGCAGGCCGAGATCGCGCGGCTGGGCGAGCGGCCCGAGGAGGTCTCGCCGTACGACTCCCATCCCGGCCTGGCCGACCGGCTGGCGGCCATCGCGGTGCTGCCCGAGCCCGAGCACGTCCCCGACCCGCGTCCGGCGCTGACGCTGCTGCGCGATCCCGGCGTCGCGGCCGAGGCGGTCGAGCGGTCGATGTGGACGCCGGAGGCGCTGGCCGCGCTGCGCCCGGTGCCGTGGGACGAGCTGGTGGCCCAGGGCATGTACGCCGCGCGCAACGCCGAGGCCCTGCACGACCTGGCGGTGGCGGGTCAGCGGGTGATGGGGGCGGCGCGGCCCTACCTCGACGCGGCCTTCGAGGCGATCGCCAGGGGCCGCCAGGCCGAGCTGGCCGAGCGGCTGCGCGAGCTGGGCTGGAAGCCGTCGGAGACGCTGCTCGCCGGGGTGCTGGGCCAGGCGCTGGAGGCGGTGCTGATCCAGCTCGGCGAGGCCAGGTGGACGCTGTCGTGGTCGGGCCCCGCCCGGCTGCTGTTCGAGGACGGCGAGGAGGTGGCCCTGGCCGAGTACGCGGCCCGGGTCGCGGGCGATCCGGAGGCCGTGGCCGGGCTGCGGCAGTGGCTGGGCGACCACGGGATGCGGCACGACTACGTGCCGGCCGAGGAGCCCGCGCCCCGCTAGCCCGCCGCGGGCTGCCCGGCGCCCGGCCGGCGGACCATGAGGACGTCCACCTGGTCCGCGCCCTCGACGGTGAAACCGTGCCGCTCGTAGAGCCGCTGGGCGGCGCTGCCGCGCAGGACGACCAGGCGCACGGTCGCGCGCTCGGCGTCGGCGCGGTCCAGCAGCGCCCGCAGGACGGCCGTGCCGAGCCCGCGTCCCTGGACGGCGGGGGCGAGGTAGAAGTGCTCCAGCAGGCGGCCGTCCTCGGCGGGCCGCAGGGTGACGCAGCCGGCGAAGGCGCCGCCGGCCAGGATGACGGAGGTGTGCCCGGGAGCGAAGGAGTCGCGGAAGCGCTGCCGTACCCGGTGCTCGTCGAAGCGGCCCAGCCGTTCCAGGTCGGGGCGCATCACCGTGGCCCGCAGCTCGGCGATGGCCTCCACGTCGCCCGGCACGGCGGTCCGCAGCTCCCATTCCATGGCGGAAAGTATCCCAAAAGCCGCTTTTCGCGTGATCTCCGGGGTCCATGGACAGGACGTCAACAGATCCTCAACCGCGCGCTCCTACGATCCGTCGCAAGGAGCGCTCCTCCAGGGGCGCCGGCAGGGAGGGAACCCCCGTGAACTTAGGCGTCCCGGAGATCATCATCGGTTTCGTGCTCTTCTTCCTCCTGATCGGGATCGTGGTCTTCACCGCCGTGGCGCTGGCCAACCGGCGCCGCGGGTAGCGGCGGCCGGGGCCAGGGGCCCCGGCCGCCGCGCCCGTCAGCGGGTGTCGGAGTCGGTGTCGGTCAGGGCGGCGCGGCCGGCCTCCAGCCGGGCCACCGGGATGCGGAACGGGGAGCAGGAGACGTAGTCGAGGCCGACCTCGTGGCAGAAGTGCACCGAGTCGGGGTCGCCCCCGTGCTCGCCGCAGATGCCGAGGTGCAGGTCGGGGCGGGCCGCGCGGCCCTCCTCGGCGGCGATCCTGACCAGCCGTCCGACGCCGTCGCGGTCCAGGGTCTCGAACGGGCTGACGCCGAAGATGCCGAGCTCCAGGTAGCGCGAGAAGAAGGCGGCCTCCACGTCGTCGCGGCTGAAGCCCCAGGTCATCTGGGTCAGGTCGTTCGTGCCGAAGGAGAAGAACTCGGCGGCCTCGGCGATCTGGCCCGCCGTCAGCGCCGCCCTCGGCACCTCGATCATGGTGCCGATCAGCGCCTCGACGCCGGTCTCCGCGAGGATCCTGGTCGCCTCCTCGCGTACGGACTCCAGCTCCTGGACCGACGCCACCAGCGGGATCATGATCTCCGGACGCGCGCCCGGGACCTCGGCCGCGGCCTGGGCGATCGCCCGCACCTGCATGGCGAACAGCCCCGGGATCACCAGGCCGAGCCGCACGCCGCGCAGGCCCAGCATCGGGTTCTGCTCGTGCAGCCTCTTGACGGCGGCCAGCAGCCTGCGGTCCTTGTCGGTCACGTCGGGCGAGGTGGCGACCTTCACCGACAGGTCCACCAGGTCCGGCAGGAACTCGTGCAGGGGCGGGTCGATGAGCCGGATGGTGACCGGGTCGCCGCCCATGGCCTTGAAGATGCCGATGAAGTCGGCCTTCTGGAGGGGTTCGAGGGCGTCGAGCGCGGCCTGCCGCTCCGCCTCGCCGTCGGCCAGGACCAGGTCCTCGACGAGCTGGCGGCGCTCGCCGAGGAACATGTGCTCGGTGCGGCACAGGCCGATGCCCTGGGCGCCGAAGCGGCGGGCCCGCGCGGCGTCCTCGGGGGTGTCGGCGTTGGCGCGGACCCGGAGCCGGCGCACGGAGTCGGCGTGGCCCATGATCCGGTCCACGGCCCTGACCAGGTCGTCGTCCGGCTGCGCGCCCTCGAAGTACTCGACGACGGCCGAGTCCACGACCGGGACCTCGCCGAGGTAGACCTCGCCGGTGGTGCCGTCGATGGAGATCACGTCCCCTTCGGAGACGACCTCGCCGCCGGGGGCGGTGAACCGGCGCTCGCCGGTGGAGACCTCCAGTTCCTCGGCGCCGCACACGCACGTCTTGCCCATGCCGCGGGCGACCACGGCGGCGTGCGAGGTCTTGCCGCCGCGGCTGGTCAGGATGCCCTTGGCGGCGATCATGCCGGCCAGGTCGTCGGGGTTGGTCTCGCGGCGGACGAGGATGACGTCCTCACCCCGTCCGGCCAGCTCGACGGCGCGCTCGGAGGAGAAGACGACCTTGCCCACGGCGGCGCCCGGCGAGGCGTTCATGCCCTTGGCGATCTTCTTCTTCTCGGCGCCGCCGTCGAAGCGGGGGAACATGAGCTGGGCGAGCTGGTCGCCGGTGACGCGGGTGACGGCCTCGTCGAGGGTGATCAGGCCCTGGTCGACGAGCTGGGTGGCGATGCAGAAGGCGGCCGCGGCGGTGCGCTTGCCGACCCGGGTCTGGAGCATCCACAGCTTGCCGCGCTCGATCGTGAACTCGATGTCGCACAGGTCCTTGTAGTGGTTCTCCAGCGTCTCCATGATCTGCAGCAGCTCGTCGTAGGAGCGCTTGTCGAGGCGTTCGAGTTCCTGGAGGGGGATGGTGTTGCGGATGCCGGCGACGACGTCCTCGCCCTGGGCGTTCTGCAGGTAGTCGCCGTAGATGCCCTGCTGGCCGGAGCCGGGGTCGCGGGTGAAGGCGACGCCGGTGCCGGAGTCGTTGCCGACGTTGCCGAAGACCATGGCCACGATGTTGACGGCGGTGCCGAGGTCGGCCGGGATGCGCTCCTGGCGGCGGTAGAGGATGGCGCGCGGGGCGTTCCAGGAGTCGAAGACCGCCATGACGGCCAGCCGCATCTGCTCGCGGGGGTCGGCCGGGAAGTCCTTGCCGGTCTGCTCCCTGACGATGCCCTTGTAGGTCTCGACCAGGCCCTGCAGCTCGCCCGCGTCGAGGTCGGTGTCCTGGCGGCGGCCCTTCAGCTCGTCGAGCGCGTGCTCGAACAGGTCGCCGTCGAGCCCGAGCACGGTCTTGCCGAACATCTGGATCAGCCGGCGGTAGGAGTCCCAGGCGAAGCGGTCGTTGCCGCCCGCCTGCTTGGCCAGGCCGTGCACCGACTCGTCGTTGAGCCCGATGTTGAGGACCGTCTCCATCATGCCCGGCATGGAGAACTTCGCGCCCGACCGTACGCTGACCAGCAGCGGATCGTCGGCCTGACCGAGCCGGCGGCCCATCTGGGCCTCCAGGGCGTCCAGGTGCTCGGCGACCTCGCGCTCCAGGCCGTCGGGAAGAGCGCCTTCCGTCAGGTAGTGACGGCAGGCTTCAGTGGTGATCGTGAATCCGGGGGGTACGGGCAGCCCGAGATTCGTCATCTCGGCGAGATTCGCGCCCTTTCCACCGAGAAGATCCTTGAGATTCCTGTTGCCCTCGGTGAAGTCGTAAACGTACTTGGCCACCACAGCTCCAATCCAACGCTTCTGTCCCGGACTCTACCGGCGAAATAGATGATGAAACTGCACTCCTCGGTTAAGTCATCGTTTTTGCAGGTCAACAGCCCGCGACAGGTCTAATCCAATTATAGGACCGCTGACCGATAAATTGGTTTATACCAATTGGTTTACACCAATTCTTGAGAAAGAGGAGCGAGAGGTGGGGAATCGGATCCCGTCCTGCCAGGAGACGCCCATGGCCGCTCGCGCCAAGCCAAAGCGCCGTGCAGGCTTCGTCGCGGGATCGGCCAAGCCCCCCGCCGGCACGGTGATCTACCTGGACCTCCGGCCGTCGTGATCGCTCAACGTGACCCAGCTCGGGTCGTTCCGCGATATGGACGTGATCGGGACATGACACTCTGCTCGCATGCCCCGCACGACGCCCCGAGGTCTGATGGCCGCCTGCCTGGTCCTGGCGCTGTCCGCCTGCGGCTCGGGAACGCCCGAGCCCTCCGGGGGGTCGACGGTGCCGGGAGCGGAACAGCGGCACGCGACCCAGCTCCGGCCGGGCGACTGCCTCGTGTCGATCCCCGACGACCTGATCGCGACGCTCGTGCCGTGCGGCAACCCGCACGAGGCCGAGTTCGGCATGATCTACGTCGTGCCGGAGGGGGCGTGGCCGGGCGCCGACCAGGCCAGGAGGCAGGCCACGGACTTCTGCGCCCCGCGGCTGCGGATCCTGCCGGGCAGGGTGAGCGAGGTCGAGGTGACCGCGCTGCCGCCGCTGGAGGAGGAGTGGCCGCGGCACCGCACGGCGTACTGCGTGGCGGTGGCACGCGACGGGCAGCTCGTCGGGCGCGTGCTGGAGTAGCGCGCACCGGCCCGCGCCGGCGCGGGCCCGAGAGACTGCCAGGCGGGGCGGTCAGGCCAGGATGGGGTTGTGCTCGGGGGCCGGGCCCGGCGCGCCGTCGCGTGGCGGCAGCCACAGGACGAACGTGGCCCCCTGACCGAGCCTGGAGAACACCGCAACCCGTCCCCCGTGCGACTCCACGATCTGCCGGACGATGGCCAGGCCGAGGCCCGTGTGCCGGTCGCGCCGGCTGGCCTCGCCGCGCCAGAACCGGTCGAAGACCCGCTCCTGCTCCGCCACGCCGAGGCCGGGTCCGTCGTCCCTGACCGCGACCCACAGCCAGCCGTCCGACCGGCCGGCCTCCACCCGGACGACGCCGCCCGGCGGGGTCAGGCGCACCGCGTTGGACAGCAGGTTGGCCACCGCCCGGCGCAGCGCGTCCTGGTCGCCGGTCATCTCCAGGTTCCGGTCCAGCCCGCGGGTGATCGTCAGGCCGCGGGCGGCGGCCGGGGCCGCGTACTCCTCGCACGCCTCCCGCGCCACCCGGCTCAGGTCGAGGTCGGTGTCGGCGAACGCGGTCGCCTGCCGCCGGGCGCTGGCCAGCAGGTCCTCCACGAGCCTGGTCATCCGGGTGGTGGCCCGGTCCACGATCTGCACGGCCCTGGCCCGCTCCGCCTCGCTGGCGTCGGGCGAGGCCAGCACGGCGTCCACGTTGGCGCGGATGATCGTCAGCGGGCTGCGCAGCTCGTGCGAGGCGTCGTCGATCAGCCGGCGCTGCGCGCTGAACGCCTCCTCCAGCCGGTCGAGCATGGTGTCGATGGTGTCGGCCAGGTCCTTGAGCTCGTCGCGCGAGCCGCCCAGCCTGATCCGCCGCGTCAGGTCGGTCGCCTGGATCTCCTCCGTCGTCCGGGTGATCGACCGCACCGGACGCAGCACCCGTCCGGACAACACCCAGCCGATGCCCAGGGACGCCAGGTAGAGCCCGGCCAGGGTGGCCAGCGAGTAGTCGCGCAGCGTGGCCAGCGTCCTGATGTTGACCTCGTTCTCGACCTCCTCGATGAAGACGACCTCCTGCTTGCCCACGTACTGGTTGCCGCGGTACGCCTTGGCGTACTCGGTCGAGTACGGGCGTTCCTCGGTGGTCTTGGAGACCGCGACGTAGATGCCCCCCAGCACCAGCGCGGCCAGCACGAACAGCAGCCCCGAGTAGAGCACGGTGAGCCGGAAGCGGATGGTGTGGATCACGCCGGCTCCCTGAGCCGGTAGCCGCGGCTGATCACCGTCTCGATGAGACCGTCCTCCTGGAGCTTGCGGCGCAGGTTGCCGACGGTGACCCGGACGGTGTTGGTGAACGGGTCGGCGTGCTCGTCCCAGACGTGTTCGAGCAGCTCCTCGGTGGAGACCACGTGGCCGGGACGGGTCATCAGGTAGTGCAGCACGCCGTACTCCTTGGGGGTCAGGGCCAGGGAGCGGCCGTCGAGGGAGACCTCCATCCGGGCGGTGTCGATGCGCAGCCCGCCCACCTGGAGGACGGCGGTGCCGCCGGTGTCCCTGCGCAGCAGCGCCCGCACCCTGGCCAGCAGCTCGGGGAAGGCGAACGGCTTGACCAGGTAGTCGTCGGCGCCCTCGTCGAGGCCGCGCACCCGGTCGTCGAGGCGGTCGCGGGCGGTGACCATGATGATGCGCACCCCGCGGCCGGCGGCCCGTACCGAACGGCAGAGCTCGAAGCCGTCGCCGCCGGGCAGGTTCAGGTCGAGCAGGACCAGGTCATAGGTGTTGACCTCCAGCTTCTCGTGCGCCGACGGCGCGTCGTAGGCCACGTCCACCGCGTAGCCCGCCCGGACCAGACCCACCCGTAACGCGTCGACCAGGTCTTCCTCGTCCTCGACCACCAGCAGTCGCATGATCTTGACCATAGTTCCGGATGAGGGGTCACGCCATGGGGCCGGAGCGGCGTTCCCGACTTGAGCACCACCTCACCAAATACCAGCGAAAAACCACATAACTATCGCCTTTACACGATTTTTCGGTGTTGACAGTTAGATCTTTCGACCATGACGCCCTTCCAGCGATATCTGGCAGAAGAAGTGGCACTCGACCACGTAGAGGGCCTGATCTCGCGGCGCGAGGCCCTGCGCCGCCTGGGCCTCCTCGGGCTCACCCTCCCCGCCGCCACTGCTCTCCTCGCCGCCTGCGGCGCCACCCCCGACACCGGCCCGGCGAGCACGCCTACGCCGCTCGCGGCCTCGCCGTCCGGCACGGCCTCGCCCGCGGGCCCGGCCCCGCTGCCCACGCAGGAGATCACGTTCCCCGGCCCGGACGGCGCCACCCTGCGGGCCGCCTGGTCCCCCGCCGCCGTCCCCAAGGGCGCGGTGCTGGTCATGCACGAGAACCGCGGCCTGACCGACCACATCCGCTCGGTCGCCGGCCGGCTGGCCGCGAGCGGCTACTCGGCCCTGGCGCCCGACCTGCTCTCCCGGGACGGCGGCACGGCCGCGTTCGCCGACACCGCCCAGGTCACGGCCAAGCTGGGCGAGATCCCCCAGGAGCGGTTCGTGGCCGACATGAAGGCGGCCGTCGGCGAGCTGGAGAAGCGGGCCGAGGGCGCCGGGCTGGGCATGATCGGGTTCTGCTTCGGCGGCGGCATGACGTGGCTGCTGCTGTCGTCCGGGGAGGACCGGCTGGCCGCCGCGGCGCCCTTCTACGGCCCGCTGCCCGACCACGCCGACCTGACCGGCGCCAAGGCGTCCGTGCTGGCGATCTACGCCGAGCAGGACGACCGCGTCAACGCCACCAGGGACGCGGCCGAGGCGGCGCTGACGGAGGCCGGGCTCACCCACGAGCTGGTGACCGTACCCGGCGTCGGCCACGCCTTCTTCAACGACAAGGGCGCCCGCTACGACGAGCGGGCCGCCTCGCAGGCCTACGACTACGTGCTGACCTGGTTCGCCCGCCACCTGCCCTGACCGGCCGGGCCGCCCGGCTCGGCCGGGCCGGGAGAACGCGAGCGCCGCCCGCGGCGGAGAGCCGGGGCGGCGCCGGTGAGGTGGTGCCGGGGTCAGTCGTTGAGGCGCTGACGCAGGTAGGAGTCGACCTGGTCGATGGCGATGCGCTCCTGGGCCATGCTGTCGCGCTCGCGGATCGTCACCGCGTGGTCTTCGAGGGTGTCGAAGTCGACGGTGATGCAGAACGGGGTGCCGATCTCGTCCTGGCGGCGGTAGCGGCGGCCGATCGCGCCCGCGTCGTCGAACTCGACGTTCCACCGCCTGCGCAGCTGCGCGGCCAGGTCGCGGGCCTTCGGCGACAGGTCGGCGTTGCGCGACAGCGGCAGCACCGCGGCCTTGACCGGCGCGAGCCGGTGGTCGAGCCGCAGCACCGTGCGCTTCTCCAGGACGCCCTTGGCGTTGGGCGCCTCGTCCTCGGTGTAGGCGTCGAGCAGGAAGGTCAGCGTGGCCCGGTCGACGCCGGCGGCCGGCTCGATGACGTAGGGGACGTAACGCTCACCGGTGTCCTGCTCGAAGAAGCTCAGGTCGACGCCCGAGGCCTTGGAGTGGGCGGTGAGGTCGAAGTCGGTGCGGTTGGCGATGCCTTCGAGCTCGCCCCACTCCGAGCCCTGGAAGTTGAAGCGGTACTCGACGTCGACGGTGCGCTTGGCGTAGTGGGACAGCTTCTCCTGCGGGTGCTCGTAGAGGCGCAGGTTGTCCTTGTTGATACCCAGGTCGGAGTACCAGCGGAAACGCTCGTCGATCCAGTACTGGTGCCACTCCTCGTCGGTGCCGGGCTTGACGAAGAACTCCATCTCCATCTGCTCGAACTCGCGGGTGCGGAAGATGAAGTTGCCCGGGGTGATCTCGTTGCGGAAGGACTTGCCGACCTGGCCGATGCCGAACGGGACCTTCTTGCGCGCCGACTGCTGCACGTTGAGGTAGTTGATGAAGATGCCCTGGGCGGTCTCCGGACGCAGGTAGGCCAGGCCAGACTCGTCCTCCACCGGGCCGAGGAAGGTCTTGAGCAGGCCGCTGAACTGCCGGGGCTCGGTGAAGGTGCCCTTGTTGCCGCAGTTGGGGCAGGTGATGTCGGCCAGGCCGTTCTCGGGCTCCTTGCCGTTCTTCTCCTCGTACGCCTCGACGAGGTGGTCGGCGCGGAAGCGCTTGTGGCACGACTGGCACTCGGTCAGCGGGTCGGTGAAGGTCTCGACGTGGCCGCTGGCCCGCCAGACCTCGGGGGCCAGGATGACGCAGGAGTCGAGGCCCACCACGTCGTCGCGCGACTGGACCATCGACAGCCACCACTGCCGCTTGACGTTGTTCTTCAGCTCGACACCCAGAGGACCGTAGTCCCACGACGCGCGAAGTCCGCCGTAGATCTCGCTCGACGGGTAAACGAGCCCGCGGCGCTTGGCGAGGCTGACGATGGTGTCCATGACGTCGGTGCGTCGTGCCATTTTGGTTGCGTCTCTTTCCGGCTGGAGGTCGGCGAGTGAATTCGGTGAGATCCCAGCTTAGGGGACGCTCACCCGGTCCCGCGCGCGAGTATCGCTACGCACCCTCTTGCGTGTACACGTCCTCGTACGCGCTGGGTTCGTTGACCATGAGGATCATCAACGGGTACATGACCATCCTGGAGGCCGACAGCGCCCTGCGGTAGAACCCCGCGCCCTCCCATTCGCTGACCAGCGCCCACAGGTTGGGCTCGTCGACCGAACGGGCCAGCCGCCCGCGGTGGAAACCCGGCTGGGCGGCGAAGGTGTCGAGGATGGCGTGGCCCTGCTTGATGAAGTCCTGGGACTGGGACTCTGGCACGGTGTATCGGATCACGGCGAGCACCAGCCCAGCCTAGAGGTGCGCACCCTGCTGTCACGCGAACTCCCATAGGCTCTCGACGTGGCCTCCAAAAACAAGCGCCCGCTGCCCCAGGGCGAGCAGTTCTTCACGCCGGGCGCGGGCGGCGCGCGCAAGGCCGTCGAGCGGCGCAGCGCCATCCCGATGACCTTTCTGTTCACGCAGGTGCCCAGGTGGGCGACCCCCGCCGTGCTGGTGATCCTGCTGCTGGCCGCCTTCGCGCTGGCCAACTGGCTGGGCGGCGTGGCGGCGCTGGTGGTGCTGGCGTTCGTCGGGTGGCTGGCGTACCTGTCGTGGCCGTCGCTGGGCATCGGCGGGCGGCTGCTGCGGGTCGTGATGCTGGTCTTCCTGGCGGTCCTGGCCGCTGACCGGTTTGGGGCGTTCTAGCCCGGCCCGCCGGAGATTTTGACAATCATTTTCATTTTCTCCATACTTGAGGGCGTGATGTCCCGTACGCCCCCAATGCGCGCCGTAACCTTCCTCGCCGGAGCAGCCCTGCTGGCCACGTCCGCCTGTGGCGCCGGGGCCGCGGAGGGCACCGAGACCGCCGCGGGCGGCAGGCCCGAGGTGATCGCCGCCTTCTACCCGCTCCAGTGGCTCACGGAGCAGGTGGCCGGGCCCGACGCGAACGTAACCGTCCTGACCGCGCCCGGCGTCGAGCCGCACGACCTGGAGCTGGGCATCCAGCAGATGACCAAGCTCCAGGACGCCGCGCTCACGGTCTACGTCAAGGGCGTGCAGCCGGCCGTCGACGACGCCGTCTCCGCCGACACCGCCTTCGACGCCGCCGCCGTCGTCACGACGATCCCGGCGGGCGGGCACGCCGGCGAGGAGGGGCACGCGGAGGAGCACGCGGACGAGCACGGCGTCTCCTACGACCCGCACATCTGGCTCGACCCGTCCCGGCTGGCCACGGTCGCCGGGAAGCTGGGCGAGCGCCTGGCCGCCGCCGACCCCGCCCACGCGCAGGCGTACAAGGCCCGCGCCGCCACGGCGGCGGGCGTGCTGGGCGGCCTCGACCAGGAGTTCGCCAAGGGCCTGGCCGCCTGCGCCGGCAAGACGCTGGTCACCGCGCACGAGGCGTTCGGCTACCTGGCCGACCGCTACAAGCTCAAGCAGGTGGGCATCACGCTCGACCCCGAGACCGAGCCGTCGCCGAAGCGCCTGTCGGAGGTGGCCGCGCTGGCCAGGGCCGAGGGCGCCACCACGATCTTCACCGAGTCCCTGGTGAGCCCGAAGGTGGCCGAGGTGCTGGCCGGCGAGGTCGGCGCGAAGACGGCCGTGCTCGACCCGCTGGAGAGCAAGCCCGCCGGCGACTACCTGACGGCCATGCGCGACAACCTCAAGACCCTCCGCACGGCTCTGGGGTGTGCGGCATGAGCGAGACGGCCTTCGCGATGACCGGCGGCCGGGTCAGCTTCGACGGCCGGCAGATCCTGCGCGGCGTCGACCTGACCGTCTGCCCCGGCGAGGTCGTGGCCCTGCTGGGGGCCAACGGCTCCGGCAAGTCCACCCTGGTCCGCGCGCTGCTCGGCCTCACCCCGCTGTCCGGCGGCCGGACCCTCCTGTACGGCTCCCCGCCCGCCCGCTTCCGCGACTGGTGGCGCATCGGCTACGTGCCCCAGCGCCTCCAGGTCGGCGGCGGCGTGCCCGCCACCGTCCGCGAGGTCGTGGCCTCGGGCCGCATCGCCCGGCAGAGCCGGCTGCGCAGGACCAGCGCGGCCGACCGGGCGGCGGTCGCGCACGCCCTTGACGCGGTCGACCTGACCGGCCGGGCCGGCGACCCCGTGCAGTCGCTGTCGGGCGGCCAGCAGCAGCGCGTGCTCATCGCCCGCGCCCTGGCCGGGGAGCCCGACACGTACGTGATGGACGAGCCCACGGCGGGCGTCGACGCCGAGACCCAGCAGCTCCTGGCCGACACGCTGGGCGGCCTGGTCCGCGACGGCAAGACGATCGTCCTGGTCGCCCACGAGCTGGGCCCGCTGGAGCCGCTCATCACCCGCGGCGTCGTGGTCCGCGAGGGCCGCGTCGCGCACGACGGCGCGCCGCCGCGGCCCGAGGGCGAGTGCGCCAGGCCGGGACACGAGCACCAGCATCCGCACGCCGAGGAGCCGGCCGCCGGCCCGCTGACCGGCTGGCAGGGAGAAGCGCGATGATCGACCTTCTGCAGGAGAACCTCTTCCAGCTCGCGCTGATCGCCGCGCTGCTGGTGGGGCTGTGCGCGCCCGCGGTGGGCACGTTCATCGTGCAGCGCAGGCTGTCGCTGCTCGGCGACGGCATCGGGCACGTCGCGCTGACCGGCGTGGCGCTGGGCTTCCTGACCGGCACGGCGCCGGTGCTGACGGCCGTGATCGTCTCGGTGCTGGGCGCGGTGGCGATCGAGCTGGTCAGGGCCCGGGGCCGGACCAGCGGCGACGTCGCGCTCGCCCTGCTGTTCTACGGCGGCATCGCGGGCGGCGTCATGCTCATGGGCATCGCCCCCGGCGGCAGCAACGCCAAGCTGAACTCCTACCTGTTCGGCGCCATCGCCAGCGTCACGCGGGAGGACATCTGGATCATCGGCGCGCTGGCCGTGGCGGTGATCGGCGTGGTCGTCGTCTTCGGCAGGGAGCTGTTCGTGCTCTGCCAGGACGAGGAGATGGCCAAGGCCAGCGGCCTGCCGGTGCGCTTCCTCAGCCTGCTGATCGCGGTCACCGCCGCGCTCACCGTGGTCATCGCCATGCGGGTGGTCGGCCTGCTGCTGGTCAGCGCCCTGATGGTGATCCCGGTGGCCACGAGCCAGCAGCTCACCAGGGGCTTTCGGGCCACGATGGGGCTGGCGATGCTGTTCGGCGTGCTCGCCTCGGTGGGCGGTCTGCTGGCCTCGACGATGTCGTCGCGGGTGCCTCCGGGCGCGGCGATCGTGCTTCTCGCCCTCGCCGGCTTCGTCCTGGCCCTCGCTGTCGGTAAATTCGTACGGCGAGGCCGTATCCAGGAGTCCCCAGTGAGCCGGCGACCACAAGTCCGTGTCGAGGAGGTCGCATGACGACGAGGCGCGATGCCGTGCACGACACCCTTCGCCGCAGCGAGGGGTTCCGCAGCGCCCAGGACGTCTACGCGGAGATGCGCCTGCACGGCGCCAAGATCGGGTTGACCACCGTCTACCGGGCGTTGCAGGCGCTGGCCGACTGCGGCCAGGTCGACGTGCTGCGCACCGACGAGGGCGAGTCGGTCTACCGGGCGTGCGCCAGCGACGACCATCACCACCACCTGGTCTGCCGTCGTTGCGGGCACACGGTCGAGGTGGCCGGGCCGGCCGTCGAGCGCTGGGCCGAGGCGGTCGGCAGCGACCACGGCTTCACCGAGATCACTCACACGGTCGAGGTCTTCGGCACCTGCTCGTCCTGCTCGGCGCCGGCCCGCGTGGGCTGAGGGCCGCGGGAGCCGTACAGCACGCCGAGCACGACGGCGGCGCACCCGGCGAGCTGCAGCGCGGAGGGCCGCTCCCCCAGCGTGAGCGTGGAGATGGCGACCGTGGTCATCGGCTGCACGAGCAGCAGCAGCGCCGTGAGCGCCGCGGGCTGCCTGGGCAGCGAGTACGTGATCAGCAGCCATCCGGCCACCTGCGGCCCCAGCGCGAGCAGCAGCAGCCACCCGTGCGCCGGCCATTGCGGCGCCAGGTCGGCCCCGCCGAACAGCGGGCCGAGCGCGGCGATCAGCACGGTGGCCACGACGGTCGCGTGCGCCAGGGGCCCCGCCGTCCGGCCCGGCCCGGCCTTCATGAGCAGCAGGTAGGCGGCGTACACGACGGAGGTCGCCAGGCCGGTGACGGCGCCCATGACGGGGTCGAGCCCGTACGCCGCGCCGTCGAACACCCCGGAGATCAGCACCACGCCGCCGAAGACGATCGGCGTGCTCGCCATGAGCCGGTTGGAGGGGCGCTCGCGGAACAGGCCCCAGGCGGCGAAGGCCACGATGAACACCTGGAGGTTGCCCAGCACGGTCGCCAGACCCGCGCCGACCAGCTTGATCGACTGGTGCCAGAACAGCAGGTCGAGCGAGAACAGCACGCCCGCCGCCCAGGCCGGCAGCGCGTTCCGCCAGGGCAGGGGCCCCAGCTTCCGCCGTTCGAGCCAGGCGAGCAGCACCATGGGCGGCACCGCGTACGCGCAGCGGAACAACGCCGACGTCGCGGGCGAGACCCCGGACAGCCGCACCAGGGGCGCGGAGGTGGAGATGATCAGTGCTCCGGCGATCGCGATCAGGACGATACGCCGATATGCACTCACGGAAACCCCCGGAGTCCCATGGGAGAGATACGCTGCGACCACGCTAGAACCGGCCCCGACAGGAGTCAACATGCCGTTTGGCCATGACATGGTGCATTCTTTGGCGACCGTTGTCGACCTGGTCAACACCTCGCCGTCCACCGGCGGCGACGACGGTCTGGCCAGCCTGGCCGAGTTGCAAGCCTTCGTGGAGTCCCGGCAGATCAGCGGCATCGGCGCGCTGACCGCCCGCGACCTCGGCCAGGTGCGCATGGTGCGCGAGGCGTTCCACCGGGTGTTCACGGCCTCCGACGTGGCCAGCGCCGTGCGCACGCTCAACGCGTTGCTCGCCGAGACGCGTATTACGCCCAGGCTGACCGAGCACGACGGTCATCCGCTGCACGTGCACTACTTCGCCAACGACGCCTCCCTGGCCGAGCACGTGGCCGCCGACTGCGGCGTGGCGCTGGCGCACCTGCTGGTGGAGGGCGAGATGGAGCGCCTGCGCACCTGCTCGGCCCCCGACTGCGACCGCGTGTTCGTCGACGAGTCCCGCAACCGCTCGCGGGTCTACTGCGACAGCCGCACCTGCGGCAACCGCATGCACGTCGCCGCCTACCGGGCCCGCCGCCGCGCCTGACCGTCCGGCACGCGAACCGCCCGTCCCCGCGACGACCGGGGGACGGGCGGCAGGTACGGGTGGTTCAGGGTGCTTCGCTGGACGTCTGCCACCACGGCGGCTTGGCGGTGGCGAAGACGTCGGAACAGTTGCACGAGCCGCAACCTGGGATCATCGGCCCTCCTTCATCGTGGGGGAACGGGTTGTACCCGCCTTCACCGGCTCTCAGCCTGACCCTCGTGCCAGAATTCCGGATACCGCCGCGACGCCACGTCTCTCAGCCGACGTCCCGCCGAGCAGGGCGGTCAGGATCCAGGCCGCCCAGCACAGCGGCACGCTCGCGGCGCAGCGCCGGGCGGACGAGCGTCCACGTGCCGTTGTGCCGGCCACCCTCGTGGTGGCGCAGGAAGGTCGTGCTCTTGCCCGCGCCGTCGGGGCCGGGAAGCCGTGCACCTCGGCAGGGGTGCACCCCGGGGTGCCTCTAGGCGCCGGCGACCTCGTTGGGGATCGCGCCGCCGTAGCGGCGGTCGCGCTTGGCGTAGATCTCGCACGCCGCCCACAGGTCGCGGCGGTCGAAGTCGGGCCAGAGCCGGTCGAGGAAGACCATCTCGGCGTAGGCCGACTGCCACAGCAGGAAGTTCGAGAAGCGCTGCTCGCCCGAGGAGCGCACGAACAGGTCGACCGGCGGGATCTCCGGCTCGTCGAGGTAGCGGGCGAACACCTTCTCGCTCACCTTGGACGGCTTGACCCGCCCGGCCGCGATGTCGGCCGCCAGCTTGACCGCCGCGTCGACGATCTCGGCCTGGCCGCCGTAGTTGACGCAGAACTGCAACGTCAGCTTGCTGTTGCCGAGGGTCATCTGCTCGGCGCTCTGCAACTCGGAGATCACGCTCTTCCACAGCCGGCCCGGCCGGCCCGCCCAGCGCACCCGCACGCCCATGGCGTTGAGCTCGTCGCGCCGCCGCCTGATGACGTCGCGGTTGAAGCCCATCAGGAAGCGCACCTCGTCGGGCGAGCGCTTCCAGTTCTCCGTGGAGAAGGCGTAGGCGCTCAGGTAGGGGACGCCCAGCTCAAGGGCCCCCTCGATGACGTCGAACAGCGAGGACTCGCCCGCCTTGTGCCCTTCGGTGCGCGGCAGGCCACGCGCCTTGGCCCAGCGGCCGTTGCCGTCCATCACGATGGCGACGTGCCGGGGCACGAGGTCACGCGGGATCGGCGGCGGGGTGGCGCCTGACGGATGAGGGGTCGGAGGCCGGACGTTCACGCATGCTCCCTTTCGACGTGTCGCAGAGAGCGTATTCCGTGTTCCAGATGCCATTGCAGATATGCGGCCACCAGACCGCTGCACTCGCTGCGGTGACGCGACTCCGAGGCGTCGGCGGTGGCCCAGTCGCCGCGCAGCAGCGCCGTCATGAGCCCGATCGTCTCCCCCGCCGGCACCGCCGAGCCCGCCGGACGGCAGGCCCCGCACACCACGCCGCCCGCGACGATGGCGAAGGCCCTGACCGCCGGGGCCTGGCACTTGGCGCACGCCTCCAGCGCCGGCGCGTAACCGGCCACCGCCAGCGAGCGCAGGAAGTAGGCGTCGAGGACCAGCCTGGCCTCGTGGACGCGTTCGGACAGCGTGCGCAGGCCGCCGACCAGCAGCAGGAACTGCCGCAGCGCCGGCTCCTTCTCGCCGTGGGTCAGCCGGTCGGCCGTCTCCAGCATGGCGCTGCCGGCGGTGTAACGGGGGTAGTCGACGGCCAGCGCCTCGCCGTAGGGCCTGATGGTCTCCGCCTGGGTGATCACGTCGAGCGTGCGGCCGGTGTGGAGCTGGAGGTCGACGTGCGTGAACGGCTCCAGCCGCGCGCCGAAGCGTGACTTGGTGCGGCGCACGCCCCTGGCCACCGCCCGGATCTTGCCGGTGCGCTTGGCCAGAACGGTGACGATGCGATCGGCCTCACCGAGTTTCTGCGTCCGCAGGACGACGCCTTCGTCGCGGTAGAGACTCACTTGCCCATCTTACGGCCGCACGCGCGGCATGTTCCGGGCATGCTCTGGTGACGCGAGTTTGCCCTGTCGTCACTAGACTTTGACGTCTGTCCCCGCATCACCCGTTGTTCAACCCCCCGCTACTGCCTCGAAAGGGAGTCATGACCCGCGTGGTCCTGCTGGGCTCTTCGCCCGGCCCCGACACCTCTCCGACCGGCCTGAGGCTGGCCGCGCTGCCCGGCAATCCCACCGTGGCCGAGCGGCTGCGCAGCCAGCTCGTCTCCTATGACCCGCGGCCCGCCACGATCGAGACCGGCGACGTGGCCGCCGCCCTGCGCGCCCTGGCCGACGTCGCAGAATCGGCAACGGAGAGCCTCTTCATCATCCCCCAGAACTCGGTCGTCCACGACGAGCTGATCTACCAGATCACCAAGGCCAAGCGCGGCGCGCTGGCGCTCGTGGCCAAGGAGCCGCGTCTGGAGGTGACCGAGGAGGCGCAGGAGGACACCGTACCGATCGACGAGGCCGACCCGGAGATCGGCTACGGCCGGCTCGAGGGGCTGCCGGTGCGCGCGCGCGTCGGCAAGTCGCGCGTCGTGTCGGTCGGCACCGCCAACCACGCGGTGACCAGGCCCAACGCGGTGGTGCTCGGCCCGCTGCACATCAGCGCCCGCAACGCCCCCGTGCTCGCGCAGACCTGCCGCGAGCTGGCCCTCATGGCCGACCGCTTCGGCGCGGACGACGACCTCGTCCAGCTCGTGGTGTTCGGCCTGGTGCGCAACGGCGTGTCGGTCGGCGTGCGCGGCCGCCGCGACCTGTTCTACCGGCGGGTGAGCACGCCGGAGGAGGTCAACGAGGCCGGCGCCGAGATGGCCGGCATGAACGAGGACCGCGCCCGGCTCAACAACGCGGTCAAGGGCGCCGACGGCTTCTTCACCACCTACTTCGTCTCCACCTACTCGCGCTTCATCGCCCGCTGGGCGGCGCGGCGCGGGCTCACGCCCAACCAGGTGACGCTGATCTCGATCACGCTCGGCGTGGCCGCCGCCGCGTGCTTCGCCACCGGCGACCGGCCGTGGATGGTCGCCGGCGGCCTGCTGATCTACTTCGCCTTCGTCTTCGACTGCGTCGACGGGCAGGTGGCCCGGTACGCCCGCAAGTTCGGCGTGCTGGGGGCCTGGCTCGACGCCACCTTCGACCGCTTCAAGGAATACGTGGTCTTCGCCGGCCTGGCCGTCGGCTGGGTCGTCTCGGGCAACGGCGACGACATCTGGATCCTGGCGCTGGCCGCCATCGGGCTCCAGTCCGTCCGCCACCTGCTCGACTTCTCCTTCGGCATCTCCAACCGGCGCAAGCCGCCCGCGCAGCTCCCCACCCTCCCGCTCGACGCCCCCGACGACCGCGACCTGCGCAGGGCGCTGGAGCGGCGCAAGGCCGAGCGCAGCCAGGGCCTGCGCGGCGTGCTCAAGATGTGGACCAGGGCGGGCAAGTTCCGCGCGGTCCACTGGGCGCGGAAGATGATCGTGTTCCCCATCGGCGAGCGGTTCGCGGCCATCGCGATCACCGCCGCCCTCTTCGACGCCCGGATCACATTCCTCACCCTCGTGGTCTGGGGCTCCGTCGCCGCCGCCTACACCCTCACCGGACGCCTCATGAGGTCGCTCGTATGATCACTCAACCGCAGGCCATGGCCACCCCCACGCCGGACCCCGACGAGGAACGCCGCCGCATCCAGACCGCCCGCCTGCTCGCCTACCGCGACGACGGCCCGCTCGTGCACGCCCTCGCGGGCAAGCTGGGCAAGGGCCTGCCGCCCGTGCCCGCCACGCTCGTGGCGCTGCTCGCCGTCGTCGCCGTCACCGTCGTCGGGCTGCCCGACAAGGGGCCGCTGCTGCTCGTGCCGGTGGCCATCACGCTGCTGCTCGTGCTGCCGACCGCGCCGCGCGACCACCTGGGCCGCTTCGACTGGCTCACCCCGCCGCTGCTGCGCGGCACCGAGTTCCTCGCCATGATCGCGATCGGCCTGGCCGCCGGCGCGCCGAAGTGGCTGCTGTTCGTGCTGGTCTACGTGGTGGGCTACCACACCTACGACACCGTCTACCGCACCCGGCAGAGCATCTGGCCGCCCGCGTGGGTGTTCCACGCGGGGCTCGGCTGGGAGCTGCGCCTGCTGATCATCGGTGCCGGTGCGGCGCTGGGCTGGCTGACGCCGGTGCTCGCGGTGCTGACGGCGTACCTGTTCGTGCTGTTCGCGGTGGAGAGCGTGACGAGCTGGGTGCGCCTGGACAAGGCCTCCGCGCAGGCCGGCGCCGACGCCGAGCAGGACCTCGAGGCCTCGCCCGAGGACGCGCTCGAGCAGGCCACCGGCGAGGCGGAGAAGGGCTGAGCGGCCACCTCCCCCTCCGGACACGACGGCGGTCACGGGCTCCCGACAAGGGCGCCGGTGGCCGCCGTTTCGCGTGCGGGCGCCGAATCGCCCCGCCAGAAAAGGACATGACGGACTAGTCTGAAATTCAGCCACATTCGAGCCGGGGTCCGGTCCGGCCGGAGCCAGGAGACGCGGATGGCGTTCGGGTCGCGGCCGTTCAGACGAGGGCATCCGCCGGACGGGCGCGCGGCGGCGCGCGGGCCGTGGGCGGGCCGGTCCGGGCGGGTCGTGGTGGTGCTGGCGTTGGCCGTCGGCCCGGTGAGCGGGTGCGGCACGGATCCGGGCCCGGTGTGCGGCGCGGTCGTCGACTCGACGGGCTACGCCGACCCGGTGACCGCCAGGAACGACGTCGACTCCGAACTGCCGGGGTTCGCCAAGGGCTGCGACTGGATCGGCTTCGCGGCGGTGACCGGCAGCTCGGAGAGCAGCGCGTGCCGCGAGGACCCGGTGCCCATCGCCGCCACCCGCACCGAGAACCCCGGCGACGACCCCGCGGTCGAGGACCGGGTCAGGGCCCGCCGGATCCAGCAGGTGCTCCCCCGGGCGGTCGGGCTGTTCGACTGCCCGAAGGAGGGCCGGGGCTCGGACGTCCTGGGCGCCCTGCGGTACGCGGTCAAGCAGCTCAGCGCGCTGCGGCAGCCGGACAGGGAGCACCGGCTCATCGTGTTCAGCGACCTGCTCAACGACCGCGGCGACCTGGACGTCGGCAAGCTGGACCTGGGCGAGGCCGCCCGCGGCCGGAAGATCGGGGAACTGCGGGCCGCGCGGCTGCTGCCCGACCTGTCCGGGTACGCGGTGGTGGTGCACGGGTTCCTGCGGGCGAAGAAGTCCGCCCCCGGCCGGTTCCCATTGCTGGAGAGCTTCTGGCGGGAGGCGTTCGAGGCCGCCGGGGCGTCGTCCGTGGACCTGCTCTAGAGCGCTCTCCCATATTGACACGCGGTCAGCGGCGTGTTTACGTCGCGTCAAGAGAGCGCTCTCTCACCCGCCATCACCCCCCATGGAGCAGGGATGACAACAGAGATCCGGCACCGGCGCCGCCTGGTGGCCGTGGCGGTGGTGCTCGTGGCACTCACCGGCCTGCTCGTCAAAGTGGCCGTCAGCGCCTCGGCGTCCGTGCCGTCCACGCCGTCCGGCTGGTCGCTGGTCTGGTCCGACGACTTCAACGGCTCGGCGGGCACGCCGCCCTCGTCCGCCGAGTGGATCATCGACACTGGGCACGGCTACCCCGGCGGGCCGGGCAACTGGGGCACGGGCGAGATCCAGAACTACACCTCCAGCACCTCCAACGTCAGCCTCGACGGCTCCGGCAACCTGCGCATCACGCCCCTGCGCAGCGGCTCGGGCGAGTGGACCTCGGCCCGCATCGAGACCAGGCGGGCCGACTTCAAGCCGGCCGCCGGGCGCGTCCTGCGGATCGAGGGCCGGATCCAGATGCCGAACGTGACCGGTCAGGCGGCGCTCGGCTACTGGCCGGCGTTCTGGGCGCTGGGGTCGCCGTACCGGGGGAACTACTGGAACTGGCCGGGCATCGGCGAGTTCGACATCATGGAGAACGTCAACGGCATCGACTCGGTGTGGGGCGTGCTCCACTGCGGCGTCAGCCCCGGCGGGCCCTGCAACGAGACGACCGGCCTGGGCGCGAGCCGGGCCTGCCCCGGATCGTCCTGCCAGTCGGCCTTCCACACCTACCGCTTCGAGTGGGACCGCGCCGCCAGCCCGAACCAGCTCCGCTGGTACGTCGACGGCCAGCAGTTCCACAGCGTCAGCCAGAACCAGCTCGACGCCACCACCTGGGCCGACATGACCGGGCACGGCGGCTACTTCCTGCTGCTCAACCTGGCGATGGGCGGCGCATTCCCCAACGCCCTGGCCGGCACGGGCACGCCGACGGCGGCGACGGTCCCCGGCCACCCGCTGCTGGTGGACTACGTGGCCGTCTGGCAGAGCGGCACGGTCTCCACCCCGACGGCCACGCCGACCGTCCCGGGCGGCGTGGACGCGCGCTCCACCATCCAGGCCGAGCGCTACCAGGCCCAGTCGGGCACCATCGTCGAGGCCACCACCGACACCGGCGGCGGCCAGAACGTCGGCGCCATCACGAACGGCGACTGGCTGCGCTACGACGGGGTCGACTTCGGCTCCGAGCCCGCCCGCCAGTTCAAGGCCAGGGTGGCGTCGGGGGCGGCGGCCGGCGTGAGCGGGCTGGTGCAGGTGCGGCTGGACAGCCCGTCCGCCCCGCCGATCGGCGACTTCGCGCTGGCCAGTACGGGCGGCTGGCAGAGCTGGCGCACGGTCCCCGCCAACATCAGCGGGGTCACCGGGACGCACACCGTCTACCTGACCTTCAGCAGCGGCCAGCCCGCCGACTTCGTCAACGTCAACTGGTTCACCTTCTCGACGAACTGACCGCCCAGCACGGCGGAGGGGCGCGGCGGAGACACCCGAGCCCGCGCTCCCTGACCGCCCAGGACGGCGGAGGGGCGCGGCGGAGACGCCCGAGCCCGCGCTCCTCCCGCCGGCGGCCCTTCGTCGGTGATCGCGGTAGATGGGGAACAATGGGACAGTGCGCGAATTGCCGGTGATCGACATCTCCCCGCTGGTCGGCGACACCCCGGGCGGTGACAGGCAGGCCGTCGGCGCGGAGATCGGCGCGGCCTGCCGGGACAGCGGCTTCTTCTACGTCCGCGGGCACGGCGTGCCGCAGGACCTCCTCGACCGGCTCGACGCCGCCGCCAGGCGCTTCTTCGCGCTGCCCGAGGAGGTCAAGGCCGAGATCTCGATGGACCGCGGCGGCCCGGCCTGGCGCGGCTTCTTCCCGGTGGGCGGCGAGCTGACCTCGGGGCGGCCGGACCTGAAGGAGGGTGTCTACTTCGGCGCCGAGCAGCCGCCCGGCCCGCTCCCGCTGCACGGCCCCAACCAGTTCCCCGTCCAGGTGCCCGAGCTGCGGGAGGCCGTCCTCGCCTACCTGGAGACGATGACGGGGGTCGCGCAGGCGGTCATGTCGGGGGTCGCGCTCAGCCTCGGCCTGGACGAGGGCTACTTCCGCACCGGCTACACCGCGGACCCGACCGTCCTGTTCCGCATCTTCCACTACCCGCCCGCGCCCCCGGACGACGACGAGACCTGGGGCGTGGGCGAGCACACCGACTACGGCCTGCTCACCCTGCTCCTCCAGGACGCCAACGGCGGCCTCCAGGTCCGGACGGCGGACGGCTGGGTCGAGGCGCCGCCGCTGCCGGGCACGTTCGTCTGCAACATCGGCGACATGCTCGACAAGCTCACGGGCGGCCGCTACCGCTCGACGCCGCACCGCGTGCGCAACCGCAGCGGCAACGAGCGCCTGAGCTACCCGTTCTTCTTCGACCCCGGGTGGGACAGCGTGGTGCCGCCCCTCCCCTACGCCGCCGGCGAGCGCTGGGACGGCCAGGTCGACTTCACCGGCACCTACGGCGAGTACCTGCTGTCGAAGGTGTCCAAGGTCTTCCCGAGCCTGTTCGAGCGGCAGATCTAGGCCGACTCCCGCACGATCAGCCGGGTGGGCAGGACGACCGGCGTGGTGCTCCGGCCCTCCAGCCGCGACAGCAGCAGCCGCGCCAGCGCCAGCGCCTGCTCGGTGACGGGCACCCGGACGGTGGTGAGGGCGGGGGTGGTGGCCGAGGCGGCGTCGATGTCGTCGAAGCCCACGATCGCCAGATCGTCGGGCACCCGCCGGCCGGCGGCGCGGGCGGCCAGCAGGGCGCCGACGGCCATCTGGTCGTCGGCCGCGAAGATCGCGTCCAGGTCGGGGGCGTCGCCGAGGAGCTGCCCGGCCGCCGCCGTGCCGGAGGCCCGGGTCAGGTCGCCGATCGCCAGTCTGGGCCGCAGCCCGGCGCGGTCGAGGGCCGTACGGTGGCCGGCGAGCCGGTCCTGGGTGGCGACCAGGTCCATCGGGCCGCAGATCATGCCGATCCGGCGGCGGCCGGTGGCCAGCAGGTGCTCGGTGGCCGCCGCCGCGCCCGCGACGTTGTCGGCGTCCACGTACGGCACCAGCGAGGCGACCGGCGGCCGGCCCAGCAGCACGAGCGGCACGCCGGTGCGCGAGAGCCGTTCGGCCAGGGTGTCGCCCCGCTCGGGCGGCAGCAGGACGACGCCGTCCACCAGGCGCGCCTCGGCGTGCCGGACGATGCGGCGCTGGCTCTCGGCGGTGTCGGCGAGCATGAGGGTGATCTGCTTGCCCGCGCCCTCCAGCAGGCTCGTCACGTACTGGACGGCGGCGGCGACCATCGGGTCGGCGGCGTGCCTGGGGGCCGGCAGCACGAGCGCGACGGTGTCGGTGCGCCGGGTCACCAGGCTGCGGGCGGCGGCGTTGGGCACGTAGCCGAGCTCCTTGACGGCCTGGAGGACCGTGGAGCGCACCTCGGGGCTGACCGACGCCTCGCCGTTGACGACGCGGGAGACCGTGGCCCGGGAGACGCGGGCGCGGGCGGCCACCGTCTCCAGCGTGGGACGCCGGGGCGGCGCCTCGGTCAGGCCGTTGCGCCTGATGACGTCGCGGTACCACAGGGCGCTGTCCTTGGGCCGCCTGCGCTGGCTGTCGAAGTCGACGTGCACGAGGCCGAACTTGCGCCGGTACCCCTCGGCCCATTCGAGATTGTCGAGCAGCGTCCAGGCGAGATATCCGCGAACGTTCGCGCCCTCCTCGACGGCGGTCCGCAGGGCCCGCAGGTGTTCCTCGATGAAATGCACGCGGTCGACGTCGTGAATGCCGTCGGGAGTGACCGTGTCGACGAAGTCCGCGCCATTCTCGGTGATCATGAGTTCGAGCCCGGGATATTCGCCGGCGAGCCGCCGCAGTAACAGCGAAAGGGCGTTCGGGACGATCGGCCAGCCCATCGCGGTGACCGCCGTGGGAATGGTGCTGAAAAGCACGCCGGCGCTTCCCGGATAAGCCGGGTCGGCCGGTTCGCCGGGCTGCGCCTGGACGACGGCCGGCGCGTAGTAGTTGACGCCGAGCAGGTCGAGCGGCTGGGCGATGTCGGCCAGGTCGCCGTCGCGGACGTGCCCGAGCCCGGCGTGCCGCTCGATGACCGGCAGCAGGTCGGCGGGGTAGGCGCCGCGCAGCATCGGGTCGAGGAACTGCCGGTGGACGAGCGCGTCGATCCTGGCCACGGCCTCGGCGTCCTCCTCCGACAGCGGCCGGTCGAAGTCGCCGACCTGGGCCGGCGTCAGCACGGGCGAGAAGTTGAGCACGGCCCCCACCTCGGCGGCCCCGGCGGCGCGCAGGGCCTGGGCGCCCAGGCCGTGGGCGAGCAGCAGGTGGTGGGCGCTCCTGAACGCCTCGGCGGCCGACCGGCGGCCCGGCGCGTGCACCCCCGAGCCGTGGCCGACGAAGGCCGCCACCCACGGCTCGTTCACGGTGAACCAGGTGCCGACCCGGTCGGCGAGCCGCTCGGCCACGATCGCCGCGTAGTCCGCGAAACAGCGGGCGGTGTCGCGGGACGGCCATCCGCCGCGCTCCTGCAGCGCCTGCGGCAGGTCCCAGTGATAAAGGGTGGCCAAAGGCGTGATGCCCGCCTCCAGCAGGGCGTCGACCAGCCGCTGGTAGAAGTCGAGACCGGCCGCGTTCACCTTTCCCGAGCCGTCCGGGAGAATGCGCGGCCAGCTCACCGAGAACCGGTAGGCGGCCATTCCCAGGTCTTTCATCAGCGAGACGTCCTCGCGATATCGGTGGTAATGGTCGCAGGCGTCGGCAGTGCCTCCCGCGAAGGCGTCCCAAATGGACGGCCCGCGGCCGTCGGCGGCGGTGCCGCCCTCGATCTGGAAGGCCGACGTCGAGACCCCCCAGACGAAACCCTCGGGAAAACGTGCGACATTCATGTGGCGGCAATCCTCCGGCAGTGGACCGAGCGCCCAGTCTCCCGCGCGGCGCTCGTCGCGCGCCAGCCTGGCCAGGCGGTATACAGAGCCGGTGGAACTGGACCGGCTCGATCGTGACATCATCGCGGCGCTCGTCGACGACGCCCGCGCGACCTACGCGGACATCGGCCAGCAGGTGGGGCTGAGCGCGTCGGCCGTCAAGCGGCGGGTCGACCGGCTGCAGAAGAGCGGGGCGATCACCGGCTTCAGCGCGCGGGTCGCGCCGCAGGCGCTCGGCTGGACCACCGAGGCGTACGTCGAGCTGTTCTGCCAGGGCAAGACCAAGCCGTCGGACATCGCCCTGGCGGTGGCCAAGTTCCCCGAGGTGGTGGCGGCGGCCACGATCACCGGCGAGGCCGACGCGCTGCTGCACATCAGGGCCACCGACGTGCGGCACGTCGAGCGGGTCATCGAGCGCATCGCGGCGGAGGCTTTCGTGGTGCGGACCAAGAGCTCGATCGTGCTGTCGCGGCTGGTGGACACCCCTCCGGGAGCCGCCCTGACGGACTCGCGCAACGGATCGCACGTCGTTGGCCGATAGACGCAACAGACCCGCGCCAACGCGCAATGCGCACCGCTTGGCCTGCGCAAACGTCAATTCTTAGGCTGTCCCCGTCCTCCCGGAACAACACGGGAACTCTCCCTGCCCAGACGACGGAGCCCTGCATGCCCAAACACTTCCTCATGTGCCGCCCGGACTACTTCGCGGTCGAGTACGCCATCAACCCGTGGATGGACCCCGAGGCCGGCGCCGACCGTGAGGTGGCGATCCGGCAGTGGGAAGGGCTGAAGTCGGCGTACGAGGAGCTCGGGCACCAGGTCAGCCTCATCGACCCGATCGAGGGCCTGCCCGACATGGTGTTCGCCGCCAACGGCGCGCTGGTCGTCGGCGGACGGGTCTACGGCGCCCGTTTCACCTTCCCCGAGCGCGGCCCCGAGGGCCCGGCCTACCTGCGCTGGTTCGTCGAGCGCGGCTACCCGACGCTGGAGCCCACGCACGTCAACGAGGGCGAGGGCGACTTCCTCACCCTCGACGACGTCATCCTGGCCGGCACCGGCTTCCGCACCGACGTGGTCGCCCACCAGGAGGCGCAGGAGTACCTGGGCCGCCCGGTCGTCTCGCTGAAGCTGGTCGACCCGCGCTTCTACCACCTGGACACCGCGCTGTTCCCGCTCGACGGCCGCAACGTCGCCTACTACCCCGGCGCCTTCTCCAAGGGCAGCCAGGAGGTGCTGCGCGCGATGTTCCCGGACGCGGTGATCGCGACCGCCGAGGACGCCGAGGTGCTCGGCCTCAACGCGGTCAGCGACGGCCGCAACGTGGTGATCAACTCCGAGGCGTCCGGGCTCCAGCTGGAGCTCAAGCGGCACGGCTACGAGGTGATCCCGGTCGAGCTGTCGGAGCTGCGCAAGGCGGGCGGCGGTCCCAAGTGCTGCACACTGGAGATCAGGGGGGAGAAGTAACATGAGCACCAGCGCAGAGCTGATCGAAGTAAGCGAGCGCCGCAGCGCGCACAACTACCATCCGCTGCCCGTGGTCATCCACGAGGCGCACGGCGCGTGGGTCACCGACGTCGAGGGCAAGCGCTATCTCGACTGCCTGTCGGGCTACTCGTCACTGAACTTCGGCCACGGCAACCCGAAGATCATCGAGGCCGCCCAGGAGCAGCTGAAGAACCTCACGCTGACCAGCCGGGCCTTCTACCACGACCAGTTCGCCCAGTTCTGCGCCGGGCTCGGCGACCTCACCGGCAAGGACATGATCCTGCCGATGAACACCGGCGCCGAGGCCGTCGAGACCGCGATCAAGGTGGCCCGCAAGTGGGGCTACGAGGTCAAGGGCGTCGCGCCGGAGCGGGCCAACATCATCGTGATGGAGGACAACTTCCACGGCCGCACCACCACGATCATCAGCTTCTCCACCGACCCCGACGCGCACGACGGGTTCGGGCCGTACACGCCCGGGTTCAAGATCGTCCGTTACGGCTCGGCCGAGGCGATCAGGGAGGCGATCGACGACGACACCGTGGCCGTGCTCGTCGAGCCGATCCAGGGCGAGGCGGGCGTGCTGGTGCCGCCGGACGGCTACCTGACCGAGGTCCGGCGCATCTGCACCGACAACAACGTGCTGATGATCGCCGACGAGATCCAGTCGGGTCTCGGGCGCACCGGCCGCACGTTCGCCTGCGACCACGAGAACGTCGTCCCCGACGTCTACATCCTGGGCAAGGCGCTCGGCGGCGGCGTGGTGCCGGTCTCGGCCATCGCCGCGGACGAGGACGTCCTCGGGGTCATCAAGCCGGGCCAGCACGGGTCCACGTTCGGCGGCAACCCGCTGGCCTGCGCGGTCGGCATCGCCGTCATCGACATCCTGAACACCGGCGAGTTCCAGGCCAGGGCCGCCCGGCTCGGCGAGGTGCTGCACGCGCGGCTGCGCGAGCTGGCCGGCAAGGGCGTCGTGGCGGTGCGCGGGCGCGGGCTGTGGGCGGGCGTGGACATCGACCCGGCCCTCGGCACCGGGCGCGAGGTCTCCAAGGCGCTGATGGCGCGCGGCGTGCTCGCCAAGGACACCCACGGGTCCACGATCCGGCTCGCGCCGCCGATCGTGATCTCCGAGGAGGACCTGCTCTGGGCGGTCGACCAGCTCGCCGCCGTCCTGGAAAGCCTCTAGCCCTCAGATCCCGGACAGGCCCCGGGCGGGCGCGCCGGCCACACCGGCGCGCCCGTCCGGCTGTCAGGACCCGGCGGAGGCGCTCGGCTCGACCGTGACGGTCCTGGTCGGCTGCGGCTCGCCGGTCGGGACGGCCGTGCCGGTGGGCGTCGGCCGCGGCTCCTCGGACGGCTCGGCCGAGGGCGCGCCGGCCGCCGGCTCCCGGGTGAACGTGATCGTCGCCTCGGCCGTCGGCGGCTCCGACGTCGTCGAGCCGGACTCCGACGGAGTGGGCACGGGGGCCTGGGTCTCCGGCATGCAGCTCGCGTCGGCGGCGGCGTCGGGGGCCTCCGGCAGGGCGTCCACCACGGAGACGTCGAGCTGGGCCGTCAGCGCCAGGACGCTGTCCTTCGGCGCGCCCGCCTTGGCGTCGACCACGACCTGCCGCTCCCCCAGGAACGTGTGCCCGGCCGGGTCGAAGATCAGCTCCTCGCGCACGCCCCAGCCGGCGACCCGGCCCAGCGCCACGCCCACGCGTCCCGAGGAGTCGGCGACGCCCTCGGCCGCCTCGACGCCGGGGATCGTCTTCACCGCCTCGAACAGGGCGTCCCGCTGTGCCTTGGGCAGGTAGTTCTCCCTGACGAGGTCGCCGGCGCGGGCGAAGGCGACGGCGTCGGGATCGCCGTCCTTGCCGCCCCCGGGGACCGGCTGGTACAGGCGGTCGCGCATGGCCGTGGCGTCGGTCGGGAGCGTGCTCAGGTAGGCGTAGTCGTCGCGGTAGGGGCCGCGCAGGTCGGGGCAGGAGGCCAGCCGGTTCCACTCGCTGCCCTGCCAACTGGTGGCGTCGGCGGGCAGCGGCTCGCCCGGCCAGGGGCGCGGCTCGCGGCCCTCGATCTGCAGCAGGCCGTCCTTGCTGCCGTCCACGGACTTCCAGATCCTGCGGTGCTGGCGGTAGAGGTAGCGGCTCTGCCCGCCGGAGGCGTCGATCGAGCGCGAGCCGTACATGGTGTCGGACTCGATCAGGATGAACTGGTCCGGCCGGGGGTTCAGCTCGCCGGCCGCCAGCATCACGGAGGTGGCCGGGCGGGCATCCGTCCCGCCCTGGCCGGACAGCGCCACCGCCACGCCGCCGACCAGGACCACCGTGACGCCGAAGGCCGCGGCCGTCTGCCAGCCCAGCCTGGGCAGCCGCAGACGCCGCCCGCCGCGCGCCTCGGCCAGCAGCCGTTCCCTGGCCCGCGCGCGGGCCTGCGGCTCGTACGGCGGCGCCGCCGGCCTGCCGTCGGCGAACGTGCGGATCTCGTCATCCATGCTGGGGCTCCTCTGCGAAGGGATCGATGCCGCCGAGCGCCCTGCGTACCTTGACGCGGAGCCGGTGCAGCCTGGACCGGACGGTGCCGACGGGCACCCCGAGGGCGCGCGCGGCGTCCTCGTAGGTCAGGTCGGCCCACGCCACGAGCAGCAGCAGGTCGCGCTCGCCCGCGCTGAGCCTGGTCAGCGCCCTGGCCAGGCGGGGCTGGAGCTGCTCGGCGGTGACCCGGTCGGCGCTGCGCTCGTCGAACGCGCCCGGACGCTCGGCGCCCACCCTGGCCATGGCCGCGGTGCGCCGCCGTTCGGCCCTGCGGTGCTGGGACACGACCTTGGTGGCGATGCCGTACAGCCAGGGACGGGCGTCGGGCAGGGTGCGGTCGTAGCGGCCGCGGCCGCGGAAGGCGAGGAGGAACACCTCCCCCGTCACGTCCTCGGCCAGCTCGGCGCCCAGGCGGCGGGCGGCGTACCTGTGGATCTCGTCGGCGTGCCGGTCGAACAGCGCGGCGAAACGCTCTGGATCGCTCAGCGAATGCCCGATCAGGGTCGAGTCATCCAGCGTTGCGGTTGTGTCCTCGACACTCACGACATCCGGTCCTCTCTCATGCGGTCACCCTGTTGTTGGCCGCACCCGGAAGCCCGGTTCCACCTTTTTCTGGCTATGTCGCCTTTCGCCAGGCGGACAGGCCGTCGGGGGCCTCGTCCCTGGTGAACCCGGCCGCCGTCAGCTCGGCGGCCAGCCGGTCGCCGGCGGGCCGGTGGGCCTCGCTGGTCACCTCGTCCTCGCCGATCACCACGCCGCGCTGCCTGACCCGGTAGAGGAAACGCGAGCGCACGGTCTCGCCGGTGACGTCGAGCACCTGGCCCCAGACCTCGTAGGCGTGCCGCCCGACCTGGTAGGACCCCATGAGCTCCAGCTCACCGGGCGTGGGCGCGGGCCGCTCGCGCCAGTTGAACAGCAGCAGCCCGCCCGGTTCGAGCTGCCTGGCCAGCACCCGCCACAGCTCCTCCCGCCGCCCGGCCGGGAACGCCTGCAGCACCGAGATCATCACGACGGCCTCGACCGGCTCGTCGACGTCGACGTCGAGCGCCCCGCAGGCCAGCACGGTGACCCGGCGCCGGGCCTCCTCGTCGGCCGCCAGCCGCGACAGCAGCACCGACCGCATGGCCAGCGCCGGCTCGACGGCGAACACCTCGCCCTCCGTCTCGCGCACGATCACCTCGGTGATCAGGCCGGTGCCCGCGCCGATCTCCATGACGCCGCCCCGCACCCCCTTCAGCAGGGGCGGGAGCAGCTCGCGGATCTGGGGGACGTGCCCGTCCTCGTGCCACAGGTCGTAGAACGGCACGGCCCTGGAGTACTGATCGTCATTCATAGGTCATTTCTACGCCAGCCGGGCCGAGTCGATCGGCCTGACACCGTCGCCCGTCGACTCGTACCAGGTGATCGTGTCGGGGAAGGTCAGCGTGGCCAGCGCGTTCTGGAACAGCGGGCCCTTGGTCACCCGCCAGCGGAACGGCGGCCGCGGGATGCCCGCCAGCCGCGCCAGCAGGCTGCCCACCAGCGTCGCCAGCCCGAACTGGGTGAGCACGTTGGCCCAGCGCAGCAACCGGCTGAGCGGGTTGCGGATCGGCGAGCAGACGACCTGGTAGATCTGCCCGGCCGAGGCCTTGGCCAGGTAGGAGTAGTGGACGTCGCCGGACAGGATCACCGCCGGCTTGCCGAGCCGGACCAGCAGCCTGCCCAGGTCCTCGAACGAGCGCCGGAAGGCCGCCCAGTGCTCCAGGTCGACGGCCTGGCGCAGCTGCTCCGACCACCGCTGCACGGTACGGCCCCACTTGCCGTCGCACAGCGCCTCGTTCCAGTTCTGGACGCCGTGCACGCCCTCGGGCAGCAGGAACGGGATCGAGGAGCCGATGACCAGCCGCTCGGCCGGGGCGGCGGCCTGCTCCTGGAGCCAGGCCCACTCCTCGGGGTCGAGCATGCGCCGGTCGCCGGGGGTGAGCTGCCTGGCGCACCGGGTGTCGATCATGATGAGCCGGGTGTGCCCGAGGTCGCGGGTGTAGCTCCAGCGGTTGCTGCTCGGCTCGGCGTCGGCCTTGGCGGCGAAGGCGTCGAGGGCCGGGCCGCCGTCGCCGCCGCCCTCGGTGAGCTCGCGCACCAGCGGGTCGGCCGCCCGCTCGGCCGGCGTCAGGTTGCCGAGGTGCTGGTAGACGAAGTAGGCGCCCAGCCCGGCGACCACGCGGCGCGGCCACCAGCTCGTCAGAGCCATCTTCTCCCGCCAGGGCTGGGAGGTGTTCCAGTCGTCGCGCAGGTCGTGGTCGTCGAAGATCATGGCGGTGGGCACGGTGGACAGCAGCCAGCGGATCTCCGGGTCGGTCCAGGCCTGGCGGTAGAGCTCGGCGTACTCCTCGTAGTCGGCGATCTCGCCCTGCGGCTCGGTGGTCCTGCGCGCGTGGATGTAGTCGAGCATCTGGGGCGAGGGGCTGTCGGCGTAGACCTGGTCGCCGAGGAGCAGCAGCAGGTCGGGCCACTCCTCCTCGTCGGCGCGCATGAGGCTCACGCCGTAGGCGCGCAGCACGTCGTCGCCGTGGGTGCGGACGTGCGCCGAGTCGTGCGGCACGCTCGTGCGGCACGACCCGAACGCCAGCTTGCGGGGCCCTTCGGCGGGCAGCAGCCGCACCCGGCTGGCCGGGCGACCCGCCAGGGGCCAGACCTGGTCCCCGTCGAGGCTGACGGAATAGGAGGCGATATCCTGGGACAGGTCAACGAGATCCACGATCGCGTAGTGGTGACCGTGCACGGTGAAGGTGGGCGACCGATAAGCCCCGCCTGCCGTCTCGACGGTGACCGTGCAGGGCTCGCTGGTCTCCACCCAGATCGAGGCACTGACCGAGTCGACGTGACGCAACATCGGCCCAACCACGAGTGCGGGCATCCAACCCTCCGGTTTTCGACGATTCGGCACACTCTCGCTCGATAGCCTGCCAGAGTGGCACGTTCCCAGCACGTTGATCAACGGCTTGGATATGCCTTCATAGCCTAGGCAAGGTCAAACTGCCCCGCCTAGGATGATCGAGACAACACGCCCAAGAGGGAAGGCAACGGCGCCTTCTCGCACAAAATGGGCGCGCATACAGGAGGAAACTCGACCATGAGCATCATGGTGCCGTCAAAGACGCCGGCGCTGATCACACCTGGTCAACAGGCGCTCGACTCCGCTCTTCACCAACTGAACCAGGCCGCCGCCCACCTCGGGCTCGACGACGGCCTCCGCACGATGCTGGCCACGCCCCGCCGCTCCCTGACCGTCTCGGTCCCGGTGCGCCGCGAGGACGGGCGCATGGACGTCGTCCAGGGCTTCCGCGTCCAGCACAACGTCTCGCGCGGCCCGGCCAAGGGCGGCATCCGCTTTCATCCCGGCACCGACATCCACGAGGTCACCGCCCTGGCGATGTGGATGACGTGGAAGTGCGCACTGGTCGGCATCCCGTACGGCGGCGCCAAGGGCGGCGTGGCCGTGGACCCGGGCGCGCTGACCACGATCGAGCTCGAACGGCTCACCCGCCGCTACGTCAACGAGATCCTGCCGCTGATCGGCCCGGAGAAGGACATCCCGGCCCCCGACGTCGGCACCGACGAGCAGACCATGGCCTGGATCATGGACACCTACAGCGTCAACGCCGGCTACTCGGTGCCCGGCGTGGTCACCGGCAAGCCGATGACGCTCGGCGGCTCGCTCGGCCGCACCGGCTCCACCTCTCGCGGCGTGCAGATCGCGGCCCTGGCCGCCCTCGGGCGCTCGCCGGAGGGCGTCACGGTCGCCGTGCAGGGCTTCGGCAAGGTGGGCGCGCTGGCCGCGCAGTACCTGTCCGACGAGGGCTGCAAGGTCGTCGCCGTCTCCGACGTCACCGGCGCGCTCTACGCGCCCGGCGGCCTCGACGTCGCCCGCGTGCGCGCCTGGGTGGCCGAGACCGGCGGCGTGGCCGGCTACCCGCACGCCGACGCGATGGCCCACGACGACCTGTTCGAGCTGGACGTGGACGTGCTCGTCCCGGCCGCGCTCGAAGGCGTGATCACCGAGGCGAACGCGCCCCGCGTGCGCGCCCGGCTGATCGTGGAGGGCGCCAACGGCCCCACCACGCCGGAGGCCGACGAGATCCTGGCCGCGAACGGCACCACCGTCGTGCCGGACATCCTGGCCAACGCCGGCGGGGTGATCGTGTCCTACCTGGAGTGGGTGCAGAACATGCAGGCCTTCTCCTGGAGCTCCCGCGAGGTCGAGGTGAAGCTGCGCGACCTGATGGAGGGCGCCTTCTCCGAGGTCAAGTCGATGTCCGCCGAGCGCGGGCTGACGCTGCGGGAGGCGGCGCACGTGATCGGCGTGGGCCGGGTCGCCGAGGCCCACAGCATGCGGGGCCTGTACCCCTGACCTACTTTGGTCGCACGTGACCCGCCCAAGGTCGGATGCCGGGGCGGGTCCCGTTCTGCGACGGTCGGGGTCATGAGGGGTTTCATCGGGGTCATGGCCATCATCCAGGGGCTCGGCGGGTTCGCCGGGCGCGTCTGGTTCGACACGGAATGGGGGTTCGTGGGGCGGTTCGTGGAGCTGCCCCTGGCGGCCTACCTGGGCCTCGCGGTCGCGGGCCTGGCGTTGCTGCTGTGGTCCGACCACGACAGGAAGAACCGCGAGAGCTGATCGGGGGCGGGTCGGGCAGGATGGCCTCATGACCTATCCCGAACCGCGCTATCCGGGCGACACCGGCGAGCTGTCCGCCACGTACCGCCCCTACGAGCACGCCCCCGAGCTGACCTACCCGAGCGGCAACACCGTCCACTACCTGGCCACCGGGGCCACCACCAACGGCCAGTTCGGGCTCTACCGCTGGGTGATGGGGCCCGAGCCGTCCGGCCCGAGCCCCCACTTCCACAAGTCGATCTCCGAGTCGTTCTACGTCCTCGACGGATCGGTGCGGATCTACGACGGCAGCCGCTGGATCGACACCCGCCCCGGCGACTGGGTGCACGTGCCCGAGGGCGGCGTGCACGCCTTCCGCAACGAGTCGGGCGAGCCCGCGACCATGCTGCTGCACTTCGCGCCCGGCGCTCCGCGCGAGGGCTACTTCGAGGGGCTGCTCGACCTGGCCGGCAAGAGCGAGGAGGAGAAGGCCGAGTTCTTCATCCGCCACGACACGTACTGGCTGGACTGACCGGGCCCGGCGGCTGAGCGGAGGCCCGGTCGAGGGCGGCGGCCAGCTCGTCCAGCTCGCGCATCAGCCGTTCGGTGCGCTCCTGGCCGAACGCGGCGGCGATGGCCCGGTGATGGTCGGCCACCGCGCCGTCCACGCGGGCCAGCAGGTCGCGCCCCCGGTCGGCGAGGAACACCGTCACCCGCCGCCGGTCGCCCGCCGACGCGCCCCGGTGGACCAGCGCCCGGTCGATCAGCCGGTCGACCGCCTTGGTGAGCGTCGGGTGCGGCATGAGCACCGCCTCGGCCAGCTCCCCCATCGAGTGGCCGCGCCCGTCGGCCAGCGCGCGCAGGATGCGCCACTGCTCGACGGTGACGTCCTCGCCGGCCAGGGTCGCCGCCAGGCCGCGCGTGACCTCGCGTTCGGCGCGGCTGAGCACGTACGCGAGTGAGGACCCCAGCCCGGATTTAGCCATGACACATCAGGTCCTTTCACCGGAGAGCTAGTTCGGAGGATACTCGTCGGCGTGGCGGCCATCGTCGATCCTTTCGAGGCCCGGCTCATCCCCTCGGACGCGGTCCGGATCGGCCTGGTCGTGCCCGTGTCGGGGGTGCTCGGGCTGGTGGGGCCGTGCGCGATCAACTGCGCGGTGCTGGCCGCCGAGGAGGTCGACGCCCGGGGCGGCGTGCTCGGCAGGCGGATCGAGCTGGTGCTGATCGACGGCGGGCGGCCGGGGCGCGAGGTGGCGGCCGAGGTGGCCGGCCTGGTCGCGTCCGGCACGGTCGAGGCGGTGGTGGGCACGCACGCCAGCGACGTGCGCATCGACGTGGTCGCGGCCATCGGCGGGCGGGTCCCGTTCGTGTACGCGCCGCCGTACGAGGGGGGCGGGCACGCGCCGGGCGTCTACTTCCTCGGCGAGACCCCCGGCAGGCAGCTCGAACCGGGCATCGAGTGGCTGGTCAGCGTCCACCGGGCGCGCCGCTGGTACCTGCTGGGCAACGACTACGTCTGGCCGCGCCTGGTGCACGCGGGCGCCCGCCGCCGGCTGCGCGCGCGCGGCGCGACCGTCGTCGGCGAGGCGTTCGTCCGGTACGGCGGGGCGGCCTCCTGGCTCGGCCGGATCGCCGACGCCCGCCCCGACGCGATCCTGCTCACGCTGATCGGCAGCGATCTGGTCGCCTTCAACCGGGCCTACGCGGCCGCCGGCCTCGGCGCGGCCCGGCTGTGCGGGGCGCTGGAGGAGCACGGCCTGCTCGGCATCGGCGGCGACGGCACCGGCGAGCTCTACGCGTCGATGGGTTACTTCCGCGACCTGCCGACCGAGGCCAGCCTGCACTTCGCCGAACGGTACGCCAAACGCTTCGGCCCGCACGCCCCCATGCTCAACGCCCACGGCCAGGGCTGCTACGAGGCCGTCGCGATGCTCGCCGCCCTGTCGGCACGGGCGGGCAGCCTGGCCGTCCCCGCCCTCGACGCGGTGGCCGACGGCACCACGATCGTCAGCGCGCGCGGCCCGCTCACGCTGCTGAACCGGCAGGTGCGGCGCACGGTGCACCTCGGCAGGGCGGACGGCCTGGATTTCTTGCTTGAGAAACCTTTTCACTAGAAAGCTTTGGCTCTAAGGTGCGAAACGCCCCCCAACCTCACCAAGGAGCCGCGCAACATGAGCACCGTTGAGCAGTTCGGCTACCGCCAGGAGCTCAAACGCTCTCTGGGCTTCGCCGACCTGATGATCTACGGCCTGATCTTCATGGTGCCGATCGCACCGTTCGGCATCTTCGGCGGCGTGTTCCAGTCGTCCGGCGGCATGGTCGCGCTGGCCTACATCATCGGCCTGGTCGCCATGGCGTTCACGGCGCTGTCGTACTCGCAGATGGCCCAGGCGTTCCCCATGGCCGGCTCCGTCTACACCTACGCCGGGCGCGGCATCTCGGCGCCGGTCGGGTTCATCGCCGGATGGGCGATCCTGCTCGACTACATCCTGGTGCCGTCGCTGCTCTACCTCATCGCCAGCCTGGCCATGAACTCGTTCGTGCCGGGCATCCCGGTGTCGGGCTGGCTGGTCATCTTCGTGCTGCTCAACACGGCCGTCAACTACATGGGCATCCAGATGACCGCGCGCATCACGCGGGTGATGCTGGTCGCCGAGCTGGCCGTGCTGGCGATCTTCCTGGTGGTCGGCGGCATCGCCCTGGCGCAGGGCAAGGCCCAGGCGGGCGCGCTCACGCCGATCTTCGAGTCCTCCGCGTTCAACTGGACGCTGGTGTTCGGCGCGGCGGCCACGGCGGTGCTGTCCTTCCTCGGCTTCGACGGCATCTCCACCCTCGCCGAGGAGAACAAGGAGGACGGCCGGCGGCTCGGCCGTTCGATGGTGGCCGCGCTCGCGCTGGCCGCGGTGCTGTTCGTGGCGCAGACGTGGGTCGCGGCGCTGCTCATGCCCGACCGCGCCCAGCTGATCAAGGCCGGCGACCCGAACGGCGACGCCTTCTACCGCATGGCGGAGTTCGCCGGCGGCCACTGGCTGAGCGTGCTGACCGCCGTCGCCACCGCGATCGCGTGGGGCTTCGCCAACTCGCTGGTCGCCCAGGCGGCCACCTCGCGGCTGCTGTTCGCGATGGCCCGCGACCGCATGCTCCCCTCGTTCCTGGCCAAGGTCCACCCCAAGCACCAGGTGCCGGTCAACGCCACGCTGGCGGTCGCCGTGCTGTCGCTGGGCATCGGCCTCTACATGAACAGCCGTGACGACGGCATCGCCCTGCTCAGCCAGCTGGTGAACTTCGGCGCGATGACCGCCTTCCTGATCCTGCACGTGGCCGTCGTCGTCCACCACTTCTTCCGCAGGCGCAGCGGGAACGTGTGGGCCCATCTGATCGCGCCGGCGATAGGCTTCCTCGTCCTGGCCGCCGTGGTGTACAACACCAAACTGGTGACCCAGACGGTCGGCCTGATCTGGCTGGCGGTCGGTCTCGCCGTCCTGGGCGTCAGCTATCTGATCGGCCGCAGGCCCGTTCTCCCCTCGGAGGTCAAGTGAACGTCGTCTCCTACCACCCCACGCCGGAGGAGCTCAGCTACACCTTCGGCGGCCGTGCCGCCCTGGGCAGGGTCCGGCCCGGGACGGTGCTGGAGCTGTACACCGAGGACTGCTTCGGCGGCCGGGTGCGGACCGTGGAGGACCTGCCGTCGCGGGTCTGCGAGTTCCCGTACCTGAACCCCGTCACCGGTCCCTTCCACGTGGAGGGGGCCGAGCCGGGCGACACGCTGGCGCTGCACTTCGTGAAGATCACCCCGGCCCGCGACTGGGCGGTCTCCACCACGTTCCCGCACTTCGGCGCGCTGACCGGCACCCACACCACGGCGACGCTCCAGCCGCCGCTGGAGGAGCGGGTCTGGCGCTACGACATCGACGTGGACAAGGGCGTGGCCGTCTACCACGCGCGCAACAGCGACTTCAGCGTGGCGCTGCCGCTCGACCCGATGCACGGCACGGTGGGCGTGGCCCCGGGCGCGAACGAGGCCCGCATGACCATCACCCCCGACGCGCACGGCGGCAACATGGACACCCCCGAGCTGCGCGCGGGCGTCACCGTCTACCTGGGCGTCAACGTCGAGGGCGGCATGTTCTCGATCGGCGACGGCCACGGCCTGCAGGGGCACGGCGAGGTCTGCGGCACGGCCGTGGAGTCGGCCATGAACACCGTGGTCGCGGTCGAGCTGATCAAGGGCGTGGCCACGCCGTGGCCCCGGCTGGAGGACGACCTGCACCTGATGTCCACCGGCTCGGCCAGGCCCCTGGAGGACGCCTACCGCATCAGCCAGCACGACCTGGTGACCTGGACGTCGGAGCTGACCGGGCTCGACACGCTGGACGCGTACCAGCTCGTCAGCCAGGCCGGCCAGGCGCCGGTCGGGAACGTGTGCGACACCAACTACACCATGGTCGCCAAGCTGCCCAAGACCTACCTGGGCGCCCCTTCGGTGTACGAGGACGCCCACGCTCGCCTGCGCGCCCTGGGCGCCCAGTACGACGCATGACAATCCCCCACTTAGGTAAACCTTGGTGTCGCAGGTCAGGGCATTGATCATCTTCCCCGTAGAGTGGGAAAGTGCTCAGGTTGGTACTGTCTCTGGTCCTGCTCGATCCGGCTGGCCTCACCGATGTCGCGCAGCGCAGCGTCCCCGTCCCCCAGGTGCTGACCCCGGACGGCGACCGCCTGGGCTACGCGCCGGTCCCGCGCCCCTACACGGGGGCGCGGCGGCTGACCGGCGTGCTGCTCGGCCATGACCCCGTCACCCGCACCGACGTGTGGTGCGGCGGCGCGGTCATCGGCTCGCGCAGCCGCAGCCTGGTGCTGACGGCCGCGCACTGCCTCTACCACGACGGCCGGCCGCTCAAGCGGCTGGTCTTCATGCCCGGGTTCGACAGGGGCAACCCGCGGCACGGCGTCTGGTCCGCGGTGCGCACGTGGGCGCCGGACCGCTGGCGGGCGAACCCCGACTCCCCCGACGTGCTGCCGTACGACGTCGGCCTGGTCGGGGTCGTCAAGGGCAGGCGCCCGCTGGAGGACGTGGTCGGCCAGGGCCTGCCGCCTCTGCGCACGAGCCGCGGCGCCGGGCTGCGCGGGCTGGAACTGCTCGGCTACCCGGCCGGCAAGCGCTACCCCGGCACGCAGATGTACCGCTGCCTGGGCGACGCGGTCGAGGGCTCGACGGTGGGCCCCGGGCTGATGGTCACCCGCAACTGCCATGCCGCCGCCGGGGGGAGCGGCGGCCCGGTGCTGTACGGCGACTCGGTGGCGGGCGTGGTCTCCTCCTCCAGCCCGCTGAGCGACACCGACGGCTACACGGTGCTGGCCCGGCTGGGCGGGACGACGTTCGACCGGATGTTCGCCAGGGCCGACGAGTCGATGCGGGTCAGGAAGCCTGGCTGACGGCCTCTTCGCAGATGGCATGGGTGATCAGGGCGTCGTCGGCGGTGATCACCCGGCCCTCGCGGACCGCGAGCAGGAACTCCTGGCAGATCTGCTCGATGCCGCGCTGCCGGGCGACCGGCACCCAGTCGGGCCGCCTGGTGAGCGTCTCGCCGCCCTCGTAGTCGAGGACGTCGCCGAGGTTGACCACCCGCCGCTTGATGCCGTCGCCCATGACCTCGCAGGTCTCCTCGGCGGCGCCGCTGACCCGGTTCATGACGCCGATCGCGGTGAACCCGGCGCCCGACAGCTCAAGGACGATGTGTTCGAGCAGGTCGCGGCGGACGCGGGTGCGGATCCTGGTCTCGGTGACCGGGCCGGGGGCCAGGAACCTGAGCGTGTCCACGACGTGGATGAAGTCCTCGAAGATGGCCCGCCGGGGCGCGTCGGGGTAGTTGTCGCGGTTCTTCTCCATCAGCACGAGATGACGCGGAAGGGCCATGAGCCCCGCGTAGCCGGGGGCGTGGCGGCGGTTGAACCCGACCATCAGCGACCTGCCCTCGGACTCGGCCAGGCGCACCAGGCGCTCGGACTCGGCCAGGCTGTAGGCGATCGGCTTGTCGACGTAGACGTGGATCCCCGCGCTGAGCAGCGGCTCGACGATCTCCGGGTGCGCCTCGGTCGCGGCGTGCACGAACGCGGCGTCGACCCCCGCCTTGATCACCTCGTCGACGCTGGTGGACCGGTCGGCGACGCGGTAGGCGTCACCGAGCCGGTCGAGCCGCGCGGTGTTGCGGGTGCACAGGTGGAGGTCGAGGGACTGGGCGGCGAGCACGGGCAGGTACGCCTTCTCCGCGATGTCGCCCAGGCCGATCATGGCTATCTTCATCCGTCGAGCGTAGCCTTCAGCGCGGCCTCCACCGGCGTAGGCGCGACGCCGAAGACCTGCTGAAACGCCGAGGAGTCGAGCACATAGGGCGCGGTGAACTGGTAGCGCACGTGCCGCAGCTCGCCGATCATGGGCGAGAACAGCCCGGACGCCCGCAGCAGCGGCCACGGCAGCGTGGTCATCCTGGGCTCCGGCAGGTCCAGCAGGGCGGCCATCCGGGCGCCGACCTCGCGGAAGGTCATCGGGTCGTTGGTGGGCACGTGCCACGGGCGGCCCCAGGCCCGCTCGTCGGCGCCGGCGATGATCAGGGCGTCGGCCACGTCCGGCAGGTAGGTCCAGCTGTGCGGGACGTCGGCGGGGAAGACGAGCCGGATCGTCCGGCCGGCCTTGAGCGCGGGGATGAAGCGGGTGCCCAGGTGGGACTGGTCGGTGGCACCTGGGCCGAAGAAGTCCGAGCCGCGCACCTCGGTCACCCTGATCCGCCCTTCGCGGTGGGCGGCCAGCGCGTCGTGCCAGATCCTGGCCCGCACCCGGGCCTTGGGGGTGGTGGAGGCCGGCGGCAGGTCCTCGGTCATCGGGCCGGAGACGGGCCCGTACGGGTAGAGGTTGCCCAGGATGGCCAGCACGGCCCCGCTCGACTCGGCGGCGGCCAGGAACGAGGCGGCCATCGGCGGCCAGTCGGTCAGCCACCGATGGTAGGCCGGGTTGACGCAGTTGTAGAGGACGTCGGCCCCCATGGCCAGCTCGGACAGCCGGGCCTGGTCGGCCACGTCGGCGGCCACCTTGACCGTGCCCTCCGGCCCGCGGCCCGAGCGGGTCACGACGACGACCTCGTGCCCCTGCGCGGCGAGCTTGGCGGCCAGGTGCGAGCCGACCTGGCCGGACCCCACGACGACGTGCTTACCCATGATCAGACCTGCTTCCAGATGACGCGCAGCAGCGCGTTGACGACGAAGACGGCGGCGAAGACGATCGCCGGGGTGACCCGGCCCGCGGCGTAGAGCGCGAGCGCGCCGCCGCCGAACCAGACGATCTCCAGCGCGACGCGGGCCAGACCGGTGAGCGGGATGGTGGCGTTCGCGCCGCCTCCCGCGCCGAACAGCGCCCACGCGGCGATGAACAGCGCCGGGCCGCCCAGCCCCGCCAGGAGCTTGATCGCCCAGTTCGGGCTGAGCGTGAAGCCCCAGTAGGCCACCGCGCCCAGCACGCCGAGCTCCAGGAAGAACATCAGGGCGGCGTTGGCGTTCTTGGCGAGGGCGAGCATGGGGATCTCCTGAGGGGGTGCGCTGTTCGCTTACGAGAGCAATGCTCTCGCAAAAGAGCGGCACTCGTCAAGAGCAGTGCTCTCGTTTTTTGCCAGTGCTCTGATAACCTGCTGTGCATGACAGCCAGCCGTACCGCGCGAGAGCGCGTGAGAGCCGAGCTCACCAGGGAGATCACCGACATCGCCCGCCGCCAACTGGCCACCGACGGCGCGGGCGGCCTGTCGCTGCGGGCCGTGGCGCGGGAGATGGGCATGGTCTCCTCGGCCATCTACCGCTACTTCCCGAGCCGCGACGACCTGCTGACCGCCCTGATCATCGACGGCTACAACGCTTTGGGCCAGGCCGTCGAGCAGGCCGAGGCCGCCTGCCCGCGCACGGCCCACCTCGGCCGCTGGCTGGCCGCCGGCCATGCCGTGCGCGACTGGGCGGTGGCCCACCCCCACGAGTACGCCCTGCTCTACGGCTCGCCCGTGCCGGGCTACCAGGCGCCGCAGGACACCATCGCGGCCCGGCTGCGCGACGTCACCGTGCTCGGCGCGCTCGTCGTCGACGCCTGGGACGCGGGCGAGCTGCACCCGCCGGCCGCCCCCGAGCCGCCCGCCGAGGTGGCCGCGGACGCCGAGAACATCCGCGCCCTGATGCCCGGCGTGCCCGACGACGTGGTGTGGCGGGCGATGGCGTCCTGGGCGACGCTGTACGGCTGGGTCAACTTCGAGGTGTTCGGCCAGTTCAACAACACGATCGACAGCCGGCGGGCGGCCTTCGACCACGCGCTGCGGCTGGCCGCCGCCACACTCGGCCTCGCCGCGTGACCGGAACGTCCCCGCAAGCCGGAAGGGGCAGGAGCGCATGTGCACTCCTGCCCCTTCCGCGAGAACGTCAGCGCGCGGCGCGGTTGACCGCCGAGATGATGGCCTTGAGCGAGGCCGTGGTGGTGTTGGCGTCGATGCCCACGCCCCACAGCACCTGCCCGTCGACCTCGCACTCCAGGTAGGAGGCGGCCTTGGCGTCGCTGCCCGCGCTCATCGCGTGCTCGACGTAGTCGAGGACCCGCACCTTGATGCCGACGCCGGCGATGGCGTCGATGAAGGCCGAGATCGGGCCGTTGCCGACGCCCGCGATCTCCCGGATCTCACCGTCGAGGCGCACGTCCGCGCCGATGCGGTCTTTGTCGTCGACGGTCGACTCGTGGCGGTGGGCCATGAGGCTCAGCCGGCCCCAGCGGTTGGCGGGGTTGGGCAGGTACTCGTCGCGGAAGATCTCGTACATGGCCGTGGGGCTGATCTCGCCGCCGCCCGCGTCGGTGCGGGCCTGCACGACCTTGGAGAACTCGATCTGCAGCCGGCGCGGCAGGTCGAGCTGGTGGTCGGCCTTCATGATGTAGGCCACGCCGCCCTTGCCCGACTGGCTGTTGACCCGGATGACGGCCTCGTAGGTGCGGCCGATGTCCTTGGGGTCGATCGGCAGGTAGGGCACCGCCCAGGTGAACTCGGCCACCGGCGTGCCGGCCGCCGCGGCGTCGCGCTCCAGGTGCTCGAAGCCCTTCTTGATGGCGTCCTGGTGGGAGCCGGAGAAGGCGGTGTAGACCAGCTCGCCGCCCCACGGGTGGCGCGGGTGCACCGGGAGCTGGTTGCAGTACTCGGTGACGCGGCGGATCTCGTCGATGTCGCTGAAGTCGATCTCGGGGTCGACGCCCTGCGAGAACAGGTTCATGCCCAGGGTGACCAGGCACACGTTGCCGGTGCGCTCGCCGTTGCCGAACAGGCAGCCCTCGATGCGGTCGGCGCCGGCCATGTAGCCCAGCTCGGCGGCGGCCACGGCGCTGCCCCGGTCGTTGTGCGGATGCAGCGACAGCACGATCGAGTCGCGGTGCCGCAGGTTGCGGTGCATCCACTCGATCTGGTCGGCGTAGACGTTGGGCGTGGCCATCTCGACCGTGGCGGGCAGATTGATGATGACCTTGCGGTCGGGGGTGGGCTGCCACACCTCGTTGACGGCGTCGCACACCTCGACGGCGTACTCCAGCTCGGTGCCGGTGAACGACTCGGGCGAGTACTGGTAGAAGACGTCGACGTCGGTGGCCTCGGCCAGCTTCCTGACCAGCTTGGCGCCCTCGACGGCGATGGCGGTGATGCCCTCCTTGTCCTGGCCGAACACGACGCGGCGCTGGAGGGTGGAGGTCGAGTTGTACAGGTGGACGATGGCCTGCTTGGCGCCCTCGATCGCCTCGAAGGTGCGCTCGATCAGCTCGGGCCTGGCCTGGGTCAGCACCTGGATGACGACGTCGTCGGGGATGCGGCCCTCGTCGATGATCTGCCGGACGAAGTCGAAGTCGGTCTGGGAGGCGGCCGGGAAGCCCACCTCGATCTCCTTGTAGCCCATGCGTACCAGCAGCTCGAACATCTGGAGCTTGCGGTGGGAGTCCATCGGGTCGATCAGGGCCTGGTTGCCGTCGCGCAGGTCGACCGCGCACCACCGGGGCGCCTTGGTGATGACCTGGTCGGGCCAGGTGCGATCGGTCAGCCGGATCGGTTCGAACGGCTGATAGCGATGGGCCGGCATGGGGCTGGGCTGCTGGGCGTTCATCTCTGCTGCTCCTCGTCGGTCGAGTCGAAAGTCGAGTCGAAAGCGGCCGACGCGCATGACTGGCTCCGCGACGAGGGAGCCGGCCTTACAGGCCCTCGCCGCGGCAGCTAAGAAGCAGCCCGCGCAGCATGCCAAGCACGCTACCAGACGTCTCGGGATTCGCTGCCCTTGATCTCACATCATGAGAGCCGATCGGTCCACCGATGGTGAAACACCTGGTCAGGGCCGCGAAATTCCGACCCGCGCCACCGCTAGTCCGGGATGAGCACGCTCAGGCAGGTGACGCAGCCCTCCAGTCGCTCGAACTCCGAGATGTCCACCCTCGTCACGACGAGCCCGCGCCTCTCCAGCATCGCCGCGGTCCGCGGGGCGGAGGCGGCCAGCAGCACCCGGTCGCCGCCCAGCGGCACCACGTGCGCGCCCGGCTCCTCCGGCGGTTCCAGCAGGCCCGGCAGCTCGACGCGACCGGGATCGCCGATGAGCGTCCCGTCGGGCAGGGCGGTCACCGCCGACTTCAGGTGCAGCACGCCGCGCAGGCTCACGGGCTCGACCCGGCGCTCGGGCAGCAGGGCGGCGAGCTGGCTGACGCCCTCGTCGTCGGTGCGGGCCGACCTGCCGACGTACACGGTGGGGCCGACCTGGAGCACGTCGCCGCCGTCCAGGGTGCCGGGGCGGGCGATCCGGACCGCCTTCAGGCCGAGCTCCCGTACGGCCCGCTCGACGGACTCCACCTCCGGACGCCGCTCCGGCGCGCCCGGCCGGGTGAGCACGGCCAGGCGCCCCGACACCACCACGGCGTCCTCCACGAAGGGCGCGTCGGGCAGGTGGTCGGCGTCCTCGGCGTAGACCGGCCGCCATCCGGCCGCGGCCAGCGCCGCGACGTAGGCGTCGTGCTGGTGACGTGCGCGTTCGTGGTCCACGGGCACGCGCTCGATGTGCGTGACGATGCCCTCGGCGATCCGGGGTCCGGGCTTCCTTACCAGCGCGATACCAGACATAGGGCGTGTTCTATCACGCAGTCGTTAGAGTCTTGGGCATGCGGGACGACGAGATTCTCACCAGGATCAGCGCTCTGGTCGCCGAGGAGCACGAGCTGCGCGGCAGGCTGTCGGCGGGCGAGGTCACCTCCGACGAGGAGCACGCGCGGGTCAAGCAGCTTGAGGTGGCGCTCGACCAGTGCTGGGACCTGCTGCGGCAGCGCCGGGCCAGGCGCGGCGCGGGCGAGGACCCCGACGGCGCGGCCGTCCGCCCGGCCGGCGAGGTGGAGAACTACCGGCAGTAGGGCCCACCGGCGGTAAAACGGCTGGCCAGACGCCACGCCGATGCGCTTGGCTGGACGGATGCACATCCAGCCAATCGACTTCGACCGGCCGGGCGAGCTGATGACGGGCCTGCACGACGCCTACCTGGCCGCGCACGCGCACGAGCCCGGCCCCAAGTTGTCACTCGCCCGCCTCTCCGCCATCGCCCGCCTGGGCGGCCCCGGCGACCTGGCCGAGACCTGGGTGGCGACCGACGGCGGCAAGGTCGCCGGCGGCTACTCCCTGGCGCTGCACCAGTACGACAACCGGCACATGGGCTGGCTCTTCCCGCTCGTGGTCCGGCCGGAGCTGCGCGGCCGCGGCCTCGGCGGCGAGCTGTTCGAGCACGTCCTCGGCCGGATGCGCGCCCACGGCCGCACCCTGCTGCTCACCGAGACCCCCACCACCGGCGTCGGCGCCCGCTTCGCCCGCGCCCACGGGATGACGGTCGCGCTCCGGGAGGCCCGCCGCACGCTCGACCTGCGCACGGCCGACTGGGCCGCGCTGCGCGGCATGCTGCCGGAGGTGCCCGGCTACCGCGTCGAGCGGTTCGCCGGACCGGCCGGTCCTGAGCTGCTGGCCGACCTCGCCACGCTGATGAGCGGCATGAACGACGCCCCCCGCGACGCCGACGTCGAGGACATGACCTTCAGCCTCGACCGCCTGCGCCTGCGCGAGGAGCGCGTCACGATCAACGGCGAGACCTGCTACACGATGATCGCCAGGCGCGAGTCCGACGGCGCGCCCGCCGGTTACACGCGGATCTACCTCACCGCCGACCGCTCCGACGGCTGGGGCCACCAGGCCGACACCACCGTCCTGCGCGAGCACCGCGGCCATCGCCTGGGCCTGCTGCTCAAGCTGTCCAACCTGCTGTGGCTGCGCGAGCGCGAGCCGCACCTGGAGCAGATCATCACCTGGAACGCCACGTCCAACGCCCACATGCTGGCCATCAACGAGGCCATGGGGTTCGAGCTGCTCGACGAGTGGGACGAGTGGCGGCTGACGGTCTGACCTTTCCCCGGCTAACCTGACTCGTCATGACGGTGGAGGCGTTACGGGACGCGGATCCGCGGCGGGTGGGGCGCTACGCCCTCCTGGGCCGGCTGGGCGAGGGCGGCATGGGCGTCGTCTACCTGGGCGAGGGCCCGGGCGGCGCACGGGTGGCCGTCAAGCTCATCCGCGCCAGGATGGACGCCGACCCCGACTTCCGGCGCAGGTTCGCCCGCGAGGTGGCCGCGGCCCGGCGGGTCGCCCGCTTCTGCACCGCCCCGGTGCTCGACGCCGACGTGCACGCGGACGTGGCGTACCTGGTCACCGAGTACGTCGAGGGGCCCAGCCTGGACGACGCGGTGCGCGGCTCCGGGCCGCTGACGGGCTCCGCGCTCGACGGGCTGGCCGCGGCCATGGCGATGGCGTTGCGGGCCATCCACGGGGCCGGGGTCGTGCACCGCGACCTCAAGCCGTCGAACGTGCTGCTGTCCCGGGTGGGGCCCAAGGTCATCGACTTCGGCATCGCGCGGCTGGCGGAGTCGGAGATGAGCAGCGCGATCGTGGGGACGCCGTCGTACATGTCGCCCGAGCAGGTGGCGGGGTCGCAGGTCGGGCCGGCCTCGGACATCTTCTCGTGGGGCTGCACGGTCGCCTTCGCCGCCGGTGGGCTGCCGCCGTTCGGGTCGGGGTCGGTGCCGACGATCCTGTTACGCATCGTCAACGAGGCTCCCGAGCTGCGGGGGCTGTCGGGGCCGCTGCTCGACCTGGTGACCGCGTCCCTGGCCAAGAGCCCGGCCGCCCGTCCCACGGCCCAGGACCTGATGGACGCCCTCAGCACCGCCACCCCCTCAGCCGCCCTCCCCACCCCGCCCCCACACCCCGCAGCCCCGTCCGACGACCACCCGCCCCCCGCCGAGACACCGGCCACCCTCCCCCCTCCCACCGCCGGAACGCCGGCCACCCTCCCCCCTTCCCCTCCCGTTGACGGGACGCCGGCCACCCTCCCCCCTCCCCCTCCCGTTGACGGGACGCCGGCCACCCTCCCCCCTCCTCCCGAAGGGACGGACGGGACGACGGCGGGGAAGCGGCGTACGAGACTGCTGGCCGCCACCGCGGCGGTCGTGGTGGCGGCCGCCGGCGCCACCACGGCCCTGCTGTGGCCCCACGACGTCACCCCCGCGACCACCCCCGCGACCACCCCCGCGACCACCCGCACGACCGCGGGTCCCGAACCGGCCTCCACCGCGACCCCCCGCAACCCGCTGCGCGAGAACGGCGTCACCTTCTGGTCCGAGAAGGAGAAGGCCGCCGCCCGCCAGGCCGCCGTGTGGCGGAAGGACCGCCCGGCGGACGCCGCGCTCATGGACCGGCTGGCCGCCGTCCCGCACGCCATCCGCCTGAACCAGCCCGAGGTCAGGGCCACGGTCGAGAGCGCCGTGACCGCCGCGCAGGAGGCGGGCGGCGTGCCGGTGTTCCTGATCAACTACATGCCGGGCGGCGGCGACTGCGCCGCCACGGGCGCCGCCGAGATGACGGCCTACCAGGAGTGGGTCAGGGGCGTGGCGCGTCAGGTCGGCGACCGCAAGGCCGTGGTCATCCTGGAGCCGTCCAGCCTGGTCAACCTGCCCGGCACCAAGGACTGCACGGCGGCCGGCACGGCCGAGCAGCGCTACCGCGACCTGCGCGAGGCCGTGAAGTCGCTCAAGACCGGGCACCCCGGCACGGCCGTCTACCTCGACGGCAGCCAGGACCTCTACCCCGGCACCGAGGTGATGGCCCGGCGCCTGATCGGCGCGGGCATCGACCAGGCCGACGGGTTCTTCGTCAACACCGCCTCCTTCCAGCCCACCCCCAAGGCCGTCGAGTACGGCAAGTCGCTGTCGGCCTGCATCGCCGTCATGCGCAGGACGGGCGGCGCCACCTGCCCGAAGGACGCCGACCCCGGCGGCGACCTGCCGCACTTCGTGGTGGACACGGCCAGGAACGGCCAGGGCCAGTGGTCGCCGACGAAGAAGTACAAAGACCCGCAGACCTGGTGCAACCCACCGGGCCGGGGCGTCGGCGAGCGCCCCACGACCGACACCGGCGAGGAGCTGGCGGACGCCTACCTGTGGATCACCCGGGCCGGCAGCTCCGGCGGACGATGCCGGCGCGGCACGAACGGCGACGAGGACCCCGAACGCGGCGTGGTGGCGCCGGAGAGCGGCGAGTGGTGGGCCGATCTGGCGCTCGAACGCGCCAAGAACGCCCGTCCCCCGTTGCGCTGAGGAGAACCCGATGTTAAGCGCACGTTAGATCTGAGCCGCCGCACCTTGTCCGAACAACCTTCTGGGGAGAGGCTCTGGCCTGCATCCACTCCCCCCAGGAGGTCCTACATGAACAAAGCGCGCGTGCCGTGGAAGGCAGTGATCGGCGGCTCCGTCGGCAATCTGGTCGAGTGGTACGACTGGTTCGTCTACAGCAGCTTCGCCGTGTACTTCGCCGCTTCGTTCTTCCCTGACGGGGACGACACGGCCAAGCTGCTCAACACCGCGGCCATCTTCGCCGTCGGCTTCTTCATGCGCCCGCTCGGCGGCTGGCTGCTCGGCCGCTACGCCGACCGCCGGGGCCGCAAGGCGGCGCTCACGCTCACCGTCACGCTGATGTCGGCCAGCGCGCTGCTGATCGCCATCGCGCCGACGTACGAGTCGGTCGGTTACGCCGGCGCGCTGGTCCTGGTGGTCGCGCGGCTGCTCCAGGGCCTGTCGGTGGGCGGCGAGTACGCCGCCAGCGCCACGTACCTGACCGAGGCCACCCCGCGCGGCCGGCGCGGCTTCGCCTCCAGCTTCCAGTACGTCTCCATGACCGCCGGCCAGCTCGTCGGCCTCGGCCTGCAGATCATCCTGCAGAACACGATGTCGAAGGAGGCCCTGAACTCCTACGGCTGGCGCATCCCGTTCGTGGTCGGGGCCGCGGCCGCCGCCGTCGTGTTCTACCTGCGCCGCAGCCTGCTGGAGACCGAGGCGTACGGCGAGGAGGAAGAGGAGCGCAGGGACAAGGGCACCATCAGGCAGCTCCTGGCGCACAAGAAGGAGGCGCTGCTGGTCATCGCCCTGACCATGGGCGGCACGGTCGCGTACTACACCTACACGACGTACCTCACCAAGTACCTGTCGAACACCGCGGGCCTGCCGAAGGAGACGGCCACGCTGGTCAGCTTCTGCGCGCTGTTCATCTTCATGTGCCTGCAGCCGCTGGCCGGGTCGCTGTCGGACCGCATCGGCCGCCGGCCGCTGCTGATCACGTTCGGGATCGGGTCGATGCTGGGAACGGTGCCGTTGATGACCGCGCTGGGCGGGGCGAGCGGCTTCGGGGGCGCGCTCGTCCTGTCGCTCGCCGGTCTGGTGATCGTCACCGGCTACACCTCGATCAACGCCGTGGTCAAGGCCGAGCTGTTCCCGACGCACGTGCGCGCGCTGGGGGTGGCGCTGCCGTACGCGATCGCGAACGCGCTGTTCGGCGGCACCGCCGAATACGTCGCCCTGTGGTTCAAGGACAAGGGCATCGAGTCCGGCTTCTACTGGTACGTCTCCGCCTGCGCCGCCGTCTCCCTGGTCGTCTACCTGACCATGCGCGAGACCCGCGACGCGGCGCTGTCGCGCAGCGAGGGCGCCGAGCCGTCGGATCCGGTCACCGCCCGCGTCTAACCTGGCACCATGCGGGTTCTCCTGGTCGAGGACGACGATCGGCTCGCCTCCGCGCTCACCACGGCGCTGGCCCGGCACGGCCATTCGGTCACCCGCGCCGGCCTGGCCGTCGACGCCCTCCGCCTGGCGGGGGGCGTCGACTTCGTGCTGCTCGACCTGGGCCTGCCCGACATGGACGGGCTCGACGTGCTGCGCCGGCTGCGCCGCGTCTCGGCGGTGCCGCTCATCGTGGTCACCGCGCGCACGCAGGAGCGCGAGGTGCTGCGCGGCCTGCGCTCGGGGGCCGACGACTACCTGGTCAAGCCGTTCCGCACGGTCGAGCTGATGGCCCGCATGGAGGCGGTGCTGCGGCGCGGCACGCGTCCGATGCCGGCCCGCGACCACGTGGTGCGCGTCGGCGACGTGCGCATCGACCTGGAGTGCCGGCAGGTCACGGTGGCCGGGCGGCCGGTGGCGCTGACCAGGCGCGAGTTCGACGTGCTGGCGCTGCTGGCCCGCGAGCCGGGCGTGGTGCGCAGCCGGGAGGAGATCCTCGACGAGGTCTGGGGCGATCCGCTGCTGTCGGCGTCCCGGTCGCTCGACGTGCACGTGGCGGGGCTGCGGTCCAAGACCGGGCGTCCCGGGCTGGTGGAGACGTTGCGCGGCACCGGCTACCGGCTGGGCCCGGCGGGATGAACGCGCGGCTGGTGGTCACCTTCACCACGCTGATCGTCTTCCTGATCGCGGCGCTGGCGGTGCCGCTCGGCCTGGCCTACGCCTCCCACCGGACCAACCGCCTGCTGCTCGACCGGCGCGCCGACGCCACCCGCTTCGCCGAGCTGGCCGACGCCGCGGCCCGCGACGACGACCGTACGGGCCTGATCATCGAGGTCTCCCGCTACGCCGACCTGTACGGCGCGGCCGTCCGGGTGCGCGACCGCGACGGCTCGATCCTGGTCTCGGCCGGCCGGTTCGAGGCCGACGACCGGGAGGCGACCCGGCTCGCGCTGTCCGGCCGCACGACCGAGGACCTGCCCACGGTCAGCCCGTTCGGCCCGGCCACGGTGCTGCTGGCCGAGCCCGCCGGTCGTGACGCGCAGCTGTCCGGCGTGGTGCTGCTGGAGGCCCCGACCGGCCAGGCCCGGCTGGACGTGTCGCTGGTCTGGGGCGCGCTGGCGGCGGGGGCGCTGGTCGCGCTGGCCTGGTCGGCGCTGGCGGCCCGGCGGCTGGCCCGCTGGATCCTGCGGCCGGTGACCGAGCTCGACCGCACCACGCGGGCCATCGCGCAGGGCCGGCTCGACGCGCGGGCGCATCCCGGGGCGGGCCCGTCGGAGCTGCGGCGGCTGGAGGAGCGCTTCAACGCGATGGCCGACGCGGTCTCGGCGGCGATGGAACGGCAGCGCGCGTTCGTGGCCGACGCCTCGCACGAGCTGCGCACCCCGCTCACCGTGCTCGGGCTGCGGCTGGAGAACCTGGAGCCGCACCTGCGCGAGGAGGGCACCGCCGAGTACGCCGAGGCGATGTCCGAGCTCGACCGGCTGGCGCTGCTGGTGGAGGACCTGCTGGCGCTGGCCAGGGTCGAGGCGGGCGCGGGCCTGGCGGGCAAGGAGGTCGGGCTCGGCGAGCGGCTGGCGGTGTGGCGCGAGGTCTTCGCGGCCAAGGGCGTGTGCCTGGTGGCCGATGTCCCGGCGGGCGCGGTGGTGCCGGAGGCGGCGGCCAGGATCGCCGACATCGCGCTCGACAACGCCCAGAAGTTCGTCCCCGAGGGCGGCACGGTGACGGTCACGCTCGACGGCGGGGTGCTGCGCGTCGCCGACGACGGGCCGGGGCTGGGCGCGGAGGAGCGGGCCGAGGCGCTGGGGCGGTTCTGGCGGTCGGGGGCGCACGCGAACGTCCCGGGCAGCGGGCTCGGCCTGGCCATCGCCGCCGAGCTGGCCAAGGCGTGCGGGGCCACCCTGCGGCTGCTGCCGGCCGTGCCGCGCGGGCTGGTGGTCGAGCTGGCCCTGGCTCAGCCGTAGACCGAGCGGTAGTAGCGGGCCGCGCCCGGGTGCAGGGGCACGACGCCGGTGCCGATGGCGTAACGCCTGTCGAGGCGGCCGCCGGGGGCCGAGGGGGCCTGGAGGCGGTCGCGGGCGCGGAAGAGCGTCTCGGTGACGGTGAAGGCCAGGTCGTCGGGGAGCGTCGTACGGCACATCAGGTAGCTCGGCGTGCCCACGGTCGGCACCTGCCTGGCCAGCCCGTACGCGCCGGCCGGCACGGCGGCGTGCTCGTAGACCGGCCCGTAGCGGCGGCGCAGCACCGGCACCAGCGACTCCAGCGGCACCAGCGCGATGTCGTCGAGCGCGGCGAGCGCGGGCGTCGGCACGCCGCCCGACCAGAAGAACGCCTCGATCCGGCCGGCGCGCAGCTCGGTGACGGAGGCGTCGAGGCCGAGCCTGCTGATCTGCGGCGGCGTGCGCAGCCCGGCGGCCGACAGCACGCGCGTCGCGGTCACCGCCGTGCCCGACCCCTCGACCCCGATCGACACCGGCCGCCCCGCCAGGTCGCCGACGCCGGTGACGCGCGCGCCCTCGCGCACGACCAGGTGCACGTAGTTCATGTACATCCGGGCCAGCGCGGAGACCGGCTGGTGGCGCACCCTGACCGCGTCGTCGGCGCTGTCGGCCAGCGCGAACCCGACGTCGGCCCGGCCGCCGGCCATCATGGTCAGGTTCTGGACGCTGGCCGCGGTCTCCACCACCCGCACGGTCAGCCCGTCGTGCCGCAGCTCGCCCGCCAGCCGCTGCCCGAGCGCGCCGTACGGGCCGCCCGCCAGCCCGGTGACCAGCCGCAGCTCGGCGGGCCTGGCCGTGGAGCAGCCGACCGCGAGCGCGGCGAGCCCGAGGAAGGCTCGGCGGGACATGGGCATGATGTCACGGTATCCGGTCCCGCAGAATGGACAGTGTGACCGAACGGGACGCACGCCTGCGCATCGCCGCCGAGCTGAGGATGTTCGTGCCCGTGAGCCGCCGTGGGGAGTGGCAGCGGGTGACCATCGACGGCACCTCCACGCTCGGCCATCACGTGGAGTCGCTCGGCATCCCGCTGACCGAGGCGGGCCCGATGCTGTCGGACGGCCGCGGCGTGGCCCCGTCCCACCTGCTCGCGCCGGGCGAGACGGTCGAGGTGCACCCGGTGCCCCGGCCGCAGCCGCTGCCCGCCGGGCCGCGGTTCCTGCTCGACGTGCACCTCGGCACGCTGGCCCGGCGGTTGCGGCTGCTCGGCGTGGACACCGCGTACCACAACGACATGGACGACCCGGCGCTGGTGGTGCAGGCCAACGAGGAGCGGCGGGTGCTGCTCACCCAGGACCGCGGCCTGCTGCGCCGCCGCGCGCTGTGGCTGGGCGCCTACGTCCGCGGCTCGCGCCCCGCCGACCAGCTCCGCGACGTGCTCGAACGCTTCGAGCCGCCGCTGGCCCCCTGGACGCGCTGCACGGCCTGCAACGGCGTGCTCGTGCCGGTGTCGAAGGACGAGGTCGGGCCGCTGCTGGAGGCCGGCACCCGGCGCAGCTACGACGCCTACGGCCGGTGCGGCGACTGCGGCCAGGTCTACTGGCAGGGCGCGCACAGCGACAACCTTGAGGAGATCGTGCAATCGGCGCGCATTTGGGCCAATAGCCGCTGATTCGCACTTTGAGAACGACCGTCAAGTTGATCTCAAAAACACCCTCGGCCGGGGGTTACGCGGACGATCAAGGGTATGAGCAGGGGAAACGGCATCACCCGATATCGGGTGCATACTGACACCCTTCCACCCCGTTGAGCAAAAGACTCCAATTCGACGTTTATCCGGAAAAATTCGGATTCGTCGCGTTTCCGCGTATCCATCTCGCGGCGCACGATCGGGGGAAATACCGCAAATGGCCAAGAATCGAAAGCTCGGCCGCGGCGCCGGGCCCGCTCCACGCGTATGGAGCGCCAGAAGGAAGTGGGCCACCGCCATTGTCGGCATGGCCACGACGCTGGTGGGCCTGCCCGGCGTCGTGGTGAAGTACAGCCAGGCGCAGAGCGAGCGGGAGACGCCCCGGCTCGCCATCACCGCGCCCGTCACCGGCCCCGGGGCCACCGCCTCGCCCTGCCCGCTGGTGAGAGGCACCGCCACGCTGCCCGAGGGCACGACCCTGCTGATCGGCGTACGCCGCACGACCGGCACGCCGCGCACCAGGCACACCCGCTTCTACCGCGTCGACCCCGTACGAGCCTCCGGCCAGTGGGACGTGCCCGTCTCGCTCGAAGGCGGCGACCCCGCCATGGCCGGGGAGTGGTACGCGATCACCGCGCTCACCGTGCCGACCGAGTGGGCCGACTTCCTGGAGAAGGTCGGCGGCACCCCGGGCGATCCGCTGATGTCCGCGTCCGCGATGCCGCCGCACGTGGGCGAGACGCCCTCCATAGAGGTCCAGCGGGACGCCGGTCCGGCCACCTGCTGAACCCCGCCGCGAACTACCGGGCGCGGTCGAACTCGCTCGCCTTCACGCCCGCCACGAACGCGTCCCACTCGGCGGGCGTGAAGAACAGCTTGGGCCCGTCGGGGTCCTTGGAGTCACGCACGACGACCAGCTCGGCCTGCCCGCCCTTGTGCGCAGGGCCGCCAGGAACGTTCTTGAGCTCGGCGATCTCGACGCAGTTGCCGCCGTTGTCGCCGGAAAAACTGGACTTCTGCCACTGGACACAGCTCAGGTCCATCGTTCCACCATGGCTTTCTTTATCGTTTCAAGGGACATGCTCAAGGGCAACGCCTCGGTACGGATGGCCTCGAACCGCTCCACGGCCGCCGAGACGTCCTCATGATCGCTCGTCGTGATGCCGCGCACCGCGGTTTCCGCGTACAACACCTCGGAGCCTCCGTCCAGGGTCGCGATCACGAAGCCGCCCGTCAAGCCGGAGTGCAGCCCGTGCGGGAGGACCTGGATGCTGAGCCGCGGGGTGACCGCGTCGAGCAGCCGCCGGAGCTGACCCTTCATCAGCTCCGGCCCGCCGATGGGCCGGAACAGCACCGCCTCGTCGATGACGCAGCGCAGCGACGGAGGGTCGTCGCGGGCAAGGATCGCCTGCCTCTCCATGCGCGCGGCCACCGCGGCCTCGTTGCCGCGCAGCAGGGCGCGGGCGTACTGCTCGGTCTGCAGGAGGCCGGGCACCAGGAGCGGCTCGTAGGTGCGCAGGGTGAGCGCCGCCTGCTCCTTCTCGTGCCACTTGCCGAACCAGGAGGGGAAGATCTGACCCTTGCGCCAGTCGAGCAGGCGGCGCAGGGCTCCGCCGGTGCCGAGGGCCTTGTCGCAGGCTTCGGCGAACTCGGGGCTGGCCGGGAGCTGACCGGTCTCGACGCCGCTGATCAGGCCCTCGCTGAAATGGATGCGCTCGGCGAGCTGCCCCTGTGTCAGGCCCGCCGCTTTTCGGTAGTGCCGCAACTCCCTGCCCCATATCGCCTGAGGCGCGTAGAAGTCGGCCACCCTGCCCTCCCCTCGCCCGAGTTCAACGCCAACGGCACGGACTTCAAAGTCCACTCCTTGCAATCAGACCACTACCGACCGTAGTCATATGGCGTCACGCTGGCCACATGAAATCCGAAAGTCCCGCCGTGACGCTCGCCCACCGGCGGCCCCTGCCGGACACGGTCCTCGGCGAACGGCGGATGCCCCGGCAGCCCGGCTGCGTCTCCTCCGTGCGGCGGTTCGTCCGCGACGTCGCCAAGGATCACGAAGCGGCGGCGGCCGCCGTCGAGATCGCCCAGTTGCTCGTCTCGGAGCTGGCCACCAACGCGCTCACCCACGCCCCCTCGGCGGAACCCGTCCGGGTCGTGGTGGTCCGGGAGGGGCGGCTGCTGACCGTGGAGGTCCGCGACTCGTGCGCGGCACTCCCCCGGATGGGCCAGGCCGATCCGCTGGCCTGCCGGGGGCGGGGGCTGGCCATCGTCCACAGCCTGTCCCACGACTGGGGCTGGCACCCCGTGCCGCCCGGCAAGGCGGTCTGGTTCCAGGTCGTCGCCTGGGCGTCCTAGCGGCACACGTCGAACGGCTCGACCCCCGGCAGGTACGTCCGCCACTCCGCCGCCGTGAGCGCGCGGCCGGCGCGGGCGCACACGGTCGCGGCCACATGCCGCCGGTCGAGGTCGTGCGTACGGAAGGCGCCGTCGTCGTCCAGCGTGTACAGCTTTGTGCCGTCGGCCGAGAAGCCGAGCCAGGCGTTGTCGCCCGCCGACTCCGCCAGCGCGTCGAACACCACCCCGACGTACCGCCGCGAGGCCACGTCCCACAGGCGGATCCGCGGGCCCTTCTCGTACGTGGCGATCAGCCGCCCGTCGGGCGACCAGACCGGCAGCGCCAGTTGCTCCGCGCCCGGCACGCTGGGGAAGGCGCCGAGCATGGTCCGCAGGTCCCGGTCCCACAGCGTGATCCGGTCAGGATGCGAGAAGGCCACCTGGCGGCCGTCCGGGCTGTAGGCGAACGCGCCGCCGACCCGCCGGGCCTCGGCCCCCACCGGCAGCGCGGTCCCGCCCACCGGATCGTAGAGCCGCAGCTCGGGGCCGCCCATGAGGAGCCGCGAACCGTCCGGCGCGAAGCTCATGGGCCCGGCGCCCGTCACCTTCGTGGTCCGCGCCCGCGAGCCCGCGAGGTCGTGCAGCTCCAGCGGCAGCGGCCCCTCGAACCTGGAGGGCAGCACGGCCAGGGTCCGGCCGCCGGGGTCGAAGGCGAGCGCGTCGGCCTTCTCCGCCCCCTTCCCGGCCAGCTCGAACGCCTGCGCCTCCCGCCCGCTCGCGACGTCGAGCACGCGGACGCGGTCGCCGTCGCCGTAGGCCAGCCGCCTGCCGTCCGCGCTGAAGGCCATCGCCGAGCCGTCGCCCTTCCAGGCGATCGGGCCGGCCAGGCGGCGGCGGGTCGCCGGGTCGAGCAGTTCGAGCCGTTCGTCCCGCTTGACGGCCAGGACCCGGCCGTCCTGGCTCATCCGCAGGTCGGGCAGCTCATCGCCGAGCCGGGGATCGAACAGCGTGGAGACATCGACGGTGGAGACGCCGCCCGCCGCGTCCAGCAGGCGCACGGCCTTGCCCGCCAGGTCGAAGCGGACCTGCGTGACGCCCTCCGGCACCGGGAGCACCAGAGTGGTCACCAGGCTGTCGCGCGGCCGCAGGACGAGCAGGTCAGCCGGTCGCCACGTGGCCACGTACCGGCCGTCGAAGACCAGGTCCGCGGCCTGCGCGTGCTCGCCTTCGAGCTCGTACTCGGAGGTGCCGGAGGGCAGCTCGTACAGGTGGACCTTGGGCTTGTCGTGGCGGGGCACGTCCTCGACGACCACGAGGGCGCGGCCGTCGTCGCTGAACCTCGCCTCGACGGAGGTGCCGGTGCCGGGCAGCGAGGGCAGGTCCAGCCGCCGGCGGCGGCCCAGGTCCCACACCTCGGACCGGTCCTCGCTGTCGGCGACGAAGCCGTAGCGGCCGTCGGGGCTGACGCCGTTGAGTATCGCGCCGCCGGGGGCGGTGAGGGGGGTGCGGGTGGCGACGTCCCACCATTGCTCGCCGTCGGAGCCGTACGGCACCGCGAGCCGGCGTCCTGTGCGGTCGAACTCCAGCGCCCCGAACCCGCCCGCCATGGTCGCGAACCGGCCGCCGAGCCGGCTGCCGGTGACGGCGTCCCACAGCCGCACGCCCTTGTCGTCCAGGGCGGCCAGCAGGCGGCCGTCGAGGCTCACGGCGACGTTCTGCACGCCCGCGCCGAGGCCGGCCAGCTCGTGCAGCTTCCGGCCGGTCGGGACGTCCCAGATGCGGGCGGTGCCGTCCGTCACGGAGGCCAGGACGTGGCCGTCCGTGCTGAGCGCCTGCACGCTCTCCGTGTCCACGTACGGCGCCACGAACACGTCGGTGACGTGCTGGGAGCCCGCGTCGTACAGCGCGCCCGCCGTCTCGACCAGCGCCGGGGCCAGCCGCCAGGCCGCCACGGACAGCAGCCCGGCCAGCGCGGGCTCCAGCTCGCGCAGCCCGGCGGCGCGCAGCGCCAGCTCCCTGGCCAGCGCCTCGTCCCGCTGCCGGGCCGACTCCCTGCGCAGGTACTCCGCCGCGCCGAGCCCGCCCAGCGCCACCACCAGCAGCACCGCCAGCACGGCCGCGAGCAGGCCGCGCCGCCGGGTGCGCCTGCGGGCCTGCCCGGCGGCGGCGTCCAGGAAGTCGCGCTCGCGTCTGGCCAGGGTGAGGTCCTTGCGTTCGGTGGCGGCCCACTGCAGCGTGCGGTCCAGGTTGGTGCCCTGGAGCAGGTCGGCGGGCTTGCGGCCGTGGCCGTCCCACTCAGCGGCGGCCTCGGCCAGGCGGCGGTGCACGGGCAGCCCCTCGCGGTTGCCCGCCAGCCAGTCGCGCAACCGCGGCCACGCCTGCACCAGGCCGGGGGCGGCCAGCTCGTACGCGTCACCGCCCGGCGTCAGGATGCCCGCCGAGACGAACACGGCGAGCATCGAGTCGACCGCCTTGTCCTCGGGCAGCTCCTCGCGCTCCACGGGACGCAGGCCGTCGCCGTCGAGCAGCCGCAGGAAGACCTCGGGCACGGCCGTCCGCTCGTCCTCGCTCAGCTCGCCGTAGAGCTCTTCGGCGATCGCCCCCAGATCGGGGCCGGCCTGCCCCCGCAGCTCCCCCGCCACGATCCCGCCACGGGCCAGGGGGTCGCCGGCGTCCCGGCGGGTGCCCTCGCCCAGCAGGCGCAGCAGCAGGTCACCGGCGGCGGGACGGGCGGCGGGATCGCGGGCGGTGGCGGCCGACACCAGCGGGGCCAGGTCCTCCGGCAGCCCGGCGACGTCCGCCTCGAACTCCAGCACCCGGCCCACGACCGCCATCGGCTCGCCGACCTCGACCGCGTCGCGCCCCCGCGCCGCGAACAGCACCACCATCCCCCACGCCCACACGTCGGCCGCCTCGGTGGCGGCGCGCCCGGTGAGCACCTCGGGCGCCATGTAGCCCGGCGTGCCCATGATCGGCCCGGTCGTGGTCGGCCCCGCCACCCTGGCCACTCCGAAGTCGATCACGCGGGGGCCGTCCGGGCCCAGGATGATGTTGTCCGGCTTGAGGTCGCGGTGGACGATCCCGGCCTGGTGGATGGCCGTCAGCGCGGTCGCGACGCCGATCGCCAGGCGGCGCAGCGCGTCCCCCTCGTACGCCCCCGCCTCCGCGGCCACCTCCCGCAGGCTCGGCCCCGGGACGTACTCGCTGACGATGTACAGCGGCGCCTCGTCCACCTGCGCCTCGATCACCCTGGCCGTGCAGAACGAGGCCACCCGCTGGGCCGCCGCCGCCTCCTTGGCCAGCCTGGAGCGCGACTCCGGGCTGTCGGACCTGGGCACCTTGACCGCGACGCGCTCCCCGGCCTCGCCGTACGCCTCGTAGACCACGCCCTGGCCCCCGGCGCCGAGCCGTGCGGCCAGCCAGTAACGGCCCAAGCGGTGAGGGTCGGAGGAAGTCAGGGCAGCCATCAGATGTGCCATTCTGATCGACATCTCCTCCGAAAAGGAAGGCCGCGTGGAATTCCGCATCATGGGCCCGCTCGAAGTCCGCGACGGCGGCCGGGATCGCACCCCCACGACCCCGAAGCACCGGGACCTGCTGGCGATGTTCCTGCTGAACGCGGGCCGCCCGCTGACCGTGGAACGGCTGCGCCGGCTGCTGTGGCCACGCGAGGGCGGCGACCGCTCCGACAGCCTCGTCCGCGGGTACGTGGGCCAGCTCCGCCAGCTCCTGGGCAAGGACGTGATCACGACCGTGTCCGGCTCGTACGTGCTGGCGATCGGCGCCCACCAGCTCGACGTCGACCGGTTCCGGCTGCTGGTCGAGCGCGGCTCGTACGAGGAGGCGCTGTCGCTGTGGCGCGGCCCCGCCCTGGACGACCTCGACCCCGAGGGCGAGCGGTGGGAGGAGACCCGGCGCCTGCGCGAGGAGCTGGAGGAGCTGCGCCTGCTCGCCCTGGAACGCCGCCTCCAGGCCGACCTCGACGCCGGCCGCCACCGCGAGCTGCTGGCCGAGCTGAAGCGGCTGACCAAACAGCACCCGCTGTGGCAGCGCTTCCGCGGCCAGTACATGCTGGCCCTCTACCGCAGCGGCCGCCGGGTCGACGCGCTGGCCGCGTACGCGGTGCTGCGCGACCAGCTCGACGGCGGCCACGCGATCGAGCCCGACCCCGAGCTGCAACTGCTCTACCACCGCATGCTCCACGACGACGTGTCGCTGCACGTCTCGGCGGGCCCCCCGGTGCTGCTGCCGCCGGACATCGCGAACTTCACCGGCCGCGCCGACCTGCTCGACCGGGTGGTCGGCGGCCACGTCGTCGTGCACGGCCAGGCCGGCGCGGGCAAGTCGGCCCTGGCCGTGCACGCCGCCTGGCGTGCCCGTGAGTCCTTCCCCGACGGCATCCTGTACGCCGACCTGCGCGAGACCACGGCCCCCTCGGCCGTCCTGGAGGACTTCCTGCGCTGGCTCGGCTGCCCGGCCCAGGCCATCCCGGCCGGGCTGGAGCAGCGCGAGCGCCTGTTCCGCACCTACACGGCCAACCGCCGCCTGCTGGTGCTGCTGGACAACGCCGCCGGCGAGGCCCAGGTGCGCCCGCTGCTGACGTCCTGCCCGACGGTCGTGACCAGCCGCTCGCCGCTGGGCGGCCTGACCGGCGCGACCCGGCTGTCGGTGGGCGTGCTCGACCGGGAGGAGGCCCTGGCCCTGCTCGTGGCCGGCTCCGGACGGCCCGCGGACGAGGCTCTGCACCGGCTGGCCCGCTTCTGCGGCGGCCTGCCGATCGCGCTGCGCATCGCCGCGTCCCGGCTGGCGGCCCGTCCGAACTGGACGGTGGACTACCTGGTGGGCCTCCTGGAGGACGAGCACAAGCGGCTCGACCTGCTGCACGCGGGCGACCAGACGGTCCGCAGCGTGTTCGCCATCGGCTACGAGGGGCTGCCCGAGCCGGCCAGGCGGACGTTACGCGGCCTCGGCGCCCTGTCGGCCCCCGACTTCGCCGACTGGCTCACCGACCGGCTCGGCGGCGGCGCCGAGGCCCTGGTGGACGCCGGTCTGCTGGAGACGCACGGCGTGGACGCGGCCGGCCAGATCCGCTACCGCATGCACGACCTGACCCGCTTGTTCGCGCGCGAGCAGCCGCTGCCGGGCGTGCTGGCCGAGGTGTCGGAGCTCGTCCTGGCCCGGGTGCGGGCCTCGCGCTTCTCGCTGGTGTCGGGCGACCCCGGCACGGCCGTGGCGACCAGGGACATCAGGGAGTCGGTCGAGTGGCTGGACGCCGAGCGGCCGTTCCTGGTGAGCCTGGTGGCCGACCTGCACGCCGCCGGGCTGGACGAGCCGTGCTGGCGGCTGGCGCACCTGCTGGGGCCGTACCTGGAGCGGCACCGCTTCCTCGACGACTGGCGGGCGGTCACGCAGCGGGCGCTGGAGTCGGCGCGGCGGGCCGGCGACGACCGGGGTGAGGCGCTCGTCCTGCTCAGCCAGGGCGACCTGCACCTGGCCGAGCGCGAATGGGACCTGGCCCACGAGAAGCTGCGGCTGGCGCTCGGCATGTTCCTGCGGCAGGGCCGCACCCGCGACGTCAACCAGACCCGGCGCCGCCTGGGCCAGGTGCACCTGGAGCGCGACCGGCTGGAGGAGGCCGAGCGGGCGCTGCTGGCCTGCCTGGAGGCGGCCGAGCACCAGCGGGACGCCGCCGACGCCGAGCAGGTGCTCGGCGCGGTGCTGCGCCGCGCGGGCCGGCTGGAGGAGGCCGCCGTCCACCTCCTGGCGGCCGTCGGGCATCTGACGGAGCTGGGCGACCGTCACCGGCAGGCCGACACCCTGCTCGACCTGGCCGCCGTACGGCTGGCGCAGGGCGCCAAACCCGATGCCAGGTCGGCCGCCGAACGTGCCAGGGGCATCGCCGTCCGGCTCGGCGACCGCCTGCTGGACGCGTACGCGCTGCTGGCCCTGGCGGGGGTCAACCGGGCCGAGGGTGCCGCCGGGCGCGCCCGGGAGCTGGCCACGGCCGCCCTGGAGGTCTTCGACGAGACCGGCGACCGCCGGGCCGCCGCCAACGCGCGCGCCTTCCTGTCCACCCCCTGACCCCACACCCCGCCGCCCGGCACCCCGCTGGTCCGTCACCCGGGCCCCCGTCGCCCCCTCTCGACCCCTGCCCGCCGCGGCGGGTGTCCGGGTTGGTGACGAGTCCGTCGCGTCGGGTGGTGACGGCCGGGGGTCCGGCTTACAGTGATCGTGTGGCCGAAGACCTCAAGCCCGCCCGGACGACGTCCGCCCGCCGCGGCGCCGCGCTGGCCGTCGCCGTCGCGGCCGCCCTCCTGGTGCTCACCGCGATCATGCCCTGGGCCGGCGTCGAAGCCCGCAGCGACCTGATCGGCGCCGGCGTCTCCGACGACGTGCGCGGCGTCGACGTCAGCACGGGCCTCTACACACTGCTCGCCGGGCTGGCCGCGCTGGCGCTCGGCGTCACGGGCCTGCTGGGCGGCCGGCCGCGCGTGGCGGCGCTGGCGGTGGTGCCGGGCGCGGTGGCCACGCTGCTGCTGGTGATGTTCGTCGCCGACCCGCAGCGCATCGGCGACCGGCTCTCCCTCGACCTGGGCGGGCTGCTGTCGGTCGAGCCGGTCATCAGGTTCGGCTGGTTCGCCGCGCTGGCCTGCTCGATCGCGGTCGTCGTGCTGTCCGTGCTGGCCCTGGCGCGCCGCGCGCGCTGACCGCCCGCCCAGCCCGGCGGCTCAGTCGAAGAAGCCGAGGCGGCGCAGCTGCTTGGGGTCGCGCTGCCAGTCCTTGGCCACGCTGATCCGCAGGTCGAGGTAGACCCGCGTGCCGAGCAGCGCCTCGATCTGCCGGCGGGCCTTGGTGCCCACCTCGCGCAGCCGCTCGCCCTTGTGCCCGATGACGATGGCCTTCTGGGAGGGCCGCTCGACGAACATGTGGGCGTAGACGTCGAGCAGGTCGTCGCGGCCCTCGCGGGGCAGCATCTCGTCGACGACCACGGCGATCGAGTGCGGCAGCTCGTCGCGCACGCCCTCCAGGGCCGCCTCCCTGATCAGCTCCCCCACCAGCACCTGCTCGGGCTCGTCGGTGAGCTGCCCGCCCTCGTACAGCGGCGGCGACTCGGGCAGGTGCTCGATCAGCACGTCGCCCAGCACGTCGAGCTGCTCGCCTGACTGGGCCGACACCGGCACGACCGCCGCGAACTCGGCCACCTGCGACACCGCGAGCAGCTGCTGGGCGACCTGCTCCCGGCTCGCCAGGTCGCACTTGGTCACCACGGCGATCACGGGCGTCTTCTTCACCGCCGCCAGCTTGTCGGCGATGAAGCGGTCGCCCTTGCCGATCGGCTCGTTGGCCGGCACGCAGAAGCCGATCACGTCGACCTCGGTGAGCGTGGACAGCACCAGGCTGTCCAGCCGCTCGCCGAGGAGGGTGCGCGGCCGGTGCAGGCCAGGCGTGTCCACGATGACGATCTGGGCGTCGGGGCGGTGCACGATGCCCCTGATGACCCGCCTGGTCGTCTGCGGCTTGGACGAGGTGATCGCCACCTTGGCGCCGACCAGGGCGTTCATCAATGTGGACTTGCCGACGTTCGGCCTTCCCACGAAGCAGGCGAATCCGGCGCGATGATTGTCTGGCGAAGTCACATTGTGCATTGTCGCTTATCAGCTGCCGTGTTCACGCCACCAGGCGAACGCGTCGGGCAGCGCCAGGGGTGTCCAGGCCGGCGTCGTCAGGCCGCCGGCCTCGTGCTCGGTCACCCACCGGTAGTCGTTGATCTCCTCGCCGTCGGGGGTCGGCGTGCCGGAGACGAGGGTGCAGGCGTACATGGCGATGACGTACGCCACCTCGTGGCCGTTGGGGTAGACCGTGCGGTACTCGGGGCCGCCGTAGACGCCGATCAGCCCGCGTACCTCGACCTCGACGGCCAGCTCTTCGCGCAGTTCCCTGACCACCGCGTCCTGCGGCCGCTCGCCTGGGTCGACGCCGCCGCCGGGGGTGGCCCACAGGCCGTCGTCGCCGTGCCGGGCCATCAGCACCCGCCCGGCGCGGTCGAAGACGCACCCGTTGACCGACGGCAGCATGAGCAGGTCGTTGCCGATCTTGGCGCGCAGCCGGGCCAGGAACGGCGACATGGCCACGTCAGGACCTCAGCGTGCCGTCGGGGCCGGCCACGAGCAGGGCCTTGACGCCCAGCTCGGCCGCGACCGCCTCGTCGGCCGGGTCGGGCTCGCCCGCCGTCACCAGCGCGACCGCCTCCAGCGAACGCGCGCCGCCGGAGACCGCCATGGCCACCGCGACCTGCACGGCCGACAGCGTCAGCGACGACAACGCGACGCCGGTCGCCGAGTACGTGCGGCCGGTCTCGTCGCGCACGGCGGCGCCCTCGGCGGCCTCGTTGCGGGCCCTGACCGCCCGCGCCAGGGTGATGATCTTGCTGTCTTCAGGATCGAGAGTCACGGGAACCAGGTTAGGCCGTGGACATCGACAGCAGGGCGGCGACCAGCTTCCTCGTCCGGTCCCGGTTCACGTCGCTCATGCCCGCGTGCACGACCGACACCAGCGTGTCGCCGTCCCGCGACAGCACGACGTCGAGGGCGTACGGGTAGCCGTTCAGCCGGCCGCGCAGCCGCGCCGCGGCGGCCTCGTCCCCGGAGCGGGCGGCGTCGCCGACGTCCAGCCTGCGGGCCCGCAGGGCGGTGCCGCCCGGCGTCCGGACCTCCCGGCACGACTCCAGGGCGTCGCTGAGGTCGTCGAAGCGCGCCTCGGCCTCGTCGCCGGCGTACCGGGCCAGTCCGACGGCGGCCCGCTCCCCCAGTCCGTCCCCCTGGTAGCTGACCGCGGCCTGGCCGGTGAGCCCCTCCTGGGGCGCGTGCCCGGCCGCCACGTCGAGCGCTGCCCGGCACGCCTGGTCCACCCGGCCGAACGGCACCCGCCAGGCCTGCTCGGGCCGTTGCGCGAAGCCGTCCGGCAGGCTCGGCCGCCTGGTGAGCACCTCACGGAGCTGGGCCATGGCCTGGGCGTCGACGACGGCCGCCATCTTCCCGTCCGCCCCGCCGCTGCCCGCGCAGCCCGCCAGGGTCGCGGCCAGCAGCCCGTACACGATGATCCGCGCCTTCATGATTCCCCCTGGACCGCAGCCTCCCCCGGCGACGAATGCGGCAATCTCCGCAGAGTTTCCACCAAACGCAAAAAGGGTGCCCTCGCCTGAGTTTTCAGACGAGAACACCCTTTACGCCGATCGACGTCCTGGCCGGCTAGCTGGCCGGAACGCCATCGTCCCCCCAGGAGCGCCCTCCGGCCGCGAACCCCACCCGGCGTTCGGACGCTTCCTCGTGACACCCACCGCACCGGGTGTCAGGTACGAGACTGCCGGACCCCGCTTGCAGACGACTTGTAGAACGCTTGCGACATCTCCCCGCAAAAGCGGTCAGTCACGTTCGGCGGCGGCCTGGACGTCGTCCTCCTCGGACGCCGCCACCCGGCGGACGACGACCGTGCTGATGCGGTTGCGCCGCCCGGCCAGGCTCTCGGCCGTCAGCTCCAGCCCAGCAACCTCCGCCTGCGACCCGGCGATCGGCACCCGGCCGAGCGCGTGGGCCAGCAGGCCGCCGACGGTCTCGACGTCGTCGACGTCGATCTCGGTGTCGAACAGCTCGCCCAGCTCGTCGACCGGCATGCGGGCGGTCACCCGCAGCGCGCCCTCGGACATGGTCTCCACGCGCGGGGCCTCCTGGTCGTACTCGTCGGTGATCTCGCCGACGATCTCCTCCAGGACGTCTTCGATGGTGACCAGGCCGGCGGTGCCGCCGTACTCGTCGATGACGATCGCGATGTGGATCTGCCGGGCCTGCATCTCGCGCATGAGCTGGTCGATGGGCTTGCTCTCCGGCACGTACGCGGCCGTCCGCATGATCGACTCGACCGTCTCCTTGCCGCCGCCCTCGCCCGACTCGTGGATCTTGCGGGCGATGTCCTTGAGGTAGGCGATGCCGATGACGTCGTCCTCGTTCTCGCCCACGACCGGGATGCGGGAGAAGCCGCTGCGCAGCGCGAGCGACAGCGCCTGGCTGATCGTCTTGCCGCGCTCGATGTAGACCATGTCGGTGCGGGGCACCATGACCTCGCGGACCAGCGTGTCGCCCAGCTCGAAGACCGAGTGGATCATCTCGCGCTCGTCCGGCTCGATCACCCGGCGCTCCTCGGCCAGGTCGACCAGGTCGCGCAGCTCGGCCTCGGAGGTGAACGGGCCGTCGCGGAAGCCCTTGCCGGGGGTCAGGGCGTTGCCGAGCAGGATGAGCAGCTTGGGCAGCGGGCCGAAGATGCGGGTCAGGCCGTAGACGATCGGCGCCCCGGCCAGCGCGACCGGCTCGGCGTGCTGGCGCCCCAGCGTACGCGGCATGACCCCGACGACGACGTAGCTGACCACGATCATGACGGCCGCGGCGGCCACGTAGGCCCAGCCCTGGTCGTGCATGAGGTCGATGAACAGCAGCGTGGCGATGACCGTCGCCACCAGCTCGCAGCTCAGGCGCAGCAGCAGGAGCAGGTTGAGGTAGCGGGGCGGGTCGGTGACGATGGCCTGGAGCCGGTCGGCCCCGCGCCGGCCCTCGCGGACGAACTCCTCCGCGCGCACCCTGGAGATGCGCGTCAGTGCCGTTTCCGCACTGGCGATCAGGCCACCGATGATCACAAGGGCGATGGCCCACAGCAACCAGGCGTTCACCGCGAGTCGCGCACCTCCTGCCAGGACTCGAGCATCTGGGCCTGCAGCCCGAACATCTCCTTGTGCTCCTCGGGCTCGGCGTGGTCGTAGCCGAGCAGGTGCAGGATGCCGTGGGTGCACAGCAGCTCCAGCTCGGCCTGGGCGCTGTGCCCGGCCTCCTCGGCCTGCCTGGCCGCCACCTGCGGGCAGAGCACCACGTCGCCGAGCAGCGCCGGGTCGGCCGGGCTCTCGCCGTCGCCGCGCGCGCCGCCGCCGGGACGCAGCTCGTCCATCGGGAAGGCCAGCACGTCGGTCGGGCCGGGCTCGCCCATCCACTTCTCGTGCAGCTCGGACATGGCGTCTTCGTCGACCACCACGATGGACAGCTCGGCGAGCGGGTTGATGCCCATCTCGCCGAGCACGTGGGTGGCCAGCGCGACGAGGTTCTCCTCGTCGACGCCGACGCCGGACTCGTTGTTGATCTCGATGCTCACGGGCGTCGTTTCCCCCGGTGGATGGCCTTCGGTTCCTGGGCGGCCTGGGTGGCGTCGTAGCGCCCGTAGGCGTCGACGATGTCGCTCACCAGCTTGTGGCGCACCACGTCGGCGCTGGACAGGCGGGCGAAGTGGATGTCGGGGATGCCCTCCAGGATGTCCTGGACGACCCGCAGCCCGCTCACCGTGCCCGAGGGCAGGTCGACCTGGGTCACGTCGCCGGTCACCACGATCTTGGAGTTGAACCCCAGCCGGGTCAGGAACATCTTCATCTGCTCGGCCGAGGAGTTCTGGGCCTCGTCGAGGATGATGAAGGCGTCGTTGAGGGTACGGCCGCGCATGTACGCCAGCGGCGCGACCTCGATCGTGCCCGCGGCCATCAGCTTCGGGATCGAGTCGGGGTCGACCATGTCGTGCAGCGCGTCGTAGAGCGGCCGCAGGTAGGGGTCGATCTTCTCGTAGAGGGTGCCGGGCAGGAAGCCGAGCCGCTCGCCCGCCTCGACCGCCGGCCTGGTCAGGATGATGCGGTTGACCCGCTTCTCCTGCAGCGCGCGCACGGCCTTGGCCATCGCCAGGTACGTCTTGCCGGTGCCCGCGGGCCCGATGCCGAACACGATCGTGTGCTGGTCGATCGCGTCGACGTAGCGCTTCTGGTTGACGGTCTTCGGCCTGATCGTGCGGCCGCGGGAGGACAGGATGTCGAGGGAGAGCACCTCGGCCGGACGGTCGGAGGTCATGCGCAGCATGGCGATGCTCCGCTCGACCGCGTCGGGCGTGAGCTCGCCCCCGCTGCGCAGCACCTCGACCAGCTCCTCGAACAGGCGCACGACCGCGCCGCTCTCGTCGGGGCTGCCGGTGACGGTGATCTCGTTGCCCCGCACGTGGATGTCGGCCCTGAAGGCGCCCTCGATGACGCGAAGCAGCTCGTCACGGGAGCCGAGGAGGCTGACCATCGGGTATTCGTCCGGAATCAGCACCTTGGCTTGAGTGCGCGAGGGAGGTGCCGTGCGTCGGGATTCATGTAGTTCGGACATGGGCAGGCCAGCGGCCTGATGCCTCCCGGTCTGTTCGGTGTTCTTCTCCGCCCATCGTATCCGGCACCAGGCTGATTGCTCGCGTCAATATCAGCCGGGCGGCCACGTGAGGTCACGCCCTCCGAGAACATGCGCGTGCACGTGGAAGACGGTCTGGCCGGCGCCGGCGCCGGTGTTGAACACGACGCGGTAGCCGCTCTCGGCCACCCCCTCCTGGACGGCGACGGCGTGCGCGGCCTTGAGCACGTCGTCGGCGAGCCCGTCGTCGGCGGCGGCCAGTGACGCCGCGTCGGGGTGGTGCGCGCGCGGGATGACCAGCACGTGCGTCGGGGCCTGCGGATTGATGTCGCGGAACGCCAGCGCCCTGGCGTTCTCGTAGACGACGTCGGCCGGAATTTCCTTGGCCACGATTTTGCAGAAGAGGCAGTCGCTCACGGCAGTACCCTATCGAGAGCGACCGTTCGGCAGTCCGTTGCGAATCGGTAATCCGTGGTGTCGTGCGCCCGAAGATCCGCGCGGTTAGGGTGAGTGTGCGACACTTCAGAGCAAAAAAGATGATTCAGGGTCGGGCGAGCGCCACCTGGCGAGGAACACGACTGGGTAATGCACCCTAAGGAACCGGGGAAAGCTTCAGAACCGGAAGAGAGTAAACCCTCTGGGAAGGCCGCGCGTCCCACTGATGTGACCACCGAAACCCTTCTGGCCGACAGGTCGATGGGGGCGGTGCCGGTCGGGTGGGATGCCGACATGGCCGTGACCGCGCTCTACAGCGCGCACTTCCGGTCATTGGTGCGTCTCGCGGTGTTGCTGGTGCGTGACATGGCAACCGCCGAGGAAGTCGTGCAGGACGCGTTCGTCGCCATTCACGGCGCCTGGCGCAGACTCCGCGATCCCGACAAAGCACTCGCTTACCTGCGTCAGTCTGTCGTCAACCGGTCCCGTTCCGTGCTGCGTCACCGCGCGGTCGTCGAGAAGTACGCACCCAAGGGCCTGCCGGACGCCCCGAGCGCCGAGAACGGCGCGATCGGCGAGCTGGAACGCTCCGCCGTCATCGAGGCGTTACGCGCCCTGCCGACCCGACAGAGAGAAGCACTGGTTCTGCGTTATTACGGAGATCTGTCCGAAGCTGAGATCGCCCACGCCATGGGCATCAGCAAGGGCGCGGTCAAGAGCCACACCGCCCGTGGAATGGCCGCGTTGCGGTCCGTCCTGGAGAAGATGTCATGACCCAGCCCCCCGACGAGTACGGCGACGTCCTGCGCCGTGCGCTCCGCGCGGAGGCGGACGCGGTCGTGCCCTCGCCGGAAGGACTGCAGATCATCCGCGCCCGCATCGAGCGGCGCGGCGTCCGTAACCTGTTCTGGTGGCGTGCGGGCGCGGCGGCCGTCAGCGCCGTGCTGGTGGCGGGGACGATCGTGATGGTCGTTCCCGGGCTGCGCTCCCAGATCTTCGAGACGCCCGTCAAGGTGGTGGACAACTCGACCACCACGCCGGGCAACTCCTCGACCAGGCTGTCCACGCCGCCCAGGCCCGACAGCCACAGCGCCGAGCCGCCGCCCGTGGTGGTCGTGCCGCCCAGCCACAGCCAGACCCACCGGCCCTCGGAGACGGCCAGGTCGACCAGGCAGCCCACGCCGTCGCCGACGCCGTCCTCGACGCCCTGCCCGAGCGGCGAGCCCGCCGGCGACCAGGAGTGCCCCGAGATCACGCCGACCCCCACGCCGACGCCGACCGAGCCGACCGACACGCCGACGTCGTGCCCCTCCGACGAGTGCCCGCCGGACGACATGCCGACCGGCCCGAGCGACCTGAGCAGCCCGCTGGTGGACGTGCCGCACACGACGCCGTGAGAGCGCCCTGAGCCGGGCCTACCAGCGCCCGGTACGCGCGAGCAGCACGGACGCCGCCGCCACCCCCGCCGTGGAGGTGCGCAGCACGGTGGGCCCGAGCAGCACGGGCACCGCCTTGGCCGCGGCGAACCTGCGCAGCTCCTCCTCCGCGACGCCGCCCTCGGGCCCCACGACGACGACGATGTCGCCGCCGGGCGGCAGCGCCACCTTCGACAGCGGCTCGGCGGCCTCCTCGTGCAGCACGAGCCCCAGCGCCGCGTCGGCCAGCAGCCCCTCGACCTGGGCGGTGGAGGCCAGGTCGGCCACCTCGGGCAGGTGGAACCGGCGCGCCTGCTTGCCGGCCTCGCGGGCCGTGGCACGCCACCGGCCCAGCGCCTTGGCGATCTTGTCGCCCTTCCACTGCGTGATGCTGCGCGAGGCGGCCCAGGGCACGATCACGTCGACCCCCACCTCGGTCATCATCTCGACGGCCAGCTCGCCCCTGTCGCCCTTGGGCAGCCCCTGGACGACCACCAGCCGCCGCGCGGGCGGCTCGACGGTGTAGCGGGCCAGCACGTCGAGGGCGAGGGCGTCCTTGAACACCTCGCGCACCACGCACTCGGCGACGTCGCCCGCGCCGTTGGTCAGGTCGACCCGCTCGCCGGCGCGCAGCCGCCGCACGGAGGCCGCGTGCCGCCCCTCAGGGCCGTCGAGCGTGAGCTCGGAGCCGACGAGGTCCTCGGCGATGAACACGGGGACGGTCACGGGTGATCGTCACCTGCCGTTGAAGGCGTCACGCAGGCGGGAGAAGAAACCCTGCTGGCCGGGGGCGAACTTGCCCGGCGGCCGCTCCTCGCCGCGCAGCCTGGACAGCTCGCGCAGCAGGTCCTCCTGCGTCTGGTCGAGCCTCATCGGGGTCTCGACGTTGACGTGGATGAGCAGGTCGCCCCTGCCGGACTCGTTGAGCCGCTGCACGCCGCGCCCGTACATGGTGATGACCTGGCCGGACTGGGTGCCGGGGCGCACGTCGATCTCCTCGGAGCCGTCGAGCGTCTCGACGGCGAGGATGGTGCCGAGCGCGGCGGCCGTCATCGGGATCTGGACCGTGCAGTGGAGGTCGTCGCCGCGCCGCTCGAAGATCTCGTGCGCGCGCTCGACGATCTCCAGGAAGAGGTCTCCGGGCGGGCCGCCGCCGGGGCCGACCTCGCCCTCGCCGGCGAGCTGGATGTGGGTGCCGTCCTCGACGCCCGCGGGGATGCGGACCTTGATCGTACGGCGGGTGCGCACCCGGCCGTCGCCCGAGCACTCCTGGCAGGGGTGGCGGATGATGCTGCCGAAGCCGCCGCACTGGGGGCACGGCCGCGAGGTCATGACCTGGCCCAGGAACGAGCGGGTGACCTGGGAGATCTCGCCGCGCCCGTTGCACATGTCGCAGGCGTCGGGGTGGGTGCCGGGGGCCGCGCCGGCGCCGTGGCACACCTCGCACAGCACGGCGGTGTCCACGACCAGCTCGCGGGTGGTGCCGAACGCCGTCTCGCGCAGGTCGAGCTCTACCCGGATGGTGGCGTTGCGGCCCCTCCTGGCGCGCGAGCGCGGCCCGCGGGTGCCGCCCGCGGTGCCGAAGAAGGCGTCCATGATGTCGCTGAAGGGGAAACCCGCGCCGAAGCCGCCGGCGCCCGCGCCGGCGCCGGCTCCGCCGCCGAAGGGGTCGCCGCCCAGGTCGTACATCTGGCGCTTGTTCGGGTCGGACAGCACCTCGTAGGCCTGCGTGATCTCCTTGAACCGCTCCTGGGTCTCAGGATCGGGGTTCACGTCGGGGTGCAGCTCGCGGGCGAGGCGGCGGTAGGCCTTCTTGATCTCGTCCTGACTGGCGTCACGGCGCACCCCGAGGGTGGCGTAGTAGTCGCTGTTTGCCACTTATCGACCTCTTAAGATGCAGCCAGGATCTGGCTGACGTAGCGTGCCACCGCGCGTACGGCGCCCATCGTCACGGGGTAGTCCATCCTCGTGGGACCCAGCACGCCGAGCCGGGCCAGTTGGTTGTCGCCAGAACCGTATCCGGTTGCGACGATGGACGTGCCGCGAAGGTAGGGGTTTTCCGAGCCGATGCGCACGGTGAGCGCGGACGGGGTGTCTGTGGATGTCTCGCCGAGCAACCGCATGAGCACGACCTGCTCCTCCAGCGCCTCCAGCACGTCGCGCAGGCCGGTGGCGAAGTCGGCGCCCGCGAGATTGGCCGCGCCGGCGAACACGATCTTCTCGTCATGGCGTTCGACGAGGGTTTCGAGCAGCACCGACAGGATGGTGGCCACGGCGGGCCGATCCTCGGCGGGCAGCCGCTCGGGCAGGTCGGCGACCAGCTCGGGGACGTTGCTCAGCCCGCAGCCGTCGAGGCAGGAGTTGAGCACCGCGCGCAGGTGGGCGATGCGGTCGTCCTCCACCACCTCGGGCAGCTCGATCACGCGCTGCTCGACGCGCCCGGTGTTGGTGATCAGCACGAGCATGACCCGCCGGTCGTTGAGCGGGACCAGCTCGACGTGCCTGACCGTGGAACGGGTCAGCGTCGGGTACTGCACGACCGCGACCTGCCTGGTGAGCTGCGCGAGCAGCCGCACGGTGCGGAAGACCACGTCGTCGAGGTCGACCGCGCCGGCGAGGAAGGTCTCGATCGCCCGCCGCTCGGCCCCCGACAGGGGCTTGACCTGCGAAAGCCGGTCGACGAACAGGCGGTAGCCCTTGTCCGTCGGCACGCGGCCCGCGCTGGTGTGCGGCTGGGTGATGTAGCCCTCCTCCTCCAGAGCGGCCATGTCGTTCCTGACCGTTGCCGGGGAGACCTTGAGGTTGTGGCGCTCCGCGAGCGCCTTGGAGCCCACCGGTTCGTTGGTGGACACGTAGTCTTCGACAATGGCGCGGAGCACCGCAAGCTTCCGTTCGTCGAGCACGTGCTCACCTCCTGCCTCTGCCTAACAGGGAAACGACAGGTCTAGCACTCCGTGTTCCCGAGTGCCAAGTGTACGGCTCTCGCCCACAAGGTGCGATAACACCAGGTCCCATCCTGTTGCTAGCGACTTACAAGCGACAGGCCTCACACTTGCCGCATGACCGACAATTCCCAGCCCCCGCAGTACGGACCGCCCCAGGGGCAGGGTCCCTACTACGGTCAGCCGAACCAGTACGCCCAGCCGCCGTACCAGCCGCAGCAGCACGGCCAGCCGCCCTACCAGCAGCAACAGCCGCCCGCCCAGTACGGCCCCCCGCCCCAGTACGGCCAGCAGAACCAGTACGGCCAGCAGAACCAGTACGGCCAGCCCGGCCCCCACAACCAGTACGGCCCGCAGCCGCAGTTCCCGGCCAGGATCGACGGCAAGGCGATCAAGCCGCGCCTGTGGTGGATCGCCGTCGTGTGGGCCGTCGCGGTCGTGCTGGGCGTCGTGGGCGTGTTCGTGTTCGCCGGCGGCGTGCTGAGCAGCGTCTCGGACATGGCCCCGACGACCACGTTCGCGTCGGGCGAAAGCGTGAAGGTCGCGATCGACCCCGCCAAGCGCCCGGCCGTCTACATCGCCACCGACACGCGGGTCAACTACCAGTGCGAGATCTCCGGCGGCCCGGCCCAGGCCAGGCTGGTCAAGGTCTCCGGCACCCAGACGCTCAGCGCCGGCGGGACCACCTGGCAGGAGATCCTCGCCGTCAACGCCCCCGCCAAGGGCGACTACCAGCTGACCTGCGCCACGCAGGAGGAGTCATCGGCCCGCTTCGGCGTGGGCCGTGACGTGCTCTCCGCGGCGGGCGGCCTGTTCGGCGGGGTGGCGGCGCTGTTCCTGTTCCCCGGCATCGGCCTGCTCATCGGCGTCATCGGCACGATCGTCGTCCTCGTCCGGCGCAGCGGCGCGCGTAAGCGCCTTGCGGTCAGCGGGTGATTTGCTACGGTCCCCGTGTGTACGAGGGTGATGTGCTGGCGGGCAATTGGCGGCGGCCGGGCAAGGGCAAGATCCCGAAGGTGCCCGCCGAACTCGACCTGGTCGTGGAGGACGCCGACAGCGGCTTCTGCGGCGCCGTGGTGGCCTGCGACAAGGAGGCCGTCACCCTTGAGGACCGGTTCGGCAAACGCCGCCTGTTCCCGCTGGCGCCGGCCGCGTTCCTGCTGGAGGGCAGGCCCGTGACGCTGGTGCGCCCGGCGGCCGCGGCCCCGGCGGGGCCCAGGCGCAGCGCGTCCGGGTCCATCGCCGTGGAGGGGCTGCGGGCCCGGGTCGCCAAGGAGAGCCGGATCTACGTCGAGGGCGTGCACGACGCCGCGCTCGTGGAGAAGATCTGGGGCCACGACCTGCGGGTCGAGGGGGTCGTGGTGGAGTACCTGGAGGGCGTGGACGACCTGCCCGCCATCGTGGCCGAGTTCGCCCCCGAGCCGGGTCGCAGGCTGGGCGTGCTGGTCGACCATCTGGTGCCGGGGTCGAAGGAGAGCCGGATCGCGGCCCGCATCACCTCGCCGCACGTGCTCGTCGTGGGTCATCCGTACATCGACATCTGGCAGGCGGTCAAACCGTCCGTGCTGCGCATCCCGGGCTGGCCCGACGTGCCGCGCGGGGTGCCGTGGAAGGAGGGCGTGCTCGCCGCACTGGGCTGGCGCATGGAGCCCGCGGACGCCTGGCGGCGCATTCTGGGCGCCGTCTCGTCCTACACCGACCTGGAGCCGGAGCTGCTCGGCCGGGTCGAGGAACTGATCGACTTCGTTACGGAGGCATCATGAGCCAGGCCCCGCCGTCCCCCGACGACCCCACCCCCGCCGACTCGGCCCCTGACGTCCCGCCGTACGACCCGCCGTACGACGTGCCTCGCGACCAGGGTTCGGGCCCCCAGCTCGGCTACGGCCAGCAGCCGGGCTCCCGGCCCGACTACGGGCGGCAGCCGCCGAGCGGGCCCGGCCAGCAGTCCGGCCACATGCCTCCGCCGCCCCGCTACGTGCCCCCGCCGCCGGGCTACGGCCAGGCCCCCGGCTACGGCGCCCAGCCGGGTCACGGCTACCCCGCCGGGCCGTACGTGCCCGGCCGGTTCGGCCCCCGCCGCGGCAGCGACGACACCACGATGGCCATGCTCGCCCACCTGCTGGGCCTGCTCGTCTCGTGGGTCGGCCCGCTGGTCATCTACCTGATGAAGAAGGACGAGTCCCCCTATGTCAGGGACCAGGCGGCCGAGGCGCTGAACTTCCAGATCACGATGTTCATCGGCTACGCGGTGGCGATCGTGCTGTCGCTGGTGCTGGTCGGCCTGCTGCTGTTCCCGATCATCTGGATCGTGTCGCTGATCTTCCACGTGCAGGCGGCCATCGCCACCAACCGGGGCGAGAACTACCGCTACCCGTTCGCCATCCGCCTGGTCACATGAGCTCGGTGATCAGGGCGTCGGCCAGCAGCCGCCCCTTGAGGGTGAGCACCATCCGGCCCGCCCTGAACGGCTCGGGCTCCAGCAGCCCGCGCGCCAGCGCGCTCGCCACCGCCGTGCGCGCGCCGGGGGCGACCTCGGCCAGCGGGTAGCCGGAGACCAGCCGCAGCTCCAGCATCAGCCGCTCGGCGGCCCGGTCGTCGCCGGTGAGCACCTCGCGCGCGTGCGCGGGCGAGGCGCCCGCCGCCAGGCGCTGGGCGTAGGCGGCCGGGTGCTTGACGTTCCACCAGCGGGTGCCGCCGACGTGGCTGTGGGCGCCGGGGCCGGCGGCCCACCAGTCGCCGCCGGTCCAGTAGAGCAGGTTGTGCCGGCAGCGGGCCTGCTCGGAGGCGGCCCAGTTGGACACCTCGTACCAGGAGAAACCGGCCTCGGTCAGCAGCTCCTCGGCGATCAGGTAGCGGTCGGCGGCGACGTCGTCGTCGGGCATGGGCAGCTCGCCGCGCCGGATGCGGGCCGCGAGCCTGGTGCCCTCCTCCACGATCAGCGAGTACGCCGACACGTGGTCGGGCCCGGCCTCGATCGCGGCGGCCAGCGAGGCCCGCCAGTCGTCGTCGGACTCCCCCGGCGTGCTGTAGATGAGGTCGAGGTTGACGTGCTCGAACCCGGCCGCCCGCGCCTCCTGGACGGCCCGCGCCGGGCGGCCCGGCGTGTGCCTGCGGTCGAGCACCTGGAGCACGTGCTCACGTGCGCTCTGCATGCCGAAGCTGACCCGGTTGAAGCCGCCCTGACGGAGTTTGTCGAGGTAGGAGGGGTCGACGGACTCGGGGTTGGCCTCGGTGGTGACCTCCGCCCCCGGCCGCAGCCCGAACTCGGCGTCGATGGCGGCCAGGACGCGCGCCAGGTCCTCGGGAGGCAGCAGCGTGGGCGTGCCGCCGCCGAAGAACACCGTCTCCACGGGCAGGTCGGCGTCGCCGAGGACGCGCCGGGCCAGGCGCACCTCGGCCACGACCGTGTCGGCGTAGTCGCGGTGGGAGGCGCCGGGCCCTAGCTCGGCGGCGGTGTAGGTGTTGAAATCGCAGTAGCCGCAGCGGGTGACGCAGAACGGCACGTGCACGTAGAAGCCGAACGGGCGCTCGCCGAGCCCGCGCAGCGCGCTGTCGGGCAGCTCGCCGGAGGCGGGCGCCGGATCGCCGTCGGGCAGGGTGGATGGCACGTCATCCAGTGTGCCTGCTCACGGGGGTGCTCCGAGCCATCGAAGGAGGCCGCACATGACGGGCGTCGGGATCGTGGGCGCGGGCATCTCCGGGCTGACGCTGGCCCTGCGGCTGCAGCAGCTCGGCGTCGCGACCACGCTCTACAGCGAGGGCGACGCGGCGGACCTGGGCCGCGGGCGGCTGCCGAACACGGTCGGCAGGATGGGCCGCGCGCAGGCCCGGGAGCGGGAGCTGGGCAGCCTGCACTTCCTCGACCCCGGCTGCCTGCTGGTCAGCGGCAGCCTCTCGATCAAGGGCGATCCGCCGCTGGAGTTCACCGGCCGCGTGAGCGAGCCGTTCCACGGGGTCGACTTCCGGGTGCTGCTGCCGGCGCTCATGGACGACTACACCGGCAGGGGCGGCCGCCTGGTCGTCGATCCCCTCCCGCCGGACGCGGGCCAGGTCGCCCGCTGGTCGCGCGGCCACGAGCTGATGGTGGTGGCCACCGGGCGGCGCTCGGTGCGCGAGCTGTTCCCGCGCATTCCGGCCTGGTCGCCGTACGGGGCGCCGCAGCGGATCCTGGCCGCCGGGCTGTTCCACGGGTTCGATCCGGGGCCCGCCTTCGGCTTCAACATCTCGCCCGGCTGCGGCGAGATCCTGTGCATGGCGATGATGACGCGGTCGGGCGTGCACGGCGGCGTCCTGGTCGAGGCGATCCCCGGCGGGCCGCTCGACGTGCTGGCCCGGGTGCCCGCCGACGAGTTCTGCGAGACGCTGCTCGCCCTGCTGCCCGAGCACGCGCCGCGCCTGGCCGAGCTGATCGATCCGGCGGCGTTCGAGCTGCTCGGACCGGAGGACCTGCTGCAGGGCGCGATCACGCCGGTCGTGCGCGAGGCGGTGGCCGAGCTGCCCGGCGGCGTCGTGGCGCTGGCGATCGGCGACGCCTGGGTCGCCAACGACCCGATCACCGGGCAGGGCGCGAACCTGGGCTCGGCCTGCGCCTGGATCGCGGCCGAGGCCATCGCGGCGGGCGGCCCGTACGACGCGGCGTTCGCGCGGGGGACGGCCCGGCGCATGTGGGTGGCGGCCGAGCCGGTCGTCGCGTGGACGAACGCCTTCCTGCGGCCGCCGGCGGAGCACGTCCTCACCCTGCTCGAAGCCGCCGCGACCAGGCAGGAGGTGGCCGATCTGGTGCTGTCGCTGTTCGGCGACCCGGCGCGCGCGTGGCGGCTGTTCTCCAGCGCCGAGGAGGTGGCGCGCGTCGTTGACGGCACGGGGTGACGGTTCTACGATCGCGTCAACTTATAGGAAAGTTTCTTATAAGTTCACCCCCCAGGAGCGCCCGTGAAGAAGATCCTCCTCGCACTCTCGCTCTTACTCGGGCTCACGGCGGTGTCCGTGCCCGCCGAGGCCCATCCCGGATTCAAGCGGGTCGCCTACTTCATCCAGTGGGGCGTGTACGGGCGCAACTACCACGTCAAGGACGTGGACACCAGCGGCGCCGCCGCCAAGCTCACCCACCTCAACTACGCCTTCGGCTTCGTCAGCGCCGAGGGCGCCTGCTACTCGGCCGACCCCTGGGCCGACTGGCAGCGCCCGGTGCCGGCCGAGCAGAGCGTGGACGGCGTCGCCGACCAGCCGGGCCAGGCCCTCAACGGCAACCTCAACCAGCTGCGCAAGCTCAAGGCCAGGCACCCCGGCCTCAAGGTGCTGATCTCGCTCGGCGGATGGACCGGGTCCAAGTACTTCTCCGACGCCGTGCTCACCGCCGAGTCACGGTCCGCGCTGGCCCGCTCGTGCGTCGACCTGTGGCTGCGCGGCAACCTGCCGGGCCTGGAGCCGGGCGCGGGCGCCGGCGTGTTCGACGGCGTCGACCTGGACTGGGAGTGGCCGGGCTCGGCGGGCAACGACGGGAACGTGATCAGGCCGGAGGACCGGCGCAACTTCACCCTCTTCGTCGAGGAACTGCGCGCCCAGCTCCGGGCCTTCTCGGCGAGCTCCCAGCTCACCGCCTTCCTCCCGGCCGCCGCCGCGAAGATCGACGCCGGTTTCGAGGTGCGCCGGGTGTTCCGGTCGCTCGACTTCGCCACCGTCCAGGGGTACGACCTGCACGGCACCTGGGAGTCGCGGACCGGGCACAACGGGAACCTGTTCACCGACCGGCGCGACCCCAACCCCGTCAGGTACAGCGTGGACCAGACCGTCCGCGACTACCTGTCGCGCGGCGCGCCCGGCCGCAAGATCGTCGTGGGCGTGCCCGCGTACGGGCAGGGCTGGACCGGCGTGACCGGCGGCGGCGACGGCCTCTGGCAGCCCGCGACCGGACCGGCGGCCGGCAAGTGGGGGCCGGGCAGCGAGGACTACAAGGACCTGGCCGCCAAGCCCGGCAAGCGCTACCGGGACGTGCGCACCGGCGCCATGTGGCTGTACGACGGCAACGAGTTCTGGTCCTACGACGACCCGGCGTCGCTGCTGGAGAAGGCGGCCTACATCCGGCTCAAGGGCCTGGGCGGCTCGATGATGTGGTCGATCGACCAGGACGACGCCCGCGCCTCCCTCACCTCGGCCCTGTACGCCGTGCTGCGCTGACCGGCGCCCGGCCGGGTGGAGGCGGTCTCCAGCCGCCCGGCCGGATGGAGGCGGTCTCTAGCTGACCATCCGGCCGGCCCGCGCGGCCAGCTCGTCCCATTCCGGGGCGTGGCCGGGGACCGCGAGCACCCGGGCCAGCGCGTCGGCGTCGCCGTGGCGGGCGCGGAAGGCGTCCGCCACCGTCATCCCGGCCGCCGGGCGCGAGACGATCTCCACCTCGTCGCCCGCGCCCAGCTCGCCCGGCTCGACCACGGCCAGGTAGGCGCCCGGCCGCGCGGCCCCGGTGAAGCGCTTGAGCCAGCCCGGCTCGTCCATCCAGTTGCGGAACACCACGCAGGGGATGCGCGGGCCGGTGACCTCCAGCAGGGCGCTGCCGACGCGCCACCGCTCGCCCACGAGGGCGTCGTTGACGGCGAGGCCGGCGGTGGTCAGGTTCTCCCCGAAACGGCCGTCGCGCAGGTCGCGGCCGAGCTCGCCCTGCCACCAGTCGTAGTCTTCGCGGGCGTAGGCGTAGACGGCCTGGGTGGGGGCGCCGTGGTTGGGCGTGTCGGCCCGCTCGTCGCCGGCCAGGCCGTTGCGCAGCACCTCCACCCGGTGGCGCACGGCCCGCTTGTCGATCGCCGTACGGCCGAGCTTGCCGGCCCATTCCGCGTCGAAGGACAGCCCGACGTTGACGGAGAGGATGCGCATGCCGCGACGGTAGCGGACGGACGGCCACCCGGCGCACCGATTTTTCCGCCTTTCTCAGCCTTTCAGCGGAGAAGAACAGACATGTGCCCATTCGGCCTGTTCGCCGAGCCGTCACCCGCGCCCGTCGCCGGGCTCCGGCGCCACCCGGGCGAGCTGGGAGTCGGTGTCGAACTCGGCCAGTTGTAACAGGGTCTCCAGGGCCGCCTGCCGGGTCTCCTCGACCGAGCCGCCGCGTTCGCCGAAACACTCGGCCGCGACGTCGAGCAGCGCCGCCACCACCGCCGCGTCGGGATAGGGCACGTCGACCACCACCCTGCCGTCGCCGCCCACCTCGGCGGGTCGCAGGTGAAGCCGCAGCAGCCGCCGGGTCTCCTCCGCCACGGCCACCCCCAGCACAGCGGCACGCTCGAATCGCTCAGAAGCAATCACGTCACCCTCCAGTAGCACTGGTGTTCGGGAACAGCAAAGGTAGCGACCGGCACCGACAGAATCGGCTCTCCCGCCCCGGGGAAGGCGGCGGGACGGCCCCGCGGACCGGTCACGCGGGCGGCCGCCGGGGTGGCTACGCTCGAACGGTGAGCGGTTTGATCATCGAAGTCACGGACCTGTCCGTCGAGCTCGGGGGCAATCCGGTGCTCCGGGGCCTCGACCTGGCCGTCGAGCCGGGTGAGGTCGTGGCGGTCGTCGGGCCCAACGGATCGGGCAAGTCCACGTTGCTGCGCTGCCTGGCCGGCCTCCAGCCCGCCACGTCCGGCGCGGTCCATCTGTTCGGCGCCGAGCCCGCCGACGACGCGTCCTTCTGGCGCCGGGTGGCGCTGCTCGGCGACGAGCCCGCCTGGTACCCCGGGCTGACCGCGCGCGAGCACCTGGAGCTCATGGGCGCCGTGTACGCCGAGGCGCGCATGACGGTGGACTCGGCGCTGGAGGAGTTCGCGCTGACCGAGCGGGCCGACGCGCCGCCGCTCAACCTGTCCACCGGCCAGCGCCAGCGCCTCTGCCTGGCCGCCACGCTGCTGCGGCCGAGCACGCTGCTGCTGCTCGACGAGCCCGAACGCGGCCTCGACGCGGCGTTCCGCGTCCGGCTCGGGGAACTGCTGGAGGAGTACGCCGACGAGGGCGGCACCGTGGTGATGGCCACCCACGACCAGACCCTGGCCGACGCCGCCCGCCGGGTCTCCCCCGCCGGGGTGCCCGCATGAGCGGCCACGCCGTCGTCCGGAAGAGCGGCCTGACGGGGAAGGCGGGCGGGCGGTGAGCGCGGGGGAGGTGAGCGTGCGGTCGGTGCGGGCGTTCGTCCGGGCGCGCGGGCGGGCCCGGGCCGGGCTGGTCGATCGTTACGTCAGCCTGTTCGGCCTGTGCATGCTGCTCGCCGTCGTCGGGCAGCCGCTGTCCTCGGTGGTCTCCGGCCTGGGCGGGACGGTCGAGCCGGGGCGGATGGGCGCGGGGGTCGCCCTGGTGCTGCTGGGGTTCGCGGGCTGCCTGGCGCTGGCGCGGGCGGCCGGGCCGGTGATGCTGCCCGCGGCGGAGGCGTCCTGGTTGCTGACCTCGCCGCTGGACCGGCGGCGGCTGCTCGGGCGTTCCGGGCGGCTGCTCATGGTCGTCGCGCTGGTGGCCGGGCTGCTGCTCGGGCTCGGGCTGCTGGCGGCGCTCGGCGCGCCGGGCGCGCTGGTGTGGCGGCTGCTGGCCGCGCTGGCGGTGGCGACGGCGGCGAGCGTGGCGGGCATGGCGCTGGCGATGCTCGCCCAGTCCTCCCCGACCTGGAACCTGTGGCTGACCGGCGTGCTGGTCGCGCTCCTGTTGCTGGCCGTGGTCGCCGTGAGCGGCCAGGCCCGTACGGCGCTCGCGGCCGCCGCGAACGCGCCCCTGCCGGCGCTGGCGGCCACGGCGTCGGCCATGGCCGCGCTCGCCGCCGTCCTGGCCCGCCGGGCGTGGGGGTCGCTGGCCGCCATCCCCACCCGTCTGCTGCTGACCGCCTCCACCCGGGCCGGGCACGTCACCAGCGCCGCCGTCACCCTCGATCCCGGCGCGCTGACCTGGATCGCCGAGGACAACCACTGGCGGGCCAGGAAGCTCGCCTCGCGGGCGTGGCCGGGGCTGCCCGCGCCGCTCGCGCTGGCCTGGCAGGACTGGGTGCGGCTCGGCCGCCGGCCCTGGCGGCTGGCGGCCACGGCGGCGAGCGCGGCGTTGCCCGCCGTGTTCGCCCAGGCGGGCGCCGCTCCGGCGGCTCTCGGGCTGGTCGTGCTCGGCGGCGCGCTGGCGGTGGCGGCGTCCGGTACGTCCGGCGCGCGCCGGGACGCCGACAACCCCGCCCTGGCCCGGCTGATCGGCGTGGGCCGGCGTCCGGCGCTGGCGGCGCGGGCGCTGCTGCCCGGCCTGCTGGGCGGCGCGTGGGCGACCCTGGCCCTGGCCGGCGTCGCGGCGGTGGGCGGCCTTCCGTCCGGCACGTGGGTGTTCGGGCTGCTCACCGCGCCCGCGCTCGCGGCCGGCGCGCTGCGGATGGCCAGGAGAGGGCCGGTCGACCATTCGATGCCGGTCATCGACACCCCCGCCGGCACGATCCCGACCGGCCCGGTGCTGTGGGCGGCGACGGGCGCCGACCTGGCGCTGCTCGGCTGCCTGCCCGCGGTGGTCGCGCTGGCCACCGGGCCGGCCGCGGCGGGCGGGTTCCTGGCGGCCCAGGCGGTGGCGGGCCTGGTGGCGCTGGCGGGCGTCCTGGTGAGCTCCCGTCGGGGCCCCCGCCCGTGAGCGGTCAGGCGACGTAGAGGTCGCTCGGCACGCCGCCGTACGGGATCGTGCGCTCCCTGTGCAGGCCGGCCTTCTCCGCCACCCGGCGGGAGGGCTCGTTGCCGTCCCCGATCAGGGCGACCACGGTGCCGAGGTCGCGCCCGACGCGCAGGGCCGCCCTGGCGAGCTCGACCGCGTACCCGTGGCCCCAGGCGGCGGGGCGGAATCGGTAGTACAGGTGGAGCACGTCCGCGCCGTCCAGGGCCGCGTGCCGCAGGCCGCCGACGCCCAGCACCTGCGATCCCTCCGTCAGCCGGGCGGCCCAGTAGCCGATCCCCCGGTCCGCCCAGTCGGCCAGCCACAGGTCGAGCATGACCCGGCTGGCCTCCAGGTCGACGGTGGGCCCGGCGGCGCTGTAGACGTTCGTCCGCGGGTCGGAGTGGATCTCGTGCACGGCTTCGAGGTCCTCCAGGCGGATCCGGGATAGGACCATTCGTTCCGTATGCACCACTTCCACCCTTTCAGGGTATCCGCTGCCATCGCTAAGCTATCGCTGGCAATCGGATAGCGATGGAGGAGCGCCGATGGACATCGCCCGCGTGCAGGCCTCGCTGCGCCTGATGGCGCGCGGCCTGGAGGAGCTGGCCGCCGCGCTCGGCGAGGAGGAGCCGGACGAGGCCGAGCGCACGGCCCGCGTCATCGCGGAATGGGGACGCCGCGGCCTCACCCAGAAGGAGGCGTCGGCGCTGTTCCAGCGGCACGGCTTCGCCCCCCAGACCACGGGCGGCTGGGCCCGCGGCGAATGGGTGGAGCTCGGCGACGACGGCCTGCGCTACCTCACCGCCAAATCGCACGCCTGGCTGGCTGAACGATCATGACCTTCTCGGTGCCCATCGCCGTACGCGGCTACGAGCTCGACACCCGGGGCCACCTCGACAACGTGGTCTACCACCAGTACGGCGACCACGCCCGCTGGGAGTGCCTGCGCGCGGCCGGCGTCGGGGTCAGGCAGGAGTTCAGGGGCGCGGACGGCGAGCCGGCCGCCGAGCTGACCGGCGTCGGCGGCCTGATGGACCTGCGGGCCCGCCGCCTGCTCCCCGACCCGGGCCGGCACTGGCGGGCGCTCGCGCGAACGCCCGCCGTACCGGGCCCGTAGTCGGCTACTTCTTGGTCTTGTCGGCGGCGGCGCCGGAGTCGGTGGACAGCGCGGCGACGAAGGCCTCCTGGGGCACCTCGACGCGGCCGACCATCTTCATCCGCTTCTTGCCCTCCTTCTGCTTCTCCAGCAGCTTGCGCTTACGGGAGATGTCACCGCCGTAGCACTTGGCCAGGACGTCCTTGCGGATGGCCCGGATGTTCTCGCGGGCGATGACCCGGGCGCCGATGGCGGCCTGGATCGGCACCTCGAACTGCTGCCGCGGGATCAGCTCGCGCAGCTTCTTGGCCATGTCGACGCCGTAGGAGTACGCCTTGTCCTTGTGGACGATCGCGCTGAAGGCGTCGACGGCCTCGCCCTGCAGCAGGATGTCGACCTTGACCAGCTCGGCCTCCTGCTCGCCGGCCGGCTCGTAGTCGAGCGAGGCGTAGCCGCGGGTGCGCGACTTGAGCTGGTCGAAGAAGTCGAAGATGATCTCGCCGAGCGGCAGCGTGTAGCGGATCTCGACGCGGTCTTCCGACAGGTAGTCCATGCCGAGGAGCTGGCCGCGCCGCCCCTGGCAGATCTCCATGATCGCGCCGATGAACTCGGCCGGCGCCAGGATCGTGGACTTGGTGACCGGCTCGAAGACCTGCGCGATCTTGCCGCCCGTCGGGAACTCGGACGGGTTGGTGACCGTGAGCTCCTTGCCGTCCTCCATCACCACGCGGTAGACCACGTTGGGCGCGGTGGAGATCAGCGACAGGCCGAACTCGCGCTCCAGGCGCTCGCGCACGATCTCCATGTGCAGCAGGCCGAGGAAACCGACGCGGAAGCCGAAGCCGAGCGCGGCCGAGGTCTCCGGCTCGTAGATCAGCGCGGCGTCGTTGAGCTGGAGCTTGTCGAGCGCCTCGCGCAGCTCGGGGTACTCGTCGCCGTCGATCGGGTAGAGCCCGGAGAACACCATCGGCTTGGGGTGCTCGTAGCCGGCCAGCATCTCCTTGGCGGGCTTGACCGAGGAGGTGACGGTGTCACCCACGCGCGACTGGCGCACGTCCTTCACGCCGGTGATCAGGTAGCCCACCTCGCCGACGCCGAGGCCGCGCTCGGCGGGCTTGGGCTCGGGCGAGATGACGCCGATCTCCAGCGTCTCGTGGGTGGCGTTGGTGGACATCATGAGGATGCGCTCGCGCTTGCTCAGATGGCCGTCGATGACCCTGACGTACGTCACGACGCCGCGGTAGGTGTCATAGACGGAGTCGAAGATGAGCGCCCGCGCGGCGGCGTCGGCCTGGCCCACGGGCGCCGGGACGGTCGCCACCACGTGGTCGAGCAGCTCGCGCACGCCCACGCCGGTCTTGCCGGACACCTTGAGCACGTCGGAGGGGTCGCAGCCGATCAGGCCGGCCAGCTCCTCGGCGAACTTCTCCGGCTGGGCCGCCGGCAGGTCGATCTTGTTGAGCACCGGGATGATGTGCAGGTCGGCGTTCATGGCCAGGTAGAGGTTGGCCAGCGTCTGCGCCTCGATGCCCTGCGCGGCGTCGACCAGCAGGATCGCGCCCTCGCACGCCTGCAGCGAGCGGGACACCTCGTAGGTGAAGTCGACGTGCCCGGGGGTGTCGATCATGTTGAGGACGTGGCCGTCCCAGGGCAGGCGCACGGCCTGCGACTTGATCGTGATGCCGCGTTCGCGCTCGATGTCCATCCGGTCGAGGTACTGGGCGCGCATGGAGCGGTCGTCGACCACGCCGGTGATCTGCAGCATCCGGTCGGCAAGGGTCGATTTGCCATGGTCGATGTGCGCGATGATGCAGAAGTTGCGGATCAACGCGGGGTCGGTCTGGCCAGGCTGAGTGCGCACCGAAGTCCGTTTCGACAGGGTTGAGGTCAAGCGTCTTTCATGGTGACATGCCCAGATGATGATCCGGACCGTCGTCCGCCGCGGCCTGCGCCTGATCGCGCTGGCCTTGGCCGTCGTGGTGGCGCTGGCCGGCCTGCTCGCCGTCGCGCTCCGCCTCCAGTTTACCGGTGCCCCGGCGGCCTGGGCGAAGAGCACCGGCAACGACGCCCTCTGGCTCGGCCACGCCTGGGTCGACGGCCGCCGTACGGAGCGGGACGTGGAACGACTCGCCGCCCGCCTGCGCACCACCGGCATCAAGGACGTGTACGTCCATTCCGGCCCGTTCGAGCGGGACGGCCGCCTTGACCCCGCCAAGCACCCCAAGGCAGCAGATTTCGTGACATGGATGCATCGGCACCTGCCCGGCGTCCGCGTCTCCGCCTGGCTGGGCCAGTCCGTCGAGAACGGCCTCGACCTCGACGACGCCCGTTCCCGCGCGAACGTCCTGGCCGGCGTGGCCGCCGTCATGAAGGCGGGCTACGACGGCGTCCACTACAACTTCGAGCCGATCGGCGACGGCGACACCGAGTTCCTCGACCTGCTGGAACGCACGCGGGCCCATACGAGGCTGCTGTCCGCCTCGACCCCGCAGATCGAGCCCTATCCCCTCATGCGCCCGGCGGCCAGGCTCGCGCTCGGCCACGACAAGTACTGGTCGCAGGGCTACTTCCAGGAGGTCGTGAACCGGGTGGACCAGGTCGCGATCATGACCTACGACTCGGGCGCGCCCGCCCAGTCCCTCTACGGCGGCCACGTGGCCAGGCAGGCCGCGCTCGCCCTCGACCTCGTCCCGCGGGACAAGTCCCTGTTCGTCGGCGCCCCCGCCTACCACGACCACGGCCTGCCCTGGCTGGACGCCGCCGAGAGCGTGGCGACGGCCGCCGAGGGCGCCCGGCTGGCCCTGTCCGAGCACGGCCGCCGCGAGCGCTTCGGCCTGGCCCTGTACGTCGATTTCGCCGCCACCGAAGAGGACTGGAAGGAGTACATGACCCGCTGGCTGGCCTAAACTGGGAGCACCCGGGGCGTTGATTTGAGCAGCCACCTGGGTTATTGGTACCCTGTTCACTTGCGTGTGGCGCGCCCTCTCTCGAGCCCGCGCGCCCCATCCATCCTTAGACTTTCACCGAGGCTTCTTCGTGGCGAACATCAAGTCCCAGATCAAGCGCAACAAGCAGAACGAGAAGGCGCGTCTGCGCAACAAGGCGGTCAAGTCCTCTCTGAAGACGGCCGTCCGCAAGTTCCGCGAGGCCGCCGAGCAGGGCGACGTCGAGCAGGCCGCGGCGCTGCAGCGCGTCGCCGCCCGCCAGCTCGACAAGGCCGTCAGCAAGGGCGTCATCCACAAGAACCAGGCCGCCAACCGCAAGTCGGCGATCGCCAAGCAGGCTGCCGCTCTGGCCGCCAAGTAAGCTCCCGCCGTCCGGCGAAGTCCGGGCGCGCGCTGACGCCGCACTCCTTCATGGGGTGCGGCGTTCTTGGTTTTGTGCACTTTTTGTCACAGTTTTGATATCACATCGGCATCGCCGCCGGGTATCGGCTGAGCATCCCTTAACAAGATCACTTGCTTCCCGTCCGCCCTCTCCGTGAGGGTTCACTAAACGGACGAAGGGGGACACATGCGGGGGCCGTTGGTCGTCAAACGGGCGTTCAGCGAGCCGTTGCTCCTTCTGGCCGCGTTCGGCTCGATCCTGCTGGCCACCACCACGCTGGTGGCGCTGACCATGTACGCCTCCTCCATCGCCGACGCCGGCGTGCGCAGGACGATGGAGACCGCCTCCCTGCGCCAGACGTCCGCGACGATCAGCGCGCCGGTCACGGACAAGACGTTCCCCGTCTACGACCGGGCGGTCCGCGCCGAACTGACCAAGGCGTACACCAAGGCGCCGGCGCTCACCACGAGCTTCCGCTCCGACTCCTACGCCATGCCCGGCCAGGAGAAGCGCGAGCGGCCCGAACTGCTCAGGTTCGGCAGCTACGACGGCCTCGACCAGCACGCCAAGCTCGTCTCCGGCGCCTGGCCCAAGCCCGCCGACGGCCGGGTGGAGGCGGCGGTCTCGCTGTCGGCGGCCTCGGCGGCCGGGTTCAAGGTCGGCCAGGAGCTGACCACCGTGGGACGGCTGTCGCCGGAGCCCGTCCAGGTGCGCATCACCGGCGTGTTCCAGCTCGACGACCCCTTCGGCGAGCGCTGGACCGGGGAGCAACTGCTCAGCAGAGGCGTCGAACGCGGCGACTTCACCACGTACGGGCCGCTGATGGTCTCCCGCGAGACGTTCATCGGCCGCTTCGCCACCAATGTGAACGCCACCTGGACCGCCGAGCCCGACCTGCGCTCCCTGACGCCGGCCCAGCTGCGCCCGCTGGCCGCGGCGGTCGGCGAGGTGGGCGCGCACCTGAAGGCCGGCGAGTGCCCGAGCTGCGTGACCACCAGCCGCCTGCCCGAGATGCTCACCCAGCTCGACACCGCCTCGCTGGTGGCCCGCTCCACCATGCTGATCCCAGTGCTGCAGTTGCTGCTGCTGGCGGCGTACGCGCTGATGCTCACCGCGCGCCTGCTGGCCGACCACCGGCGCATGGAGGTGGCGCTGCTGCGCTCGCGCGGCGCGGGCACGCTGCGGCTGGCCGCGCTGGCCGGGGGCGAGGCGATGCTGGTCGCGGTGCCGTGCGCGATCGTCGCGCCGTTGCTCGGGCCGCCGCTGCTCGGGCTGGTGAGCCGGCTGCCCTGGATCAAGGCGTCGGGCGTGCGGCTCGACCCCTCGGCCGGCCTGGGCACGTTCCTGGTGTCGGTGGCCGTGGCCGTGGCCTCCGCGGTGCTGCTGGTGCTGCCCGCGCTGGCGGGCGCGCGGCGCACGTACGTGGAGGAGCAGTCGGCGCGCGGGCGCGGCGGCGGGCGCGGGCTGATCCAGCGCGCCGGCGCCGACGTCGCGCTGCTGGTCGTGGCCGGCCTCGCGATCTGGCAGCTCCAGCACTACGGCGCGCCGGTCACCACGACCGCGGGCGGCGGGCTCGGCATCGACCCGCTGATCATCTCCGGTCCCGCGCTGGCCCTGCTCACCGGCGGCATGCTCGGCCTGCGGCTGGTCCCGCGCATCTCCGCGGTGGCCGAGCGGATCACCTCCAGGCGTCCATCCCTCGCCCCGGCGCTCGGCGCCTGGCAGGTCAGCAGGCGCCCGCTCAAGTACGCCGGCCCCGCGCTGCTGCTCACCATGGCCATCGCCATCGGCATCGTGTCCATGGCCACCGCCGCCACCTGGCGCGCCTCCCAGCTCGACCAGGCCCGCCACCAGGCGGGGGCCGACCTGCGCCTGTCGGGCCCGCCGGACGCCCCCGAGCTCGGCCCGCTGGGCCGCGGCACGGCGTTCACCGCCCTGCCCGGCGTGACCGCCGCCTCGCCCGTCTTCCGCGGCCAGACCGAGGTCAGCAGCGAGAACGCCATCCTCATCGGGATCGACGCGGCCAAGCTCGGCACGCTGTTCCAGCTCCGCCCCGACCTGGCCGACCGGCCCGTCGCGGAGATCTCCCGGGCGCTGGCCGGGCCGCAGGCCGGCAAACTGGACCTGCCGGGACAGCCGGCCGCGCTCACCCTGCGCGCCACCGCGGACGCCGAACTGCCGGTGCGGCTGGTCCTGTCCGACGCCCTCGGAGTGTGGCGCGACGTGTCGCTGGGCGTGCTGAAGGCGGGCGAGAACACCCTCGACGTGGACCTCGCCGCGCTGGCGGGGCGGAGCGGGAAGATCACCTACCCGCTGTCGCTGCGCGGGCTGGTCGCGAGCGCGCCGCCCTCGGGCAGCGGCAGCCTGACGGTGACCGGGATCAGCGCCGACGGGCGGCCGGTGACCGCGCCCGCCGTGTCGGTGAAGGCGACCGGGCGGCAGCCCGCGACGGCCCTCTTCGGGTCGCCGCCCGTCCAGGGGCCGCTGCCCGTGGTGCTGACCGCAGGTCTGGCCGAGTCGCTCAAGCTGGGCGTCGGCCAGGTGGGACGGGCCAGCATCGACCGCAGGGTCATGGACGTCAAGGTCGTGGCCGTCGTGGAGACGATGCCGACGACGACCGCCGGGCAACACGCCGTACTGGCCGACTGGGGGACGATGCAGGCGCAGGATCTGGCGGCGGCGCAACTGCCGAGGCCCGCCACCGAGTGGTGGCTCGCCACCCCGGACGGCCGGGCGGCGGCGGCGCTCACCGGCCGCCCCGCATGGGACGTCACCGCGATCGACCAGCGCACCCTGGCCGCCAAGATGCAGGACGACCCGCTGGCCAGCGGCCTCCAGGGCGCGCTGATGCTGGGCTTCCTCGCGGCGCTGGTGTTCGCGGCGCTCGGCTTCCTGGTCAACGCGGCGGTCGCGGCCCGCGAGCGGATGAACGAGTTCGCGATCCTGCGGGCGCTCGGCGTGAGCTCCCGGCAGGTGTTCGGGATGCTGGCGATCGAGCAGACGTTCGTGATCGGGCTGTCGCTGGCGGCCGGGACCGGGCTCGCCGTGGTCGTGGGCATGCTCGTGGTGCCGCACATCGTGCTGACCGGGCAGGCGTCGGCGGTCACCCCCGGCGTGGTGCTCGACATCCCGTGGGGCGCCACGGGGGCCATGCTCGCCGGGGTGGCCGCCGTGCTGCTCGCCATCGTCGCCGGACTGGCGCGCAACCTGCGCAGGCAGGGTCTCGGCATTCGGGAGGAACAGTGAGGATCCCGCTGCTGGCCCGCACGCACCTGGGCGCGGTGGCCGTGCTCTTCGTGCTGACGCTGAGCGCCTGCCTGCTCGTCGCGGGGCTGCCCAGGGCGATGCAGTCGTCGTTCGACCAGGCGCTGCGCGACGCGCTGCGGACCGCCTCCGCCGAGCAGGCCGACCTGACCGTGACCGTCGGGTCGATGTCGAAGGAAGAGGACCTGCACGAGCGCGACCAGTTCGAGTCCAGGGACCGGCGCTGGCGCCAGCTCGTGCCCGCGGCGCTGCGGCCGCTGGTGGTGCCGGCCGGCACGGGCGACAGCCACATGAGCGCCAAGACCGTGGTCACCCCGATCCACGGCTCGGGCGGGACCATGTTCATGAACCTCGGCTGGCTGTCCGACGCCGACCGGCGGGTGGACTGGGTCCAGGGGCAGGCGCCAGGCAAGCCCTCGACCATGCGCTTCGAGGGCGAGACGATCCCGCTCATCGAGGTGGGCCTGGTCGAGTCCGCGCTGACCGCGATGGACCTGAAGATCGGCCAGGTCAAGGTGCTCGGTGAGAGCCACTACGTGGCGGTGAAGCTGGTCGGCGCCTTCAAGGCCAAGCAGGCCGGCGACCGTTACTGGAGCCACAACAGCGACATCCTGTCCGTCACCCGGATATTGCCGCCGGGCAAGCTGGAGTTCGAGAAGCACATCACGACGATCATGTCCGACGCCGGGCTGACCGCGCTCAGCGGCGACGGGCGCAACCTGTCCTACAACTGGGTGCTGCCCATCGCCCCGGACAAAGCGGACGCGCTGGCCACGACCGACCTCCAGGCGGCCGTCAGCGAGTTCGAGCGGGTGATCGGGTTGCAGGCGTCGGGCTCGTACAGCCCGTACCGGGTGGTGACCGCGCTGCCCAAGCTGCTGACGGACTTCCTGGCCGCCCAGTCCACCGCGCAGACCGTGATGTACCTGGTGCTCGGCGGCCTGCTGCTGGTCGCGGTCGGCGTGATCGTGCTGGCGGTGCAGTTGCTGTCCGGCCGGCTCGACCACACGCTGGCGCTGACGCGGGCGCGTGGCGGGTCGCTGGGGCAGGTGGCGGGCACCGGCGCGGCGCTGACCGCGCTCGCCGTCGTGCCCGCCGGGCTCGCCGGGTACGGGCTGTCCTGGTTCGTCCCCGGGCCCGTGCTGCCGATCGTGCACGTCGGACCGCTGCTGGTGATGGTGGCCGCCGTCGGGTTCACCGCCGCCGGGCTGGCCGTCACCCATCGGGTGCCGCTGCACGAGCAGCGCGCGGACGTCAGCACCGCCCGTCCGTCCGCCCGCCGGCTCACGCTGGAGGTGCTGGTCGTGGTGCTCGCGCTGGCCGGGGCGTACCTGCTGCGCACCCGCGGGCTGGCCGCCTCGGCCGGGTTCGACCCGTTCCTGCTGGTGGTGCCGATCGCGCTGACGCTCGCCGCGGCGGTGATCATCCTGCGCTGCTACCCGTACCCGCTGCGGCTGCTCGTCCGGCTGACCGCGCGGCGGCCCGGGGCCGTGCCGTTCCTGGGGTTGACCAGGGCGGCCAGGGCGCGCTCCGCGTCGGTGCTGCCGGTGCTGATCCTGCTGCCCGCGCTCGGCGTGTCGGTGTTCGCCGCGGTGATCTCCGACGGGCTGGTGAGCACGCAGCGGCTGGCGTCCTGGCAGCAGGTGGGCGCGCCGGTCAAGGTGACGTCCCGGGTGGAGATCCCGGCCGACGTGATCGAGCGGGTGCGCAAGGTCGCCGGCGTCGGGCAGGTCGTGCTCGCGCAGACCGGACGGGTCCAGATCGGGTACGGCGCCGAGCGCGCCGAGGCCATCGCCGTGAACCTGCCCGAGTGGCGGCGGCTGCTGGTGGACGCGCCGATCGAGGTGCCCACCGGGAGCGGCGGCGCCTTCGTCTCGCCCGACCTGAAGGGGCGGGGCACGTACGAGATCGGCTGGCAGTCGCGGCTCAAGGTGCGCGAGGGCGGTGTGATCACCTCCGTGCCCGGCTTCTACAACCAGGGCAAGTTCGTGATCCTGCCGATGGAGTCCCTCGTGCGGCCCGCCGTGAACACCCTGCTCATCAGCGGCAACCCCGCGCTCGACGAGCTGCACCGGCTGGTCCCGCTCAGCACCGTGGAATCCCAGGCCCAGGCGCTGGCCGCCATCCAGGACGACCCGCTGACCAGCACCGTGCGCACCACGCTGGTCGTGGTCACGGTGGCGCTGGCCGCGTACGCGCTGGTCGCCGTCATCCTCTCGCTGGTGATCGGCGCGGCCGACCGGGCCAGGGCGCTGTCGTTCCTGCGCACACTGGGCCTGTCGGACCGGCAGGCGCAGCGGCTCACCGTCCTGGAGATCATGCCGATGATCCTGCTGACCGCCCTGGCCGGCCTGCTGCTCGGCCTCGGGCTGCCCGCGGCGCTCGGGCCGGGCGTCGACCTGTCCTCCTACGCCGGCGACCTGCCCGTCGGCGACTACTCCCTAGACCTGATCACGCCGACCGCGCTGGCGGCCGGGCTGGCCGTCGTGGCCGTGCTCGGCGCGTACACGCACACCGCCATCAGCCGCCGTCGCAGCATCGGCGCCGTCCTTCGAGTGGGGGACCTCACATGAACCCGACCCTGTCAGAACTGGAAGCCAAGGCCACGCGGGAGAAGACCGCGTTCGGCGCCGACGCGCACATCGTCTGCGACAACCTGGTGCGCATCTACAAGACCGAGGGCGTCGAGGTCGTCGCCCTGCAGGGCCTCGACCTGGTGATCGACAAGGGCGAGCTGGTGGCCATCGTCGGCGCGTCCGGGTCGGGCAAGTCCACGCTGCTCAACGTGCTGTCGGGGCTCGACGTGCCGACCGCGGGGGTGGCCAGGGTCGCGGGAACCGACCTGCTGGCGATGACGGCCAAGGACCGGCTGCGCTACCGGCGTTCCGTGGTGGGCTTCATCTGGCAGCAGACCGCGCGCAACCTGCTGCCGTACCTGACCGCCAGGGAGAACGTCGAGCTGCCCATGAAGCTGGCCGGCGGCGGACGGGCGCGCCGCGCCCGCGCCGGCGAGCTGCTGGAGCTCCTCGGCGTCGGCTACTGCGCCGACCGCCGCACGCCCGAGATGTCGGGCGGCGAGCAGCAGCGGGTCGCCATCGCCGTCGCCCTGGCCAACGAGCCGCAGCTCATCCTGGCCGACGAGCCCACCGGCGAGCTGGACAGCGAGACGTCCGAGCAGGTCTTCGAATCCCTGCGCAAGGCGAACCGGGAGCTCGGCGTGACCGTGGTCATCGTGACCCACGACCCGCTGGTGTCGGAGCAGGTGGACCGCACCGTGGGCATCCGCGACGGACGTACCAGCAGCGAGACGCTGCGGCGCGAGGGCGCCGAGGGGCAGATCGTCGCCGAGGAGTACGCCGTGCTCGACCGGGTGGGCCGCCTGCAGCTCCCCCGCGACTTCATGAACGCCCTGGACATGGAACGCCGGGTGCGCCTCGAACTCGAATCCGACCACATCGGCGTCTGGCCCGCCCGAGAGGAGCCTTCCCATGAGCAATGAGCCCCTGGTCGTGGTGGAGGGGGTCCGCAAGGTCTACCGGAGCGGGCCCAAAGAGGTCGTCGCGCTGCGCGAGGTGTCCTTCGAGGTGTTCCCCGGCGAGCTGGTGGCGGTCCGCGGACGTTCGGGGTCGGGCAAGACCACGCTGCTCAACCAGATCGGCGGCCTGGACCGTCCGGACGCCGGACGGGTCGTCGTGGACGGGCACGAGGTCACGTCCATGTCCGAGGACGCCCTGCTGGCGCTGCGCCGGGACGTGGTGGGCTTCGTGTTCCAGTCGTTCGGGCTGATCCCCGTGCTGTCGGCGGCCGAGAACGTGGGGGTGCCGATGCGGCTGGCCCGCGTGCCGTCCGCCGAGCGGGAGGAGCGGGTCCGGCTGCTGCTGGCGCTGGTGGGGCTGGACAAGCACATGAACCAGCGGCCGTACGAGCTGTCGGGCGGGCAGCGGCAGCGGGTGGCGATCGCCCGCTCTCTGGGCAACCGGCCCAGGCTGCTGGTGGCCGACGAGCCGACGGGACAGCTCGACTCGCAGACCGGGCGGCAGATCATGGAGCTGTTGCGCGCGCTGGTGCGCAGCGAGGGGGTGACGGCGCTGGTCGCCACGCACGACCCCAGCCTGATCACGCTGGCCGACCGGGTGCTGGAGATCAGCGACGGCGTCGTCCGCGAGGCCGCCCTCACCTGACCCGCCCGCTCCTCCCCCGTCCTCACCTGACCCGCCCGCTCCTCCCCCGTCCTCACCTGACCCGCCCTCACCTGACCGGCCCGCTCCTCCCCTGCCCGCGCCGGGCCGTCGCCGGATCCGGGTCGGCGGCGGCCGGAGGGGGCGCGGGCCTGGGCGAGCGCGCCACGGCGGCGAGGTTGGCGACGGCGACCACCACCCCACCGGTGACCATCAGCACCCCCATCCCCGTCACGCCCGCCAGCGGCGCCGCGACGGCCAGCCCCACCGGCCGCGCCGCGAACGAGATGAGCTGGTCGAACGACCGCACCCGCCCCAACGCCCCCTCCGGGATCTCCTCGGCCACCACCGTCTCCCACAGCGGGCTGAGCACCCCGAGCCCCACCATGGCCACGAAGTACGCCACCGCGACCACCACGGCCGGCAGCCCGAACCCCACCGCCACCGGCAACGCCACCATCGGCAGCAGATAGAGCGCGGCCCCCGCCTGAACGGCGACCAGCGGCCTGCGCACCGGCAACCGCGGCGCGACCAGCACCCCAGCCAGCAGCCCGACCGTGCCGCTCTGCACGATGATCATCCAACCGGCCTCGCCTCCCAGCCGCTGCACGGCCGCCACCGGCCCGAGGGTGAGGAACAACCCGGCCATGAAGTGCCACACGCCGTGCGCCAGCACGCAGGCCAGGAACCACGGCCGCCGCCTGACCTCCCCGAACCCCTCGACCAGCTCCCGTCCGAACCCGATCCCCCATCGCCGCCGCCCGGCCTCCTCGCCGGAGACCGCCTTCCCCTCCCGCACGACCGCCTTCCGCTCCTGCACGACCCCCGTCCCGTCCGCGCGCCCGGGGCTCTCGTCCGCCGGGTCCTGGCCCGTGGCCGCCGTACGGACTCCGCCCAGGGTCAGCGCCGAGCACGCGAACAACGTCGCCGTGACCCCCGCGGCCCACCCTGGCCCGGCGGCCAGCGTGAGCATCCCCGCGAGCGCCGGACCCAGGACGGCCGACACGCTGGTCACCACCCCGATCCGGGCGTTCACCCGCAACCGGTCCGGCCCCGGCACCACCGCCACCACCAGCCGCGGCACGGCAGGACTGCCAAACGCGATCGCCGCCCCCGAGACCGCCGACAACACGGCGAGGTCCGGAACCCGGGACACCCCGGCCAGCAGCTCGACCGCCATGAGCCCCTGCGCCAGGCAGCGCGTGAGGTCGGCGAGCAGCACGACCCGTCCGGGCCGGACGCGGTCGGCCAGCACGCCGCCGACCGGCAGCAGCAACAGCAACGGCACCATCTCGCAGGCCAGCACCAACCCCAGCGCCTCCCCCGAGCCCGTGGCGCGCAGCACGGCCAGGGTCAGCGTGGTGGGGATCATGGCCGTGGCCAGCGCGGACATGCTGCGTCCTGCCAGCAGCCGGTTCCTGGGCCCGGCGAACAACGAAATCGACATGACCAGGAAGGTATTTCGTCAGCGAATGTTTCGTCAACAAATTACTTGGTGGCGTATGATCCTGTGCCGTGGAGGACTCCGTCGATCGTCATCTGGCCCGCTGGCGCGGCAAGGCCCCCTTCGACGAGCGGACGGAGGGCATCGTCACCCGCATGCAGTCGCTGGTGAAACACCTCGGCCACGCCAAGGCGGCCGCGCTGGCCCAGACCGGCGTCCAGGACTTCGAGTTCCAGACGCTCCACAGGCTCGCCGCCCACAACGGCACCGCCACCCCGACCGAACTGGCCGCCGAGCTGCTGCTCTCCCCCGCCGGCATGACCGGCCGTCTCGACACGCTGGAGAAGGCGGGTCTGGTACGCCGCGTCCGCAGCACCGAAGACCGCCGTCGCGTGGACGTCGAGCTCACGCCCAAGGGGCACGACCTCTGGATGGAGGCCATGGCCGTCCTGGCCGTGCTGGAGACGGCCATGGTGAACGCCCTCTCCCCCGACGACCAGGACACCCTGGACAAGCTGCTCAAACAGCTCCTGCTCTACGTGGAGACGAACCCCAATCAATTGCATTGAGACGGGCAGGCGTCCGGTGATACCCATGCTGGAATGACACTTCCGACCCCGGAGACCACATGGCCGTGACGGCGTTCCGCATAGAGGTTCCCGACGACGTGCTCGACGACCTGCGCTCCCGTCTCCGTAACGCCAGGTTCACCCGCTCGCTGGACCACCGTCCCTGGGAGGGCGGCACCGACCCCGCCTACCTGCGGGAACTGGTGACGTACTGGGCCGACGGGTTCGACTTCCGCGCCCAGGAGGCCCGCCTCAACGAGCTGGACCACCGCAAAGCCCCCGTCCAGGGACGAGACCTGCACTTCGTCCGGATCCCCGGCACCGGCCGCGCGCCGCTGCCCATCCTGCTCTGCCACGGCTGGCCCAGCAGCTTCCTGGAGATGCTTCCCCTGGCGGCACGCCTGGCCGACCCCGCCCGGCACGGCGGCGACCCCGGCGACTCCTTCGACGTCGTGATCCCGTCGATGCCCGGCTTCCTCTACTCCGACCTGCCGGACGAGCCCCTCACCCGGCCCGCGATGGCCCGCATGCTGCACCTGCTCATGACCGAGGTCCTGGGCCACGAGCGTTACGGGGCCTTCGGCGGCGACATCGGCGGCGCGGCCGTCGGCTGGCTCGGCGCCCTCCATCCGGAGCAGGTTACCGGGATCCACCTCATCCACCCGCCCGCTCCCGCATCCCTGGACGTCCCGCCACTGACCCCCGACGAGCAGGCCTTCCTGGACGCCGAGGCGGCCTACGACCAGCGCGACGGCGGCTACAGCGAGATCATGCTCACCCGTCCTGACACGATCGCCGCCGCCCTGCTGGACTCACCGGCCGGCCTGGCCGCGTGGATCGTGGACAAGCTGCGCGCCTGGAGCGACTGCCACGGCGACCTGGAATCCCGGTTCGACCGCGACACCCTGCTCACCATGCTGACCCTCTACTGGGCCACCGGCTCGATCGGCACCTCGTTCAAGTCGTACTACGACTGGCCGAGCAACCCGCCCCGGCCGCCGATCACCGTGCCGTCGGCCGTCACCCTCAGCCACGAACCGTCGATGGCCGGCCTCCCCCGCAGCTTCGCCGAACGCGCCCTGACCGACCTGCGCCACTGGAACACCCCGCCCCGAGGCGGCCACTTCATGGCCCTGGAGGAACCAGCCCGGCTCGCAACCGACATCACCACGTTCTTCCGCCCCCTACGCCTCCCCTGAGAACCACCACCGCCGCTCCGCGGGTGCACACTACCGGCCCACACACGACCGGCCACAACCACCGGCACGGCCCACTCCCCGCTACCGGCCCGCACCACCACCTGCACGGCACGCTTCTGGCTAGCAGCCCGTACGGCTGGCCACGACCACTTGCACGGCACGCTTCTCGCTACCGGCCCGTGCGGCTGGCGACGATCACCTGCACGGCATGCTCCAGGGCGTAGGCCGCGTCAGCTCCGCCGCCCTTGACCTGCTCGTCCGCAGTGGCCACCGCCTGGATCGCCCGGGACAGGCCCTCCGGCCCCCAGCCGTTCAGCTGGCGCTTGACCCGGTCGACCTTCCAGGGCGGCATCCCCACATGGGCGGCGAGCTGCCCCCCGCGCAGGTTGCGCGGGGCACTCCCCACCTTGGCCAGCGACCTCAGCCCACCGGCCAGCGCACTCACCAGCAGCACCGGGGCGACACCGGTGCCCAGAGCCCAGCGCAACTGCTCCAGTGCCTCGGCCAGACGCCCCTCGATCGCCGAGTCGGCCACGTTGAAGCCGGTGACCTCGGCCCGGCCCTTGTGATAGCGCGCCACAGCCGCCGCGCTGATCGTCTTGTCCTCGGTGTCGAACGCGAGCTGGCTGCACGCCGCCGCCAGCTCCCGCAGGTCGTTGCCCACCGCGTCGAGCAACGCCTGGGCCGCGTCCCCCGCGATGTTCCGCCCGGCCCGCTTGACCTCTCCCTTGACGAACTCCAGCCGCTCGCCGGCCTTGGTGACCTTGTTGATCGTCACCACCTTGGCCCCGGCCTTCTTCACCCCGTCGACCAGCGCCTTCCCCTTCACCCCACCTGGGTGCGCCAGCACGAGGACCGTGTCGTCGGACGGCTGCTTCGCGTACGTCACCACCTCGGTGATGACGTCCTTCGGCAGGTCCTGCGCCGAGCGGATGACGACCACCGAACGGTCGCCGAAGAGCGAGGGCGAGGTCAGCTGGGTCAGCTCGCCGGTGGCGACCTTTCCGCCGACGAGATCATGCACCTCGGCCCCCGGATCGCCGGCCCGCGCCGCCGCGACGACAGCACCCACCGCCCGCTCGGCAAGCAGCTCCTCGTCGCCGAGGACCAGGGTGACAAGTGCTGGATCGGTTCCCGCCATGTCAGGCAGCATGCCATGCGGCACCGACAACCTGGTACTCGACGCCGAGACCCACCGGACCGACTTGCAGTTCGTGTTACGAACGATTATGGTTCGGAGCACGAACTGAGTTTCGGTTGGAGTCACGATGACGAGTCGTACAGTTGTGATGATCATTGGAGGCCACAGCGGCTTGGCGGACCCTCGGGCGTCGGCCGCCGAGGTCGCGATGCGCGTGGGGCCGTTCGCGCGGCCTCAGGTGGTCTGAGATGGATCACGTCCAGCTCGGCCGGAGCGGCCTGGCGGTGTCCCGGCCGGCCCTGGGCACGATGAACTTCGGGTCAGAGACGTCCGAACCGGACAGCCACGCGATCATGGATCGCGCACACAAGCACGGCGTCACCTTCTTCGACACCGCCGACGTCTATGCCGACGGCCGCACCGAGCAGATCATCGGCCGCTGGTTCGCCCAAGGGGACGGCAGGCGCGACAGGACCGTCCTGGCCACCAAGCTCCACCTCCCGACCGGGCGGTGGCCCAACGAGAGCCGCCTGTCCGCGCTGCACATCAGACGCGCGTGCGACGCCTCGCTCAGACGGCTGGGCACCGACACATCGACAGGACTACGCCGTGGGAGGAGATCTGGGAGGGTTTCGGCGTCCTACGACAGCAGGGCAAGGTGCTCTATTTCGGCTCGTCCAACTTCGCCGGCTGGCACCTGGCGCAGGCCCCAGGAGGCGGCACGGGCGCGACACGCGCTCGGGCCTGTCGCCGAGCAGTCCATCTACAACCTGATGAACCGCTGGATGGAGCTGGAGGTGCTGCCCGCGGCGCGGCACTACGGGCTGGGCCTGATCCCGTGGTCGCCGCCGAACAGCGGCGTCCTCGGCAGCGTCCTGCGCAAGCGCGAGCAGGGCGGCGCCTCCCGCGGGGCCTCGGGCCGGTCGGCCGCCGTCCTCGCCCGTCACCAGGAGACGATCGAGGCGTACGAGCGGCTCTGCGCCGATCTCGGCGAGGACCCCGCGAACGTCGGGCCGGCCTGGCTGCTCGCCCAGGGCGGAGTGACCGCGCCGATCGTCGGCCCCCGTACGGCCGCCCAGCTCGACGGCTCGCTCCGCGCTGCCGCGATCACCCTCGACGCAGGCACCCTGGCCAGGCTGGACGAGTTGTTCCCGCCGCCCGGCCCCGACGGCCCCAAACCCGCACCAGAAGCGTACGCCTGGTGACCTCTCCTTCTTTTCCCTGTGTGAAGTATGAAAGGCAATACTGTGTCCACTTCTGACGTGGTGTTCGGTTTCGGCGCGCATTCCGGTGTCGAGGACCTGCCCGAGCTGTTGCGCATGGTCCAGCAGGCCGACCGGGACGGGCTCGACCTCTTCTCGCTGTCCGACCACCCCTATCTCGGCGAGCGCCTGGACGCCTACGCCACGATCGGCTTCCTGCTGGGCGGCACGCGGCACATCGCCGGTCTGGCCAACGTCACCAACCTGCCGACCAGGCCCGCCCCTATGCTGGCCAGGACGGTGACGTCGTTGTCGGCGCTGTCGAACGGCCGCGTCGTGCTCGGCATGGGCGCGGGCGGGCTGTGGGACCGCATCGCCGACATGGGCGTGCCCCGGCAGACCCCCGGTGACGCCGTGGACGCCTTCGAGGAGGCGATCGTCCTGATCCGGAAGCTGTCGGGCGGCGGCGCGCCGGTCACCCACGAAGGACGCCACTACCGCGTACGCGAAATCGAGCCAGCCCCCGTGGCCGCGCCCCCGGTGTGGACCGGGTCGAACGGACCCAAATCCCTGGCCGCCACGGGCAGGGTCGCCGACGGCTGGATCCCCGGCCACGCGGCCGACTGGCGCAGCGACCGGTATCGCACCTCACGTCCCATCATCGACGAGGCGGCCGCCGCGGTGGGCCGCGACCCACGCGAGATCCGTACGATCTACAACTTCCCGGGACGCATCACCGACCGTCCGCTGCCCGCCACCCGCGACCACGACGGGCGCTGGATCGGCGGCTCCGTCGGGCAGTGGGTCGAGGAGCTGACCGAAGCGGTGCTGGAGCACGACGCCTCGGGCTTCGTCCTCTTCTCCGCCGGCCACGGCGCCACCGACCTCACCACGCTGGCCCGATGGACCCAGGAGATCGTGCCGTCCGTCCGCGAGGCGGTCGCGAAGTAGCGCGACGGGTCGCCGTCCACATGGACACGCGGACGAGCTGAGAGCCGCATGACACGCCGACGAACTGAGGGCCGGGCCGCGGCCGTGATCGTTAGCCCGACAGGCCGTGCAGTGCGGTGATGACGCCGCGGCCCACCGGGGTGGTGAAGTCACGCACCATGCTCGTGACGAAGCCCGCCACGGACGTCACCGTGCCACCCGCCGTTTCGATCTGACGGAAGGCCGCGCTCTCCGTACGCTCCGACATGCCGCCGCTCGCGTCAACCAGCACGATCACCTCGTAGCCATCGGCCAGGGCGTCCAGCGCGGTGTGCAGAACGACGATCTCCGAGGTCACGCCACAGAGGGCCAGCGTTTTGCGACCCTCGGCGGCGATCGCCTCGCGCCATGCGTGGTCGTCCCAGCAGCACGGTCCGCCGCGCACGAAGGGGGACGCCTCAGGAAGTTCGGCGATGACGCCAGGCCCACCGGGTCGGGGGGCGACCGACACGGTGAAGGGGATGTCCAGAGCCTGCGCGACCGTGCCGAGCACACCGGCCGACCGTCTGATGACCTCGGGGCTGTTCGTGCTGCTCAGGGCCACGATGCTGTCCTGCAGGTCGGCGAAGACGATCTGCACGCCGCGATGATCGATCATTATTCTCACCTAAAATCGTTCATGATCTGAATGATATGAGGACAGTAGCATGCCCCCCATGAACGATGCCAACGGAACTGTCCCTAAGCTTCCGACTCGGCGAGCTGGCTGGCGGGCTCGTGACGCCCTTCCCTGTCACCACGAAACCCATCAGGCCGCCATCGAACGACTCCCCACCTGGTCAGCCGTAGCTTCCGGACGTCTCGACCGAACACCTCGAACCCGTCCGGGCAGCATCGAACGGCTCCCCGACCCAGCAGGCCGCCCCTTCCTGCTCGGACCTGCAGAAGCCACGCCCTCCCAGAGAGCGTCCGCCGCAGGAAGCGCACCACCTGCGGCGACGGACGGTCACCCGCGATCCTGACGCTCTACAAACAGCGCAACGCTGCTGAGGAGTTGTGGAGCGGCCCGCAGGCCGGTGACTTGTCACGCCCGGCGGCGAGCCGATCTCCCGGCGCGAACGCCACGTCAACCAGACGAAGGAGCCACGGCCCACCTTCCGGCTCGACAAGACGACCGACACCCGTCCGAACGGCCCGCGCCAGCGAGAAGCGCAATGGCCCCAGCCCCCTCCGACCGGCCCGCCCGGAGAGACCAGGACGCCGCACGGGCTCCCCTGAAGGATGCGTGGGGAGTGGAGGTAGCTACGGCGAGCCAGCACAGGCCGAGCTGTGGCACCGGCGCACAGCCTATGCGGAGGTGACCCCTCCGGCCAGCGCATAGCTGACCAACGGCGTCGTGGCGGAAGACCAACCCGGCAACTCGCCATCACCCCCAGGGAATCGAACCCGCCCAGCAGCACCGCGACATCCCGTCCCGAAGATCAGCTCGCCACCAGGCTCAGACAGCCACCACCCCGCAACCATCCCCGTCCCGAACGTCAGCTCGCCATCAGTCGTGAAAAACACCGCCTCGTACCCCGCCACGAAGTTCAGCTCGCCACCAGGCACGAGAAGTCACCGCCTCGCGCCCCGCCAATGTCCCGCAGGTCAGCCCGCCACCAGGCGCGAACAGCGACCACCCCACCACCCGCCAACGTCCCCGTCCCGAAGGTCACCTCGCCACCAGGCGTGAAGAGGCACCGCCTCGCGCCCCGCCAACGTCCCGAGAGTCAGCCCACCACCAGGCGCGAGAAGGTACCGCCCGTGCCCCGCCAACGTCCCGAAAGTCAGCTCGCCACCGGGCGCGAGAAGGCACTGCCTCGTGCCCCGCCCATAACCTGACGACGGTCCCCGCAGCCCCATCCTCATCCCTTTCGGGCGGCTCACCGGTAGCGGTCTCCGCTCTCTTGCGTCCCGACAAGCTCCGGCTCCGATCGTCCCGGACCGGATCACTCACGGGCCACGGGGGACTACGGCCAGGCTGCCTTCGTGTTCGACGACTGCCAGGTCACCCGATCGATCGGTGCGGTAGATGGCGGTGCCGAGGCGGTGGAGGAGGGCGAGGGTCGATGTGGCCGGGTGGCCGTAGTCGTTGCCGGTGCCCACGCTGATCAGGGCGGCCCGTGCGCCCAGCGAGCCGAGGAAGGCCGGGGACTGACGATTCGAGCCGTGGTGCGGGGTCTTGAGGATGTCGGCGCGCAGGACGAGGTGGCGTGCGAGGTCGTCCTGCGCCTCGGTTTCCAGGTCTCCGGCGAGCAGGGCGGAACCGGCGCGCCAGCGTACGTGGATGACGACGCTGGAGTTGTTGATCACGCTGCCTTCGCCCTGCCCGTTCCCTCCGCCTGACGCCGCGTCAGGGGCGACGACGGTGAGCTCGGACGGGCCGAACCGCCATCGCGTGCCGGGTTCCGCGTTCCCCTCGGGAACCCGGTGTCGAGCCAGTACGGCCGAGATCCGCGCGCTGGACTGCACCGCCGTCGGCCGAGGGCTGACGATCACGGCTCCCACGCGTCGGTTCCTGAGGACGCCTGGCAGGCCGTCCACGTGGTCGGCGTGCGGATGGGTCAGGACGAGCAGGGGAACGTCCTCGACGCCGAGCCTGCGCAGGCATCGATCCATGACGACCGGGTCCGGGCCGGTGTCCACGACCACGCCTCGTCCAGGCCCGGCCGCCACCACCAGCCCGTCGCCCTGCCCCACGTCGCACATCACCATCAACCAACCCTTGGGCGGCCAAGCCCCCGTCAGCGGACGGATCACCAGTACGGCGACCAGAGCCGCTCCGGCCGTCAGCAGCGCCATCGTCCGCCAACGACGGTGTCTCAGCACCGGAATCGCGACCGCCACAGCGAGGGCGAGGAGCCCCAGACCAGGGAGGCCGCCCGGCCAGGGCAGGGTGAAGAGAGGAACGTTCACCGCCCAGCGAGCCACGGTGACGATCCAGCCCACCGCGTATCCGGCCGGGATGACCAGCATGCCGGCGGCGTCCGGCCAGATCGGGGCCACCAGGGCGGCGGCGAAACCGAGCAGGGTCGCGGGAGCAACGGCGGGGGCCACGAGCAGGTTGGCGGGCACCGCCACCAACGTCAACTGACCCGACATCAGCACCAGAACGGGCGTCACGGCCGCTTGCGCGGCAGCCGACACGGCCAGCGCCTCCGCCAGCCATCGCGGCAACCGGCACATCCTTGCGACGGCACGCCCTCGACCAGCCGACGCGTCTTCGGGGGACGAGGCCGCGCGGCAGTCGCCGGCCGCTTCGGATGCACTCGCCGCACGCCCTTGTTCGCTGGCGCGCTCCCCTTCCTTCACCGGTTTCCGGTCTGTCGTCGTGGGCGCTTCGGTGGCGTCGCGGTCGCCGGTCGCCGTCGGTGGTGGAGGGGAGAGTTTGTCGCGCCAGCGTGGAGCGAGGAGGAGGATGCCGGCGGTGGCCGCGACCGAGAGGGCGAAGCCGTACGAACGCGCCAGTTCCGGCGCGAACAGGACCAGCAAGAGGACGGTTGCCGAGAGGGCCGCGAGACCGTCCTTCGCCCGGCCGGTACCCAGGGCGAGGGCGGCGGCCAGGCCCATCAGCAGGGCACGCAGAACGCTCGGGGACGGCCTGGCCACCACGGTGAACGCGAGCATCGCGACAGCCGCGAAAACAGCTCTCAGCGGCAGGGAGAGGCCGACCAGGCGGGAGAGCGCCAGGGCGGCGCCTGCGACGATGGCGAGGTTTGCGCCGCTTACGGCGTTCAGGTGGCTCAGGCCCGCTTCCTTGAGGTCGGCGGCCACCTGAGGGTCGATGCGGGAGACGTCTCCGACGACCAGGCCGGGCAGCAGGCCGCGCTGGTCGGGCGGGAGAGGGTCGGAGGCTGTCCTGAGGCCGGTTCTGAGGGTGCCCGCCATGGTCTGCATGGACGAGGGCTGTGTCAGGACGCGGGGCTCGCCTCGTACCAGGAGGATGGCTGCCACCAGGTCGCCGGGCGTTGGTTGCGCCAGGCGGCCGGTGACCTGCAGGCGTTGGCTCGGCAGCAGGGCGCTCCAGGCGTTGCCACCGGCGAACACCGTGATGGGGACATCGACGGCTTGGCGTTCCGGTGGTGCGGATGACTGCGTCGGACCTCCGTCACTGCTTCCAGGGACGTCGGGACGGTTTCCCTCGGGTTGACCGGTAGTGGAGCTGCCTTTCTGCCACGCAGGCGACTCGATGATCTTGAGCGTGGCCGGTATCACGTAGCTCTCCCGGTTGAAGTGGCCGCTTCTGCGTGGCCTGCGTTTCGGGTCGTCGGACAGGACGATCTGGGCGGTCACGTTCGCGTTCCTGGCGGCGAGCTCGGCCACCGGGCCGGTCGTCAGCGCCTGGACGCGGAAGGCGACAGACGCGGAGGCCGCCGCCGCGCAGATAAGTGTCGCGAGCACGACATTCCGCAAGGCACCCCAAAGGGGCGACGTCCGCCCGGAGGAAACCCGCCCTGAGGAAGAGGGCGACGAACGTAGCGAACGGTGGCGGCTGAACGGCAGGTGCAGTGGAAAGGCAGACAGGACCGGTCTGAACGACGCAGGCAGGAACCTGCTGATCAGTGGACAGATGAAGGGCGAGCGGGTACGCCAGGCCAGGACGCCTGCGGCAAGGGCGATGATCGCGGCGGTCGTCATGCCCACAGTGGGCGACTGGCCAAGCATGATCAGGGCGCTTGCCCAGGCGGACAGCGCCGGGAGGACCAGTGTCCAGGAGCGCTTGTGCTCGCCGCCATCTGCGACGGCGGGGCGCAGAGAGTCGGTGGGGGCGGCACACAGAGCACCGGCGGTGGTGACTGAGCGCAGAGGATCGGTCGTAGCTGGGCGCATGGAGATGGCCGAACGGCCGGGGGGCGAGGGGTCGTTGGAGGGCGGCATGTCAGACGCGGACCTTCGGCTTGATTTCTTCATACTTTCTCGGGCCGATGCCGCTCACCTCGCGGAGCTGGTCCACGCTGGTGAAGCCGCCGTGGGTGGTGCGGAACTCGGCGATCCTGGCGGCCAGCACCTCTCCCACTCCCGGGAGTTCTTCGAGTTGGTCGGGGGTGGCGGCGTTGAGGTCGAGGATGGCCGTGGCGGGGTCCGAGCCGGGATATCCGGGAGGTACGGCGGCGACGACCGGAGAGGGGGCACCGACGATGATCTGCTCTCCGTCGATCAGGCGTCGGGCCAGGTTGAGGGGGCCCGTGGAGGCGCCGTGTTTGAGCCCGCCCGCCGCCGTCACCGCGTCCGTCACACGAGAGCCCTGCGGGAGCAGGTAGACGCCCGGCTTACGGACTTTGCCCGCTACCTGAACGGTCACCTTGGCGGCGGTGGGTGACGGGGACAGAGGGGTCGTCGCGGGTGGCGGCGGGAGGGGCTCAGGGGTGGGCTGGGAGCGCCAGACGAAGAAGACGGCGACCGCGACGGCCAGGGCACCGACGGCCACGAGCACACGCAGGCCGGGCTTGCTGAGGTCGATGGTGGCGGAGGGTTGGGCCGAGGTGATGGCGTCGCGGAACGCTTGGAAGGTCGGGGGCATGGGAGCGGGGCTGCCTGTGAGCCGCCGAGGGCTGTGTGGGGGCGGCTCTGTGGCGGCCTGAGGCTCGATCCCCCGCCCGCTCCGACGCCCGGCCCGACGCCCGGCTCCGGGGACGCTCTCCTCCGGCTCATCCAGTTGCTCTGCTTGGTGCAACCCCGGAGCACCCAGCGCTGGGGGCCCGGACGCAGGGGCCCCCAGCCAAGGAGACCCGGACGCAGGAGACGCGGTCACGGAAGAAACGGCCGCGGAAGAGGAGGGCGTGGAAGAAGCGGATGCGGAAGAAGTAGGCGCAGGAGGGGGTGGGGGTGCGTTGAGTCGGGAGGCCGGGAGGTTTGGGGCCTCGTCGCCGTAAGGATGTCTGGTGCGTCGTCCCGGACGTGACCTCCGGGCAGGGCTCGTGATCGACCGGAGCCTGGATTCGGCTATGGTCCGCTCTGCCGTCGGGTCCTGAGATCGCACGCCGACGACCCTAGGGATGCCACCCCCACCCCCGACCCACCGAACCGAGTTCTGGGGACAACGACCTCAAGAGACGAAACGGCTGTGGAAAACACTGCCCCGACCAGAGAAAAGCCGTCAAAAAAGACAAGCCCGGTCACCCCTCGTACGCCGTGACCGTCACCCCCAGCATCCCCGGCCCCACATGAGCCCCGATCACCGTCCCCACCTCCACCACCCGCACCTCACGAACCCCCGCCACCCGCTTGGTCAACCGCTCCCCCAACGCCTCGGCCCGCCCCCGAGCCCCCATGTGCTGCACCGCCACCCCGGCCCCGCCCAGCTCCACGGCCGCCTCCACCGCCAGGTCCTCCAGCCGCGCGATCGCCCGCCCCGACGTCCGCACCTTCTCCAGCAGGGAGATGCGCCCGTCCACGATGTGCAGCAGCGGTTTGATCATCAGGGCCGACCCGAACAACGACGTGGCGGCGCCGATGCGGCCGCTGCGTCTCAGGTACTCCAGGGTGTCCACGTAGAAGAAGGTCCGGGTGACGGCGGCGGTGCGGCGGGCGGCCTCGGCCACGTCGTCCAAGGAGGCTCCGGCGGCGGCCGAGCGCGCCGCCGCCAGCACGGGATAGCCCAGGCCCATCGCGATGGACCGGCTGTCGATCACCTGCACCGGCACCGGCGCGTCCTTGGCCGCCGCGAGGGCGGACTCGACGGTACCGGACAGTTCGCCGGACAGGTGGATGGAGACCACGCCCGTCGCTCCGGCGGCGGCCAGCTCGTCGTAGCAGGCCGCGAAGCGGGCGGGCGACGGACGCGAGGTGGTGGCGGTGGCCAGGTCGCCGGTGAAGGCGTCCTCGTCGCGCGGGAGGCCGCGGGCGACCACTTGTACCGGCACCACCGTCACACCGGACACGGCGGGCAGGTAAGCGGTGGAATCGGTGACAACGGCGACAGAGGGCGGCATATCCCGAGATTAGCCACCCGATCCCGGGTCCGGGGTTACTGGACCGGCGTCCCGCCCCGCCACACCCGGCGCGGCTTGAGCCCGAAGGACCAGGCGAAGGCGCCTTCGTGGTCGGCGTCCCACTGGACGATGTCGGCCAGCCGCCCGGGAGCCAGCACCCCGCGGTCGGGCGCCCCGAGGACGGTCGCGCCGCCCAGCGTGGCCGCGCGCAGCGCGTCGTTGACGCTCATGCCGAACGCCGACACCGCCATGGCGATGACCAGCGACATCGAGGTGATGCCGCAGTAGCCGGGGTTGTGGTCGCTGCCGAGGGCGATCTGCACGCCATGCTTGATCATCTGGCGGACCGGCGGCACGTGGCCGCGCTGCAGCGCCGTGGCCGGGCAGACCACCGCGGGCACGCCGTAGCGGGACATGATCGCGATGTCCTCGTCGGACATGTGGTGCAGGCCGTCGGCGGAGGCGCAGCCCAGCTCGGCGGCCAGCTGCACGGCGCCGCGCCGGCTGAACAGGCCGGCGTGGATGCGCGGGAGCAGCCCCACGTTGCGGCCCGAGGCGAGGACCCAGCGGGACTCCTCGGTGGTGAAGTGGCCCTCGTCGCAGTAGACGTCGACGCTGTCGGCGCCCGCCGCGGCCGCGTCGGCGCACCAGGCGCCCACGGCCTCGACGTATTCGCGCTGGCGGCCGAAGTACTCGGGAGGCACGACGTGCGCCGCGAGGAAGGTGACGTGCACCCGCGGCATCATCGGCTCCTTCTCCAGCTCGCGCAGGAGCCGCACGTCGGCCAGCTCGCCGTCGCGGGTGAGGTGGTAGCCGGTCTTGGCCTCGACGGTGGTGGTGCCGCTGAGCAGCCAGCTGCGCAGCCGCTCGCGCACGCCGTTGCACAACGTCCAGGGGTCGGTGCCGCGCGTCACGGTGACGGTGGAGCCGACGCCGCCGCCCGCCGCGGTGATCGAGGCCGCGCTGGAGCCGCCGGTGCGGATGGCCAGCTCGGCGTAGCGGTTGCCGGCGTAGACCGGATGCGTGTGGGCGTCGATGAGACCGGGCGTGACGAGCGCGCCGCCGAGGTTCTCCACGTGGTCGACGTCGACGATGTCGTCGACGACGCCGGGCACGCTCTGCGGGAGGTCGGGCGCCCGCCCGACCCAGGCGATGCGGTCGTTGTGCACGAGGATGGCCGCGTTGCTGAGGACCTCGTTACCCGTCCACAGGCGGCCGATGTTGGTCAAGAGCCGAACGGTCATCGCACCACCGCCCCCTGCAGGCGCAGCACCCAGCGCACGGCTTGTGCCGCGCCCACTGAGTCCGCTCCGGGTCCGGACGACATGGGGGGTCTCCTGCTCTCATCCGCGTGATGTTGTGCGGTGACCGTATCGCCGGAGACATGACCCGGCGATTTCAGTTCAGTTACGTTATTTCACAGCCGGGCTTGGTGTACAGGGTTATTCGGAAGAAAGACCACTCATCCCATCCGTCACCCAGCCACGCCTTGCCCCCCTGGCCCCCGCTGACGACTGCCGCGCTCAACGTCATCATCCGAAACCCAGAACCGAAACCAAAAAACCAGACCAACGTTAGGTCTGGCCATCCTAGCAACCCCAGGGTTCCGGGACCACTGCCCTATTTGGGCAGCTCTGCGCTACTTTGAGCGAGAGCTGCCCAGCCGTCCCGCTAAGAGACGCGTTCGACCGGCTTACCCACCCGCTCCAGCTCCTGGAACAGGCTCGGCAGCACGCGGGCGTGCAGGACGGTGCCGTCCTGGACGTGCTCGACGGAGAGCACCTCGCCCTCCTTGTGGGCCCGCGAGATCAGGTCGCCCCGGTCGTAGGGCACCAGCAGGTTGACCTCGTGGTCGAGGCGCGGCAGCCGCTCCTCGATGAGCCGCATGAGCTCGGGGACGCCCTTGCCGGTGCGCGCGGAGACCACGATGCTGTCGCGCTCGCGCCTGGCGATGCGGTCGAGCACCTCCTGGTCAGCCGCGTCGGCCTTGTTGATCACCACGACCTCGGGCACCTCGGAGGCGCCCTCGATGTCGGCGAACACCTCGCGGACGGCCGCGAGCTGACCCTCGGGGTCGGGGTGCGAGCCGTCGACGACGTGCAGGATCAGGTCGGCGTCGGCGACCTCCTCCAGCGTGGAACGGAACGCCTCGACGAGCTGGTGGGGCAGGTGGCGCACGAAGCCGACGGTGTCGGCGATCGTGAACAGCCGGCCCTCCGGCGTGCGGGCGCGGCGCACGGTCGGGTCGAGCGTGGCGAACAGCGCGTCCTCGACCAGCACGCCCGCACCGGTGATGCGGTTGAGCAGCGAGGACTTGCCCGCGTTGGTGTAGCCCGCGATGGCCACGGCCGGGACCTCGCGCCGCTGGCGCCGGTGGCGCATGGTCTCGCGCGAGGTGGACATGCCGCTGATCTGGCGGCGCAGCTTGGACATGCGCTCGCGGATGCGGCGCCGGTCGAGCTCGATCTTGGTCTCACCGGGGCCGCGGCCGCCGATGCCCACGCCGCCCGCGGCGCGACCGCCGACCTGGCGGGACAGGTTGCCGCCCCAGCCTCGCAGGCGCGGCAGCAGGTACTGCAACTGCGCCAGCTCGACCTGGGCCTTGCCCTCACGGCTCTTGGCGTGCTGGGCGAAGATGTCGAGGATCAGCGCCGTACGGTCGATGACCTTGACCTTGACCGTCTCCTCGAGCTGGCGGAGCTGGCCGGGGGTCAGCTCGCCGTCGCAGATCACGGTGTCGGCGCCGGTCGACTCGACCACGTCGCGCAGCTCCAGGGCCTTGCCCGAGCCGATGTAGGTGGCCGGGTCGGGCTTCTGGCGCCGCTGGATGAGGCCTTCGAGCACCTCGGACCCGGCGGTCTCGGCCAGGAGCTTGAGCTCCAGCAGGGAGTTCTCGGCGTCTTCGGCGGTTCCGGAGGTCCAGACGCCGACGAGGACGACCCGCTCGAGCCGCAGCTGCCGGTACTCGACCTCGGAGACATCCTGGAGTTCGGTGGAGAGGCCCGCCACGCGGCGCAGCGCCTGGCGCTCCTCGAGGTCCATGTCGCCGGTCTCGAACTCGTCGAGCGCGGTGTATTCGTGCATTCGTGTCATCTCTATGAGGGAACGTCTGGACACCTCGGTGTCTTCCCACGATGGTGGCACGACATCCCCGGCGTCATCACCTGGTTATCCCGCCGAGAGCGTCACGTCACCGGAACCGGCGGTCAGCGAGATCTTGCGGGGGGAGCTCGGGTCGGACTTGATCGAGACGGCGGCGTCGCCGGAGCCCACGTCGGTCTTGATGTCGTAGGCCCCCGTGGGCACCTTCAGGACGACGTCGCCCGAGCCGGCCTCCAGCTCCGCGCTGTCCGGCGCGGTGGCGTACTTGAGCTCGACGTTGCCCGACCCGGCCTGGACGTACACCTTCTTGCCGGTCATGCCGGAGCCTTCGAGGTCGCCTGAGTCGAGTTTCGCGTCGAGCTGACCGCTCAGCGCCCGCAAGGTGATGTCACCCGAGTCGCTGTCGAGGTCGACGGCCAGCCCCTTGGGGATCTCGATCTTGTAGTCGACGCTGCAGCTCCCCCAGTTGGACGGGCAGTCGTACGTCACGAAGAGCGCCTGGCCCTCGACCTTGTGCTGCGGCTTGGGCTTGTCGTCGCCCCGCCAGCGCAACGTCTCGACCACCCGGACGGCGGTGCCGTCGGTCTCGGTGATCACCGTGTCGCCCGCGTCGCTCTTGACCTGCAGCTTGGAAACCTTGTCCGTCACCTGGTAGGACACGGTGTCCTGGTTCGTGGAACCGCCGAAGCTCTCGACCCGGCAACCCGTCAGCACCAGCGCGGCGGCCAGCAGCCCGCCCGCCACAGCAATCGTCTTCATGCCCCCGATCCTTTCGCGGGCATGACCCCCTCCGCATCGGGGATGCCCCCGAAGACGTCCCAGGGGTACCCCAGCCTTTGACCCGGGAACCCTGGGCGGAGTAGCTTCACTTCCACAATCCAGAATCAGTTTTCCACTCTACGGAAAAGAGGGGGACATGGAGATCACCGGCCCGATGCTCGAACGGTTCGACGAGATCCTCACGCCGGAGGCGCTCGGCTTCGTGGCGGCTCTCCAGCGGGAGTTCGGCGCCAGGCGGCTGGAGCTGCTCGAAGCCCGTCAGGCCCGTCAGGCGGAGCTGTCGGCCGGCGGGACGCTCGACTTCCTGCCGGAGACCAAGGAGGTCAGGGAGGGCGACTGGCAGGTCGCGCCGCCGGCCCCGGGCCTGGAGGACCGCCGCGTCGAGATCACCGGGCCGGTCGACAGGAAGATGACCATCAACGCGCTCAACTCCGGCGCCAAGGTGTGGCTGGCCGACTTCGAGGACGCCAACTCGCCCCTGTGGGAGAACTGCGTGTCCGGGCAGCTCAACCTGCGCGAGGCGCTCGACCGGGCGATCGACTTCGAGACCGGCGGCAAGACGTACGCGCTGCGGCCCGACGACGAGCTGGCCACGATCGTGGTGCGCCCGCGCGGCTGGCACCTGGACGAGAAGCACGCCCAGGTGGACGGGCGGCCGGTCTCGGCGTCGCTGTTCGACTTCGGGCTCTACTTCTTCCACTGCGCGCAGCGCCAGCTCGACAAGGGCAAGGGCCCCTACTTCTACCTGCCGAAGATGGAGTCGCACCTGGAGGCGCGGCTCTGGAACGACGTGTTCACCCGGGCCCAGGAGCTCCTGGGCATCCCGTACGGCACCATCAGGGCGACCGTGCTGATCGAGACCTATCCGGCGGCGTTCGAGATGGAGGAGATCCTCCACGAGCTGCGCGACCACTCGGCCGGGCTCAACGCGGGCCGGTGGGACTACCTGTTCAGCGTGATCAAGAAGTTCCGCACGCGGGGCCGGGAGTTCCTGCTGCCCGAGCGGAACGCGGTGACGATGACCGCGCCGTTCATGCGGGCCTACACCGAGCTGCTGGTGCGCACGTGTCACAAGCGAGGCGCGCACGCCATCGGCGGGATGGCGGCGTTCATCCCCTCCCGGCGCGACCCCGAGGTCAACGCGGTGGCGCTGGAGAAGGTGCGGGCGGACAAGACGCGCGAGTCGGGCGACGGGTTCGACGGCTCCTGGGTGGCCCACCCCGACCTCGTGCCGGTGTGCCGCGAGGTGTTCGACGGCGTCCTGGGGGCGCGGCCCAACCAGCTCGACCGGCTGCGCGAGGACGTCCGCGTCTCGGCCGCCGACCTGCTGTCGGTCTCCGAGACGCCCGGCGAGATCACCGAGACGGGCCTGCGCAACAACGTCGACGTGGCCCTGCGCTACCTGGCCGCCTGGATGGGCGGGCTCGGCGCGGTCGCGATCCACAACCTCATGGAGGACGCCGCGACGGCCGAGATCTCCCGTTCGCAGATCTGGCAGTGGATCCACAACGACATCACGCTGGCCGACACCGGTGAGCAGGTGACCAAGGAGCTGGTCGAGCGGATCATCGCCGAGGAGCTGGCCCGCATCTCGGCCGAGCCGGGCTACGACGAGCGGCTGTTCGGGCAGGCGACGGCGCTGTTCAAGCAGGTGGCGCTGGACGACGACTTCGCCGAGTTCCTGACGCTGCCGGCGTACGCCCAAATGCCGTAGATGTTGAAATTTCTGCTTATGTCCGGCGCGCCAGCGCCGGACATAAGCGGACCCCCCGAAACCCACCCCAACCTGCCTCCGAAAACTGGCCAGACCGGTGCGAACAGTCGCACACTAGAGGTGACGGATCTGGAGAGTGACTGGTGCTCGACACGCTGACGGCGGCGCTGCGCTCGCTGCTGCCTCCCGACTCGGTGATCACCGATCCGGTACGCCTGCGCACCTACGAGTGCGACGGGCTGACCAGCCACCGGGCGACGCCGGGCGTGGTCGTGCTGCCCGCGACGGCCGAGCAGGTCGCCCGGATCGTCCGGATGTGCAATGACTTCGGGGTGCCGTTCGTGGCCAGGGGGTCGGGCACGGGCCTGTCCGGCGGCGCGCTCCCCCGCGAGGACGGCGTGCTCATCGTCACCTCGAAGATGCGCCGGATCCTGGAGATCGACCTGCCCGACCGCAGGGCCGTCGTCGAGCCGGGCGTGACGAACCTGGCGATCACCGAGGCCGTGCGCGACGCGGGCTACTACTACGCCCCCGACCCCTCCAGCCAGCAGGTCTGCTCGATCGGCGGCAACATGGCGGAGAACTCCGGCGGCGCCCACTGCCTCAAGTACGGCTTCACCGTCAACCACGTCGAGGCGTGCGAGATCGTCACCCCCGACGGCGACCTGGTCGTCCTCGACCGCATGGACCCGGGCTACGACCTGCTCGGCGCGTTCGTCGGCTCGGAGGGCACGCTGGGCATCGCCACCAGGATCACCGTACGGCTGAGCCGGGCGCCGGAGGCGGTGACCACGGTGCTGGCCGCGTTCGGGGACATCGAGCAGGGCGGCCGGGCGGTGTCGGCGATCATCGGGGCGGGCATCGTGCCGGCCGCGATCGAGATGATGGACGCGCTGGCCATCGAGGCCGCCGAGGCGGCGGTCGCCTGCTCCTACCCGCAGGGGGCGGGCGCGGTGCTGATCGTGGAGCTGGACGGGCCGCGGGAGTCGGTCGAGCGGGAGTTCGCGCGGCTGACGGAGATCTGCTCGGACGCCTTCGAGCTGCGCGTGGCGGCCGGTCCGGAGGAGCGCGCGGCCATCTGGAAGGGCCGCAAGTCGGCCTTCGCGGCGGTCGGCCGGATCAGCCCGGCCTACATCGTCCAGGACGGCGTCGTGCCGCGCACGTCGCTGCCCGGCGTGCTCGCGGCCATCGACCGGCTCTCGCGCGAGCACGGCATCAGGGTGGCCAACGTCTTCCACGCCGGCGACGGCAACCTGCACCCGCTGGTGCTGTTCGACGACGCCGAGCCGGGCGCGGGCGAGCGGGCCGAGGCGGTCTCCGGCGCGATCCTCGACCTGTGCGTCGAGCACGGCGGCTCGATCACCGGCGAGCACGGCGTCGGGGTGGACAAGGCCCGCTACATGCCGAAGATGTTCACCGGCGCCGATCTGGACACCATGCAGCTCCTCCGGTGCGCGTTCGACCCGGGCGGCCTGTCCAACCCTGGCAAGGTGTTCCCCACGCCGCGCTTGTGCGGCGAGGTTCCGGGCGTGCGCAAGGGCGCGCACCCGCTGGTCGAGTCGGGCAGGGCGGAGCAGTTCTGATGGCGGATCCGTTCGCGGGCACCGGCGTGCCGGTCAGGGCGGCCGGGCCCGGAGACCCGGCGCACCGGTGGGGCGCCCGGTGGGTGGCGGTGCCGGAGAGCGTCGAGGAGGTCGCCGCCGTGCTGCGCGCGTGCGCCGCGGCCGACCTGGCGGTGGTGCCTTCGGGAGGCGGCACGAAGCTGCACTGGGGTCCGCCGCCGGAGCGGTGCGACGTGCTGCTCGGCCTGTCCCGCCTGGACGCGGTCCTGGAGCACGCGGCGGGCGACCTGGTGGTGCGCGCGCAGGCCGGCGTGCGCACGGCGGCGCTGGCGGCGGCGCTCGCGGCGCGCGGGCAGGAGCTGGCGCTCGACGTGCCGTTCGCCGGGGAGGCGACCGTCGGGGGCGCCCTGGCCACCGCCCTGCCCGGCCCCCGCGCCTTCCGCTACGGCACCGCCCGCGACCTGCTCATCGGCGTCACGGTGGTGCTGGCCGACGGCACGGTCGCCCGGTCGGGCGGCAAGGTGGTCAAGAACGTCGCGGGCTACGACCTCGGCAAGCTGTTCACCGGCTCGTACGGCACCCTCGGGGTGATCGTCGAGGCCACGTTCCGGCTGCATCCGCTGCCCGGCGAGCGGCGCTGGGTGGTCGCCGGGACGACCGCGGACGACGTGCCGGGCGTCGCGGCGGCGCTGGCGGCCGCGCAGGCCGAGCCGAGCGCGGTCGAGGTGGACCGCCCGGAGCCGGGCGGGCCGGTGACGCTGGCGGTGCTGGTGGAGGGCACGGCCGCGCGGGCCCGCGCCGAGGCGCTGCGCGACCTGGTCGGCGGCGGGGCGGTGACCGGCGAGCCGCCGTCCTGGTGGGGGGTCGTCCCGCGGGGTGAGGTGCTGGTCGAGGTGCGTTTCCCGCCTTCGGCGGCCGGCGCTGTGCTGCGGGCGGCAGAAGGGTGCGGCCTGTCGCTGCGCGGGTCGGTGGTCGCCGGCCGGGTGCTGCTGGAGCCCGTCGTCCCCGTCGCCGGGGACGCGCTGCCGGGCCTGGTGAGCGGGCTGCGGGAGCGGGTCGAGGCCGCCGGCGGCCGGGTGAACGTGCTGGCCGCGCCGGACGCCGGGGTCGACAGGTGGGGGCGGGTGAGCGCGCTGCCGTTGATGCGGCGGGTCAAGGAACGGTTCGACCCCGGGCGCAGGATGTCGCCCGGACGGCTGGCGGGAGGGCTGTGACCATGGACCCGGAGCTGATCGGCGACTGCGTGCACTGCGGGTTCTGCCTGCCGACGTGCCCGACGTACGCGTTGTGGGGCGAGGAGATGGACTCGCCGCGCGGGCGGATCCACCTGATGAAGCAGCACGTCGAGGGCGTACCGGTCACCCCGGAGATGGCCGGGCACTTCGACGCCTGCCTGGGCTGCATGGCGTGCGTCACGGCGTGCCCGTCGGGCGTGCGCTACGACCGGCTGATCGAGCAGACCCGCGCCGAGGTCGAGCGCACGCACGTGCGCGAGCCGCGGGAGCGGGCGGTGCGCGAGATCGTGTTCAGCCTGTTCCCCTACCCGCGCAGGCTGCGGCTGCTGCGGCCGACGATGGGGCTGGCCGGGCGGATGGCGCCGTTCCTGACCCGCGCCCATCCGAGCCTGGGCGCCATGGCCGCGCTCGCGCCGCGCGTGGAGCACCGGCAGCGCCTGCCCCGCCTGGTCAGGGCCAGGGGCGGGCGCAGGGCCGTGGTCGGGATGCTCACCGGGTGCGTGCAGGGCGAGTTCTTCCCGCAGGTGAACGCGGCCACCGCGCGGGTGCTGGCGCTGGAGGGCTGCGACGTGCTGATCCCGGCCGGGCAGGGGTGTTGCGGGGCGCTCAGCGTGCACGCCGGGCGCGCCGATCAGGCCCGGCGGCTGGCGCGCCGGACGGTCAGGGCGTTCCGGAGGGCGGGGGTCGAGACGGTCGTGGTGAACGCGGCCGGCTGCGGCTCGGTCATGAAGGAGTACGGCGAGCTGTTCGGCGCCGATCCCGGGTTCCGGGTGCGGGACCTGTCGGAGTTCCTGGCCGAGCTGGGCCCGGCGGCCAGGCGGCATCCGCTGCCGCTCACCGTCGCCTACCACGACGCCTGTCACCTGGCCCACGCCCAGGGCGTCCGGGCGCAGCCGCGCGAGCTGCTGCGCGGCATTCCCGGCCTTGAGCTGCGGGAGGTCCCCGAGTCGGCGATCTGCTGCGGTTCGGCGGGGACGTACAACATCCTGCAACCGGAGGCGGCCCGCGATCTCGGCGACCGCAAGGCCGGGGCGGTCGCCTCGACCGGGGCCGAGCTGCTGGTCTCGGCCAATCCTGGATGCACGATGCAGATCGCCGCGGCCATGCGCCGGGCCGGGAAGGAGATCAGGGTGGCCCACACCGCCGAAGTGCTGGACGCCTCCCTGCGCGGGGTGTCGCTGTGAGCGTGCAGTCGGTCGAGCGGGCGCTCGACGTGCTGGAGGCGCTGGCCGAGCACGGCGGCGAGGCCGGGCTGTCGGAGATCGCGGCGCGGACGGGCCTGCCGTACGGGACCATCCACCGGCTGCTGCAGACGCTGCTCGCCCGCGGCTACGTGCGCCAGGAGTCCGACCGCCGGTACGCGCTGGGCGGCGGGCTGGTCCGCCTGGGCGGCATCGCGGAGAGCATGGTGGGGGTGTGGGCGCAGCCGTACCTGACGCGGATGGTGGAGCTGTCCGGCGAGACGGCGAACCTGGCGGTGCTGGAAGGCGACTTCGTCGTCTACGTGGCGCAGGTGCCCTCGCCGCGCAGGCTGCGCATGTTCGCCGAGGTCGGACGGCGGGTGCTGCCGCACAGCACGGCCGTGGGCAAGGCGCTGCTGGCCGGGCGGGCGGCCGCCGAGGCGATGGCGGTGTTCGAGCGTACGGGCATGCCGCGGCGCACCCCGAACACGATCACCGACGCGGCCGGCATGCTGGCCGAGCTCGGCCGGGTCAAGGAGCGCGGCTACGCGATGGACCTGGGCGAGGAGGAGCTGGGCGTCCACTGCCTGGCGGTGCCCGTCCGGGACGGCGAGCGCGTGGTGGCCGCGATGTCGGTGTCGGGGCCGGCCGAGCGCATCGACGCCCTCGACCGCGACGAGCTGGCCGAGGGCATGCGGAGGATCGCCTCCGACTTCGGCCGCGAGCTGGCCCCGGCCTCGTCGAAGTAGCGCCTGCCGTCCGGCTCCGGCGGCTATTCTGTTGCGCTGTGAGCAACAGTACGACGGTTCAGTCCGTCGACCGGGCCATCGCGATCCTGGAGATCCTGGCCCGCGAGGGCGCCACCCGGGTGACTGACCTCGCGGTCGAGCTCGACGTGCACAAGTCCACCGCGTTCCGGCTGCTGGCCGCCCTGGAGCAGGGCGGGCTGGTGGAGCAGAGCGGCGACCGGGGGCGCTACCGGCTGGGGTTCGGCGTCGTACGGCTGGCCGGCGCCGCCACGGCCCAGCTCGACCTGTCCAGGGAGGGCCGCGAGGTGTGCCTGCGGCTGGCCGAGGCGGTCGGCGAGACCGTCAACATCGCGGTCCCCCAGGACGGCGACACGGTCAACATCAGCCAGGTGCGCGGCCCGGCGGCGATCAGCGGCCACAACTGGGTCGGCCAGCGCACCCCGTCGCACGCCACCTCCAGCGGCAAGGTGCTGCTCGCCTTCGGCGCCCTGCGCCTGGCCGGCGAGCTGGAGCGCTACACCCCCCGCACCGTCACCTCCGCCGCCGGCCTGGGCCTGGAGGAGATCAGGCGGCGCGGGTGGGCGGCCACGGTGGAGGAGCTGGAGATCGGGCTGAACGCGGTGGCGGCGCCGATCAGGGGGGCCGACGGCTCGGTGGTGGCCGCGGTCAGCGCGTCGGGGCCGTCCTACCGGCTCACGCCCGAGCGGCTGCCCGAGGTCGGCGAGCTGCTGGCCGCGGGCGCGAGGGAGATAAGCCAGCGCATCGGCTATTACCGTTGAGACCATGTGCAGAAGCATCAAGACCTTGCGGCCGCCGTACGCCGAGAGCGTGACCGAGGACGACGTGCGGGCCGCCGCCCTCCAGTACGTCAGGAAGATCTCCGGGTTCCGCGCCCCCGCGGCCCACAACGCCGAGGCGTTCGACCGGGCCGTGGAGGCGATCACCAGGGCCTCCGAGGAGTTGCTGGGGGCGCTGGAGGTTCGCGGAGGCCGCTGACCCGTCCGCGCCGCCGGGCCGGTCAGCGGGTGGCGGGGCCGTCGGGGGTGCAGAAGATCTTGAGTTCGACCTCCTCGCCGTCCTCCGGCTCGAACTCGACCTTCGCCTCGCGGGCCGGGCCGGGCTGGACGCCGTCCACCGAGTAGCCCTGGGCGGGGCTCCAGGAGCGCAGGGTGACCAGGCCGCCGGAGCAGGAGGCGATCACCGTGCCGGCCTCGGTGCGCATGAGCCGGTCCTGGGCGCGGGCGGACGTCCGCGGCATGGGCGTGGCGGCGCGCGCGGTGGCGGTGGAGAGCGCGGCGCGCACCTCCGCGCCGCTGAGCACGCGGCTGGACGGGCCGGTCACCCCGGTTCCGAGCAGCCCGAGCACGGCCACGGCCGCCCCGGTCGCGGCGGCCGCGGTGACGGCCCAGGCCAGCACGAGACGCTTCACGCCTTCACCCTCCCCCACGTACGGCTAAGCGCAGGTTAAGGCGACGCTAACGATGCTCGGTGCATCACCACGGACCGTCTACGGTTTGGGTATATGGCTGACATCCTGCTCATCGAGGACGACGTGACCATCCGGACGTCGTTGAGCCGGGGCCTGCGCGATCTCGGCCACGCGGTCTCCTCCTCCCCGACCGCGCTGGAGGGGTTGCGGCTGGCCGTGCAGGACCGTCCCGACCTGATCGTGCTCGACCTGGGCCTGCCCGACCTCGACGGCGTCGAGCTGCTGCGCATGTTGCGGGCGGTGAGCCGGGTGCCGGTGATCGTGGCGACCGCCCGCGACGGCGACGCCGAGATGGTGCCCGTCCTGGACGCGGGGGCCGACGACTACGTGGTCAAGCCGTACAGCGCCCGGCAGCTCGACGCCCGGGTGCGGGCGGTGCTGCGGCGCGCGGGCGAGGCCGCGCCGGAGCCGCTGGCCGTGGGCGGGCTGCGGGTCGATCCCCGGGCGCGCACGGCCACGCTCGACGGCGTGTCGCTCGACCTCACGCCGCGCGAGTTCGACGTGCTGCACTTCCTCGCGGCCCGGCCCGGCGAGGTGGTCACCAAGCGCGAGCTGCTGACGGAGGTGTGGCGGCTGCCGTACGGCGGCGCCGACAAGACCGTGGACGTGCACCTGTCGTGGCTGCGCAGGAAGCTCGGCGAGACCGCGGCCGAACCCCGTTACCTGCACACCGTCAGAGGCGTCGGGGTCAAGCTGGTCGGCCCGTCGTGAGGCGCTGGCTGGCGCTGCTGGTGGCCGCGACGACGTCGCTCGTGCTGATCGCGCTGCTGGTGCCGATGGCGCTGCTGATCGGCACGGTGGCCGAGAACGGCGCGATGAGCCGGGCCACCGCCGCCGCCGAGTCCGTCGCGGTCGCGGTCGGCACGCCCGACCTGCCGCTGGCGGTCGAGCAGGTGCCACGGCGGGTGACGGTGTTCCTGCCCGGCGGGGGCACGATGGGCGCGCCCGCCGCCCGCTCCGACGCCGTGCGGCTGGCCGCGACGGGCCGCAGCGTGACCGCCGTCGCCCCCGGCGGCCGGGAGGTGCTGGTCTCGGCGCAGTCCCCCGACGGCACGGCCGTGATCAGGGTGTTCGTGCCGGACGACGAGCTGACGCACGGCGTGCGGCCGGCCTGGCTGGCGCTGCTCGTGCTCGGGCTGGGGCTCATGGTGCTCGGCATCGTGCTGGCCGACCGGCTGGCGCTGGCCGTGACCAGGCCCGTGGTCGGGCTGGCCCGGGTGTCCCACCGGCTGGCCGGCGGAGACCTGAGCGCGCGGGCCGAGCCGGGCGGGCCGCCGGAGGTGCGGTCGGTGGCGCTGGCGCTCAACCATCTGGCCGGGCGCATCGGCGACCTGCTGGCCGCCGAGCGCGAGTCGGTCGCCGACCTGTCCCACCGGCTGCGCACGCCGCTGACCGGCCTGCGGCTGGAGGCCGAGTCGCTGCGCGACCCGGAGGAGGCCGCCCGGGTCCAGGCCAGGGCGGACGCGCTGGAGCGGGCGGTCAGCGCGGTCATCACCGAGGCGCGGCGGCGCTCGGCCGGGCGCGGGTCGTGCGACGCGGCCGAGGTCGTGCGCGAGCGGGTGCGGTTCTGGTCGGTGCTGGCCGAGGACCAGGGGCGGCCGGTGTCGGTGTCGCTGCCCGACGCGCCCGCGCCGGTCGCCGTCGGCGGCGAGGAGCTGGCCGCGTGCGTGGACGCGCTGCTCGGCAACGTGTTCGCGCACACCCCGGAGGGGACCGCCATGGCCGTACGGCTGTCGTCCCGGCCGGCCGGGAGCCTGCTGGTCGTCGAGGACTCGGGGCCGGGGTTCGACCCCGGGTCGCTGGAGCGGGGGATCAGCGGCGGCGGCTCGACCGGCCTGGGGCTGGACATCGCGCGGCGCACCGCCGAGTCGTGCGGCGGCACGCTCGCCGTCTCCGCGCCCGAGGGCGGCGGGGCCCGCGTGGAGCTGACGCTGACCGCCCCCGGCGCGGCTGTCAGCAGTCCTTGAGTATGCCTTCCATCGCGCTCTTCTCGCCGTCGGTGATCCAGACGTCGTACTTGCTCTTCACGTCGATCTGGCGGGCGATGTAGGCGCACCGGTACGCCTTGCGCGGCGGCAGCCAGGTGGCCGCGTCGGAGTCGCTCTTCTGGTTGTTCAGCGGGCCGTCCACCGCCAGCAGGTTGAGCGGGTCGTTGGCGAACTCCTTGCGCTTGGCGGGCGACCACTGCTGCGCGCCCTTCTGCCAGGCGTCCGACAGCGGCACCAGGTGGTCGATCTGGACGGCCGTGCTGGTGTCCTGGCCGCGCTTGAACTTGATGGTCTTGCCGCTGTAGGGGTCGTCCAGCGTGCCGGTGAGCACGATGCAGTCGTGGGTGCCCGACTTGAACGTCTCGTCCTTCAGGTCGCGCTTGAGGATGTCGTTGCGGGTGTCGCAGCCGTTGTGGTCGACGTCGGCCCAGGCGGGGCCGAACTCGTCACGGTCGAAGCCGGTGCGCGGGGCTCGTCCCTTGACCTTGAGCTTGTCCAGCTTCTTGCGGGCGTCCGAGACCGACGCGGAGTCGGGTTTGGCCGGGTCCGGGCCGCCCGACTGCGCCTCAAGGCCGCCGCAGCCGGCCAGCATCGTCACCATGGCCAGACCGGCCGTGAACGCCCGTACGCGCACGAGATCCCCAGACTTCGGTTTTCGTAAAGTCTAGGTATAGCAAGTACCCCTAAATAATCTTATAACGCTAAAAGCGCGTCCAAGAGCCACTCTGCCAGGTACGCCGTGAACGACGACCTGACGTGGATCCGGTACTCCCCGGCCGCCCGCCGTTCCAGGATCACCGGGGCCCGGCCCAGCAGCGTCTGCGCGTGCCCCGGGAACACGTCGGGATGCAGGTCCACGGGACAGCCGGTGATCAGGACGTCCTCCGCCGCCGGCCCGGACAGCTCCAGGATCGTCCGCTGCCCCGAGACGTCCACCCAGCCGGGTTCCGGCGCGGCGTCCCCGGTCACCAGCCACCACGACGGGCCGAGCCGCAGGCCCACGCCGGGATCGGCGCCCCTGACCTCCCACATCGGCTCGAACGGCAGCTCGCGCAGCCGCGCCGACGGCCCGCTCGCCGCCGCGAACCGGTCGGCGAACGCCGCCGCCGGGCTCTCCCGCGCCGGGACGCCCCCGGACGCCGCGGGCGCGTCCTCCTCCAGGGGGTCGCCGTCGCGGCGGGTGTTGCCCGGGTCGTACAGGACCGGCTCGACGACCGTCACGCCGGTGGCCGCCGCCCCCGACACCGCCGTCAGCCGGTCGCCGGGCACGACGTCCCTGACCATGGCCAGCCCGAACGTCCGGCCGAGCGCCGCGCTGGCGTAGCCGGAGGTGACGTGCCCCAGCATGGGCGCGCCCGGCCCGCCCCTGACGAGCTGGGCGCCCTCCTCGATCGGCGCCGCGGGGTCGTCGGCGAGCAGGCCGACCAGGCGTTTGCGGCCCTCGCGGGCGGTGTCGGGGCGGGCGTGCGAGCGTTTGCCCACGAAGTCGGGCTTGCGCGGGGAGACGATCCACGACATGCCGAGGTCGTGCGGCGTGACCGTGCCGTCGGTCTCCTGGCCCACGATGGCGAACCCCTTCTCGGCCCGCAGCACGTGCATCGCCTCGGTCCCGTACGGCACCGCGCCCAGCTCAAGCACCGCCTCCCACAACGCCCTGCCGTACGGCCAGGGCACGTTGACCTCGTAGGCCAGCTCGCCGGAGAAGCTGATCCGGAACACGCGGCCGGGCACGCCGAGCACGTCCGTCCCGGCGTAGCGCATGAAGGGCAGGCCGAGCGCGCCGGGCGCGACGGCGGCGATCACCCGCCGCGCCTTGGGGCCGGCCACGGCGACCGTCGCCCAGTGGTCGGTCACCGAGGTGAAGGAGACGTCGAGCTCCGGCCACTCGGTCTGCCGCCACTCCTCCAGCCAGTCGAGCACCGCGGCGGCGTTGCCGGTGGTCGTGGTCATCAGGTAGTGGTCGGCGGCGAGCCTGGTCGTGGTGCCGTCGTCGAACACCATGCCGTCGGCCCGGCACATGAGGCCGTAGCGGCAGGCGCCGACGGCGAGCGTGGAGTACATGTTGGTGTAGATCCGGTCCAGGAACGCGCCCGCGTCCGCGCCCCGGATGTCGATCTTGCCCAGGGTGGAGGCGTCCATGGCGGCGACGGAGGTGCGGGCGGCCCGGCACTCGCGCGCGACGGCCGCTTGCATGGTCTCGCCGTCCAGCGGGAAGTAGCGGGGGCGTTTCCACTGGCCGACGTCCTCGAACACCGCGCCCGCGGCGACGTGGGCGGCGTGCATGGCGGTGGTCCTGACCGGGTCGGAGAGCGCGCCCCGGTCACGCCCGGCCAGCGTCGCGAACGACACCGGCGTGTACGGCGGCCGGAACGTGGTCGTGCCCACCTGCCCCGGCGCGGTCCCGAGCAGCGCCGCCATCACGCCCACGACGACCGTGCCCGACGTCTTGCCCTGGTCGGCGCCGGTGCCCGCGGTGGTGTAGCGCTTGACGTGCTCGACCGAGCGCATCCCGGTGCCGGTCGCCCTGGCCAGGTCGGCCACGGTGACGTCCCGGTGCAGGTCGGCGAAGGCGGGCTCGTCGCCGTCCCCCTCGACCAGCCACAACGCGGCGGGCGGCCGCGGGGGCCGCTCGTCGCACTCCGGCACGCGCAGCTCGCGGGCGGCGGACCCGGCGGCCTCCCGGCCGGCCGCGTGGCCGTCGGCGATGGCCTCGCGGGTGCCGTACCGGCCGCGGCAGGCGCCGGCGGAGCACTCGGCCTGCGCCGAGACGTCCGGGACGAACGCCTGCAACCCCTCGTCGAAGCGCACCCGCCCCTGCGACTGGCTGAACAGGTGCACGGCGGGGTTCCAGCCGCCCGCCACGGCCAGCAGGTCGGCCTCGATGTGCCGCTCCCCCACCCGCACGCCGGTCAGCACGCCGTCCGCGCCGGCCGTGGTGCCGGTGATCACCTGCCCGGCCAGGGCGTCGGGGGTGAGCCCCCGGGGGCGCGGATCGACGATCGCGGCGATCTCCACGCCGGCCGCGCGCAGGTCCGCGGCGGCCTCGTACCCGGAGTCCGCGCAGGCGAGGACGACCGCGCGGCGGCCGGGGAGCACGCCGTACCGGTTGGCGTAGGCGCGGGCGGCCGAGGCCAGCATGACGCCGGGCCGGTCGTTGCCGGGGAAGGCGAGCGAGCGCTCGTGGGCGCCGGTCGCCAGGACGACCCGGCGGGCCCTGATGTGCCACAGCCGCTCGCCGCGCGCCCGCCGCTCGACGGCCACCACGTAGTTGTGGTCGTGGTAGCCGACGGCCGTGGTCCTGGTGAGCACCCGCACGCCGGACAGGTCGAGGGAGTCCACCCAGTCGAGCGCGGGCGCGCCGTCGAGCAGCACCCGGCTGTTCAGCAGGTCGCCGCCCAGCCGGGGCTGGTCGTCCAGCAGGATCACCCGGGCCGCGCGCGCCGCGGCGGCCGCGGCGAGCCCGGCCGGGCCGCCGCCGACCACCAGCACGTCGCAGTGCAGGTACCCCTTGTCGCAGCGCCGGTCGTCGGCCGCGTCGAGGTCCAGCCGGCCCTTGCCGCGCAGGCTCCACGCCTCCAGCCCGTCGTACAGCTCCACGGTCGTGGCCGCCAGCATCGGGTCGGCGCCCACCCGGACCAGGGCGTTCGGCTCCTCGGGTCCGGCCGAGAAGACGCCGCGCGGGCGGCCGGACGCGATGCCCCGGCCCACCACCCGCACCCCGTTGCGCAGCAGCGCGGCGGCCAGCGTGTCGCCCGGCTCCCCCCGGAGGGGACGGCCGTCGAAGGTGAACCTCATGGCGCCTTCCTGATCTCGTGCGTGACCGTGTGCCGTTCGACGGTGAACCAGGTCCGGCAGCCGTGCGTGTGGAACCAGCGTTCGCGGAACCAGCCCCTGGGGTTGTCGCGCAGGAAGACGTAGGCGGCCCACTCCTGGTCGGACAGCTCGCCGGGGGCCTGCGGGTAGGCGATCCCGGCCTGGCCGCCGTAGTGGAACTCGGTCTCGTCGCGGGGGCCGCAGTGGGGGCAGTCGAGGAGCAGCATCAGTGGGCCACCGCCGCCGCGCCGTGCTCGTCCACGAGCGCGCCCGTGGTGAACCGCTCCAGCGCGAACGGCTCGGCGAGCGGGTGCGGGCGGCCGTTGGCGATCGTGTCGGCGTACACCCAGCCGGAGCCGGGGGTCGCCTTGAAGCCGCCGGTGCCCCACCCCGCGTTGACGTAGAGGCCGTCCACGGGGGTGGCGCCGATGATCGGGGAGGCGTCCGGCGAGACGTCCACTATCCCGGCCCACGTCCGCAGCACGCGGACCCGGCTGAACAGCGGGAACAGCTCCAGGGCCGCCGCCATCTGCGCCTCGATCACGTGGCTCCCGCCGCGCTGCCCGTAGGAGTTGTACGCGTCGATGCCCGCCCCCATGACCAGCTCGCCCTTGTGCGCCTGGCTGACGTACACGTGGACGGCGTTGGACATGACGACGCAGTCGAGCACCGGCTCCAGAAGCTCCGACACCAGCGCCTGGAGCGGGTGCGACTGGAGCGGCAGCCGGATCCCGGCCCGCTCGGCCAGGACCGAGGTGTGCCCGGCCGCGGCGAGCGCGACCGTGCCCGCGGCGATGGGCCCGCGCGAGGTGCGCACGCCGGTCACCCGGTTGCCGGTGATCTCGAACCCGGTCACCTCGCAGCCCTGGATCAGGTCCACGCCGTACGCGTCGGCCTGGCGGGCCAGCGCCCAGGCGACGTGGTCGTGCTTGGCGATGCCGCCGCGCCGCTGCAAGGTGGCCCCCAGGACGGGGTGGCGGGCCCGGCCGGAGACGTTGACGATCGGGCAGAACTTCCTGACCTCGTCGGCGTCCAGCCATTCGGCGTCCACGCCGTTGAGCCGGTTGGCGTTGACCCGCCGCCTGCCCTCGCGCACGTCGTGCAGGTTGTGCGCCAGGTTGAGCACGCCGCGCTGGCTGAACTGCAGGTCGTAGTCCAGCTCGGCGCTCAGGCCCTCCCACAGCTTCAGCGAGTGCTCGTAGAGGGCGGCGCTCTCGTCCCACAGGTAGTTGGAGCGGATGATGGTGGTGTTGCGGGCCATGTTGCCGCCGGCCAGCCAGCCCTTCTCCAGGACGGCGACGTTCGTCAGGCCGTGGTTCCTGGCCAGGTAGTAGGCGGTGGCCAGGCCGTGCCCGCCGCCGCCCACGACGACCACGTCGTAGGAGGGCCGCGGATCGGGGTTGCGCCAGAGGAAGCCGGGGTGGGTCAACGTCTGATCTTCTCCATCCGGGGGTCGAACAGCGGCTCGGCGGCGACCTCCGCGGGCACGCGGCGGCCGAAGTACGAGATGTCCACCCGCGTCCCCGGTCCGGCCAGCTCGGCCGGCAGCCAGGCGTAGGCGATCGGACGGCCGATGGTGTGCCCGTACGCGGCGCTGGTGACGTACCCGGCGACGCGGCCGTCGTGCCGGACCGGTTCCTTGCCCATGACCACCTCGTCGCTGAGCAGCGGCACGAGCCTGCGGGACGGCTCGGGTCGGAGCGCGTCGCGGCCGTGGAAGTCCTTGTCCTCCTTGACCGCGAACCCCAGCCCGGCCTCGTACGGGTCGTGCTCGGTGGTCATGTCCACGCCCCACAGCCGGTACCCCTTCTCCAGCCGGAGGCTGTTGAACGCGGCCCGCCCGCCCGCGACCGGCGTACCGGCGGCCCGCAGCGTGTCCCACAGCTTGAGCCCCATGTCGGCGCCGGTGTAGAGCTCCCAGCCCAGCTCGCCCACGTACGAGACGCGCATCGCGAGCACCGGGACCTGCCCGACGTACCCGGACCGGCAGGTGAAGTAGCGGAAGCCGTCGTTGGACAGGTCCATGTCCGTGAGCCCCTGCAGCAGGTCCCTGGCCTGCGGCCCCCACACGCCGACGCAGCAGGTGCCGGGCGTGATGTCCCTGATGTGCACCCCGCGGGGGGCGTGCCGGGTCAGCCAGTCGAGGTCGAGGTTGCCGTTCGCGCCGATCTGGAACCTGTCCTCGGCCAGCCGCGCCGCCGTGAGGTCGGAGCGGATGCCGCCGCCGGCGTCCAGCAGCAGGGTGTAGGTGACCGTGCCGGGCCTCTTGTCCACGTTGTTGGTGGTCATGTGCTGGAGGAAGGCCGCCGCGCCCGGCCCGCTGACCTCGATGCGCTTGAGCGAGGTCATGTCGTAGAGCGCGACCCGTTCGCGGGTGGCCCACGCCTCGGCGGCGGCGACGGGCGACCAGTGGCGGCCGGCCCACGCGTCCCGCCGGTCGGCGCCGATCCGCGGCTCCTCCAGGCCGGCGAGCAGCGGCTCGTTCGCCTCGAACCAGTGCGGCCGCTCCCATCCTGCCGACTCCAGGAAGTACGCGCCCAGCTCCACCTGGCGCGGGTAGAAGGGACTGGTCCGCATCGGGCGCGGCGACTCCATGGGCTGCAACGGGTGGATGACGTCGTAGACCTCGACGAAGTTCTGCCGGCCGCGCTCCTCGACGTAGGCGGGCGACAGCTGCGCCTGCTCGAACCTCGCCGGCTCGCACTCGTGCAGGTCCACCTGCGACCGGCCGGTCACCAGCAGCTCGGCGACCGCCCTGGCCACCCCGGCCGAGTGCGTCACCCAGACGGCCTCGGCCAGCCAGAACCCGTCCAGGTGCGGCGCCTCGCCGATCAGCGGGAAGCCGTCGGCGGTGAAGGAGAAGACGCCGTTGATGCCGTCCTCGTACTTGGACCCGGCCAGGGCGGGCAGCAGCTCGGCGGCGTCGCGCCAGGCGGGTTCGAAGTCCTCCTCGGTGAACGCCTGGACCGAGGGCATGGTGGTGCCCTTGGGGCCGATCTCGTGCTGGGCGACCGGCATGGGGCGGTGGGCGTAGGAGCCGATGCCGATGCGGTCGCCGTGCTGCCGGGCGTACAGGTCGCGGTCCTGGTGGCGCAGGATGGGGCCCTCGGGCTGCGGGGGCAGGGGGGCGGACTTCGCGTACTGGTGGGCCAGCGGCAGCAGCGGCACGGTCAGCCCGGCCATCTCCCCGATCGACGGGCCCCAGAATCCGGCGGCGCACACGACCACGTCGGCCGGGATGGTCCGGTACTCCCCCGCGACCAGGCAGGAGACGCCGGTGACCCGGCCGCCGTGCTGCTCGACGCCGGTCACGGTGTGCCCGCCGAGGAAGCGCGCCCCGCGTTCGGCGGCCCGCGCCGCCTGCGTCTCGCCGCAGGCCACGGCGGCGGCCAGGCCGTCGCTCGGCACGTGGAAGCCGCCCAGCACCCGGCGGCGGTCCAGCATCGGCCACAGCTCGGCGCACTGCGCGGCGTCCAGCAGGCGGCCCTCGACGCCCCACGACTGCGCCCAGCCGAGCTTGCGGTGCAGGTCGGTCCAGCGTTCGGGGGTGGTGGCCACCTCCAGGCCGCCGACCTGCCGGAAGCAGTGCGCGCCGAGCGCGGTGTACTTGCGCACGGTGTAGGCGGCGAACTCGGTCATGGTCTTGGACGGGTTCGTCTGGAAGACCAGGCCGGGGGCGTGCGAGCTGGAGCCGCCCGCGGCGAAGAGCGGGCCCTGCTCCACGACGGTGACGTCGCTCCAGCCGCGTTCGGTGAGCTCGTCGGCCACCGCGCAACCCACGATCCCGGCTCCGATGATCACCACGCGCGGCCGACCCATCACGCCTCCGGTTGTTCCTTAATACGCAACACGTACCGGACTACGCAACGAACATAAGGCCCTGGATCCCCGCGGACAAGAGCTAGCCCAGCGGCGAGGTGTCCCGTCCCAGGTACGTCACCGGCCCCGCGTCGGCCACCGCCAGCTCCACGAACCCGAGCCGGTCGTAGAAGGCCCGCGCGGGCGCGTTCGTGCTGACCATCCCCAGATGCAGCCGCGGCACCCCGGCGGCGCGCAGGCCGTCGACGAAGGCGCTCATGAGCCGGCGTCCCCAGCCCTGGCCCTGCCAGCCGGGCAGCAGGTCGATGTGCAGGTGGGCGGGGTGGCCGGCCAGCTCGGGCACCAGCATGCGCTCGGGCCGGTGGTGCAGGGCGAGCATCACGTCGTCCGCCGTGACCGGCGGGTCGGCGGGAAGGGGGCAGCGGGCCGCGGCCGCCGGGATCCACTCCTCGCGGTAGCGGCGGACGAACGCCGCCGTGTCCGCGGTGCCCACGACGTAGCCGACGGCCTGGCCCGTGCCGTCGTCCACGACGTGGGCGTGCTCGGGCTCCAGGGTGACGTAGGGGGCGGCGAAGATGTCGCCCATGAGCAGGTCGGAGGCGTACTGGCCGCGGGCGTCGCCACCGGCGTCGGCCGTGCGCACGCAGACGTCGTAGACGGCGGCCAGATCGGCCGGACGGTAGGAACGTACGAAGGGGGCGGTCATTCCCGACAACGTACTAGAAGGACCCTCTAGGTGATCAGGATGCCGCCGTCCACGGGCAGCGTGACCCCGGTGACGTAGGAGGAGGCGTCGGAGGCCAGGAAGACCGCCGCCGCCACCAGCTCGGCCGGGTCGCCCGGCCGCTTCATCGGCACCCGCAGCTCCAGCATGCGTTCCAGGTAGCCGGGCGGATACTGCTCGGTCATCTCCGAGGCGAAGAACCCCGGCTCCAGGCAGTTGACCCGGATGCCGCGCCGGGCCGTCCACTGCTGGGCCAGGTCGCGGGTGAGCCCGGCCACGGCCGCCTTCGACGCGCTGTAGGCGGCCTGCGGCAGCCCGGCGGTGGTCGCGCCGAGGATGCTGCCGATGTTCACGATCGACGAGCCCGGCCGCATCACCCGCGCGCACGCCTGCGCCATCCAGTACGTGCCGTGCAGGTTGATCTCCACCACCCGGCGGAACTCCTCGGGCGGCTCGCGCAGCGCGGGCACGGCCGTGCCGACCCCCGCGTTGTTGATCAGCACGTCGACCGCCCCGAACTCGGCCACGGCCGCGGCCACCAGCGCGTCGCACTCCTCCGGCACCGCCACATCGGTCGGGACCGGGAGGCAGCGGCGCCCGGCCTCCTCGACCAGGCACCCGGTCTCCGCCAGCCGGCTCGCGCGCCGGGCGCCGATCACGACGTCGGCGCCGGCCTCGGCCAGCCCGCGGGCGAAGGCCACGCCCAGCCCCGACGACGCGCCCGTGACGATGGCGACCTTGCCGTCGAGGCTGAAGCGCTCCAGCACGTCAGAGCCCGTATTCCTTGACGATGCGCTCGTGCCGCTCGACCTCGACGTCGATCTCGCGGGCCAGGTCGAGCCAGGCCAGCGGGTGCACCCAGCGCTCGGTGGCGTCGTCGAGCAGGGCGTCGACCTCGGCGGCCGACACGTCCGGCGGCACCGCGACCCAGCCGAACACGCCCGGCAGCGACTCGCCGCTGGTCGGGTGGGTGACGGTGTAGTTCTCGTCGCTGTAGACCCACATCGGCCAGCCGCGCTCGGCCATGACCTCGGTGAACTCCGCCCAGTCCTCCTCGCTCGGCGCGGCGCCGTCGAAGAAGTAGCTGGTGTAACCGCCGGGACGCAGGATGCGCACGGCCGCGAACGGCGGCACGAAGTTCTGCTGCTCCTGCGGGTCTTCCGGGACGGGCTCCAGCAGCTGCGGGTCGAACACGACCAGGTCGCCGGCGTTGTAGTCCATGCCGCGCGGCTGCGGCAGCGCCAGCCGGGCGGTGGCCGGGCCGGTGCGGATGGACAACACCTGGCGCTGGCCGCCGTCGGGGGCGGGGAGGATGAGCCGGATCAGGCCCATCTCCTCCTCGATCGGGCCCTGCTTGGACTTGATCGGCATGCCGATCTTGGCCGCGCCCTTGCGCACGGTGTCCCAGTCCTCCGCCGAGGTGGCCATGACGACCATGCGCCAGACGTCCTCGTCGGTCAGCTCGTCGAGCACCTCGGCCAGGACGCCGGCGGCCCTGTCGTTGTGGTCGAGCTGCTGGGCGGCGCCGGACAGCAGGCGCCTGGCCTCGATGCCGGCCCCGGCCGCGACCGCGTGCTCGGCGGCGTCGAGCGTCTCGGGCCAGCGCTCGCGGGCGCTGTGGAGCCTGGCCAGCGCGAGGTACTGGGCGGCGTGCGGCAGCAGCGCGGCCATCTGCTCCAGCCGCTCGTCCTGGCGGGCCTCGATGAGCAGGGTGGTCAGGTAGGCCACGTCGTCGGGGTCGGCGGAGGCGATGTCGCCGGAGTCGACCAGCAGCTTCCAGTAGATGTCGGCGCCCGCCGCGGGGAAGCCGAGGAAGCCGAGCGTGGTGGTGTGGCGGCGGGTGGCCTCCAGGTCCTCGCCGGACAGCGGCGCGAGCCAGCCCACCCACTTCTCGGGGTCGGCGTTGAAGCCGTCGGCGGCGTCGAACAGGCCGACCCGCTCGGCCAGGGGGCCGGGGGCCGCGGGCTCGGAGGTGGCCTCGGCGGCGGCCCGCAGCGCGGCGACGCGCTCGGTCAGGTCGCCGGTCTCGCCGCGCAGCTCCGCCGCGCCGGACTCGGCCAGGTCGGCCAGCAGGCGGGCCTGCCACACGCCGTTCCTGGCGAGGGCCAGGTCGCCGGCGACCAGCGCGAGCTCGACGCGGGAGCGGTAGCCGCCCATCATGCCGAAGTAGTCGATCCACTGGCGCAGCACCCGGCCGAGCTGCCACGTGTTGGTGATCTGGGAGGACCCGGCCAGCTTGGCGACCGCGCGCGACCACTCGACGAAGACGCGCGGGTGCTCGCCGACCACGTCGAGGTCGGGCAGCGCGTCGACGGCCTCGGCCGTGCGGCCGAGCTCGGCCAGGATGAGCGCGCGGCGCACGCCCTCGCGGTGGGCCTTGGCGGGCGGGTCGTCGGGAGAGAGGTCGGCGGCGGCCTGGAGGGCGGCCAGCGCGTCGTCGGCCCGGCCGGCGGCCAGCAGGGCGCGGGCGCCCTCGGCGCCGAGCTCCCAGCTCGCCTCGCGACCGGCCGTGCGCAGCCGCTCGACCGCGGACTCGGCGTAGGCGACGGCCTCGCCGGCCTTGCCCGCGTCGACGAGCGCCGCGACGTACTGGGTGGCCAGGCCGCTGAAGGCGGGCCGCTCCGGGCTCATGTCCTCCAGGAAGGCGCCCACCGTCTCCAGGCGGTCGCCGGCGTAGCCGGGGCCGTCGGTGTTGGCCCACACGATGGCCATCGCCTCGACGGCGGCCGGGGTGGCCGGGCAGTCGCGCACGTCTTCGCGCTGGGCGAACGTGAGAAGCTGCCGCGCGTCGTCGATGGCCACCGCGCCCTGGGCCCGGTCGCCGATGCGGCCCATGAGGTGCCAGTAGCGGGCGTAGAACTCCAGCCAGGGCAGCTCCAGCGACTCGGCCTGCTGGGCGATGGCCGGGGCCATCACGTCGAGCTGCGGATACCGGCCCTCGTAGGCCTGTGCGGGAAGGTCTCCCAGCGCCATGGCGAGGCCAACGTTGCCCGCCTCGGAAAGCTGCTGCTGGGTTTCGCCGACCCAGGCCCAGATGTCCACGTCCATGGGCAGTCAGTCTGCCAGGTCAACGAGCGTGCCCAAAACGCAGAAGCTCGATCAGCTCGTCCGATTCGTTGTCGCGCAGGACCGAGAAGACCGGGGCCATCAGGTCGTCGGTGGTCTCCTCGACCTGGGCCCGCCGCGCCACGACGTCGGGTCCGGGGGTGGCGTAGGGCTCGGGCCAGGTGAAGAACCTGGCGATCGTCACGCCGTCGGCGTAGCCGAACGGGGTGGTGTCGTGGACGGCGGCGAGCGTGGCCTCCAGGGGGTGCAGCCCGGCCGCGAGCACGGCGTTGGCGTGCAGGCCCCCGCGCAGCTCGCGCAGGACGTGCATGAGCTGGACGGCGCGCGCGGGCGGGTCGTCCGGCAGCGGCACCGCCCGCCAGCCGGCGAACAGCGGCGCGCCCACCGGCGAGGCCTGCATGACGACCGGTTCGAGCAGCTCGGCGATGCGGGCGCAGCCGTCGTGGCCGCCGAGCTTGCGCCGCCCCCACTGCCTGCACGCCTCGGTGTAGAGCTCGACGGCCTGCTCGACGGGCATCTTCCGGCCGCCGTTCCAGCTCTCCTCGACGTGGGCGGCCGGGAAGAAGACCGCCACCGAGGTGACCACGTCGGCGTGGCACTCGCCGAGCACCCCGCAGCGCCCGCGGAAGTACAGCTCGCGCGGGCCGAGCCCGTGCTGCTCGCAGACGGCCTTGGCCTCGCGGGAGACCATGAAGCCGCCGCCGTACTGGCCGATCGGCGCCTTGACCTGCACCGCCGTGGTACGTGGGTCCGCCATCCTCAACCCCTCCTCGGTTCGGAAAGTGGACCCAGCATCCCTCAGAAGAACATCATTCTGCAAGCATCAGCTCGCCGCTCGCCAGGATCACCGCCGGGCCGGACAGGTAGCTCGTGTCCTCGTCGAGGATGACGGTCAGCGAGCCGCCGGTGACCTCGACGGTCCAGGTGCCGGTGGTGTCGCCGGACATGTGCGCGGCGGCCACGGCGGTCGCCACGGCGCCGGTGCCGCAGGAGCGCGTCTCGCCCGAGCCGCGCTCGTAGACCCGCATCACCACGCGGCTGACGCCGACCGGGTTGAACAGCTCGATGTTGACGCCCGCCGGGAACACCCCGGTGTCGAAGCCGGGCTGGTGGCTGAGGTCGAGCTGGACGACCGGGTCGCCGATCGCGCAGGCCAGGTGGGGGTTGCCCATGTCGACGTGGAGACCGGGGTACTCGTGGCCGCCGACGCCCGCCACGCTCTCCCCCAGCACCGCCGGCTTGCCCATGTCGACCGTGATGTCGCCGTTGGGCTCCACGCGGACCCGGCGCGGGCCGCCCCTGGTGGCCAGGCTGAACTCCGTGCCCTCCACCAGCCCCGCGTCCACCAGGTAGCGGGCGAAGACGCGGACGCCGTTGCCGCACATCTCCGCGACGCTGCCGTCGGCGTTGCGATAGTCCATGAACCAGTCGGCCGCCGCGGCCTGCTCGGCCACCTCGGCGTGCTCCTTGGTCCTGGCGACCCGGAGCACGCCGTCGGCGCCGATCCCGGCCCGCCGGTCACAGATCTTGGCCACGAGCGCGGCCGTCACTTCCACGCCGTCGTCGGGATCGGGCAGGATGACGAAATCGTTCTCGGTGCCGTGCCCCTTGAGAAACCGCATTGCCTGAGTTTATGCCGCACCGGGGTCGGCGATGTGCGCCAGGGATCGTTCAAGCAGGTCGGGGGCGTCGTACGGGAGCCAGCGCACCCGCGGGTCGCGGCGGAACCACGACTCCTGGCGGCGGGCGAAGCGCCTGGTGGCCCTGACCGTCTCGGCGAACGCCTGCTCCTCGCTCCACTCGCCCTCCAGGAACCGGATGACCTGGGCGTAGCCGAGCGCGCGGCCCGCCGTGCGCCCCTCGGCCAGGCCCTGCCCGAGCAGCGCGCGGACCTCCTCGACCAGACCCGCCGCCCACATGCGCTCGACCCGCAGCTCGATGCGCTCGTCGAGCTCGGGCCGCGGCACCTCCAGACCGAGCTGCACGCTGGGGTAGACGGCGTCGTAGGACGGCATGGTGGCCGAGAACGGCCGGCCGGAGTGCTCGATCACCTCCAGCGCGCGCACGATGCGGCGGCCGTTGCTCGGCAGGATCGCCTCGGCGGCGGCCGGGTCGAGCTCGCGCAGCCGCTCGTACAGGGGAGCCGGGCCGCGTTCGGCCAGCTCCTCCTCCAGCCGGGCCCGGATCACCGGGTCGGTGCCGGGGAACTCCAGGTCGTCGAGGGCCGCCCGGACGTAGAGGCCGCTGCCGCCCACCAGCACCGGGACGTCGATCTTCGCGAACAGCTCCCTGGCCAGCCGCTGGTACTCGGCGACGCTGGCCGTGACCGTGACGTCCCAGATGTCCAGCAGATGATGGGGGACGCCGCGCTGCTCGGCGGGGGTGAGCTTGGCAGTGCCGATGTCCATGCCGCGGTAGAGCTGCATGGAGTCGGCGTTGACGCACTCGCCCCCGAGCCGGAGCGCGAGATCGACGGCGAGATCGGACTTCCCGGCCGCCGTGGGGCCCACGACGGCGATGACTGGCTGCTGGCGCACACCGACCAGTGTGTCAACTGTCCGGGTGTGGACGGACCACCTACAGGTCGAGGAGCGTCGGCTGGAGGTATCCCTCGTGGGTGAGCAGCCAGCGCTTGGTCTCCACCCCCACGCCGCCGCTGAACCCGCCCAGCCCGTTGCCCGCGACCACCCGGTGGCACGGCACGAAGATGGGGATCGGATTGGAGCCCATGATCGAGCCGATGCCGCGGGCCGGCACGCTCGACCCGGCGCGCCGGGCCAGCTCGCCGTAGGTGACGGCGGTGCCGTACGGGACGCGGTGCAGGGCCTGGAGCACCTGGAGCCTTGAGCCGGTCATCAGCCGCCAGTCCACGGGGGTGCTGAACGTGCGCAGCTCGCCGGCGAAATAAGCGTTCAGCTCGGCGACCGCGCAGGCCGTACGATCCGCATCATGAACCTCAGCCAGGCCGAGCCGGCCGGCCAGTCCGGCGGGCGACCCCCATCCCGAGGCGACCAGCCCCCGCTCGGTGACGGCCAGGACGAACGGGCCGACCGGCGTCGGCACCTCGGCGAACGCGACCGTGGACAGCGTGGACTGCGTGGTCATCATGTCCTCACGTGAACTCGTGGTGCTGGGCACCTCCAGCGCGGTGCCCACCCGACACCGTAACCACAACGGGTACCTTCTGCGCTGGGACGGGCAAGGCTACCTTTTCGACCCCGGCGAGGGCACGCAGCGGCAGATGCTGCACGCCGGGCTGAGCGCGAACGACGTCCACTGGCTGTGCGTGACCCACTTCCACGGCGACCACTGCCTGGGCGTGCCAGGGGTCGTGCAGCGCATCGCCCGCGACCGGGTGCGCCATCCGGTGCGCGCGGTCTTCCCCGCCTCCGGCGAGACCTACTGGCGCAGGCTGCGGCACGCGGCCGCGTTCGCCGACACGAAGGTGATCGAGGAGCATCCGGTCTCCGGCGCGCTGGCCGGGGTGGGGCCGCTGATCGCCCGCCGCCTGTCCCACCCCGTCGAGTCGTACGGCTACCGCGTCCAGGAGCCGCACGGCCGCCGCATGCTGCCCGACCGGCTGGCCCGCCACGGCATCCGCGGCCCGGAGGTCGGCGAGCTCCAGCGCACCGGCTCGGTCCGGGGCGTCACGCTCGCCGAGTGCAGCGAGCCGAGGCCGGGGCAGAGCGCCGCGTTCGTCATGGACACCCGCCTGTGCGACGCGGTGTTCGAGCTGGCCTCCGGGGCCGACCTGCTGGTGATCGAGTCGACGTTCCTGTCCGCCGAGAGCGCGCTGGCCAAGGAGTACGGGCACCTGACGGCGTTCGAGGCGGGCGTGGTGGCGGCCGACGCGGGCGTGCGCAGGCTGGTGCTCACGCACTTCTCCGAGCGGTACGGGTTCGCCGAGGAGCCGGCGTTCGTGGAGGAGGTGCGGCGCAGCTTCGACGGCGAAGTGATCACCGCCCGCGACCTGATGCGCATCCCGGTCCCCCGCCGCCGCACGGCTTCGACCTGACGGGCCTTACGGTGGCGTCTCGTCAGCTCCACACGCCCGTGAAGTAGCCCACGCCGTAGGGCGAGGACTGCATGAGCGGCGTGCCGGTCAGCGGCGCCCCCTCGGCGGCGCCGGCCAGCACCTGGAGGGCCGCGCGGCCGGTCACCCAGAGCCGGTCGGCCTCGACGGGGTCGAGCGCCGCCAGCGCCGCCGCGTCCGCCGTCCCGACCGCCGCGGCGATCAGGTCGTTGTACGGCCCGGCCGCCTCGTCGTACCGGCCCGGGGCCCGCGGGGTCAGGCAGGCCGAACCGTCGGCCATGACCAGCAGCGCGACCCGGCGACCGAGGGCGGCCAGCCCGGCCCCGATCGCCCGGCACTCGGCCGGAGCGGCGTCGAAGGCCACCGCCTGCGCGGAGACCTCGGCGTCGGCGTCGGCGTCGGCGTCGGCGTCGGCGTCGTTCAGGAGCAGGCGGCCGACGGTCAGGGACAGCGGCAGCACGGGCCGGCCCTCGCCCACCGTGACCTCGAAGCCCCAGGGCCGCAGGGTGCCCGCCGCGGCGCCGTCGTAGGAGCGGGTCGTCTCCGCGCCGCCCACCGCGACCAGCACGTCGGGACGGGCGGCCCGGAGCGCGGCGACCGCGGTACGACAGGCCGCGCGCAGCTCGGGCAGCCCGGTCACGATCAGCGGGGTTTGCGGGCAGACGGCCGCGGCGACAAGCACGAGCGCAAGCGTACGCGCCACCCGCCCCACCTCACCCCCCAGCCCGCCCAGCGCCGCCAACCACCCCACCCCCGGGCACCCGCACCCCTGAACGCCCCAGAACCCGCACCTGCAGAACCCAGCACGGCCCGCCTCTGAACCTCACAACTCCGGGACCTCAAAACCCCGGCATGACACGAACCCGGACCTCAGAATCCCAGCACGGCCCACCACCCAGGCCCCTGAGAACCCCCACCTCAGAACCCGGGCATGGCGCGAACCAGGACCTGACCCGCACGCCAAAACCCCGGCCTGGCCCTCCAGAGCCCCGAGCCCGGCAGGGCGTTCCCGGGGCGTGCTGGAGGGTGGCGGTCAGGTGGTGTAGGGATCGTGGCCTTCGGCGATGGCGGCGAGCAGGCCCTGGGTGTAGGCGTGGGCCGCCTGGTGGAGGCCGCCGCCGAAGCTGATCCTGGCCACCCCCAGCTCCGCCAGCCGCGCGTACGACGGCGCCTTCGGCCGGAACAGGATGTTCACCGGCCCGCCCACCTCGGCGACGAGGGCCGCGATCTCGCCCTCGTCCGCCAGCGTGATCGGGTACACGCAGTCGGCCCCGGCCTCCAGGTAGCGCCGCCCGCGCGACACGGCAGCCGCCCGGTCGCGCAGGCCGCGCACGTAGGTGTCGATCCGGGCGTTGATCACCAGGGCGTCGCCCGCGGCCGCCCGCATGCCGGCCAGGAAGTCCGCCTGTGCCCCGGCGTCGACCAGCTCATCGGTACGCGGGTCGGAGTCCTCCACGTTGCAGCCGACCGCCCCGGCCTCGGCCAGCCGCTCGGCCAGCTCGCCGGGCGCGAGCCCGTAACCGCGTTCGACGTCGGCGGTCACGGGCACGTCCACGGCCCTGGCGATGCGGGCGATGGCGGCCATCATCTCGCCGACCGGCGTGCTCTCGCCGTCGGCGTACCCCAGGACGCGGGAGACGGCCGCACTGCCGGTGGCCACCACCGGGAACCCGGCCTCCTGGACCGCGCGCGCCGAGGCGGCGTCCCAGACGTTGGGCAGGATCAGCGGGCTGCCGGGCACGTGCAGCCGTCGCAACGTGGCCGCTCTGTCAGTCGTCATGCCCGGCACCCTACGAGGACGGCCGGCTCTCCAGCAGATCCATTACGGGCTGGAAAGGGCAAGCCACTTGGGGCGGTGTCTCAGCAGCCGCTCTTGGCGCACTGGCCGCTCAGCTGCCCCGCGGGGCCGTCGGCGGGATCGTCGCCCGCCGGCTGCGGGGCCTTGGTGGACGGCGTGCCGGGCTTGCCCCCGGTGCCCTTCTGCGCCGTGCCGTCGGAACCGGTCGATCCCTTGTCGGCGGGGTCGGAGCCGCCGCCCGGGTCCGTGACGGCGTCGCCCATGGCGGAGTCGTCGGAACCGTCGGCAGGCAGGCCGTCGTCGGGGGCGTCGGTGGGGGCGTCGGTGGTGGCGTCGCCCATGGTGGCGTCCTCGTCGGCCTCGAACACCTCGTCGCCGGCGCTCGTGCCGGGGGACGGACGGCCGGAGCCCTGCTCCTGCTGGACGCTCTGGCCCGGTTTGGCCGCCAGCAGGTAGCCGGCGCCGCCCGCGGCGAGCACGCCGACGAGGGCCAACGCGGCGATGACGGCGGTCTTCCTGCTCTTGCCGGGGGGCCTCGGGGACGAGCCCGGCCCGGACAGGATCTCCTGACGATCCGTCTCGGTCGGATCATGCATGGTGGTGCAGCTCCCTGCGGTCGTATCGGGGAAAGCTCGCCGGCTTCCGCGGGTGATGGACCACACTAGCCGCATCAGCGGAATGCTCGCACACCAATCACAAAGGAATCACGACTTGTCCCCCCAAAGATCTGTTTGCCCAGGTGGCCGTCCCCGGCTGGGCGCCGCGGCCGGAGCGGCCGGGGTACTCGTCACGGCCGGTCTCGGGATTTTCCTCGCATTCACCAGTTCGCCGGAATCGCGCCCGCAAAACCGCCGTGAATTCGATCAGGAAACACCGCTTATCCCAAGATCGTATTTTCCTTCGCAGATCGCGGGCTCGCCGGCGGCCGAGCCGTCCCCGGCGCCGCCCACCCCGTCCCCGGGGCCCTGGTCACCGGGCCCCTGGTCACCGGGCTCCTGGTCACCGGGGCCCTGGTCACCGGGCTGGATGCAGGCCGTGCCGGCGCCCGGCCGTCCCACGGCGTCGGGGCCGGGCGAGCCCTCGCAGCCGCCGGCCAAGAGCGAACCGGTGAAGGGCGAGCCGGCGAAGAGCCGGCCGGCGAGGGGCGAGCTGTCGTCGCCGCTCTCGCCCCGGGCGCTGCCCACGCGTCCGCCGCTGGTCGCGCCGCCGCGTCCGTCCCGGCGGGCCGCCGTACGCCGTCCGGCTCCGCAAGCGTCCCCGCAGGCGCCGCCCAGGGAGCGGGTCGTCCCCGAGCCGGACCGTCAGGCGCCTCCCCCGCCGCCGCCCTCCGTACGAGCCGGCGGGCCCGACCCGTGCGCCACGTTCGACGACTTCCGCCGCCAGCCGTGCTACAGCTTCCTCGACCGCCTCCGCCGCTGACCAACGTGGAACACCCCGCCGTCCAGAAGGAGCGGCGGGGTGCGGGAACGCGCTGAAAAGCGGTGGCTCAGTGGGCCGAGCAGGCTCCGGCGGCCGGGGCGGGAGCCGCCGGGCGGCCGACGGACGGCATGCCGAGCAGCACGCCGGGCCCCTTGGCCGGGGCGCCCTGACGGGCCTCCCAGGCGTCGCCGGCCCGCGTGCGCCGCACCTCACGGACCGCGCCGTCGGCGACCAGGTGGTGGGGGGCGGCGTAGGTGACCTCGACGGTGACCATGTCACCGGGCCTCGGCGTCTCCTCGCCCACCGCGAAGTGCACGAGCCGGTTGTCGGCGGCGCGGCCGGACAGGCGGCGCGTGGCGTCGTCCTTGCGGCCCTCGCCCTCGGCGACCAGCACCTCCAGCGTGCGGCCGACCTGCTTCTTGTTCTCCTCCCAGGAGATCTCCTCCTGCAGGGCCACCAGGCGCTCGTAACGCTCCTGGACGACCTCCTTCGGAATCTGGTCCTCCATCGTGGCCGCCGGGGTGCCCGGACGGATGGAGTACTGGAAGGTGAAGGCGTTGGCGAAGCGGCTCTGCCGGACGACGTCGAGGGTGGCCTGGAAGTCCTCCTCGGTCTCGCCGGGGAAGCCGACGATGATGTCGGTCGAGATGGCCGCGTCGGGCATGGCGGCGCGCACCCGCTCGATGATGCCGAGGTAGCGCTCGGCGCGGTAGGAGCGGCGCATGGCCTTCAGCACGCGGTCGGAGCCCGACTGCAGCGGCATGTGGAGCTGGTGCATGACGTTGGGCGTCTCGGCCATGGCGGCGATGACGTCGTCGGTGAAGGCGGCCGGGTGGGGCGAGGTGAAGCGCACCCGCTCCAGCCCCTCGACGTCGCCGCAGGCGCGCAGCAGCTTGCCGAAGGCCAGCCGGTCGCCGAACTCGACGCCGTAGGTGTTGACGTTCTGGCCGAGCAGGGTCACCTCCAGGACGCCCTGGCCGACGAGCGTGCGCACCTCCGACAGGACGTCGCCGGGACGGCGGTCCTTCTCCTTGCCGCGCAGCGACGGCACGATGCAGAACGTGCAGGTGTTGTTGCAGCCGACCGAGATCGCGACCCACGCCGCGTAGGCCGACTCGCGCTTGGTGGGCAGCGTGGAGGGGAAGACCTCCAGCGACTCCTTCAGCTCGACCTGCGCCTCGCCGGCCACCCGGGCCCGCTCCAGCAGCACCGGCAGTGATCCGATGTTGTGGGTGCCGAAGACGACGTCGACCCAGGGGGCCTTGCGGACGATGTCGCCCTGGTCCTTCTGGGCCAGGCAGCCGCCCACCGCGATCTGCATGCGCGGGTTGTCCATCTTGGCCGGCCGCAGGTGGCCGAGGTTTCCGTAAAGGCGGTTGTCGGCGTTCTCCCGCACGGCGCACGTGTTGAACACGACGACGTCGGCCGTCTCGCCGTCGGGGGCCGGCACGTAGCCGGCGTCTTCCAGCAGGCCGGAAAGGCGCTCGGAGTCGTGCACGTTCATCTGGCACCCGTATGTGCGCACTTCGTACGTGCGGGCGCTCTCCTGGGTCACAGTCATGGCAGGTTCAAGGGTAGTCGTTGTCCGGCTCGCGGCAGCCGCCCCCGTCTAAAACACCAGCTTGACGGCACGATGTGACCGGATCGGTACCACCTGGTTAGTGACCAGCGTCTTAATGACCTCTACCGTTTTGGTCCATGACGGAGAACGGCGACGCCACTCCACTCGTTCAGTTGGAGGGCGTCAACAAGCGCTTCGGGGCGTTGCACGTCCTGAAGGACATCAACTTGACCGTCTCTCGTGGCGAGGTTCTGGTGGTCATCGGGCCTTCGGGCGGTGGAAAGTCCACGCTGTGCCGGACGATCAACCGCCTGGAGACGATCGACGAGGGCAGGATCGTGTTCGACGGCCAGGTGCTGCCCGAGGAGGGCAGGGGGCTGGCCAGGCTGCGGTCCGAGGTCGGCATGGTGTTCCAGTCCTTCAACCTGTTCGCGCACAAGACCATCCGCGAGAACGTCACGCTCGGCCCGATCAAGGTGCGCCGCAAGGACCGCCAGGCGGCCGACGCGCGGGCCATGGAGCTGCTGGAACGGGTGGGCATCGCCGCGCAGGCGGACAAGTACCCTGCCCAGCTCTCCGGCGGCCAGCAGCAGCGGGTCGCGATCGCGCGTGCGCTGGCCATGGACCCGAAGATGATCCTCTTCGACGAGCCCACCTCGGCCCTGGACCCGGAGATGGTCCAGGAGGTGCTCGACGTGATGATCGGGCTGGCACGCGACGGCATGACGATGATGGTCGTCACGCACGAGATGGGATTCGCCCGCCGGGCCGCCAACCGGGTGGTCTTCATGGCGGACGGGCAGATCGTGGAGGAGAACACCCCCGACGAGTTCTTCACCAACGCGCAGACCGACCGCGCGCGTGATTTCCTTTCGAAGATCCTCACGCACTGAGATTTTGAGGCAGGTATACATGCACATGCGTCGTTTGGGAGCGGTGGTCACGGGAGTGGGCATGCTCGCCGCTCTGGCCGCCTGCGGCGGGGACAAGACCTACGCCAGCGTCCTGGAGAAGGTCCAGGACGGCGGCAAGGTCGTGGTCGGCACGAAGTGGGACCAGCCGAGCCTGGGCTTGAAGAAGGGGTCGGAGCCGGAGGGCTTCGACGTCGACGTCGCCAAGGCCGTGCTGAAGGAGATGAACGGCGGCAAGGACGCCCAGATCGAGTGGAAGGAGTCGGCCTCCTCCAACCGCGAGCCCTTCCTCCAGAACGGCACCGTCGACATCATCTTCGCCACGTACTCCATCACGGAGGAGCGCAAGGCCAAGGTGTCCTTCGGCGGCCCGTACGTGATCGCGCACCAGGACATCATGGTCCGCAAGGACGACGCCGCGATCAACGCCCCGCAGGACCTCAAGGGCAAGAAGATCTGCAAGGCGGCCGGCTCCAACTCCTACAAGCGCGTCACCGACCCGCCCCCGGACGGCAAGCTCGACATCGACGCCACGACCGTCGACGCGGCCAACTACTCCGAGTGCGTGCAGAAGCTGTCGGGCAGCAACCTCGACGCCGTCACCACCGACGACCTGATCCTGGCGGGCTTCGCCAAGCAGGCCGGCGGCAACTTCAAGGTGCTCGGCCAGGGCTTCACCGACGAGAAGTACGGCATCGGCCTGAAGAAGGGCGACACCAAGACGTGTGAGGCCGTCAACACCGCGGTGAAGAAGATCTGGGACAACGGCACCATGAAGCAGCTGCTGGAGAAGTGGTTCGGCGGCATCGAGGGCCTGAAGCTGTCGGAGACCGCGCCCCCGGCCGAGGGCTGCAGCTAGTCACGCCAGAGGCGGGGGGGGGGGGGGGGGGGGGGGGGGCCGGGGGGGGGGGGGGGGGGGGGGGGGGTGTATTAATAAAAAAAAAAACAGAACGCAGGGGGGGGGGGGGGGGGTTAGGCGG
>NZ_JBITLO010000008.1:165933-424772 GCF_044465345.1 Nonomuraea sp. NPDC049684 | reverse complement strand
ACGCCGCCAGCGTTCGTCCTGAGCCAGGATCAAACTCTCCAAACAATGCTTGGAAAAGTGGTTGAATCCCAACCAAAAAGGAATCCGTCCATCCGAAGATGAGACGGGGTTATGCATGTATTCATGCACTGGCTTTTAACACACTGTTGAGTTCTCAAGAAACGGACGCGTACTTCCTCACCAGAACCCGTTCCCGGATCCTCGTTCAGAGGCGTTCATTTCGTCTTCTTAATCTTAGCAGGCCCGCCGATTTCGTGTCAAATCCGGAGACTTGAACAAACCGGACCAAACCTGTCTAGGATTGGATGCCTCGCTTCCGAGGCAACCCTCGTAACTTACCGTGTCATCCGGCACCTGTCGAATCAACCGATTATTCGGCGTGCTTCGGGCACCAGATGACAACCCATGCCAAAGCGCGTTGAAGCGCCTCGGCCGAGGTGGCTTGTCATCTCAAGGGGCTTGTCCCGGGGCCCGTCCGCCTGATCGGCGTCCGGCTCGCTCCGGGGACGAAGTGAAAGATTAGGTCGCGATCCGCGACACGTCAAATCGCCGGACGGGAGCATGGCGGAACGCGGGAGGACGGTGCTCGTCACCCGTGCTGCGCGCGCCCTCGCCTACGAGGACGAACCCGCAGCCGCGGCGGGTGGCGATCGGCTTTGGGAGGGAGGGTGTGATCGGCGAGCTCGGAAAGGGGATCCGGGAAGGGCAGAAGGAGGTGAGAGTGAGACAGGGCCCGATGTGGCGGGGGGGCTCGTTGGGGCACTGCGGGCTGGGAGCAATGGGCCGCAGGTCTTGCTGCCTTGTGGTGCGGAAGTTGTGTTCTAGGGCTGGGCTCAAGCGCGTTCGTGGCGAAGGCAATGATCGGCGGGTGGAGGCGGTGGTGAGGCCGGGGCGCCGACCAGGTCGTTCGGGCGGCTGCGGGGTTCCACGTACGGGGCGGGGGTTCTGAGGGGCGCGTATTCTGCCCCGGTGACCACTGCCGCCACAATTGCCCCCTCGGTCCAACCTGCGACCCGTCTGCGTTCCTTCGCCCCTTGGTGGATGGCTTTGGTCGCGGGAGCGGTGGCGTTCTCGGGGACGGGGGCGGCCACCCTGAACGGTGACGAGCTGGCCACCATCAGCGCGGCTTCCCGCTCACTGTCGGGGTTGTGGGAGCTGGCCCGGAACATCGACGGACACTTCCTGCCGTACTACCTGTTCATGCACTTCTGGGTTGAGGCCGGCACAGCCGAACTGTGGCTGCGGCTGCCGTCGGCGGTGGCGATCGGGGTGGCGGCCTGGTTCCTCGCCGACCTCGGCAGGCGGCTGCACAGTGTGCGGGCGGGCGTGATCGGGGCGGCGTTGTTCGCGATCCTGCCGTCCGTCTCCTATTACGGGGCTTTCGCCAGGTCCTACGCGTTCGCGGCGGCCGCGGTGGTGTTCTCGTTCTGGGCGCTGCACCGGGCGGTGACGCGTCCGAGCGGGGGGCGGTGGGTGGCGTACGGCGTGGCGGTGGCGCTGGTGTGCTGCACGCATCTGTTCGCGGTGCTGGCGCTGCCCGCGCACCTCGCCCTGGCGCGGCGCGGGATGCTGGTGCGGATGGCGGTGGCGCTGGGGATCGGAGGTCTGCCCGCGGTCGTGCTGGGACTGGTCGGGTTCGGGGAGCGGCACGCGATCAGCTGGATCCCGCAGCGGGGGCCGGAGGTGTGGCTCAAGTTCCCGAAGATGGCGGCGGGCTCGACCTGGGCCGGGGTGCTGCTGTTCGCGGTCGCGGTGGCCGGCGCGGTGGTGCTCTGGAAGTCGGCGGCGGGCCGTGATCGGGTGCGCGACGACGGGAGCCGGTCCGAGGGGCCTGGGCAGGCGCGGGGGGATGGTGGCGGTTCGGCAGGGCGTGATCCGGTGGCCGGGGATGGTGGTCGGTGGGCCGTCGCGTCGGTGGGGTGGCTGGTGTTGCCGCCGCTGCTGCTGCTCGCGGTCTCGCAGCTGGTGACGCCGGCGTACGTGGACCGGTACCTGTTCGTGACGGCGCCCGCGCTGGCGCTGCTGGCGGGGGTGGCCGTGGCTGGGATGCCGCGGTTCCCGGTGCCGGCGGGGGTGGCGCTCGTGCTGGTGGGGGGCCTGCTCGCGGCTTCCGACCATGTGGCGGTACGCGAGGAGAACGGGCGGTTCGAGAACATCCCGTGGGCGTTGCGGGTGGTCAAGGCGGAGCCGGGGGACGCGATCGTGTACGGGCAGAGCCAGCTCCGGGCCGGATTCGACTACTACGCGGACGCGGCGATGCCGGACGACGTGCTGAAGACGGGCGACGTGCCGGACGCCGACGGGTTCGGCTACCCCGAAAGGTCGGAGGTCGCGGCGGCGTTGAAGGGACGCGATCGGGTCTGGCTGGTGTGGCGGGGCACCAAGCAGGCGGGGTTGCAGGGCGGCTCCGTGCCGCGGGTGGCGCAGGTGCGGCAGGCGGGGTTCGAGCCCGTCTCGGTCAAGCACTCGGCGGATCTGCCGGGGCTGACGGTGGCCCTGTTCGAACGGGAACCAGATCAGAGACGAGAGCGGAAGCCGGCGCGGACATCAGCACGCAAATAGGACAGGCGGGCCTCCCCGGAGCCCGCCTCGCCACGCGGCAAGTGGGCCCGGCGGGGTCTCCCATCGCCGTACAAAATGGAGGTCCCGCGCGGGCTCGCTTCGCCGTACAAAAACGGAGACCCCGCAGGGTCTGCCATGCGGAAGGCGGGCCCCGGAGGGCCCGCCTCGCCGGTCGGGGTCAGGCGACCTCGACGCCGCCGATCGACTTCTTGCCGCGGCGCAGCACCATGAACCGGCCCGCCAGCAGGTCGGACGCCTCGGGCACGTACGCCTCGTCAGTGATCTTGACGTTGTTCAGGTAGGCGCCGCCCTCCTTGACCGCGCGCCTGGCCGCCGACTTCGACTCGACCAGCCCGCTGTCGGCCAGCAGGTCGACGAAGGACGCGCCGAGCTCGGCGACGGTGGCCTTGGGGACCTCCGCCAGGGCGGCCTCCAGCGTGGCGGCGGGCAGGTCCTCCAGCGACCCCTGTCCGAACAGCGCCTTCGAGGCGGCCATGACCGCTTCCAGCTCGGCGCGGCCGTGGAGCAGCTCGGTGAGGTCTTCGGCCAGCGTGCGCTGGGCCTCGCGGGCGAAGGGACGCTCGGCGACCGCCTTCTCCAGCTCTTCGATCTCCTCGCGGCCGCGGAACGTGAACACCTTGAGGTAGTGGATCACGTCGCGGTCGTCGGAGTTGAGGAAGTACTGGTAGAAGGCGTATGGGGAGGTCATCTCGGGGTCGAGCCAGAGCGCGCCGCCCGCCGTCTTGCCGAACTTGGTGCCGTCGGCCTTGGTGATCAGCGGCTGGGTCAGGACGTGCACGTGCCCGCCCTCGATGCGGCGGATCAGGTCGGCGCCGGCCGTGATGTTGCCCCACTGGTCGCTGCCGCCGATCTGCAGGGTGCAGTTGTAGCGGCGGAACAGCTCCAGGTAGTCGTTGGACTGCAGGATCTGGTAGCTGAACTCGGTGTAGCTGAGCCCCTCCCCGGCGAGCCTGGCGGAGACCGACTCCCTGGCGAGCATGCGGTTGACCGGGAAGTGCTTGCCGATGTCGCGCAGGAAGTCGATGGCGCTGAGCTCACCGGTCCAGTCGAGGTTGCTGACCAGGCGGGCCGGGTTGGACTCCGCGTCGAAGTCGAGGAACTTGCCGACCTGGCCGCGCAGGCGCTCGACCCACTCGGCGACGATCTCGCTGGAGTTGAGCGAGCGCTCGGTGTTGCGGCCGCTCGGGTCGCCGATCAGGCCGGTGGCCCCGCCGACCAGGCCGATCGGGTTGTGCCCGGCGAGCTGCAGGCGGCGCAGCGTGAGCAGCGGCACGAAGTGGCCGATGTGCAGGGACGGCGCTGTGGGGTCGAAACCGGAATAGACCGTGATCGGTGCCTTGGCCATGGACGCGCGCAGGGCGTCGAGGTCGGTGGACTGGGCGATCAATCCTCGCCACGCGAGGTCGTCGATGATGTCGGTCACGGTGATGTGGCTTCCCTGAGTCGGAGTCGGTGCCTTTAGCCTGCCCGATCGGTGTGCCGGCGCGCCACTTGGATACGCTCGGTGTCCATGTGGAGGGTCCGTCGCGAGCTGGCCGTTTTCAAGATCTTAGGGGCTCTGGCGTGCGCCGGGCTCGCCGTCTTCTGGTGGGTGGCCGGGGACGTGCGCGGGGTGATCCTCGCGGTGCCGGCGGCCGTGCTGGTGGGCGGGATGGGGCTGCGCGACGTGCTGGTGCCGGTGCGGCTGTCGGCCGACGCGGACGGGATCACGGTGGTGCACGGGTTCGCCGGGCGGCGGCGTGTGCCGTGGGCGGCGATCCAGGACGTCACGGTGGACGTGCGCAGGCGGTTCGGGCTGCGCAGCGAGATGCTGGAGATCGACACCGGCGACCACCTGCACGTCTTCAGCGCTCACGAGCTGGGCGTCTCCCCCACGGAGGTGGCCGCGGAGCTGCGCCGGCGCGGCACGTGAGCCCGGTACGGCGACACGGTCGGGTCGCCGTCGATCCAGAACCGCCACGGGGTCTCCTTGGCGGTCGAGACGCCGGTGCGCGGGCCTGACCTGATCGCGCCGGGGTCGGCGGGCCGACCTTCGAGCACGGCGGCCGACCCGTGGGGCAGGCCGGTGAGCCAGGTGGCGTGATCCGATCCATGGCCATGACGCCCGAGGTTTCCGGTGAGGGGGTCCAGGGCGGCGGGTGCGCCTTCCCAGATCGCGTCGAGGCCGTTGTGCTCGCGCAGCAGGCCCAGCGCGACGGCCAGCCTGGCGGGGCCGCGGGCGAGGTCACGGTCCGGCACCCGCCTGCCCGGGCCGTCCCGCCCGTCCCGGCCGATGCCGGGAGAGCGGCGGGTGCGGGCCTCGTCCAGGCCGGCGACGATCTCGCCGGCGCGGACCAGCACGGCCGAGCCGTGGCCCTCGGGCAGGCAGACGAGGTTCGCGCAGAAGTGCATGCCGTAGGTGAAGTACACGTACAGGTGGCCGGGCGGGCCGAACATGACGGCGTTGCGGGGTGTCCTGCCGCGGTAGGTGTGGGCCGCCGGGTCCTCGCCGGGACCGCCGTACGCCTCGACCTCGGTGAGGCGGACGGCGACCGGGCCGTGCACGAGGACGCGTCCGAGCAGGTCGGGCGCGACCTCGTGCGAGGGCCGGTCGAAGAAACTCCGCGGCAGCGGCGCGGCGCTCAGCTGCCCGAGGCCCATGCCGCCTGCGCGTCGACCGCCTCGCGCAGGGCGACGAGCTGGTCGCGTACGCGGTCGGGCGCGGTGCCGCCGTGGGCCTTGCGGGCCGCCAGCGCGCCGGGCACGTTGAGCACGTCGCGGACGTCGGGCGTCAGGTGCGGCGAGACCTTGGCCAGCTCGTCGTCGGTCAGGTCGCCGAGGTCCTTGTCGTTGACCTGGCACCAGACCACCAGGTGGCCGACGGCCTCGTGCGCGTCGCGGAACGGCACGCCGCGCCGCACCAGCAGCTCGGCCAGGTCGGTGGCCAGGGCGAAACCGTCGGGGGCCGAGGCCTCCATGCGGGCGGTGTTGACGCGCATGGTCGCGACCAGCCCGGCCATCGCGGGCAGGACGAGCAGCAGCGTGTCGACCGAGTCGAACACCGGCTCCTTGTCCTCCTGCAGGTCGCGGTTGTAGGTCAGCGGCAGGCCCTTGAGCGTGGTGAGCATCGACATGAGGTTGCCGATCAGGCGGCCGGACTTGCCGCGGGCCAGCTCGGCGACGTCGGGGTTCTTCTTCTGGGGCATGATCGACGAGCCGGTGGAGTAGGCGTCGTCCATCTCGATCCAGCGGAACTCCTGCGAGGCCCACAGGACGATCTCCTCGCCCAGCCGCGACAGGTGCACGCCGATCATCGCCGCGTCGAACAGGAACTCGGCGGCGAAGTCGCGGTCGGCGACGGCGTCCATCGAGTTGGGCGCGGCGGCGGAGAAGCCGAGCTCCTCGGCCACGGCCTGCGGGTCGAGCGGCAGCGAGGAGCCCGCCAGGGCGCCGGAGCCGAGCGGGGAGATCGCGGCGCGCTTGTCCCAGTCGGTGAGGCGGTCGATGTCGCGGGTGAAGGCATGGACGTGGGCCAGGAGCTGGTGGCCGAAGGAGACGGGCTGGGCGTGCTGCAGGTGCGTCATGCCCGGCGCGGCGGTCTCGGCGTGCTGCTCGGCCTGGGCCATCAGCGCGGTCTCCAGCTCGACCAGGCGGGAGACGATGCTGCGCACGTGGTCGCGGAGGTAGAGGCGCAGGTCGGTGGCGATCTGGTCGTTGCGGCTGCGGCCCGCGCGCAGCTTGCCGCCGAGCGAGCCGAGCCGCTCCAGCAGGCCGCGCTCCAGCGCGGTGTGGACGTCCTCGTCGGCCACGGTCGGGCGGAACTCGCCCGCCTTGCAGGCGGCCTCCAGGTCGTCGAGCGCGCCGATCATGCGCTCGAGCTCCTCGTCGCTCAGCAGCCCCGCCCTGTGCAGCACGCGGGCGTGCGCCCTGGACGCCGCCAGGTCGTACGGCACCAGCCGCCAGTCGAAGTGCACGCTCACCGACAGCCGGGCCAGCGCGTCGGACGGACCGCTCTCGAAGCGCCCGCCCCACAGCCGCATCGGCTTGCCATCACTCACCGTCATCTCCTCCATTTCCCACGCGACCATAGTGCAACTCAGCCCTTCTTTGCGTCAGGGGCGGCCGCGATCCCGGCGACCGGTTCGGCCACGCCGGTTCATCCGCGCCGGTCCGCCACGCGCAGCAGCGCCTCGGCGACGGCCTGGCCGCCCGCCGGATCCCGGCTGATGACCAGGATCGTGTCGTCGCCCGCCACGGTGCCGAGGATCGACTCCCAGTCGGCGTGGTCGATGGCGGAGGCCAGGAACTGGGCGGCGCCCGGCGGGGTGCGGACCATGACCAGGTTGGCCGAGGCCTCGGCGGCCACCAGCAGCTCCTCGGCGATGCGGTGCAGCCGCGCCGCCGGGGTCTCGCCGCCGCCGCCCGTCCTGGTGAGCGGGATGCGGTCGCCGCCCTCGCCGGGCAGCGCGTACACCAGGGAGCCGTCGTCGGCGCGCAGCTTGAGCGCGCCGAGCTCGTCCAGGTCGCGGGAGAGGGTGGCCTGGGTGACCTCGACGCCGCTCTCGGCCAGCAGCTTGGCCAGCTCCGGCTGGGAGCGGACGGCCTTGCGCTGCAGCAGGTCGGTGATCTTCGCCTGCCGCGCGGCCTTGGTCATCGGGATGGTCATCCGCGGGTCACCAGCCAGTGGAGCAGCGCCTTCTGGGCGTGCAGCCGGTTCTCCGCCTGGTCCCACACGACGCTGGCCGGCCCGTCGAGGACGTCGGCGGTGATCTCCTTGCCGCGGTAGGCGGGCAGGCAGTGCAGGACGATCGCCTCGGGCGCGGCCTGCTCCAGCAGCCCGGCGTTCACCTGGTACGGCGCGAACGCGGCCGCCCGCTCCTGCTCGCCGCTCTGCCCCATGGACACCCACGTGTCGGTGGCGATCACGTGCGCCCCCTGGACGGCGGCGGCCGGGTCGGTCATCGCGACCACCGATCCGCCGGTCCTGGCGGCGACGGCGGCGGCCTGGCCGAGGATCACGGCGTCGGGCTGGTAGCCGGCCGGGGCGGCGATCCGTACGTGCATGCCGGCCGTCGCGCCGCCGAGCAGGTAGGAGTGGGCCATGTTGTTGGCGCCGTCGCCGACGTAGGTCAGCGTCAGCCCGGCCGTGCCGCCCAGCCGCTCGCGGACGGTCTGCAGGTCGGCGAGGATCTGGCAGGGGTGGAAGTCGTCGGTGAGCGCGTTGACGACGGGCACCGCCGAGGCGGCGGCCATCTCCTCGACCAGCCGCTGCCCGGTGGTGCGCCACACGATGGCGGCCACCTGGCGGTCGAGCACGCGGGCGATGTCGGCGGTCGGCTCGCCCCTGCCCATCAGCACCGCGACGTTGTCCACGACGAGCGGCAGGCCGCCGAGCTCGCCGATGCCGGTGTGGAAGGAGACGCGGGTGCGGGCCGAGGGCTTGTCGAACAGGACGGCGACGGTCTTCGGGCCCTCGAACGGCCGGTAGCCGAAGCGGTCCTTCTTCATCGCGGCGGCCAGGTCGAGCACCTCCGCCTGCTCCTCGGGGCTCAGGTCGTCGTCCCTCAGGAAGTGCCTGGTCACGCCGACGCCTCCGCGAGGATCGCGGGGAACGCCTCGACGAAGGCGTTCACCTCCTCGTGGGTGACCACGAGCGGCGGCGCGAGGCGGACGGCGTCCGGCTGCACGGCGTTGACCAGGAAGCCCGCCTCGGCGGCGGCCTGCTGCACCCGCGCGGACCGCTCCTCCTTCAGGACGGCGGCCAGCCACAGCCCGCGCCCGCGCACGCCCTTCAGCAGCGGGTGGCGGACCGCCTCCAGGCCGCCGCGCAGCCCGGCGGCGACCGACTTGACGTGGTCGAGGTCGAGGTTGTCCAGCACGGCCAGCGCCGCCGCGCACGAGACGGGGTTGCCGCCGAACGTCGAGCCGTGGTCGCCCTTGTCGAACAGCCGACCGGCCTCGCCGAACCCGACGCACGCGCCGATCGGCAGGCCGCCGCCGAGGCCCTTGGCCAGGGTCAGGATGTCGGGGGTGACGCCGTCGGCCTGGTGGGCGAACCAGTGGCCGGTACGGCCGATCGCCGACTGGATCTCGTCGGCGACCAGCAGCGCGCCGGTCGAGTCGCAGATCTCGCGGGCGGCCTCGAAGTAGCCCTCGGGCGGGGGGACGACGCCGGCCTCGCCCTGCGTCGGCTCCAGGAACACCGCGATGCAGTCGCCGGTAACCGCCTCCTTGAGCGCGTCGGCGTCGCCGTAGGGGACGAAGCGCACGTCGACGGGGAACGGGCCGAACTGGTCGCGGATGGCCTTCTTGCCGGTCAGCGACAGGGCGCCGATCGTCCGGCCGTGGAAGCCGTTCTCGGCGGCCACGAAGTAGGAGCGGCCCTCGCGCCGGCCGTACTTGAGCGCGAGCTTGTAGGCGGCCTCGTTGGCCTCGGTGCCTGAGTTGGCGAAGAAGACCCGGGCGGGGGCGTTGAGCAGGCCGAGCAGCCGCTCGGCGAGCAGCACCTCGGGCTCGTGCAGGAACAGGTTGCTGGTGTGGGCGAGCGTGGCGACCTGCTTGGAGACGGCCTCGACCAGGGCGGGGTGGGCGTGGCCGAGCGAGCTGACCGCGATGCCGCCGATGAAGTCGAGGTACTCCTTGCCGTCGGCGTCCCAGACGCGGGTGCCCTCGCCGCGGGCCAGGGCGATCGGGGGGACGCCGTAGTTGGGCATGAACGCCTGCTCGAACCGCTCGTGGAGGTTCATGAGGGCATCACCATGGTTCCGATTCCTTCGTTGGTGAAGATTTCCAGCAGCATCGAGTGGGGCACGCGGCCGTCGAGGACGTGCGCCTGGGGCACTCCCCCGCGCACGGCGGTCAGGCACGCCTCCATCTTGGGGACCATGCCGCTGGACAGCGTGGGCAGCAGCTTCTCCAGCGCGTCGGCGTCGAGCTGGTCGATCACGTCGGTGTCGTCGGGCCAGTTGGCGTACAGGCCCTCGACGTCGGTGAGGACGATCAGCTTCTGCGCGCCGAGCGCCACGGCCAGCGCGGCGGCGGCGGTGTCGGCGTTGACGTTGTAGATCTGTCCGTCGGCGCCGGCGGCGACGCTGGAGACGACCGGGATGCGGCCGTCGTCGATCAGCGCGCGCACCGCGCCCGGATCGACCTTGACGATCTCGCCGACCTGGCCGATGTCCACCGGCCGGCCGTCGACCATCGCGGGCTTGCGCTCGGCGGTGAACAGGCAGGCGTCCTCGCCGGACATGCCGACGGCGAACGGGCCGTGCCGGTTGACCAGGCCGACGATGTCGCGGCCCACCTGGCCGACCAGGACCATCCTGACGACCTGCATGGCCTCGGGCGTGGTGACGCGCAGGCCGGCGGTGAAGGTGGACTCGATGCCGTGCCTGTCGAGGGCGCTGCTGATCTGCGGGCCGCCGCCGTGGACGACGACCGGGCGCAGGCCGGCGTGGTGCAGGAACACGACGTCCTCGGCGAAGCCCTCCTTGAGGGACTCGTCGGTCATGGCGTTGCCGCCGTACTTGATGACGACGGTCGCGCCGTGGAAGCGGGTCAGCCAGGGCAGGGCCTCGATCAGCGCCTCGGCCTTGGTGGCCGCGGTGACGGCCCTCACGAGGAGTACGCCGAGTTCTCGTGGACGTACTCGGCGGTCAGGTCCGTGGTGTGGATGGTGGCGCTGTGGCGGCCGGCCGACAGGTCGATGGTGATCGTCACGTCGCGGGGGCGCATGTCGACCTTGGAGCGGTCGTCGCCGACGGAGCCGTCGCGGCAGATCCAGATGCCGTTGATGGCGACGTTGACGCGGTCGGGCTCGAAGGCGGCCTTCGTCGTGCCGACGGCTGCCAGCACGCGGCCCCAGTTGGGGTCCTCGCCGTGGATGGCGCACTTGAGCAGGTTGGAACGGGCGACGGTGCGGCCCACCTCGACGGCGTCGTCCTCGCAGGCGGCGCCGACGACCTCGACGGCGATGGCCTTGGAGGCGCCCTCGGCGTCCACGAGCAGCTGCCTGGCCAGGTCGGCGCAGACCTCCTGGACCTTCTGCCCGAACTCGGCCAGGTCCGGCTTCACCCCGGCGGCGCCGCTGGCCAGCAGCAGCACGGTGTCGTTGGTGGACATGCAGCCGTCGGAGTCGAGCCGGTCGAAGGTCGTCGCCGTGGCGGCGCGCAGCGCCGTGTCGAGCTCCTCGCTGGTCAGGTCGGCGTCGGTGGTGATCACGCAGAGCATGGTGGCCAGGGCGGGGGCGAGCATGCCGGCGCCCTTGGCCATGCCGCCGACCATGTAGCCGTCGGCCCGCTTGAAGGAGATCTTGGAGACGGTGTCGGTGGTGCGGATGGCGTCGGCCGCGGCCAGGCCGCCGTCGCGGGAGAGCTGGCCCGCGGCGGTCTGGACGCCGGTCAGCAGCGCCTCCATCGGCAGCCGCTCGCCGATCAGGCCGGTGGAGCAGACCGCGATCTCGCCCGCGCTGTCGCCGATGACCTCGGCGACCTTCTCGGCGGTGGCGTGGGTGTCCTGGAAGCCCTCGGGGCCGGTGCAGGCGTTGGCGCCGCCGGAGTTGAGCACCACCGCGCGCAGCCGCCCGCCCGCCAGGACCTGCTGCGACCAGAGCACGGGGGCGGCCTTGACGCGGTTGGCGGTGAAGACGCCCGCGGCGGCGCGGCTGGGCCCGTCGTTGACGACGAGGGCCAGGTCGCGGGCGTCGCCGGACTTGATGCCGGCGGCGATGCCCGCGGCCCGGAAGCCCAGTGGGGCGGTGACACTCATGGAGCAACTCCTGTCAGGGGAAGGCCGAGCTCTTCCGGCAGGCCGAGGGCGAGGTTGACGCTCTGGACCGCGCCTCCGGCCGTGCCCTTGGTGAGGTTGTCGATGGCGATGACGGCGACCACGCGGCCGGCGCGCTCGTCGAGCGTCACCTGCAGGGCGGCGGTGTTGGCGCCGTACGTCATGGAGGTGGCCGGCCAGACGCCCTCGGGCAGCAGCCGGACGAACGGCTCGGCCTTGAGCGCGACCTCGTAGGCGGTGCGCAGCGACTCGCGGGTGAGGCCGGGCGCGGCGGGGGCGGTGCAGGTGGCCAGGATGCCGCGGCTCATGGGGGCCAGGGTGGGGGTGAAGGAGACGCGTACGGGGGCGCCGGCGACGGCGGACAGCCCCTGCTCCATCTCGGGGGTGTGGCGGTGGACGCCGCCCACGCCGTACGCGCTGACCGAGCCCATGACCTCGCTGCCCAGCAGGTGGGCCTTGGCCGCCTTGCCCGCGCCGCTGGTGCCGCTGGCGGCCACCACGACGACGTCAGGGCCGGCCAGGCCCGCGGCGAAGGCGGGCCACAGGGCCAGCAGCACCGAGGTCGGGTAGCAGCCGGGGACGGCGACGCGCCGGGCCGTCCTCAGCGCGTCGCGCTGGCCGGGCAGCTCGGGCAGGCCGTAGGGCCAGGTGCCGGCGTGGTCGCCGCCGTAGAACTCCTGCCAGGCCGCCGGGTCGGCGAGCCGGTGGTCGGCGCCGCAGTCGACCACGATCGTGTCCTCGCCGAGCTCGGCGGCGACGGCGGCCGAGTGGCCGTGCGGCAGCGCGAGGAAGACCACGTCGTGCCCGGCGAGCACGTCCGGCGTGGTCTCCTCCAGGACGCGGTCGGCCAGCTGCGGCAGGTGCGGCTGGTGGGCGCCGAGCGGGCTGCCGGCGCTGGAGGCCGCGGTGAGCGCGCCGATCTCGAACTCGGGATGGCCGAGCAGGAGGCGGAGCAGCTCACCTCCGGCGTAGCCGCTGGCTCCCGCGATCGCTGCTCTCATCCGGCCCTCCTGCATAAACATGCACCCTATCTCATGACCTTGCTTGTGAAGATGATGCACTCAAGAGGATGATTATGCAAGCCGGGACGGCCCGCGCCGGTGACAGGTGCATGTCCCAGTCCTTTCCAGGCCAATCCCAAGTGGCGGGCGGGATGCTGCCGGGCATGAGCGACTTGTTGCCCGATCTCACCTTCGTCACCCCGTCGCGCGGGCGCGGTCCCGGGCCGTTCGGGCGCGCCGTCATCGTGCTGCTGTGGGTGGGGGTCTGCGTGCTGCCCGCGGCGTTGTCGGTCCGGGACTATCAGCTGGCCACCGGGCGGATCGGCACGCCGGGGACGCTGACCGTGCTCTCCTGCGCCGACCTGGGCCAGGGGCGTTACGACTGCAAGGGGCGCTTCGCGCCCGACTCCGGCGGCCCGTCCGTGCCGGTGGACGCCTCCCCCGACTCCACGGTGGGCGACGTGACGCGGGCGCAGCTCACGCCCGAGGGCGACCGGGCGGCGCCGGCCGGGACCAGGGGCGTGCTGGCCGCGACGGCCCTGCCCGCGGTGGGGCTGGGCGGGATCGGGTTCCTGCCCTACGTGCTGCTCTACTGGGCCGGGGCGGGACGGCGGGCCAGGCGGGCGGCCGTGGCGGCGGGCGGCGTGGTCACCGCCGCCGGGGCGCTGCTGATGGTCGTGGGGGTGGTGGCGGCCTACTCGTGAGGCCGCCACCCGGGCTCACCTGAGGAAGGCGGCGGCGACGCCCGCGTCCACCGGGACGTGCAGGCCCGTGGTGTGGGTCAGGTCGGACCCGGCGAGCGCGAAGACCGCGGCGGCCACGTGCTCGGGCAGGACCTCGCGCTTGAGCAGGGTGCGCCCGGCGTAGAACTCGCCCAGGCGCTCCTCCTCCACGCCGTACACCGCCGCGCGGTTGGCGCCCCAGCCGGAGGCGAAGATGCCCGAGCCGCGCACCACGCCGTCGGGGTTGACGCCGTTGACGCGGACGCCGTGCTCGCCCAGCTCGGCGGCCAGCAGGCGGACCTGGTGGGCCTGGTCGGCCTTGGCCGCGCCGTAGGCGACGTTGTTCGGCCCGGCGAAGACGGCGTTCTTGGAGGAGATGTAGACGATGTCCCCGCCCATCGCCTGGTCGATCAGCACCCGGGCGCATTCGCGGGAGACCAGGAACGAGCCCCGTGCCATCACGTCGTGCTGCAGGTCCCAGTCGTCCAGGCTGGTCTCCAGCAGGGAGCGCGACAACGACAGGCCGGCGTTGTTCACCACCAGGTCCACGCCGCCGAAGGCGAGCACGGCGGCCCGTACGGCGGCCACGACCTGCTCCTCGGAGGTGACGTCCGCCTCCACGGCCACCGCGACGTCGGAGGCCCGGTACGCCCCGGCCCCGATCTCGGCGGCGACCTTCCCCGCGGCGGCCTGGTCGCGGTCGGCGAGCACCACGCACGCGCCCTCGGCGGCCAGCCGCCGCGCGGTCGCCGCGCCGATGCCCGAGCCCGCGCCGGTGACCAGCGCCACCCGCCCGGCCAGCGGCTTCGGCTTCGGCATCCGGCGCAGCTTGGCCTCCTCCAGCTCCCAGTACTCGATCCGGAACTTCTCCGACTCCGGGATGGGCGAGTAGGCGGAGACGGACTCGGCGCCGCGCATGACGTTGATCGCGTTGACGTAGAACTCGCCGGCCACGCGGGCGGTCTGCTTGTCCTTGCCGAAGGAGAACATGCCCACGCCGGGCACCAGCACGATCGCCGGGTCCGCGCCGCGCATCGGCGGCGAGTCCGGGGCGGCGTGGCGCTCGTAGTAGGCGGTGTAGTCGGCGCGGTAGGCGGCGTGCAGCTCGCGCAGCCGGGCGACCGCCTGGTCCAGGGGCGCGTCCGGCGGCAGGTCCAGGACCAGCGGGGCGACCTTGGTGCGCAGGAAGTGGTCGGGGCAGGACGTGCCGAGCGCGGCCAGGCGCGGGTGCTCGGCGCGGGAGAGGAAGTCCAGCACCTCCGGGGTGCCGGTGTAGTGGCCGACCTGCCGCGCGTCGGAGGAGGCCAGCCCGCGCACGACCGGGAACAGCGCGGCGGCCCGCGCGTGCCGTTCGTCCTCGGGCAGCGGCTCGTGGATCACCGGCCCGAACGGGTCGGGGCGGCCGTTGGCGGCCAGGTACTCCTCGGCGGTGCGGATGATCTCCAGGGAGCGGGCCTCGCACTCCTGCGAGGTGGCGCCCCAGGCGGTGATGCCGTGGCCGCCGAGCACGCAGCCGATGGCCCGCGGGTTGGCCTCCTTGACGGCGGCGATGTCCAGGCCGAGCTGGAAGCCGGGCCGCCGCCAGGGCACCCACACCACGCGGTCGCCGAAGACCCGCCGGGTCAGCTCCTCGCCGTCGCGGGCGGTGGCCAGGGCGATCCCGGCGTCGGGGTGCAGGTGGTCCACGTGGGCGGCCTCGACCAGGCCGTGCATGGCGGTGTCGATCGAGGGGGCGGCGCCGCCCCTGCCGTGCAGGCAGTAGTCGAAGGCGGCGACCATCTCGTCCTCGCGCTCGACGCCGAGGTAGACGGCGGTGAGCGCGCGCAGGCGGTCCAGGCGCAGGACGGCCAGGCCCGCCTCCTTCAGCGTGCCGAGGTCGCCGCCGGAGCCCTTGACCCAGAGCAGGTCGACGTCCTGGCCGGTGACCGGGTCGGCGGCGCGGCCCTTGGCGGAGGTGTTGCCGCCGGCGAAGTTGGTGTTGCGCGGGTCGGCGCCCAGGCGATGGGAGCGGTCCAGCAGTTCGTTGATGACGTCCATGGTGGTTCAGGCCCCCCAGCCGGCCTGCGTGCCGCCGACGCGCTCGGCAGCGATCTTCTCGAAATATCCGGACTTGGCGTACGCGGCCATCGGGTCGGGCGCGAGGCCCGTCTCCTCGCGCAGCTCGGCCAGCAGCGGCCGCACGTCGGTGTTGTAGGCGTCCATGAGCACGGCGTTCGCGCCCAGCACGTCCCCCGCGGCCTGGGCGGCGGCCAGCGCGTCCCGGTCCACCAGCAGCGCCTTGGCCGTGGCCTCCTGGACGTTCATGACCGAGCGGATCTGGCCGGGGATCTTGGGCTCGATGTTGTGGCACTGGTCGAGCATGAACGCCACGCCCGCCGTCAGGCCGCCTCCGCGCACGACCTCGTACATGATGCGGAAGAGCTGGAACGGGTCGGCCGCGCCCACCATGAGGTCGTCGTCGGCGTAGAAGCGGGAGTTGAAGTCGAAGCCGCCGAGCTTCCCCTCGCGCAGCAGGAACGCCACGATGAACTCGATGTTGACGCCCGGCGCGTGGTGGCCGGTGTCCACGACGACCTGCGCCTTGGGGCCGAGCCTGAGGCAGTGGGCGTAGGCGGTGCCCCAGTCGGGCACGTCGGTGGTGTAGAAGGCGGGCTCGAACAGCTTGTACTCCAGCAGGAAGCGCTGGCCCTCGCCGAGCCTGGCGTACACCGCGGACAGGGCCTCGGCCAGGCGGTCCTGGCGGGCGCGGATGTCGTCCTGGCCGGGGTAGTTGGTGCCGTCGGAGAACCAGAGCTTGAGGGTGTCCGAGCCGGTGGCGTCCATGATGTCCACGCACTCCAGCAGGTGCGCCAGCGCCTTTCGGCGGACCGCCGGGTCGGGGTTGGTGACGCTGCCGAGCATGTAGGCGTCGTCCTGGAAGACGTTGGAGTTGATCGCGCCGATGCCGACGCCGAGCTCGCGGGCGTGGGCGGCCAGGTGGCCGTAGTCGGCCACCTTGTCCCACGGGATGTGCAGGGCGACCGTGGGCGCGACGCCGGTGTGGGCGTGCACTTGGGCGGCGTCGGCCAGTTTCTCGTACGGGTCGCGCGGCACGCCCCGCTGCGCGAACACCTTGAACCGGGTGCCGCTGTTGCCGTACGCCCACGAGGGCGTCTCGATGTGCAGCGCGCGCAGGGCGGCCTTGATGTCAGTGGTCATGACTTCCCGATCAGTCCAGGTGGAACACTTCGTCCAGCGGCCGCATGCCCTCGTCGGGCCGGCCGTCGAGGTCTTCGAAGAAGGGCGCCATCTCGGCCTGCCAGCGGGCGTTGACCTCGGTGGCCTCCATCGCCTTCCTGGCGGCCTCGAAGTCGGCGGTCTCCAGGTAGCCGACCAGCAGGCCGTCGTCGCGCAGGAAGAGCGAGTAGTTGTGCCAGCCGGCGCGGCGCAGCGCGTCGAGCATGTCCGGCCAGACGGCCCGGTGGCGTTCGCGGTACTCCGCCAGCCGCTCGGGACGGACCTTGAGCAGGAAGCAGACGCGTCGCACGGTCACCCCTCTTCAAAACGTTTTAATCTGTCGCGGAGGAAACTACGATCACACGCGGTCGCTGTCAATGCGCGAGCCGGTCAGATCGGCGGCACTGGCCAACATCACTGTTGGTACGTTTTAATGTGGCGCCATGGCCATGGTCAGCATCAAGGACGTCGCCGCCCGCGCCGGCGTCTCCCCCGGGACGGTCTCCAACGTCCTGAACAGACCGGCGAAGGTCGCCCCGGCGACCCGCGAACGGGTGGAGGGCGCGATCCGGGAGCTCGGCTTCGTCCGGCACGGCTCGGCCTCGACCCTGCGCGCCGGCCACAGCAGGACGATCGGCCTGAGCGTCATCGACATCGGCAACCCGTTCTTCACCGAGGTCGCCGCCGGGGTCGAGGACGTCGCCAGCGACCTGGGCTACGCGGTGATCCTCGGCAACTCGGCCGGCTCCCCGGACAAGGAGGAGCGCAACCTGGGCGTGCTGGCCGAGCAGCGGGTGCGCGGCGTGCTGATCACCCCGTCCGGGGAGGACCCGGCCCGGCTGGACCGGCTGCGCGAGCGCGGCATCAGCGTCGTGCTCGTCGACCATCCCGCCCACCGGCCCGACCAGTGCGCGGTCGCGGTGGACGACGTCGCGGGCGGCCGGGCCGCGGTCCGGCACCTGCTGGCCAGGGCCGGGAACGGCGTCGCGTACGTGACCGGGCCGCTGACCATCCGGCAGTGCGCCGAGCGGCGGCGGGGCGCGGCGGAGGCGCTGGCCGCGGCCGGGCTCGACCCGGGCTCGCTGCGGGTGGCCGAGGCGGCCGCGATGACCGCCCGCGCGGGCGAGCAGGCCGCCGCCGACCTGATGGCGGACGGCCTGCCCGAGGCCGTGTTCTGCGCCAACGACCTGCTCGCGCTGGGCGTGCTGCGGGCCCTGCTGCGCGCCGGGGTGCGGGTGCCCGACGACGTGGCGCTGATGGGCTACGACGACATCGACTTCGCCGCCGCCTCGGCCGTGTCGCTCAGCTCGATGCGGCAGCCGACGTACCAGCTCGGGCGCATCGCCACCGAGCTGCTGCTGGACGAGTGCGACAACCCGGCCGAGCACGCCCACCAGCACATCATGTTCCAGCCCGAACTGGTCGCGAGGGAGTCCACCCAATGAGCCGATTCGCCGCCGTGGACCTGGGCGCCTCCAGCGGAAGGGTGCTGGTCGCCGACCTGTCGGACGGGCTCGCCACGTCCGTGGTCCACCGCTTCCCCAACGGCCCGGTCCGCCTGGCCGGCCGCCTCCACTGGGACGTCCTCGGTCTCTACCGGGAGATCCTGGCCGGGCTGCGCACGGCCGGGCCGGTCGCCTCGATCGGGGTCGACTCCTGGGCCGTCGACTACGGCCTGCTCGACGAGACCGGCGCGCTGCTCGGCAACCCGGTCCACTACCGCGACGACCGCACGCGCGGGGTGGCCGGGCAGGTGGCCGAGCTGGTCGGCGCGCAGACGCTGTACGAGGTGTCCGGGCTGCAGGTGCTCCCGTTCAACACGATCTACCAGCTCCTGGCCGACCGGCTCGACGGGGCCGCGACGATGCTGCTCGTCCCCGACCTGATCGGCTACTGGCTGACCGGCGAGATCGGCGCCGAGGTGACCAACGCCTCGACCACCGGCCTGCTCGACGTGCGCACCCGGTCCTGGGCGGTGCCGCTGATCGACCGGCTGGGGCTGCCCGAGGGCATCTTCCCCCGGCTGCGGCAGCCGGGCGAGCCGATCGGCGGGGTCCGCCGCGACGTCGCGGCGGAGATCGGCTTCTCCGCGCCGGTGCGGGCGGTGGCCTCGCACGACACCGCCTCGGCCGTGGCCGCCGTGCCGGCCGCCGGGCCCGCCTTCGCCTACGTCTCGTGCGGCACCTGGTCGCTGGCCGGGGTGGAGCTGCCCGCCCCCGTGCTCACCGAGGCGGGCCGGGCGGCCAACTTCACCAACGAGGCCGGGATCGACGGCACCGTCCGCTACCTGCGCAACGTCATGGGGCTGTGGCTGTTGCAGGAGTGCCTGCGGGCCTGGCCCGGCTCCTCGCTGGAGGACCTGCTGGCGGCGGCCGCGCGCGAACGTCCGTTCGCCGCCGTGGTGGACCCGGACCTGCCGGTGTTCCTGCCGCCGGGCGACATGCCCGCGCGGATCGCCGCCGAGTGCCGCCGCACCGGGCAGCGTCCGCCCTCGACGCCGGCGGGCTTCGTGCGCTGCGTGCTGGAGAGCCTGGCGCTCGGGCACCGAAACGCGATCCGGCAGGCGATGGAGCTGTCCGGCCGCGAGGTGGAGGTCGTGCACCTGGTGGGCGGCGGGTCGCGCAACGAGCTGCTGTGCCGGTTCACCGCCGACGCCTGCGGGCTGCCGGTGGTGGCCGGGCCGGCCGAGGCGACCGCGCTCGGCAACGTCCTGGTGCAGGCGCGCACGGCCGGGCTGGTCGCCGACCTGGCCGGGATGCGCGCGCTGGTGGCCGCCACGCACGAGTTGCGCCGGTACGAGCCCTCCGGCGACGCCGCCGCCTGGGACGAGGCCGCCGCCCGCCTGGCCTGACGCCAACTGTCGCCTTTGACCTGGGAGTTCAGGTTTCCTCCTGCCTGCGAAGGGGAGGACCGGACCGGGGGGCACGGGCGCCGGGGGGAACGATGCCGAGCAAGGAGCGGGTGCTGCGGCTGCTGTCGCAGGGGCTGGACTACGCCGAGATCGCCAGGTTGCTGGGCGTGCCCGCGGGGCGCGCGTACCTGATCGCGACGGGCGTGCCGGCCGACGGGAGCGACGCGGTGGCACGCCGGCGGGGCCGGCCCGGCCTGCTGGCCGGCCGCACCCAGCACCTGGTCAACCCGCGCGAGGTCGGGCCGGTCGAGCGCGGCGACGTGCGTGCCTGGATGCGCGAGCGGGCCTGGAGCGACCGGCGCATGCGCCAGACGGGGGCGTGAGCGGCATGGGGTTCTCCTGGCCGCTGCTGCGCCAGCTCACCGGCAAGGACAGGCTCGGCCGGGCGGCCGCGGTGAAGTCGCCGCGCACGGGCGCGCACCCGGCCCGGACGGCCGCCGCCGACCGCGTGGTCAAGTCGGTGTGCCCGTACTGCGCGGTGGGCTGCGCCCAGAACGTCTACGTCCGCGATGAGAAGGTCGTGCACATCGAGGGCGACCCCGACTCCCCGATCAGCCGGGGACGGCTGTGCCCGAAGGGCGCCTCCAGCCTCCAGCTCACCACCGGCTCCGGACGGCTGCGCAAGGTCCTGTACCGCCCGCCGTACGCCGCCGACTGGCAGGAGCTCGACCTGGAGACCGCCATGGACATGGTGGCCGACCGGATCATCGCCACCCGCCGGGCGACCTGGGAGTGGGAGAACAAGGGCCGCCGGGTGGCCCGCACGATGGGCATCGCCAGCCTGGGCGGCGCGACGCTGGACAACGAGGAGAACTACCTCATCAAGAAGCTGCTCACCGCGCTCGGCGTGGTGCAGATCGAGAACCAGGCGCGGGTGTGCCACAGCTCGACCGTGGTGGGGCTCGGCACGTCGTTCGGGCGCGGCGGGGCCACGACGTTCCTGCAGGACCTGCAGCACTCCGACTGCGTGCTGATCCAGGGGTCGAACTTCGCCGAGGCGCATCCGGTCGGGTTCCAGTGGGTGATGGAGGCCAAGGCCCGCGGCGCGGTGGTCATCCACGTGGATCCGCGGTTCACCCGTACCAGCGCGCTGGCCGACCTGCACGTGCCGATCAGGGCGGGCTCGGACGTCGCCTTCCTCGGCGCGATTGTCAACCACGTGCTGGAGAACGAGCTGTTCTTCCGCGACTACGTCCTGCACTACACCAACGCGGCGACCATCCTGCGCGAGGACTACCGCGACGCCGAGGACCTCGACGGCCTGTTCTCCGGCTTCGACGCCGAGAACCGCTGCTACGAGGACGACACCTGGCAGTACGAGGGCATGCACACCGTCGCGGCCTCCGGCGAGCGGGACGAGGACTACGACCGCCCGGCGGGCAGCATCCCGGCCGGCCGCGCCGAGGTGCAGGGCGGCACCGGCGTCCCGCTGGGCGGCGAGCCGCGGCGGGACGAGACGCTGCGGCACCCGCGCTGCGTGCTGCAGGTGCTGCGCCGCCACTTCGCCCGCTACACGCCGGAGATGGTCCAGCAGGTGTGCGGGGTCCCGCCGGAGCTGTTCGCCCAGGTCTGCCGCCACCTGACGGAGAACTCCGGGCCCGAGCGGACCGCCGAGTTCGTCTACGCGGTGGGCTGGACGCAGCACAGCGACGGCGCCCAGTTCATCCGCACCGCCAGCATCCTGCAGCTCCTGCTCGGCAACATCGGCCGCCCCGGCGGCGGCATCCAGGCGCTGCGCGGGCACGCCAGCATCCAGGGCTCCAGCGACATCCCGACGCTGTTCAACCTGCTGCCCGGCTACATCCCGATGCCGCACGCCCACGAGCACGAGAAGATGCGCGACTTCCTGCGCGCCGACGCCTCCTGCCGCGGCTTCTGGGCGAACATGCCCGCCTACCTGGTGAGCCTGCTCAAGGCGTGGTGGGGGCCGGCGGCCACGCCCGACAACGACTTCCACTTCGACTACCTGCCGCGCCTGACCGGCTCGCACAGCACGTACGACACGGTGCTCGCGCAGCTCGACGGCATCTGCAAGGGCTACCTGCTGCTCGGCGAGAACCCGGCCGTGGGCTCGGCCAACTCCCGGATGCAACGCCTGGGCATGGCCGAGCTCGACTGGCTGGTGGTGCGCGACCTCAACCTGATCGAGAGCGCCACCTGGTGGAAGGACGGCCCCGAGATCGAGACGGGCGAGCTGGCCACGTCCGGGATCGGCACCGAGGTGTTCTTCTTCCCCGCCGCGGCCCACACCGAGAAGAGCGGCAGCTTCACCAACACCAACCGCTGGCTGCAGTGGCACCACCGGGCCGTCGAGCCGGCCGGCGACGCCCGCAGCGACCTGTGGTTCATGTACCACCTCGGGCGGATCATCCGGCAGAAGCTGGCCGGTTCCGCCGACCCGATGGACCGGCCCCTGCTCGACCTCACCTGGGACTACCCGGTCGAGGGCGAGAGGGCCGAGCCGGTCGCCGAGGCGGTGCTCGCCGAGATCAACGGCTGGGACGCAGAAGGCCGGCCGCTCGACGCCTACACCCAGCTCAAGGACGACGGCTCGACGGTGTGCGGCTGCTGGATCTACTGCGGCGTGTACGCCGGCGGCGTCAACCGGGCCGCCCGCCGCAGACCGGCCGCCGAGCAGGACTGGGTGGCCGCCGAATGGGCGTGGGCGTGGCCGGCCAACCGGCGGGTGCTCTACAACCGGGCCTCGGCCGCGCCGGACGGCCGTCCGTGGAGCGAGCGCAAGAAGCTCGTCTGGTGGGACGAGGGCGCCGGCCGCTGGACCGGCCTGGACGTGCCGGACTTCGAGGAGGGCAAACCGCCGTCCTACCGGCCAGAGCCGGGGGCGCAGGGGCCGGCGGCGTTGTCGGGCATCGACCCGTTCATCATGCAGTCCGACGGCAAGGGCTGGCTGTTCGCCCCCTCGGGCGTGGTGGACGGCCCGCTGCCCAGCCACTACGAGCCCCAGGACTCGCCGGTCGCCAACCCGCTGTACGGGCGGCAGCGCAACCCGGCCCGCAAGCTCTACCGGCACGAGGACAACCGGTACCAGCCGAGCGGGGCCGAGCCGGGCGCGTCGGTCTACCCGTACGTGGTGACCACGTACCGGCTGACCGAGCACTTCACGGCGGGGGGCATGAGCCGGCACACGCCGTACCTGGCCGAGCTGCAGCCGGAGATGTTCTGCGAGGTCTCGCCCGAGCTGGCCGCCGAGCGCGGGCTCGTGCACGGCGAGTGGGCCACGATCGTCACCGCGCGCAGCGCCGTCGAGGCCCGCGTGCTGGTCACCGACCGGATGGCGCCGCTGCACCTGGACGGCAAGGTGCTGCACCAGATCGGGCTGCCCTTCCACTTCGGCCCCAACGGCCTGGCCACCGGCGACGCGGCTAACGAGCTGTCGGCCATCTCGCTCGACCCCAACTCCCACATCCAGGAGGTCAAGGCCCTGTCGGCGGACATCCGCCCCGGGCGCAGGCCGCGCGGCCCGGCCCTGCCGGAGCTGGTGCTGGCCTACCGGCGGCGGGCGGGCGTGACCGAGGACACCGGAACGGAGGTGTGAGCCGTGGCCTTCGACCTCGACCGGGCGCCGCTGGACGCCGGCTACGACGACCCGCCCAGGCGCATGGGCTTCTTCACCGACACCAGCGTCTGCATCGGCTGCAAGGCGTGCGAGGTGGCCTGCAAGGAGTGGAACGAGGTGCCGGAGGACGGGCTGCTGTTCACCGGCATGTCCTACGACAACTCCGTCGGGCTCGGCGCCGACACCTGGCGGCACGTGGCGTTCGTCGAGCAGCGCAAGCCGCTGGGCCATCAGGAGACCGGCGCCCGCGACCTGGACTTCCGCTGGCTGATGGCCTCCGACGTGTGCAAGCACTGCACGCACGCGGCCTGCCTCGACGTCTGCCCGACCGGCTCGCTGTTCCGCACCGAGTACGGCACGGTCGTCGTCCAGGAGGACGTCTGCAACGGCTGCGGCTACTGCGTGCCCGCCTGCCCGTTCGGGGTGATCGGCCGGCGCGCGGAGAGCGGCACGGCCGCCAAGTGCACGATGTGCTACGACCGGCTGGAGGTGGGCCAGGAGCCGGCCTGCGCCAAGACGTGCCCGACCGACTCCATCCAGTTCGGCGAGCTGGACGAGCTGCGCGAGCGCGCCGGCCGCCGTCTGGAGCAGGTGCGCGCGGCGGGCGTGTCCTCCGCCCGCCTGTACGGCCACGACCCGGACGACGGCGTGGGCGGCACTGGCGCCTTCTTCCTGCTGCTGGACGAGCCCCAGGTGTACGGCCTGCCGCCGGACCCCGTGGTGACCACCGCGGACCTGCCGTCGATGTGGCGGCACGCCGGCGCGGCGGCGCTGGTCCTGCTGGCCGGGATGGCCGCCGCGGCGGCCTGGAGGAGGGTCCGATGAGCAACCAGACCGACGTGCGCCTGGACGACGCGCCCGGCCTGCGCACCGAGCGCGAGGCCACGCCCGGCTCGGCGGGCCGCGGCAGCCGCTCCCTGCGGCCGCCCGAGCCGCAGGCGGACTCCTACTACGGCCTGCCGGTCCTGAACAGCACGCCCTGGAGCGACCACGACATCGCCGGTTACCTGTTCCTCGGCGGCCTGGCCGGCGCCTCCTCCACGCTGGCCGCCGCCGCCGAGCTGACCGGACGCCCGGCGCTGGCGCGCGCCGCCAAGGTGGCCGCCCTGGGCGCGGTCGGCGGCTCGCTGTACGCCCTGATCCACGACCTGGGCAAGCCGTCGCGCTTCCTGAACATGTTGCGGGTGTTCAAGGTGACCTCGCCGATGAGCGTCGGCACCTGGATCCTGACCGCGTACGGGCCGCAGGCCGGGCTGGCCGCGCTCACCGGGGTGACCGGGCGCTTCCCCCGGCTGGGCCGGGCGGCCACGGTGGGGGCCGGGCTGACCGGCCCGGCGCTGGCCACCTACACCGCCGCGCTGATCTGCGACACCGCCGTCCCGGCCTGGCACGACGGGTTCAGGGAGATGCCGTTCCTGTTCGCGGGCTCGGCCGCCGCGTCGGCGGGCGGGCTCGGCATGCTGGCCGCGCCGGTCGCGCAGGCGGCCCCGGCCCGGCGGGCGGCGGTGATGGGGGCGGCCCTGGAGTGCGCGGCGGCCGTCCGCATGGAGCGCCGCATGGGCCTGACCGCCGAGCCGCTGCGGCGCAGCCGCCTGCTCAGGGCGGGCCAGGCGCTGTCGGTCGCGGGCGCCCTGCTCGGCCAGGGCCTGGGCGCTCGCAGCAGGGTCGCGGCGGTCGCCGCGGGGGCGGCCCTGCTGGCCGGGTCGGTGTGCACCCGGTTCGGGATCTTCCACGCCGGGACGGCCTCGGCGTGCGACCCCCGGTACACCGTCGAGCCGCAACGCCGGCGGCTCGCCAAGTCGAGGGCGGAGCGTGATCTGTCATGAGAAGAGTCGCCGAGTACCTGCCGTTCATGGGCATCGTGCTGGTCGTCTGCACGGCGTCCTGGATCGCGGGCAGGAGCAGGCCGGCCAGGCGGGCCTGACCCCGTCCGGGGATCGGTCGGTGGGGCTTACGCCGTCAGTGGCGGCGCGGGGCATACGATCGGCAGATGACCGAAAAGACCGAAACCGCGCCTGGATGGCTGGCACCCGAAGAGCTCGAGTCGGTGCGCGGCCAGTTGCCGATCCTCTACATCGACGCCGTGCCGGTACGCGTCGACGAGACCGGCGTGGTGACCCGCGTGGGCCTGCTGCTGCGCATCGCGGCGGACGGCACGGTCAGCCGGGCGCTGGTCTCGGGGCGGGTGCTGCACCACGAGCGCATCCGCGACGCGCTGCTGCGCCACCTGGAGAAGGACCTGGGGCCGGTGGCCCTTCCGCGCATCCCCGTCTCGCCGCAGCCCTTCACCGTCGCGGAGTACTTCCCGACGCCGGGCGTCACGCCGTACCACGACCCGCGCCAGCACGCGGTGTCGCTGGCCTACATCGTGCCCGTGGCCGGTGACTGCCGGCCCCGGCAGGACGCCCTGGACCTGGTCTGGTTCACCCCGGAGGAGGCGTCCTCGCCGGCGGTGCAGCAGGAGATGACCGGCGGCCAGGGAGTGCTGCTGAAGCAGGCGCTGGCCCACGTGGGCCGGCTGGTCTAGCGCCGCGCCGGCCGGTCACGTCTGCCGGCCGGCCGGCGCGTACACCAGTTCCAGGACGCCCGACGGGAAGGCCGTGCTCTTCACCAGGCGCAGGTTCACCGCCTGGTCCAGCTCGGGGAACAGCGGCGCGCCCCGGCCGGTGACGGCGGGCAGCACCCACAGCCGGTACTCGTCGACCACGCCGAGCCTGATCAGCGAGTGCATGAACGCGGTGCCGCCGGCGGCGACGAGGTCCTTGCCGGGCTCGGCCTTGAGCCTGGCGATCTCCTCGGCGGTGTCGCCGGCGGCGATCCGGGTCTCGGGCCAGTCGTCGGCCGACTTCAGGGTGCGGGAGAACACGACCTTGGGGATCTCGTTCATCGGCCGGGCGGAGGGGTGGTCGGAGCCGGGCCAGTACCCGGCCATGATCTCGTAGGTGTTGCGGCCCATGAGGAAGGCGCCGGCCTCCCACAGCCGGCTGACGAAGTACTCCTCCTGCTCGGGGTCGTCGATGCTCATCATGACGTCCCGGATCCCGTTGTCACCGTCGGCGCTCTTGCCGTCGAGCGAGACGTAGAAACCCAAGATCAGCTTCCGCATGCGATGCCTCCGTGTGCTTGTTCCCGCGCCCGGGAGGATCCCGGCGCGGGCCCGCGGGCCGGTGCGGCCCGCTCACACACTCAGACCGCCGGTCCCCTCGGAACTCATCGCGCACGCGGCGGCCGTCGTTCCCGGCGTTCGCCTCAGGGGCGTTCCGCGCCCCTTCGCACCCAGTGGTAAAGCGGGTCGCCGGGGCAGTCGGTGTCGTAGCCGTCCCGGTGGCCCTTGACCTCGTCCCCGGCGTCGCCGTGCTCGCGCAGGTACTCGATGGCGTCGACGAGGGCGTTGAGCAGGTCGTCGTTCGGTTCGGTGAACCCGGTGTTGCCGAGCAGGGCGAGCACGGCGTAGTGGCCGGAGTTGAGCCCCGGGCCGTTGGCGGCGGGCAGGACGTGCGGGCCCCGGCCCATGAAGGTGCGCCGGTGCGGGCAGCACACCATGTTGTAGCCGAGGTCGATGTAGGTCTCGCCGCGCCCGCCGGACATGTGCATGCGCTGGATGTCCCTGACCAGGTCGACGCACTTGTCGTGGTTGTCGGCCTCCGGCAGGTCGGAGGGCACCTTCCCGCCGGTGTAGTGGATCTTGACGCCTCTGGTGGAGGCCAGCCGGGTGTAGCTGGTGGTGGGCTTCTTGGCGTGCCAGTCGGCACGGGTGATCAGCTGCATGTGGTGTCTCTCCTGGTAGACGGTGCCTCGCCACCAGAATGTCAACTTAAAGTAGTTGTGTCATCACTTTTTGTCACTAGATTCACGTGCCGCCAAAGAAAGACTTCCATGCTGGTCAGGCCGCCCCCGCCCCGGTTCACCCCCGCTTGTGCACCGTGCGGTCGTGGACGACCGCGTACGTGTTGCGCAGGGCCGCCATCGACTCGTCGTAGCTGGCCGCGGCCACGCCGGTGAACAGGCAGTCGACGACCATGAGCTGGGCGATGCGGCTGCCGAGCGCGCCGGAGCGGAACTGGGTCTCGCGGGCGGCCGTCGTCAGCGTCACGTCGGCGGTGGCGGCCAGCGGCGAGTCGCGGAAGTTCGTGATCGCCACCGTGGCCGCGCCCGACCGGCGGGCGATGGCCAGGAACTCGACGGTGTCCACGGTCGCGCCGGTGTGCGAGACGGCGACGGCCACGCAGCCGGCGTCGAGCGTGGCCGCCGACGTCCAGGCCGAGTGGGCGTCGTGCCAGTTGATCGCGGTACGCCCGATGCGCGACAGCTTCTGCTGCAGGTCGAGGCCGACCAGCGCGCTCGCGCCCACGCCGAAGGTGTCGATCCGGCGCGCGGCCAGCAGCAGGGCGACCGCCCGGCCCAGCGCCTGCATGTCGAGGGAGCGGGCCGTGTCGGCGATGGACAGCGTCTCGTTGGTGGCGACCTTGGAGACGATGCCCTCCAGGCTGTCGTGGCGGTCGATGTCGCCCGACACCTCCGGCAGGCTCGACGTGGTCAGCTCCTCCCGTGCGGCGGCCCTGGTCAGGTCGATCCGGAAGTCCTTGAAGTGGGCGTATCCCATGCGCTGATAGAAGCGCACGACCGAGGTCGTCGAGGTGGCGCAGCGGGCGGCCAGCTCGGCGATGGACAGGTTCGCGGCGGCGGCCGGGTCGCCGGTGAACGTCTCGGCGATGCGCCGTTCCGACGGCCGTAATGCGGGCATGGCCGCACGGATGCGGATCAGCAGGCTTCCGTCGTCCTCGACCATTCGTCATCCATCCGTGTTGAGGAAATTTAGTACACTAGTGGTAGGGTCTGCGTAATTTTATGACCTACTGCCCCTGAGGAGACCACATGCCCCGTGGCGCGCTCTCCGCGATCGGCGCCGCCGCAGTGCTGTCCATCGCCCTGACCTCCTGTTCATCATCTTCCGGGCCCGCGACCAGCACCGGCGCCACGGGCAAGTCCGGCGGCGCCCTGGTCGTCGGCGTGACCTCCGACCCCGACACGCTCTTCCCCTGGAAGGCCACCCAGTTCACGGCCGTGAACGTGTTGCAGAACATCTACGGCACCCTCACCGAGTTCGACAAGGACCTGAACGTCGTGCCGGGCCTGGCCGAGTCGTGGCAGGCCGCCGAGGACGGCAGGAAGCTGACCCTCACCCTGCGCAAGGGCGTGACCTTCGGCGACGGCAGCGCCTTCGACTCCAAGGACGTCAAGGCGTCCCTGGAGAAGATCATGGACGAGAAGACGGCGGCCGTGGCGCGGGCGTCGCTGGCGTCGGTGAAGTCCGTCGAGGCCCCTGACGAGAGCACGGTGGTGCTGGAGCTGACCGGCCCCGACGCCGCGCTCCCGGCGAACCTGGCCACCGTCAACATGGCGATGCTCTCCTCCGACGACACCGAGGAGAAGCTCAACGCCACCCCCAACGGCACCGGCCCGTTCACGCTGGGCAAGCGCGTCCCGAGCCAGTCGCTGACGCTGGCCAGGAACGACAAGTACTGGGGCGCCGAGAAGCCGAAGGTGGGCAGCGTCGAGTTCCGGGTGATCCCGGACGAGTCGTCCATCGTCTCGGCCATGCAGTCGGGCAACGTGCAGCTCGCGGTCTTCAACGACCCGCTGGTCGCCCAGACCGCGCAGGGCGGCGGCACGATCACCGTCACCAAGACGCCGCAGCTCAGCTACCACGCCCTCCAGCTCAACGCGCAGCGCGGCGACCTCAAGGACGTCAACGTGCGCCTGGCGATCCAGTGCGCGATCGACCGCAAGCAGGTGCTCGACACCGCCGCGCTCGGCGAGGGCGAGGTGACCGGGCCGATCACCGCCCCGGCCTTCAAGTCCGACCCGGCCAAGCGTCCCTGCCCGGCCCGCGACCTGGCCAAGGCCGCCGAGTACCTCGGCAAGGCGGGCAAGTCCGGCGGCGTGACGGTCAAGGCCATCGTCTCCCAGGGCGAGTACGCCACCTCCGTGAACGAGGCCCAGAACCTCAAGGCGCAGCTCGCCGAGGCCAAGATCACTCTGGACCTGGAGGTGCTGGAGTCCGGCGCGTTCGTGGACCGTTGGGTGGCGGCCGACTTCGACGCCGCCGTCGCGCTCAACGGCGGGCGCCCGGACCCCGACGGCTCCTACGGCCGCTACTTCACCAGCAAGGGCAACCTGAACAAGGTCGCCGGGTACAGCTCGCCGGAGCTGGACAAGCTGTTCGCCGAGGGCAAGGCCACGACCGACCCGGCCGCGCGCAAGGCGATCTACGAGAAGGTCTCGGCCGAGCTGGAGGCCAACGCGCCCTGGATCTGGCTGTTCACCAGCTACACCTACACCGGCACCACCTCCAACGTGTCCGGGTTCGTCCCGATGGTCAGCGGGTCGCTGCAGTACCTGCGCACGACGTCCGTCGCCTGATGCGCCGGATCCTCGCCAACCGGGCCGTCCGGCGCGTGGCCTCGACGATCGGCACCCTGTTCGGGGTGGCCGTGTTCGTCTTCGTCATGCTCCGGGCGATCCCCGGCGACCAGATCACCGCGGGGCTCGGCACGGAGGCGGCGGCCCTCACCCCGGCGCAGCGCGTGGCCCTGGAGCAGTACTACGGGCTGGACCAGTCGCCGGTCACGCAGTTCTTCTCCTGGCTGGGCAACATGCTCACCGGCAACTTCGGCTACTCGGCCCGCTCGCAGCAGGGCGTGCTGGAGATGACGCTGCACTCGCTGCCGGTGACGTTCGAGCTGGCGGTGTTCTCGATCGTGCTGGCGCTGCTGCTGGGCGTGCCGCTCGGCATGCTGTCGGCGTCCAGGACGAACTCGCCGCGGGACGCCTTCGGCCAGGTCGTGAGCCTGGCCGGGCTGTCGGTCCCGGCGTTCCTGCTGGCCACGACGCTGCTGTCGATCTTCGCGGCGTCGTTCGGCTTCAACCCCAACGGCCAGGGCTTCGCCACGCTCACGCAGGACCCGCTGCTCAACCTGCAGCAGATGTTCCTGCCCGCGCTCGTGCTCGGCTTCGGCATCGCCGCGCCGATCCTGCGCACCACCCGTACGGCGGTGCTGGAGGTGCGCTCGGAGGACTTCGTGCGCACCGCCCGCGCCAAGGGCGTCCCGCCGCGCCGCCTTCAGGTCAGGCACGTGCTGGGCAACGCGCTGGTGCCGATCGTGACGATGACCGGGCTGCAGTTCGGCTACCTGCTCGGCGGCGCGGTCGTGGTCGAGCAGATCTTCTCCGTGCCCGGCGTCGGCCGGCAGGTGCTGCTCGGCATCCAGCAGAAGGAGTACGCGGTCGTGCAGAGCACGGTCCTGGTCATCGCGCTGGCGTTCGTGCTGGTCAACCTGCTGACCGACGGGCTGTACCGGATCATCGACCCGCGGGTGAGGGCGTCGTGACCGCGCTGCGCAGGAGCCCCGCCATGCTGGCGGGCACGGTCGTGCTGCTGGTGCTGGCCGTGGTGGCGGCGCTGTCGTACGCCGGGCTGCTCCCCTACGACCCGATCGCCCAGAACCCGCCCGAGCGGTTCCTGTCGCCGTCCGGGACGCACCTGTTCGGCACCGACCAGTTCGGCCGGGACGTCTTCTCCCGGGTGGCGGCCGGGGTCGGCAACTCGGCGCTCATCGCGGTGGTCGCGGTGGCCTTCGCCACCGTGGTCGGCACGCTGGGCGGCCTGGTGTCCGGTTTCTACCGCGGCTTCGCCGACGGCGCCATCGGCGGCGTGACGAACGTGCTGTTCGCGTTCCCGCCGCTGCTGCTCGCGCTCTCGCTGGCCTCGGTGCTGGACCGCAACTGGTTCACGGTCGCCGTCGCCATCGCGATCGTGTACGTCCCCATCTTCATCCGTGTCACGCGCGGCCCCGTGCTCTCCCTCCGGGAGATCGAGTACGTCAAGGCCGCGGTCTCCACCGGCCAGAGCCGCTGGCAGATCATGCTCAGGCACGTGCTGCCCAACATCACCTCGATCATCGTCATCCAGGTGGCGCTGTCGTTGTCGTGGGCGGTGCTGACCGAGGCGTCGCTGAGCTTCCTCGGCCTGGGCACGCCGCCGCCCGCCCCCTCGCTGGGCTCGATGATCTTCGAGGCGCGCAGCCTGGTGTTCGTCGCCCCCTGGACGCTCATCGCGCCGGGCGCGGTCGTCGTGCTGCTGGTGGTGGGCCTGAACCTGCTCGGCGACGGCCTGCGTGACACTCTCGACCCCAGAACCCGAGGCAAGCGGTGAACCTCTCAGAACTGACCACGGAATCGGCCGACCCGCGCTTCGCGGGCATCGACACCATGAGCGTGGCCGAGCTCGCCGCGACCATGAACGCGGCCGACGCCACCGTCCCCGCCGCGGTCGCCGCGGCGCTGCCGCAGATCACCCCGGCCATCGAGGCCGCCGCCGAGCTGGTACGGGCCGGCGGCCGGCTGGTCTACGTGGGCGCGGGCACGCCGGGCCGGCTCGGCGTCCTGGACGCCTCCGAATGCCCGCCCACCTTCAGCACCCCGCCCGAGCAGGTCTTCGCCGTCATCGCCGGCGGCGAGCGGGCGATCGTGCACCCGTGCGAGGGCGCCGAGGACGACGCGGACTCCGGCGCGGCGGCCATCGACGCGGCCGGCATCGGGCCGCTGGACACGGTGGTGGGCATCGCCTCCAGCGGGCGGACGCCGTACGTGCTGGGCGCGGTGCGGCGGGCCCGCGAGCGCGGCGCGCTGACGGCCGGCCTGTCCTGCAACCCGGGCACCCCGCTCAGCGCCGAGGCCGAGCACGCGATCGAGGTGCTGGTCGGGCCCGAGGTGGTCAGCGGCTCGACCCGGCTGAAGGCGGGCACGGCGCAGAAGCTCGTGCTCAACATGTTCTCGACCATCGTCATGGTCCGGCTCGGCAAGACGTACGGGAACCTGATGGTCGACGTCAAGGCCAGCAACGGCAAGCTACGCGAACGGGCGATCAGGATCGTGCGGACGATCGCCGGTGTGGACCGCGAGGAGGCGGAACGAGTGCTCGACCAGCACGGTTTCAACGTCAAGCAGGCGGTGCTCGGCGCCCGGCTCGGGCTCGGGCCGCGGGAGGCGGCGGCGCTGCTGGACCGCAGCGAGGGACGGCTGCGCGCGGCGCTGGGAGAGCCGGCATGAAGATCCTCGGCATGATCTCCGGCACCTCGCACGACGGCATCGACGTGGCCCTGGTCGACTTCGGCCTCGACGGCGACGTGCTGACCGGCCGCGTGCTGCACACCGCGAGCACCCCGTACCCGGACGAACTGCGCGCCCGGCTGGTGGCCGCGCTGCCGCCCGCGCCCGTCACGCTGGCCGAGGTGTGCGTGCTGGACACGCTCATCGGCCAGTGCTTCGCCGAGGCCGCCGCGGCGGCGGCCGATCAGGCCGGTCCGGCCGACCTGATCGTCTCCCACGGCCAGACGGTCTTCCACTGGGTGGAGGGCGCGCACGCGCGCGGCACCCTGCAGATCGGCCAGCCCGCCTGGATCGCCGAGCGCACCGGCGCGCCCGTGCTGTCGGACGTGCGCATCCGCGACATCACCGCGGGCGGGCACGGCGCCCCGCTGGTCTCCGTGCTCGACGACCTGCTGCTCGGCGGCCTGCTGTCGGACGGGCGCGCGGGCGGCACGGGAGGCACGGGAGGCACGGGCGGCACCGGCGGCGCGGCGGCGCTGAACCTGGGCGGCATCTCCAACATGACCGTCGTGCGCGACGGCGGCCTGAGCGCCTACGACATCGGCCCGGCCAACGCCCTCGTCGACGCCGTGGTGGCCGGCCGCGGCCTGAACCCGCGCGGCTACGACGAGGACGGCCGGATCGCCGCCTCCGGCCACGTGGACGAGCGCCTGCTCGACGTGCTGCTCGACGAGCCGTACTACCGGCTGGCCGCGCCGAAGAGCACCGGCAAGGAGCTGTTCCACCTGGCCTACGTCGAGGCGGCGATCGCCAGGGCGGGCCGCGAGCCGTCCGGCCCGGACCTGGTGGCGACGCTGACCGAGCTGACGGTCCGCACGGTGGCGGCCGACGTCGCCGCGGCGGGCGTGGACGTGCTGGTCGTCTCCGGCGGCGGCTGCCGCAACCCGGTCATCATGGACGGCCTGCGCGCCGCCCTGCCCGGCGTGCGGGTGTCGCTGTCCGACGAGCTCGGCGCCCCGGCCGACGACAAGGAGGCCATCGCCTTCGCGCTCATCGGCTGGCTGACCGCCCACGGCCTGCCGGGCACCGTCCCCGGCGGCACGGGCGCGAAGGCCGCCCGGGTGCTCGGCACGCTGACGCCGGGCGCGGGCCCGCTCGTCCTGCCCGCCCCGCTGTCCACGCCGCCGCGCTCGCTGGTGCTGCGCCGATGACCCCGGCCCCCGCCGCGCCGCCCGGCCCAGAGCCCACGAGCCCAGGGCCGGAGAACCCCGCGCCGACGAGCCCAGGGCCGGCGAGCCCCGAGCCCGGCCCGCCCGCGGGCCTGGTACGGGCGGCCCGCACGCCGTGGTTCGACCTGACCGAGTGCACCGGCCACCGCACCGTGCGCCGGACGGACGGCGGCGCGCTCGCCGGCGAGGCCCCCATGACCCTCGGCACGTACCACGACCTGGCCTCGGTCACCAAGGTCGTCGCCACCACGACGGCCCTCGTCCGCCTGGTCTCCGACCGCCTGGTGGACCTGGACGGGCGGGCGGCCGCGTACCTGCCGGAGGGCTGCCCCGAGCAGGTCAGCGTGCGGGACCTGCTGCTGCACCGGGCCGGGCTGTGGGAGTGGTGGCCGATGTACCTCGACCCGCGGATGCCCGCTCCGCGCTATGCGCCCGGCCGCGAACGGCACTACTCCGACCTGGGCTTCATCCTGCTCGGCCGGCTGGTCGAGACGGTCACCGGCACGTCGCTGGACCGGGCGGTGGCCGAGCTGGTCACCGGCCCGCTCGGGCTGGCCGACACCACGTACGCGCGCCCGGCGGGGTCCGAGGCGGCCATGAGCGCCCTGGACGACCGGGTCGAGAGGCGCATGCTCGACACCTCCGAGCCGTACCCGGTGCCCTTCCGCGGCGCGGACTTCGCCGGCTGGCGGCACGAGCCCGTGCTCGGCCAGGTCGCCGACGGCAACGCCTACCACGCCTTCGGCGGCGTGTCGGGCCATGCCGGGCTGTTCTCCACCGTCCCGGACCTGCTGCGGTACGCGAGCGCGCTGTCCCGCTACGAGGAGCACGACCGGCTGTGGCGGCCCGAGGTCGCCCGCGAGTTCTTCACCCCCGGCCCCGACCCGGGTCAGGCGCTCGGCTTCCGCACCTACCGGCTCGACCTGCGGGAGGAGACCGTCACCGTGCTCGGCCACCCCGGCTACGTCGGGTGCGCCGTCGGGTTCGTCCCCGGCCGGGACGTCGCGATCGCGCTGGCGAGCAACCGCCTGCTGACCCCGGCCGCGCCGACGCCCACCGACGCCCTCTGGACCGGCCTGCTGCAGGCCATCACCCACCGATCGAGGACCGCATGACCCCGCTCCTGGAGATCCGCGACCTCTCCGTCGCCTTCCGCACCCGCAAGCAGGACGTCACCGTCGTCAGGAACGTCTCGATGGAGATCCTGCCGGGACAGACCGTGGCCGTCGTCGGCGAGTCGGGTTCGGGCAAGTCCACCACGGCCGCCGCGGTCAACCGGCTGCTGCCCGCGGGCGGCCGCATCACGACCGGCCAGGTGCTGTTCGACGGCCGCGACCTGGCCGGGGTGAGCGAGCGCGAGATGACCGCCGTCCGGGGCGCGGGCATCGGCCTGGTGCCCCAGGACCCGATGTCCAACCTGAACCCGCTCATGCGCATCGGCGACCAGATCGCCGAGGCCCTGGAGGTGCACGGCCTGGCCGCGGGCAGGGCGGCGCGCGGGCGCGTGACGGAGCTGCTGGAGATGGTCGGCATCCCCGAGCCGGAGCGGCGGGCCGGGCAGTACCCGCACGAGTTCTCCGGCGGCATGCGGCAGCGGGCGCTCATCGCCATGGGCCTGGCCTGCCGGCCCAAGCTGCTCATCGCCGACGAGCCGACCTCGGCCCTGGACGTGACCGTGCAGCGGCGCATCCTCGACCAGCTCGGGCAGCTCACCGCCGAGATGGGCACGGCCGTCTTCCTCATCACGCACGACCTGGCGCTGGCCGCCGAGCGGGCCGACGTGGTGGCGGTCATGTACCGGGGCGAGATCGTGGAGACCGGCCCGGCGGCCGAGCTGCTGGCCGACCCGCGGCACGAGTACACCCGGCGGCTGCTGAAGGCCGTGCCGAGCCTGTCGTCGGTGCGGGTGGCCGAGCCCGGCCCCGAGGAGAGCTCCCAGGCAGGCGCCGGGGACCTGGTCGTGGTGGAGGACCTGCGCAAGGTGTTCCCGCTGCGGGGCGGCGCCGGGGAGTTCACGGCGGTGGACGGGGTCTCCTTCACGATCCCGCGCGGACGTACCGTCTCGATCGTGGGCGAGTCGGGCTCGGGCAAGTCGACCACCGCCAACCTGCTGCTCGGCCTGGACGGCATCACCTCCGGCCGGATCCTGTTCGACGGCACCGACCTGACCTCGCTCGGCCGCCGGGAGCTGTTCGCCTTCCGCCGCCGGGTCCAGCCGGTCTTCCAGAACCCGTACGCCTCGCTCGACCCCCGCTACACGGTCGAGAAGTCGATCGCCGAGCCGCTGCGCGTGCACCGCGTGGGCACCCCGGCCGAGCGCGCGCGGATCGTCGCCGAGCTGCTGGAGAAGGTGTCGCTGCCGGCCTCGGTGGCCGGGCGGCTGCCGCACGAGCTGTCCGGCGGCCAGCGGCAGCGGGTGGCCATCGCGCGGGCGCTGGCGCTCTCGCCCGAGCTGGTCGTGCTCGACGAGGCCGTCTCCGCGCTGGACGTGCTGGTCCAGGCCCAGATCCTGGAGCTGCTCGCCGAGCTGCAGCGCGACCTCGGGCTCAGTTACCTGTTCATCAGCCACGATCTGGCCGTCGTCCGGATGATCTCGCACCGGGTGCACGTGATGCAGGCGGGCCGGATCGTGGAGAGTGGCACGGCGGCCGAGATCTTCGGCTCGCCGCGGGCCGACTACACCCGCGAGCTGCTCGCCGCCATCCCCGGACGGGCCGCCTGATGGTAAGTTGGAAATCCGGACCTACCTGAGCGGAGGGCCCTTGTCCCGCCCGAGAGAGTGCTCGATCGCCAACGCGCTGGCCGTCGTGGGCGAGCGGTGGAGCCTGCTGGCGATGCGCGAGATCATGCTCGGGGTGCGCCGCTTCGACCAGATCGCCCGCAACACCGGCGCCAGCCGCGACATCCTCACCGCCCGGCTGCGCAAGCTGGTCGAGGTCGGCCTGCTGGAGCGGGTGCCGTACGAGCGGCACCCGCCGCGCCACGAGTACGTCCTCACCGAGGCGGGCCAGGCCCTGCACACGGTGCTGCTCGCCCTCATGGACTGGGGCGACCGGTACGTCACCGAGGGCGAGCCGCCCACCGTGTGGCGCCACTCGTGCGGCGAGCCCCTGGAGCCGCTCACGGTGTGCGCGCACTGCCGGGAGCCGGTGCGCCCGCAGGAGCTGACCGTGATCCGGGTGGACCAGCCGCGGTAGCGCGGACCCGCGATCCGGCCGGGCCGGTCGCGACAGGACCGTGATCGAGACCAGGCCGCGGTGATCCGCCGCGGGTGGTGGTAGGGCCTGCCCTACCACGCAATGGCCCGCCGCCAGGATCGATCGCTCCCCCGCCGGGCCCGTAGCGTCATGGCCATGACAACCCTCCGGCACCGCGTCGCCACCGACACCCGCTACGTCCTGCTCGGCCTCCCGGCGGCCGCCGCCTCCTTCACCCTCGCCGTCGCCGGAGTCTCGGCCGGTCTCGGCACGGCGGTCGTGTTCGCCGGGCTGCCCGTCCTGGCCGCCACCGCCGCCATGGCCCGCCACTTCGCCGACCTGGAGCGCGCCGCGCTGCCCGGCGTGCTCGGCCACCCGATCGCCCGCCCCCGCTACGCGCAGACCCCCGCGGGGGCGGGTTCCTTCCGCCGCATGATGAACCCGCTGGCCTCCGGCCAGGCGGCGATGGACCTGCTGCACGCGATCATCGCCTTCCCGGTCTCGCTGGCCGCCGCCGTCGTGAGCGCGGTGTGGTGGGCGGGCGCGGTGCTCGGCCTGACCTTCCCGCTCTACGGCTGGGCGATCGCCGCGATCCCCGGCGTGGACGGCGGCCTGCCCGCCCTGCTCGGCCTCGGCGCCGGGACCGTGCCGTTCGTGGTGTTCAACACGGCGGTGGGCCTGCTGTTCGCGCTCACGCTCGTCCCGGTGGTGCGGACGGCGGCCCTGGTGAAGGCGAGCGTGTCCCAGGCCCTGCTGACCCGCGCCCACGTCCCGTCCGTGGAGGGTGCGTCCCCGGTCTGGGTGACAGCCCGATAGGGACGGGGTTACCCTCCCAAGTGCCGAAGTTTCCGATCTTGTGAGGGCAGGGAAGCCGTGCCGTCGTGGGCAGAGCTGCCGATCGGCCAGGTGGTACGGCTCGACGCCGACCCCGACGCCCTGGCGCCGGCCCTCGATCCCCTGCCGGACGACGCCCCGGCCGTCGTCACCTACTTCGCCGCCGAGGAACGTTCCGTCGCCGACCTGGCCGCCTCCGTCCTGCGTGAGCTGGACAAGGCGGCCATCGCGCTGTTCCCGGCCTGGTTGCCGGGGGCCGAGGGCGTCGAGGGCCCGTCCGGGGTGAACGTGGCCGCGGTCCGGGCGCTGGCCCTGCGCAGGGCCTCGGTGACCGGCCACTTCGGCCCCTTCCTCGCCGAGCTGGCCCGGCGGGCGCTGACGGGCGGTCCCAGCGGGCTGGCGCCGGAGGTCCGGGCGGCGGGGCTGGCCAGGGTGCTGGCCGACAGCTTCGGCCGGGCCCGGCTGGCGGTCCTGGTGCGGGTGCCGGACGGGCTCGGTGCGGCGGCCCGGGACGTGCTGGTCGCCGGGTGCGAGTGGCTGGCGCACCGGGGCCGGGCCGGCGTCTGGCTGACGGGCGCGCCCCTGCACGACGACCGCGTGCGAACGATCGCCACCCCGATCACCCCGAACCCGCTCCCCGCCCCCCTGCTCCCCGCGAACCCGCTCACCCCGAACCCGCTCACCGCCACCCCGCTCATCGCGAACTCGCTCACCGCGAACCCCTCCTCTGCGAGCCCGGCCGCCACGGGCCCGCTCCCGGCAGTCGCAGGTGGCGTCCGGGAGGCCGTCCTGGTTCCGGCGACCGCCGATCGGGCGCCCGCCGTCGCGTATCCGCCGGTGGCGGGCAGGCCGCATCCGGGCAGCGCGAGCGAGCTGGCGCTGGAGGCCGCCCTGTCCGGGCGGGCGTGGGCCGGGGGCCGGGCCTGGAACCAGACGTACCGGCCGGGCCCGCTGGCCGTGCCGATCCGGGTGGACCTGCTCTGGGAGCGGGAGCGGTGCGTCGTGGAGATCGACGGCCCCGACCACCGGGCTCCGGCCAAGTTCGCCGCCGACCGGCAGCGGGACGTGCTCCTGCAACTCGACGGTTACGCCGTGCTGCGCTTTCCCGATGCTCAGGTGATGACTGACATGGACACTGTCGTCCGTCAGATCGGCCAGTTTCTGCGGAACCGCCGCAGAGCGGAAGGATGAGATATGCCGGACAAAGGGCTGACCCTGCCCGAGTTCACTGCCCTGCTGGTGCTGGCCGTCGAAGCCCGCGAGGTCTCCAACAGCGAGCTCAAGGAGCACTACAAGCTGACCATCGACGGTCAGCGGCGGCTGAAGCTCAACGACCTGAAGCTGGTCGAGAGCCGGCAGCCCCGGCGCGGACGCGCCTTCGTGCACGTGCTCACCGACTCCGGCTGGGCCAGGCTGGCCGAGGACCTGCGGGCCGGGGCGATCCCGCCGCAGACCGGCTCGTCGGGGGCCATCGCGCGGGCCCTGCTCGAATGGCTGCCCCGGTTCATGCGGCGCACCGACCAGCGGCTGTCGGAGATCTTCCAGCCCGAACCGGACGTCCTTCCCGCCGGCCTGGAGTCGCGCATCCGGGCCGCGTACGCCGAGCTGGCCGCCGCGCCCGGCTCGTGGGTGAGCCTGACCCCGCTCCGGCGGCTGCTCCCCGCCGTGCCCAGGCACGAGGTGGACGAGACGCTCGTCCTGATGGAACGCCTCCCGGACGTCAACCTGGTCCCGGAGTCGAACCAGAAGACGCTCACGCCCGAGGACCGCGAAGCGGCGGTGATCATAGGCGGGCAGGACAAGCATCTGCTGTGGATCGGCGACCTGTGAGCGGCGGCGGCCTCGCGGACCTGGCCGCGCTGACGTTCAACTACACCGAGGGCGCCGACGACGTGTGGCGCCGCTCCCCCTTCCACGTCGAGGGCCTGCACGGCGCGTCGACGAAGATCCTGCTCGACGGGCTGGCCGAGGCCGCCCACCGGCCCGAGAGCAGCCCCATCGGCGTGGTCGTGCAGGGCCAGCGCGGCACCGGCAAGACCCACCTGCTCGGCTGGCTGCGCGAACGCGCCCAGCGCGAGGACGGCTACTTCGTCCTGGTCGGCCTGCTGGACGCCAAGGGGTTCTGGGAGAGCATCGTGGTCTCCCTGCTGGACAGCCTCTCCCGGCCCCGCCACGACGGGCAGACGCAGCTCACCGTGCTCCTGGACCGCCTGGCCATCATGGCGGGGCTGTCCCGCATGGCCCGCCGCTCGATCACCGGCAAGCGCGGCCTGACCAGGGACGAGCTGGACGCCTTCGTCACCGCGTTCCGCCGCGTCGCAGGCCAGGTCGGCCGCGACAGCCAGGACGCCGCGCGCGCCCTGGTCCTGCTGGCCGGCGACGATCCGGGCCTTCAGGACCTCGGGGAGTCGTACCTGTCGTCGGCGCCCGAGGGCGAGCCGGGCGAGCGGGCCCGCTGGGGCATCCGGCAGCTCGGGCGCACGCCGCAGGAGATCGTCCGGGACCTGTCGCGGCTGATGGCGCTCACCGGGCCCACGATCGTCGCGGTGGACCAGATCGACCCCCTCGTCGCCCAGTCCCGCGCCACCACCTCCGGCCCCGCCGAGCACGACCCGGCCGAGCAGCTCATGATCGAGCGCATCGCGGGAGGACTGATGGCGCTGCGCGAGGTCACCCGCCGGACGCTGACGGTCGTGACCTGCATCCCCGCCACGTGGGCACTCATCGAGCGGGTCGCGGTGGACACCGTGCGCGACCGCTTCCGCCAGGCGGCCCAGCTCATGACCATCCCCGACGCCGCCACCGCCCGCGCCCTGGTCGCCACGCGCTTCGAGGTGCAGTACGGCGAGGCGGGCGTCAAGCCGCCCTACCCGACCTGGCCGGTCCGGCCGGAGGCGTTCGAGCAGGCGCCCGGGTTCACGCCGCGCGAGCTGCTCATCCGGATCGACCGGCACGTCCACGCCTGCCTCATGGACGGCGAGGTCAGGGAGCTGACCGGGTTCGCGGCGGAGGCGGCCCCGCGAACCCGGCCGCCCGCACGCCCCGCCGACCATGCCGTCCCCGCCGACCATGCCGTCCCCGCCGTCCCCGCCGATCTCGGCGCGCTCGACGCCCGCTTCGCCGAGCTGCTGGAGGCCGCGCAGGCTCCGGTGATCGACCAGGCCGGTGAGGACACCGCGATGCCCGCCCTGCTGGCCGCCGGGCTGCACGCGTGGATCGCCGAGCAGGGTCCGGCCGGCCGGGCCTTCAGCGTGGACCCGCCGCCGAGCGCCAAGCCCCCGCTGCACGCCCGGCTGCGCCGCACGCTCGACGAGAGCAGGGAGGACGAGGTCCACTGGGCCTTCCGCGCGGTCAGCGCGACGCACGGCAACGCGGCGCTGAACCGCCTCCGCAAGGCGTGCGTGGCGGCCGGGCTCGACGCGGAGGTGCCCAAACGGCGGTTGTTCCTGCTGCGCGACACCCCATGGTCGCCAGGGACGGCGACGCAGGCGGCCGTCGCGGCCTTCGAGCGGGCGGGCGGCAGGACGCTGCGGATGAGCCGCCACGACCTGCTGGTCCTGGCGGCGCTGCGGGCGCTGGTCGCGGAGAGCCCGCCGGACCTGGCCGCCTGGCTCGCCGCGCGGCGGCCGACGTCCGGGATCGGTTTCCTCACCGAGGCGCTGGCCGACGCGTGGAGCGTTCCCGCCGGCCCGGCCCCCGGGCCCCCTGTCGTGGCGCGGAGTAGGGACGGCGGCGACCAGGACCGCTCCCTGACGATCGGGCGGCGGATCGCGGACGGCGAGCCGGTGACGATCGCGCTGGAGGCGCTGCGCAAGCACACCGCGATCTTCGCCGGCTCCGGCTCCGGCAAGACCGTGCTGATCAGGCGGCTGGTCGAGGAGTGCGCGCTGCGCGGCGTCTCCTCGATCGTGCTGGACCCGAACAACGACCTGGCCCGGCTGGACGAGCCCTGGCCAGAGCCGCCGCGCACGTGGGCGCAGGGCGACGCCCGCCGCGCCGAGGAGTACCTGGCGGCCACCGACGTGACCGTCTGGACGCCGGGGCGGACCGGCGGACGCCCGCTGAGCTTCCAGCCGCTGCCCGACCTGGCGAGCCTGGCCGGCGACCCCGACGAGTTCGCCGAGGCGGTCGAGGCCGCGGTCGCGTTCATCGTGCCGCGGGTCAGGCTGGACGCCAACACCGACAAGGCGCTGCGCGGGCAGGCCGTGCTCCGGCGGGCCCTGGCCGCCTACGGAGGCGGCGGCGCGACCAGTCTGAGAGGGTTCGCGGCGTACCTGGCCGACCTGCCGGACGGGGTGAGCGAGCTGGCCAGCGCCCGGCGCATCGCGGCCGACCTGTCCCAGTCGCTGACCGCGGCGATGGACAACGACCCGCTGTTCGGCGGGGCCGGCGAGCCGGTCGATCCCGGGCTGCTGGTGACGCCGCCGCCGGGCAGGCGGGCCCGCGTCTCGGTGATCAGCCTGGCCGGGCTGCCGGGCCTGGAGCAGCGGCAGAGCTTCGTCAGCCGGCTGCAGATGGAGCTGTTCGTCTGGTTCAAGCGGCATCCCGCCCAGGACCGCCCGCTGGGCGCGCTGTTCGTCATGGACGAGGCGCAGACGTTCGCCCCCGCGGCGGGAGGCGCGTCGGTCTCCACCCGCAGCACGGTGCTGCTCGCCTCCCAGGCCCGCAAGTACGGCCTGGGCCTGGTCTTCGCCACGCAGGCGCCCAAGGGGCTGCACAACCAGATCCCGGGCAACTGCGCCACGCAGTTCTTCGGCCTGCTGAACGCCCCGATCCAGATCAGCGCGGCCAGGGAGATGGCCCAGTTCAAGGGCGGCGGCGACGTGCCGGACATCTCCCGGCTGGGCGCGGGCGAGTTCTACGTGGCCGGTGAGGGCGGCGGGTTCGCCAAGGCGCGGGTGCCCATGTGCCTGACGCACCACCCGAAGGCGCCGCTCACCACGGAGGAGGTCGTCGCCAGGAGCCGCGGGGGCGCCTGATCGCCACGGTCCCGGCCGCGGAGGGGGCGGCCGGGACCGTGCCGTCTCAGGAGGATCGGCGGGCCGAGGCGAGCAGGCGGCGGGCCAGGACGGCCAGGTAGAGCGCCCAGCCGGCGCCGACCACGGCCAGGGCGGCGACCGGCTGCCAGCCCGGCAGCTCCTCGACGGCCCGCCGGCACACGGCGACCGTCACCGGGACCGTGTAGAGCGCGAAGAAGGCCAGCCCGAGCACCCGCCCCGCCACCAGGAACCAGGCGTACACCCGGACGCCGCGCGGCGCCGTGCGGGTGCGCCGCGCCCGCAGGTACGCCTGCGCGTCGGCCATGAGGTTCTTGTTGCCGCCGGCGTTGGCGATGGCGTAGTAGACGTCGGTGCGCATGAAGAACAGGAACTGCCAGGCGATCTGCGACAGGCAGATGACCACGACCAGCCGCACCACGGGCAGGTCGGCGGCGTACAGGACGCAGGTCCCGGCGCAGGCGAGGAACCAGTCCACCCGCATGCCCGCCAGGTGGGCGCGGTAGCGGGCGCGCCTGGGCACGCCCCAGATGCCGGTGATCCTGGTCTGCACGACGAGGAACTGCAGGCGGGTGCCGAGCGACAGCTCGGCCCGCACGCCGAGCGACCGCGCCGCCGCGATGTGGCCCAGCTCGTGGACCAGCACCAGCAGCCAGGAGCCCGCGGCGAAGGCGACGGTGAAGGTGAGGCTGTCCGACCAGACCAGCGAGGAGAACGACGGCAGCACGCCGGGCCTGGCGACCGCGGCGGCCAGGGCGCAGACGGTCAGCGCGGCCAGCACGGCGTGCGCCGGGCGGGAGAACAGCCAGGCCACGTGGCCGGGCCTGATCCGGTCCCACAGGTTGGGCGGACGCCGGGGCCGGCTGAGCAGCCCGGCCGCGCCGAGCCCGGTCACGAACTCGGCGACGTCCACGTCCAGGCCGCGTTCGGCCAGGACCAGGGCGCGGGCCTCGGCGGCCGTCCTGGTGCCGTCGAGCGCCTCGACCACGGCCGCCGCCACGCCGGGCACGTTGACGAACGTCTCGCCGTTGCCGATGACGTAGTCGTCCGGGCCGTCGGCCACCACGCTGAGGAACGACAGGTCCGTCAGCGGCTCGGCCTTCACCCGCACACCTGGCAGCCGTCGCGGCGGTCGAAGTCGTAGGCCGTGGTGGTCAGCGTGAGCAGGTCGAGCCAGAGGCTGCGGCCCTCGACGGCGGGGGCGCCGGTGCCGGTCAGGAAGCGGATCACCTCGGCGGCGAGCATGCCCGACACGATCCCGCACAACGGCCCGAACGACGGGATGGCCCGTCCGGGGTTGTCGTTGGCGGGCAGGACGGTGGAGCCGTACCGCGCGGCCAGGGCGGCCTCCTGGCAGGCCAGGCAGCCGGTCCTGCCGGGCACGACCAGCGGGCCGAGCAGGCCGACGTGCTGGTTGAAGCCGCCGGTGACGAACGGCGTGCCGGCCCGCACGCAGGCCTCGTTGACCCAGCGGCGGATGTGCGGCTGCGGCGTGTCGACGGTGTTGACCACGAGGTCGGCGCCGGTGACGACGTCGGAGGGGCCGGTGATGCGCCGCTCGACGCGGGTGACGCGGACGTCCGGGCAGTGCTCGCGCAGCCTGCGGGCGGCCGCGGCCGTCTTGGGCTCGCCGAGGTCGCGCACGGTGTAGAGGTGCTGGCGGTGCAGGTTGCCGATCTCGACGCGGTCGTCGTCGAGCAGGGTCAGGCGGCCGACGCCGGAGGTGGCCAGGTGCAGGGCGACCTGGCCGCCGATCGCGCCGGCGCCGAGCACCGCCACGTGCCGGCCGGCGAGGTCGCCGAGCGCGGCCACGGCGCGGTCGGCCGGCTGGAACATGGCCATGAACAGCGCGAACCTGGACAGCCGGGCGTCGGCGGCGAGCGTGACGAGCTCGGTGTCGGTGACCAGGAAGCGGGCCGCGCGCAGCTGTTCGACGGCCGAGTCGATCTCGGCGGGGGTGAGGTCGTCGAGGAGGTCGTACAGGTCGGACTGCTCGACGGGGGTCTCGGCGCACAGGCGCAGCAGGCGACGCAGGGGTGGCGGCGCCGGGTCGAGGATCTGGCCGGTCGGGGGGAAGTCGCCGAGCCGTACGCGCCCGCGGGCGTCGTCGATGAACAGGGGGAAGACCGGATTCACCTGAATCCTGGGCATGAAGGCGGCTCCCGGGCGAGTGAGGGCCTCCCGCGGGGTCGGGCCGCGTCGCGGGAGGCCCGAAGAGGTCAGCAGCTGTTGCTGTTTCCGGTGGTCTCGACTTCTTCGACCTTCTTGATCTCGATCGTCATGAGCGATCCTTCCGTCGATCTTGATGGGCCGATGAGATCATAAAGTAAAGATCGCCCCTTTTGATAGACCCAAGTACGAAATATCCGCGAAATCGTCTTATATCCGCGCAATAAAGTCGCGGGATCGTTTCCACATAAGCGCGGCCGACTCTTCCGAGTATCCGGGAAGATCGGGATCGGCGAACAAGTGCACATTTCCCGGATAAATGAAGCACTCGAATAACGGTCCCAGCTCCGTCCGCAGACTGCGGACGTCACCGGCGTCCACCCACGGGTCGCCCTCCGCGTAGTGGAGCTGCACCGGCACCGAGACCGGCCACCCCCGCGCGCTGACCTCGGCCACGGCCGCGCAGCCGTGGTAGAGCAGCAGCCCCCGGGCCAGCGGGTGCGTGGCGGCCAGGAGCTGGGCCCCGAACCCGCCCAGCGAGAACCCGGCGAACACGACCGGCCCGCGCGCCTGCGCGGCGATCTCCCGCCAGCGGCGCGCGAGCTCGTCGAAGCCGATCGCGTCCCGTTTGCGCAGCCCGGATTCGAGGTCGTCGAAGACCTCGCCGTCGTAGTAGTCGGGCGTGCGCACGACGTGCCCGCCCGCGCGAAGCGCCTCCGCGGCCCCCATTACCCCCGGTCGCAGGCCCTGTGCGGAGTGCAACAGGATGATCTCTGCCATGTGCACTGTGTACCACCGCGCGCAGGCCCCACCAAGGGCCCCGTTCGGGCACCCTCCCGTGCCCCCGCCCCGGCGCGCGGATCCCCGGGCGGTGGCCATGTCCGCCCGGGGGGTCGCGCGGTCAGGAGCAGGTGTAGGCGGACGGCGTCGCGGTGTCGCCGCCCGGCCTGGCGACCTGGAACCCGAAACTGGTGCTCGCGCCGGGCGCGAGGGTGCCGTTGTACCCGGCGTTCCTGGCGGTGACGTTCTGCCCGCTGACGGTGACGGCGGCGTTCCAGGAGCCGGTCAGGGTGTGCCCGGCGGGCAGGGTGAAGGTGACCGTCCAGCCGTTGACCTGGGACGTGCCGGTGTTGGTGACGGTCACCGGCTGGATGACGTACCCGCCGCTCCACTGGGTCTGCACGGTGCCCGCGGCGGTGCAGCCGCCTCCGCCGCCCCCGGTCAGGGTGGTGAAGGTGACCGCCGGGGAGTCGCCGGACAGGTTGCCCGCGCCGTCCCGCGCCCGCACGTAGACCTGGTACTGGGTGCCCGCGGTCAACCCGGTCAGGTTGATGCTGTTGCCGGTGGACTGGCCGAGCCGGGTGTCGGTGCTGCCCTGCTCGCGGTAGACGTCGTAGCCGGCCAGGCCGCTGCCGCCGGTGTCGGTGGAGGCGGCCCAGGTGAGCGTGGCCGAGTTCGCGGTGACGTTGCCGGCCGTGGGCGTGCCGGGCGTGCTGGGCGGGGTGGTGTCGGTACTGCTGCCCCCGGCCAGGGCGTCGTGCACGGCGGTGTACGACGGCTTCTGCTGGTAGCTCTCGTCGTAGATCAGCGCGGCGCCCTGGCCGGGGAAGGTGTCGGGCACCCAGGAGTACTTGTCGGTGAAGCCCCAGATCGTCACGCCCTGGCAGGCGGTCACCGCGAGACAGGCGTTGACGACGTTGCGGTAGTAGGTGGCCTGGGTGGCGTCCTTGGTGGCGTCCCTGGGGGTCTGCATGCGCACGTCCAGCTCGGTGATCCGGACCTGGACGCCGAGGGCGGCGAAGCGCTGCAGGTTCTGCTGGAAGTCGCCGGGGAAGCCGTACTGGATGGCCAGGTGGGACTGGAAGCCGACGCAGTCGATGGGCACGCCCTGCTGGCGCAGCGAGGAGACCAGGTTGTAGATCGCCGTGCTCTTGGCGTTGATGCCCTCGGTGTTGTAGTCGTTGATGCACAGCTTGGCGTCGGGGTCGGCGGCGCGGGCGGCGCGGAAGGCGTCGGCGATGTAGCCGGAGCCCAGCGTGTTGTACCAGAACGACGTGCGCAGGTTGCCGTTGTCCTCGAAGACCTCGTTGACCACGTCCCAGGAGACCACGGCCGGGTTGTCGGCGAAGTGGCCGACGACGTTGGCGATGTGGTTCTGCATGGCCGCGCGCATCGCGGTCGCGCTCAGGCCCTGCACCCAGCCCGGCGTCTGGTTGTGCCACACGAGGGTGTGGCCGTGCACCTGCTGGCCGTTCTGGGCGGCGAAGGCGACGATCGCGTCGGCGCCGGAGTAGGTGAACTGGCCCTGGCTGGGCTCGGTGGACTCCCACTTCATCGCGTTCTCGGCGGTGACCTGGCTGAACTCGGTCGCCGCGATGTTCCGGTAGGAGGTCTCGCCGGCCAGCGGGCTGGTGGCGAGCGCCGTGCCGATGAACTTGCCCTTGGCGGCCGCGTGCGTGCGCAGGGGCGCCGAGGCGCCGGCCGAGGTGGCGGGGAGGAGGAATGCTGCGAGAATCCCCAGCAGGGCGAGGACTCTGACGGACAGTGACGAGACCACGGGCATCTACCTCCGGAGGCAGGCACTCGATTCCGAAACTTTTCGATCCCCAGCGGACCGCATCGCAGACGGTATTGACATGCGAGAGAGCGGTCAATGCCGATCGCCTGCCGCCGTCAAAAGAGCAGTTCGCAAGCGAAAAATATCGGCTTCTACGTGAAACTTTCACGGGCGCCTGCCTCCAGGGTTTTGGCTGCTCTAGCGCGACGTACCTACCGGTCGGTACTGTGAAAGTCCAGAAGAATCGTCTGATGCGGGAGTTCTGCGCATGTCCCTTTCGCACGCCCAGGTCCAAGCCCAGCTCACCGGCCCCGGCCAGCTTTTCGAGACCGAGGAGATCGGCGACACCGGGGTACGCACGTGGAAGCACGCGCCGGCACACTTCCGCGCCCTGCTGGAGACCAGCAGGTTCCACGGCGAGCAGGTCTTCCTGGCCTACGAGGACGAGCACATCACCTTCGAGGAGCACTTCCGCCGCGCCGCCACCCTGGCCTGCCGCCTGGTCGAGGAGTACGGCGTCACCAAGGGCGACCGCGTCGCCATCGCCATGCGCAACTACCCGGAATGGGTGGTCTCGTTCTCGGCCGCGCTGGCCGCCGGGGCCATCGCCGTACCGCTGAACGCCTGGTGGACGGAGGCCGAGCTGGCCTACGGCGTGCACGACTCGGGGGCCAAGGTGCTGATCGCCGACGGCGAGCGGGCGGTCAGGCTGGCCTCCACGGGCGTGCCGATGATCGTGACCAGGGGCGAGGCGCCCGAGGGCGCGCGGTCGTTCGCCGACGTGCTGGGCGAGGTCACCGCCGACGTGCGGCTGCCCGACGTCGAGCTGTCCCCCGAGGACCCGGCGACGATCTTCTACACCTCCGGCACCACCGGCCGGCCCAAGGGCGCGCTGGGCAGCCACCGCAACCTCGGCCAGTCCCCCATGACCGTGGCCTACGGCCTGGTCCGCTCGGTCACCATGGCCGGCAAGGACGCGGGCGCGGCGGCGAGCGTGCGCCGGGTGACGCTGCTGACCGTGCCGCTGTTCCACGTCACCGGCTGCTTCTCCGGCATGACCACGTCGATGTTCACCGGCGGCGGCGTGGTGCTCATGTACAAGTGGGACCCCGAGCAGGCGCTGCGGCTGATCGAGCGGGAACGCGTCACCACGATGATCGGCGTGCCGACCAACGCCTGGCAGCTCATGTCGCACCCCGACTTCGGCAAGTACGACCTGTCGTCGCTGACCACCCTCGGCTACGGCGGCGCCCCCGCCCCGCCCAAGCTGCTGGAGCGCATCACCACGAACCTGCCCGACCGCGCCCCCTCCAACGGCTACGGCATGACCGAGACGACCGCCCTGGCCATCGGCAACGGCGGCGCCGAGTACCACGCCAGGCCCGACAGCATCGGCCTGCCCTCGGCCGTGGTGGACGTGCGCGTGGTGGACCCCATGGGCGCCGAGCTGCCCGCCGGCGAGGTGGGCGAACTCTGCGTGCGCGGCCCGAACGTGATCATGGGCTACTGGAACCAGCCCGAGGCCACGGCGCAGACGTTCGTGGACGGCTGGCTGCACACCGGCGACCTGGCCAGGATCGACGAGGAGGGCTTCGTCTACATCGTGGACCGCGCCAAGGACATGGTGATCAGGGGCGGCGAGAACGTCTACTGCGCCGAGGTCGAGGCCGCCCTGTTCGAGCACCCGGCGGTGGACGACGTGGCGGTGATCGGCGTCCCGCACGACGAGCTGGGCGAGGAGGTCGGCGCGGTGATCCGGCCGGCGCCGGGGCAGTCGGTCACGGCCGAGGAGCTGCGCTCGTTCCTGGCGGACCGGATCGCCAAGTTCAAGATCCCGGCGCACGTGTGGTTCCGCGAGGGCGAGCTGCCCCGCAACCCCGGCGGCAAGATCCTCAAAACCCACCTCCGCCGCGAGGTCCTCGGCTCCTGACGGTCCCCCGCCTGGACGCCGCCCACCCCGAACCCCGTCCCGGGGGCTTCGCCCCCCTCAAACCCCCTCCGGGGCGTCTCCGCAAGGAGGCGCCCCGTTCTTTTTCTCCTAAGAACCCGCAGGTCGGCGGCCGGTTCGCGGACTTCATTACCTGGCGCGTAATCGCGGCCCCTACGCCCCGGCTGACATCGTTCAAGTGTCGCAACCAGCACTTGAAGGAGCCAAGATGACCGCCCTCACCGTCACCGCTGACCGGACCAGGTTCCTGCGCCTCGCGCTCGCCGCGGACGCCGTCGTCACCGGCGTCACCGGCGTCAACGGGCTGGTCTACCTGGCCCTGGCCGGCCCCGCGAGCGACCTGCTCGGCCCGGGGCCGGGCCTGCTGCGCGAGATCGGGATCTTCCTGCTCGTGTACGGCGCCGCCGTCGGCCTGCTGGCCTCGCGCCCCGCGATCAACCCGGCCGCCGTCAGGGTCGTCATCGGCCTGAACATCGTCTGGACCCTGGCCAGTGTGGCCGCCGTCGTGACCGGCACGGTCGAGTTCAGCACGCTCGGCGCCGTCTGGGCCATCGCCCAGGCCCTGGTCGTGGGGCTGTTCGCCGAGCTGCAGATCACCGGCCTGCGCCGGACCCGCCGCTAGCACCTCTCCTGAGAACCGTTGAAAGAACTCCTGGAAGAAAGTGAGATCATCATGACCGCCGAGCTCGTCGAGCGCTACCTCGCCGCCTGGAACGAGACCGACGCCGACGCCCGCGCCAAGGCCGTCGCCGAGCTGTGGACCGAGGACGCGACCTACACCGACCCGATGGCCGACGTGGCCGGGCACGCCGGGATCGCCGCCGTGATCGAGGGCGCGCAGGGCATGTTCCCCGGCCTGGTGTTCACGCCGGGCGAGGTGTTCGACGCCCACCACCACATCGCCCGCTTCACCTGGCACCTCGGCCCGGCCGGCGACGAGCCCCTGGCCGTCGGCTTCGACGTGGTCGAGCTGGCCGAGGACGGCCGGATCCGCAGGGTCCTCGGCTTCCTCGACAAGGTGCCCGCCGCCTGACGCCCCCCTCCCGCGAAGGCCCCCGGTTCCCCCCGGGGGCCTTCGCCGTCCCTAAATGATTTGCCTTCATCGCGGACGTGGTCGGACAATCAGACCTCGTGCCAGCCCCACTCATGCGCCTGCTCCGTCACCTCTCCCCCGACCTGAGCCCGCTGCGCGACTCCCGCGACTACCGCCTGCTGTTCGGCGCCGGCGTCGTCACCATGTTCGGCACGATGATCACGATGGTGGCGCTGCCGTACCAGATGAAGGAGCTGACCGGTTCCTACGTCGCTGTCGGGATGATGAGCCTGGCGGAGTTCGTGCCGATGGTGGTGTGCGGACTGTGGGGCGGCGCGATCGCCGACGCGCTCGACCGCCGCCGGATCATCGTGCTGAGCGAGCTGGGCCTGCTGGTCACCACCGCCGCCCTCGTGGTCAACGCGATGCTCCCCCACCCGCAGGTCTGGGTCCTGTACGTGATGGGCGCCCTGTCCACCGGCATCGCCTGCCTGCAGCGTCCGAGTCTGGAGGCGGTGATGCAGCAGGTGGTCCGGCACGATCACCAGGCCGCCGCGGCGGTGCTGAACAGCCTGCGCTGGAACGTCGGCGCGATCGTCGCCCCGGCGCTGGGCGGCCTGCTGCTGGTGCACCTCGGCACGCACGTCGCCTACGCCATCGACACGGCCACCTTCGTGCTCTCCCTGGCGCTGCTGTGGCGCATCAGGTCGCTGCCGCCCGTCGAGGACGCCGCGCCCGCCTCGCTCAGCTCGCTGGTCGAGGGCGTGCGGTACGCCACCGGCCGCAGCGACCTCATGGGCACCTACCTGGTGGACATCGCGGCCATGGTGTTCGCCATGTCCAACGCGCTGTTCCCGTTCCTGGCCGACGAGCTGGGCTCGCCCGAGTCGCTCGGCCTGCTGTACTCCGCCGCCGCCGTGGGCGCCCTGGCCGCCTCGGTGACCGGCCGCTGGACGGCCCGCGTCCAGCGGCAGGGCCTCGGGGTGATCGTCGCGGCGGCGCTGTGGGGCGTGGCGATGACGCTGACCGCGCTGGCCCCCAGCGTGTGGCTGGTCTTCCTGTGCATCGCGCTCGCCGGCGCGGCCGACATGATCAGCGGCATCTTCCGTACGACGATGTGGAACCAGACCATCCCGCAGGAGCTGCGCGGGCGGCTGGCGGGCATCGAGCTGCTGTCGTACGCCAGCGGCCCGATGCTGGGCAACGCCCGCGCGAGCCTCATGGCCAACTTCGGCGGCACCCGCTTCTCGCTGGGCGCGGGCGGCCTGCTGTGCGTGGGCGCCGTCCTGGGCCTGGCCGCCGCCCTGCCCAGGTTCCGCCGCTACGACGCCAGAACCGACGAACACGCGCTCGCCGAACGCGCCCGCCGCATCGAGCAGTCATCCGACCAGCCCACCCCGGCCTGACCCTTGCCCATCTCGGCCTGACCGGCCCGCCCGCCCGCCCCGGCCGTCTCACCGGCCGGGGCGGCGCTACTCCGGCTCCCGCCAGCCGTCGTACCGCTCCACCAGCTCATCCACCTGCCCGAGAGCCTGCTCGTCGAGCCCTTCCACGACGACGAGCCACTGGGCGTCCTCGGCGTCGTCCTCACCGGCGAGCGTCTCGCGTACCACCCGCGGCACCCCGAGCCCCGGGAACCACTCCCCCAGCGTCTCGGCCACCTCCTCGGCGTCCCCACGCTCGCCGAACACCAGCAACTGCCTCATGCCCCACATTCTCCCGCGAGTTGAACGGTTAGGAGATGACCGACCTGATCGTTCTCGGGCCCGAAGCACCTTCCGACGAAGAGGTGACCTGCTACCAGGCGGAGGATGCCGTCCTCGCCGTAGAGGTGGTGCTGACCGTGCCGTTCGACATCGACCTCACGACGCTCTCCACCACATGCCGAAAGGGGGCCGGTACGGCGATCCGTACCGGCCCCCCGTGGTCGGCTCAGGCGCTGCGGAGCTGGGCGCCCACGCGGTCGGCCGCCATCGCCACCGCCGCGTCCCTGGCCGCCGTCGTCTCCTCGACCGTCAACGTACGGCCCGCCGCCCGGAACCGCATCGTGTAGGCGAGCGACTTGTTCCCCTCGCCCACCTGCTCACCCGCGTAGACGTCGAACAGCCGCACCGACTCCAGCAGCTCGCCGGCCCCGTCGCGCAACGCCGCCTCCACGTCGGCCACCGGCGTGAAGTCGGGCACGATCAGCGCCACGTCCTGCGTCGCCACCGGGTACGGGGACACCGGCGGCGCCTGCACCGGCCCCGGCATGCCCGACTCCAGCCGCGACAGCTCCAGCTCCATGACGGCGGTGCGCGGCGGCAGCCCGTACGCCTCGATGACCCGCGGGTGCAGCTCACCGGCGTGCCCCACCAGCGTGTCGCCCACGTACAGGGCGGCGCACCGGCCCGGGTGCCAGGGCTCGTGCTGGTCGGCGCTGATGGACAGCTCGACCCGCGACTCGGCGGCGACCAGCCGGGCGGCCTGCACGGCGTCGGCCCACGAGGCCTGCCGGCCGGCGCCCCACCAGCCGGACCGCTCGAACTCCCCGGCCAGCACGACCGCGACCCGCAGCGGCTGGTCGGGCAGCGCCGCCTCGATCGAGGCCAGCTCCTCCTCGGTGGGACGGCGCGAGACGCCGAGCACCGGAGCGGCGGCGGGGGCGTTCTCCCTGGGCCGGTAGACCGCGCCCGTCTCGAACAGCGCCACGTCGCCGAAGCCGCGCCCGACGTTGCGGACCAGCGTCTTGAGCAGGCCGGGCAGCAGCGTCGTGCGCATCAGCGGCTCGTCCTCCGACAGCGGGTTGGCCAGGCGCATGGCCCGGCGCCGCGCGTCGTCGGCGGGCAGTTGCAGCCGGTCGAGGTCGTCGGCCCCGATGAACGGGTAGCTGAGCACCTCGACGTAGCCGCCCTCGGCCAGCGCCCGGCCGACCCGCCGGCGCAGCCGCTGCGCCTCGGTCAGCCCGGCGCCCGCCGGAGCGCTGGGCAGCACCGACGGCAGCCGGTCGTAGCCTTCGAGCCGGATGACCTCTTCGGCCAGGTCGTTGGGGTCGGTGAGGTCGGGCCGCCACGACGGCGGGGTGACCGTGATCATGTCGGGGCCGGTGACGGCCAGCCTGGCGGCCAGCTCGCCGCCGGTCACGACGCCGGTCGGGTCGACGCCGCCCTGGCGCACGGCCGGGTCGTCGCCGTCGGCCACGAGGCAGCCCACCTGCTCCAGGCGGCCGACGACGACCTCCTTGGAGTACGGGACGCCCGCCACGGCCGACGGATGCCCGGCCGGGATCGCGATGCGCGCCGGAGTGACGTCGACCTCGGCGTGCGTCACGCCGGGCTGCACGGTCGCGCCGCCCAGCTCGGCCAGCATGCGGACCGCCCGCCAGGAGGCGACCAGCGGCAGCTCCCGGTCGACGCCGCGCTCGAACCGCTTGGACGCCTCCGAGACCAGCCCGTGCCGGCGCGACTCGCGCGAGATGCCGGTGGCCGAGAAGTGGGCGGCCTCGATGACGATGTCGGTCGAGCCGTCGGAGATCTCGGTCTCCAGGCCGCCCATCGTGCCCGCCATGGAGATCGGGCCCGACTCGTCGGTGATGAGGATGTCGTCGGGGTCGAGCTCGCGCACGACGTGGTCGAGCGTCTCCAGCCGCTCGCCCTCCCGGGCCCGCCGGACGACGATCTCGCCGGTCAGCTTCGACCGGTCGAAGGCGTGCAGCGGCTGGCCCAGCTCCAGCATCAGGTAGTTGGTGATGTCGACGGCCAGCGACACCGGACGCATGCCGGCGCGGGTCAGCCGCGTCCGCATCCACAGCGGGCTCTGGGCGGCCGGGTCGAAGCCGCGCACCTCGCGCAGCACGAACCGGTCGCACGCCGTCGGGTCGCCGATGGAGGCCGGCCAGGACGGCTCGGTCTCGGCGGGCACCTCGACGTCGGCCGGGTCGCGGAAGGCCACGCCGAACGCGGTGGCCACCTCGCGGGCCACGCCGCGGACGGACAGCGCGTAGCCGATGTCGGGCGTGATCTCCAGCTCGATCACGTCGTCGCGCAGGCCGAGCAGCTCGACCACGTCGGTGCCGATGGGCGTGCCGGCGGGCAGCACCATGATGCCGTTGTGGTCGTCGCCGAGGCCCAGCTCGCGCTCGGAGCAGATCATGCCCTCGGACATGCGCCCGTACGTCTTGCGCGCCCCCACCTCGAACCCGCCCGGCAGCACGCCGCCGGGCAGCACGACGGGGACGCGGTCGCCGGCCACGAAGTTCGTGGCGCCGCAGACGATCTCGCGCGGCGTCGCCTCGCCCACCTCGACCTTGCAGTGCCTGATCGGCTTCTTGAAGCCGGTGAGCTCCTCGATCTCCAGCACCTCGCCGACGACGACGTTCTTGACGTCGTGGCCGTAGGAGGTGATGGCCTCGAGCTTGAGCCCGGCCATGGTGAGCCTGTCGGCCACCTCGTGCGCGGTGGCCGCCGGGAGATCGACGTACTCCCGCAGCCAGGAGAGCGGGACCTTCATCAGATCTCCATTCCGAACGGGAGCGTGAAGCGCACGTCCCCCTCGATCATGTCTCGCATGTCTTCGGCGTTGTGGCGGAACATCAGCGTGCGCTCGATCCCCATGCCGAACGCGAACCCGGAGTAGCGCGAGGGGTCGACGCCGCAGGCGATGAGCACCCGCGGGTTGACCATGCCGCAGCCGCCCCACTCGATCCAGCCCTCGGACTTGCAGGTGCGGCACGGCGGGTTGCCGGGGACCGCCGAGGCGCCGCGGCAGACGAAGCACTTCAGGTCCATCTCGGCGGACGGCTCGGTGAAGGGGAAGTAGTTCGGCCGGAACCGGGTGGTGATGCCCTCGCCGAACATGACCTCGGCGAACCTGTCGAGCGTGCCCTTCAGGTGGGCCATGGTCAGGCCCTCGTCGACGGCCAGCCCCTCGGTCTGGTGGAAGACGGGGGTGTGGGTGGCGTCGAGCTCGTCGGTGCGGAACGTCTTGCCCGGCGAGATGACGTAGACCGGCAGCTCGCGCTGGAGCAGCGCGCGGATCTGCACCGGCGAGGTCTGGGTGCGCAGCACCATGCCCGACTCGGTGGAGTCCACGAAGAACGTGTCGTGCTCGGAGCGGGCGGGGTGGTCGGTGGCGATGTTGAGCGCGTCGAAGTTGAACCACTCGCCTTCGAGCTCGGGGCCCTCGGCGACCTCGTAGCCCATGGCGACGAACGCGTCGGCGATGCGCTCCTGCAGCGTGGTCAGCGGGTGACGGGCGCCGCGCGGCCGCCGGTCCCAGGGCAGGGTGACGTCGACGGTCTCCTCGACGAGCACCCGGGCGTCGCGCTCGGCCTCCAGCTCGGCCTGGCGGGCGGCCAGCGCCTCGTTGATCGCTCTGCGGGCGCCGCCGACGCGCTTGCCGGCCTCGGCGCGGGCGGCCGGCGGCAGGGCGCCGATCTCGCGGTTGGCCAGGGCGATGGGCGAGCGGTCGCCCGCGTGCGCCAGCCTGGCCTGCTTGAGTGCGTCGAGGCTGTCGGCCGCCTTGATCGCCGTGAGGGCGTCGGCCTCCATGCGGGACAGCTCGTCGGCATGCAACGGCGTCACCTCGACGGGGTCGTAGTCAGACAAGAGTGAGCTCCGTATCCAGGGCTTGAGCGGAAAAAAGTCTAGTGGGGCCCGCCCACCGGACCGACTCCGACGGGTCTCGAGCCGCTCGGGGCTTCAGACCGTGGCGAAGTCGGGTGTGCCGGTGGGCACGGTAAATCGGAACTCCGCGCCGCCCTCGGGCGCGCGCTGCACGGTGATCGTGCCACCGTGCGCCTCGACCAGGCCCTTCACGATGAACAGGCCGAGCCCGGTGCCGCCGCGCCTGCGGCTGTTGCCGCCGCGCCAGAACTGCCGGAAGACGCGCGGAGCCAGCTCGGGCTCGATGCCCTCGCCCTCGTCGCGCACCGACACGGCCACTCCCCATCCGACGGACTCGATCTCGATCGTCACGGTGCCACGCCCGTGGCGCACCGCGTTCTCCACCAGATTACCCAGAATCTGGTCGATCTTGTCCTGGTCGAGCCACATCTCCGGCAGGCGGTCGCCGACGATCAGGCGGTAGCGGTCTTCGGAGTCGCCCGCCGCGACCCGGCCGGCGACCAGCCGGCGCGCCCTGGCCGGCACGTCGACGACCTGGCGGCGCACCTCCAGCCGCCCGGACTCGATGCGCGAGACGTCGAGCAACTCGGTGATGAGCCGGGTGACGCGGTCGGCGTCGTTGTTGACGGTCTCCAGCATGACGCGCTTCTGCTCGTCGGTGAAGCGCGTCCATTTGGCCAGCAGGGTGGCGGTGAAGCCCTTGACGCTGGTCAGCGGCGAGCGCAGCTCGTGGGCCACGGTGGAGACCAGGTCGGCGCGGCTGCGCTCCAGCCGGGCGCGGGCGCCGCCGTCGCGCAGGGTGATGGTGACCCGCTCGACCTCGCCGCCGCGCTCGGGCTCGCGCACCAGCCGGGCCGCGACGTAGAGCTCCTGGCCGCCCGGCAGGTGCAGCGGCCGCTCGGGGACCCTGGTCCTGGTACGCAGCCCGCCCTCGGGGTCGAGCGCCTTCCACCACTCGCGCCCGTCGTGGTCGCGGAAGGGGAAGACCTCGTTCATCTCCCGGCCCACGGCGCGCTCCATGGCGACGCGGGTGAGCCGGGCGGCGGCCCGGTTGACGGCCAGCACGCACCCATATCGGTCGGTCACGATAAGACCGTCGGGGAGGTCGTCGATGGAGATCGTGCACGCGGCGGCCACGACTCGCCCGTCGGTTTCTGCGCCGTGCACGACCTCGCCTCCTCCGCCTACAACGCCGACAATAGCGGGTTTCCGGCCGCCTAGGGCACTCGCTGAGCCCTGGCGGAGGAGTAAAGGCACACGGCCGCGGCGGTGGCCAGGTTGAGACTTTCAGCCTGTCCGTAGATGGGCACTCTGACCACATCGTCCGCCTCGGCGCGTATCTCCTCCGGCAGTCCCCAGGCCTCGTTCCCGAAGATCCACACGGTCGGTCCGGAAAGATCCACGTCGTCGAGCGTGTGCTTGCCCGCGCCGTCGGCCGCCAGCACGCGCATGCCCCGCTCCCTCAGTTGACGCACGGCGGCGGCGACCGGTGCACCGATGACGACCGGAAGATGAAACAGGCTGCCCGCGCTGGCGCGTACGCACTTTCCGTTGTAGGGGTCGACGGAGGCGTCGGTGAAGATCACCGCGTCCGCCCCGGCGGCGTCGGCGGCCCGCATGACGGTGCCGGCGTTGCCCGGGTCGCGTACGTGCGCCAGCATCGCGACCAGCTTCGGCTCCCCGGCCAGCGCCTCCTCCAGCGGCACGTGCACGAGCCGGCACACCGCCAGCAGCCCCTGCGGGGTCACCGTCTGGGACAGCTCCGACATGACCTCGCCGCTGGCCCGGTGGACGGGCACCCCCTGCAGCGTGGCCTGGGTGATGAGCTCGGCGTGCCGCAGCTCGGCCTCGGCCGTGGCGAACAGCTCCAGCGTCACCCCGTCGAGCTTGAGCGCCTCGCGCACCGCCTGCGGCCCTTCGGCCAGGAACCTGCGGTCCTGCTCCCTGAAGGCGCGCTTGGTGAGCCTGCGTGCGGCCTTCACCCTCGGCGACTTCACGTTGGTCAGCTCGGACCCGGCCATGCTCTCCCCCTGATCGTGCGTGGATACAGCAAAAGGGCCCACCGTGACGGTGGGCCCTCTGTGTCTGAAGGCGACCTCAGCTCGCGGCGGCCGGAGCGTTCACGTTCGACGGGAGCGCCTTCTTGGCGGCCTCGACGAGCGTGGCGAAGGTCGGGCCGTCGTTGACCGCGAGGTCAGCGAGGATCTTGCGGTCGACCTCGATGTTGGCCAGACGCAGGCCCTGGATCAGGCGGTTGTACGTGATGCCGTTGGCGCGGGCAGCGGCGTTGATCCGCTGGATCCACAGACGGCGGAACGCACCCTTACGGTCCTTGCGGTCCCGGTAGGCGTACGTCATCGAGTGGAGCATCTGCTCCTTGGCCTTGCGGTACAGCCGCGACCGCTGGCCACGGTAACCGCTCGCCCTGTCAAGGACGACCTTGCGCTTCTTCTTGGCGTTGAGCGCCCGCTTCACGCGTGCCATGTTCTTCTCCCCGGGGGTTCCGCGCTACTTGGCGAGCAGCTTCTTGATCTTCTTCGAGTCTGCCGGCGAAACGACGACTTCATTCTTGAGACGGCGCGTCAGCGTGGACGACTTCCACTCGTTGTAGTGCGCGCGGCTGGCGCGGCGGCGCTTGAGCTTGCCGGTGCCGGTGAGCCGGAACCGCTTCTTCGCACCGCTGTGCGTCTTCATCTTCGGCATGTCGCCGTCTCTCCTCAATTCGGTCGTGCCGGTGGCCGGGCCGGTGCTGGCCGGCCCGGTCGCGGCTTGTTCGTCTGCCGGTGGCTGCTGGGGCGCGTGGTGTAAGGCTAACCCCAGCCGCGGGTCACGCTTCCTGTACGGAAGGTTCCGCTTCCGGTACGGAAGACTCCGCTTCCGAGGCGGAAGGCTCCTCACCGCCACGCTGCGCCTTGGCGGCAGCCTTTTCGGCCTTGGCCTCGGCCTTCTTCTTGTGCGGACCGATCACCATGATCATGTTACGGCCGTCCTGCTTGGGCTGGGACTCCACGAACCCGAGCTCCTGGACGTCCTCCGCCAGCCGCTGCAGCAGCCGGAAGCCGAGCTCCGGCCGGGACTGCTCACGCCCGCGGAACATGATCGTGACTTTGACCTTGTCCCCCGCCTTGAGGAACCGCACCACGTGACCCTTCTTGGTCTCGTAGTCGTGCGGGTCGATCTTCGGCCGGAGCTTGATCTCCTTGATGATCGTGTGCGCCTGATTCTTGCGCGCCTCGCGCGCCTTCATCGCGGACTCGTACTTGAACTTGCCGTAGTCCATGAGCTTGCACACGGGCGGTCGAGCCGTGGCCGCGACCTCGACGAGGTCGAGGTCGGCCTCCTGGGCGAGCTTCAGCGCGTCGTGAATGCTGACGATGCCGACCTGCTCGCCGTTCGGGCCCACGAGGCGAACCTCGGGAACTCGGATACGCTCGTTGATGCGGGGCTCAGTGCTGATGGGGCCTCCTAGGTTTGCGATCCCTACGTGCTCGTCGTGGCGGGGGCCTTCCGCGCCGAAGACGCGAAAAGCCCCGCACGTCGCGCATGCGGGGCCACTGAGCTCTGTGGCTTCGTGGCCTCGAGCTCCCCGGAGAGTCCGGCGTGATCCTGGACCCGGCCACCTTTCGGCGACTCGGGTGGGAGGGAGACCTCCGCTTGCGCGTCCAGCAAGGCATGCCGGACCGATCAGAGAGCTACATTACCACAACCACGCCCGCGCCTCGAATCTTCCCGCCGGCGCGGGTAATCGCCGGGAAGATCAGTGTGGACGGGCCGCGGCCCGCCGGGCGATCTCGGCCTCGCCCGCCGCGCGCATGGCCTCGACCGGCACGTCCGGGCGGCCGGTCATCAGCTCCACCTGGCGCGCCGCCTGGTGCAGGAGCATCGCGAAGCCGCCGACCACCGTGCCGCCCGCGTCGCGGACCGCCGTGGCCGCCTTGGTGGGCCAGGGGGCGTAGACGACGTCGAACAGCGCCGGCACGCGGGCCAGCCGTCCGGCGAAGGCGTCGGCGGCCCCCGCGGGCAGCGTGGAGACCACCAGGTCCACCCCGGTGTACGCGTCGAGCTTGCCGAACGTCTCCACCGCCAGCGTCACGCCCAGCCGCTCGGCCACCTCGGCGGTCTCCCCTGCCCTGGCCGGGTCGCGGACCAGCAGCGTGGCCGCGAACAGCCCCAGGTTGCGCAGGGCCGCCAGCGCCGAGGCGGCCGTGGCCCCGCCGCCCAGCACGGTCGCCGACCGCGGCGCGGGCACCCCCGCCTCGGCCAGCGCCTGCTCGATGCCGTGAACGTCGGTGTTGTGCCCGTGGCGCAGGCCGTCGGCGAAGACCACGGTGTTGGCCCCGCCCACCTCGACGGCCAGGTCGGAGACGGTGTCGAGGAGCGGCAGCACGGCCCGCTTGAGCGGCATCGTCAGCGACAGCCCAGCCCAGACGCGCTCACCGCCGCCCTGCTCAGCGCCACCGCCGCCCCGCTCAGTGCCACCATGCTCACCGCCGTGCTGCTCAGCCCCCTGTTCAGCGCCTTGCTCGGCCCCCTGCTGGCCGCGCACGGGGGTCAGCCCGGCGAGCAGGGCGGGCAGCCGCGCCTCGTCGCACTCGATCGCCTCGTAGCTCCACCCGTCGAGCCCCATCGCCGCGTAGGCGGCCCTGTGCAGGTGGGGCGAGAGCGAATGCCCGATCGGCGAGCCCATGACCGCAGCCCGCATCGACACTCCTTCCGGAAACACGGTCCCTACTCCTACCACGCCGCGGGGGCCGCCGATCGCCGGGCGGCTCCCGCGGCGGAGGTCAGCCGCCGTTCCGCTTGTACTCGGCCAGCAGCGCCTGGCGTTCGGCCTCGGTGGTTGCGAACTTGGTGACGCGGCTGTTGGGGTCGGTGGCGACGAAGTAGAGCCAGTCGCCCTTGGCCGGGTTGAGCGCCGCCTCGATGGCGTGCTGGCCCGGGTTCGAGATCGGGCCCGGCGGCAGGCCGAGGTACATGTACGTGTTGTACCGGCTCTTGGTCTTCGTCTCGGCGATGGTGGCGGCGGTGCGGTACTTGTTGAGCGCGTACATGACCGTGCTGTCCATCTCCAGCTTCATCTCCGGGTCGCGGTCGAGCCGGTTGTAGATGACGCGGGCGATCTTGGGCATGTCCTCGAACCGGCCGGCCTCGGCCTGGATGATGCTGGCGATGACCACGATGTCCTGGGGCTTGCGGCCCAGGGCCTTGGCGCCGCCTTCGAGGTCGACCTCGTCGGCCGTCTGGTTGAACCGCTTGACCATCGCGCCCAGGATCTGGCCCGGGGTGGCGTTGGGCGGGAATTCGTAGGTGGCCGGGAAGGCGTAGCCCTCCAGCTTGCCCTTGGCGTACGACGGCAGGTCGAGGTCGGCGGTCTCCTTGGCCGCGGCCGCGAAGCCCTTGGCCGGCTTGCCCGTCGCCTTGGCCAGCGTGGTCAGCGTGTCGGACAGCCGCAGGCCCTCCTTGACCCCCACCTTGGCCAGCAGCTTGTTCTCGGGGCTCAGCATCGCCACCGCGCCGGCCGCCGACATCTTCTTGCGCATCTTGTACTGGCCGGGCTGGAGCGACCCGCTCTTGCCGGCGTTGCCGATGGCGGTGCTGAACGCCCTGGCGCTGGCCACGACGCCGAGCCGCACCAGCTCCTCGGCCACCTCCGACGCGCTCTGGCCGTCCTTGATCTCGACGATCACCTCGCCGGTGCCCTGGCCGGTGTAGTCGTCGGGCACGAGGGCGTCGCTGACCCACAGGTAGCCGTAGTAGCCGCCGCCGCCGATGATGCCCGCCAGCACGACGAAGGCGAGCAACGGCGCGATGAATCCGCCCCGGTTACGACGTCTGCGCCGCCGGCGGCTGCCGCCGCGCTTGCCGGAGCCGCGGGTACGGCGCCGGGACCGGCCCTCGTCGTCCTCGGTGCCGAGCAGGGAGTTCAGATCGAGATCGCTCATAGATGCGCTGGCCAATCTCCCGGTACGGCCCGTTCGGCGTCAAGCGGTTGTGCCGAACCGGCGAGGCTCACCGGGCGAAACGGGGGGATCCGCCGGGCATGCTCCCACGACCAGCGGAGATCACTCTGGGTAGCCATGCTAGGGGATGGGAAGAGGGCGCATGACCCGGTATGGGGCTTTTGCGCGGGCACAGGGGGGGTCCCGCCGAACATCAGTCCGTCCCGAGGTTCTTGTTCAACTCTTCCCGGTATCTCACGAACTCGCTCTCTTTGTTGGTGAATTTGGTGATTCTATGCGCCGGATCCGTCGTCACAAACCAGTGCCAATCACCCGCAGCCGGGTTCAGGGCCGCCAGCAGCGCCTTCTCTCCCGGATTGGCGATGGGCCCAGGCGGCAGCCCGCGGCGGTGGTAGGTGTTGTAGGGCGAGTTCACCTTGGTGTCGCTCTCCGTGACCTTCAGTGACCGGCGGTTCTGCGCGTACAGGACCGTGGTGTCGAGCTCCAGCGGCGTGTTGCTCTTGAGTCTGTTGTAGATCACTCTGGCGATCTTGGGGTAATCGGCGTCGGTGCCGCCCTCCGCCTGCACGAGGCTGGCGACCGTGAGCGCCTCCAGCGGGGTCAGGCCGAGCCGCCGGGCCCCTTCCGCCAGGTGGATCTGCCGGGCGGCCACGCCCCACCGCTCCACCATGGCGGCCAGCACGTCCACCGCCTTGTCGCCGGGCTCGACGTCGTAGGTGGCGGGGAACAGGAAACCCTCGATCCCGGGCGCGTACGAAGGCAGCCCGAGCAGGCTCTTGTCCACGCTCTGCAGCTCCTTCAGCGGCAGCGCGGCCAGCTGGGCGACACGCCGCAGCACCTCGCCCGCGCGCAGCCCCTCCGGCACCGCCACCCGCCTGACCAGCCGGGAGGCGGGCGCGAGCAGCAGGTCGAGCGCCGCGCCCGCGGCCATGCCCTTGCGCAGCCGGTAGTGGCCGGGACGCAGCCGGTTGGCCACGGCCCGCTCCTGGGCCGCGTTCACGAACGAACGCGAGCTGGCCACCACGCCGGCGTCGGCCAGCGCGGTGCCGATGTCCTCGGCGTTCGCCCCGGGCGGGATGCGCACGGTGACCGTCCCGCTGCCCGTGCCCTCGAAGTCCTCGGGGCTCAGGTACGGCCTGACCACCGTCAGCACGCCCGCGCCCGCCGCCACCAGGGCGGCGATCAGCGCGGCGGAGACCAGCCCGGCCTTGCCCAGCGCCCTGCCACGGCGCGACGACCGACTGCTCCCGGAAGACCCCTCACCCACCGGCCGTTGGCCACCGCCTGCAGACTCCTCACCCACCGGGTGCCGGCCGCCGCCGGCAGACTCCTCACCTGCCGGGGTGCTCCCGGCAGACTCCTCGCCCTCCGGGTGAGGCATGCTCCCGGCGGAGTCGCCGCTCACCGGCCGCGAGCCGCTCCCGGCAGAGTTCTCGCCCGCCGACCGCGGGCCGCTCCCGACAGGGTGCTCGCCCGCCGACCACGGGCCGTCTCCAGGGTGCTCCTCGGCCGCCGGGGGCGGCTGCGTCTCCTGCTCGGCGTCCGCCCGCGCGAACGGGATCACCTCGCCGGCGTCGTCGTCGGGGGTGGTGTTCACCCGGCCACCTCGCCGGTCGGACGCCCGGCGGGCGGCATCGGGGCACGAACCGTGCCCCCGTGACGGGCCTCATGACGGGCCTCGTGGCGCCGCCCGGTCATGAGGCAGGTCCGTCGGCCGCCGCGGGGGGCGGTTCGACGGGCCTGCCTGGTGGTCTGTCGGTGGCGCGTTCGGAGTCGAGGGCGTCCTGGAGCAGCACGACGGCGGCCGCCTGGTCGACGACCCCGCGCTGCTTCTTGGCGCGTACGCCGCTGGCCCGCAGCCCGTGCTGGGCCGCGACCGTGGTGAGCCGCTCGTCGAACAGCCGCACGGGCGTGGGCGCCAGCCGGCCGGCCAGCTCGGCGGCGAACGCGCGGGCCAGCCCGGCCGCCTGCCCCTCACGCCCGGACAGCGACGTGGGCAACCCCACGATCACCTCGATCGCCTCGTGCTCGGCGACGATCTCGGCGAGGCGGTCGAGGTCGCCCTTGCCCCGGCGCACGGTTTCGACCGGCGTGGCCAGCGTCCCGCTGGGATCGCTGCGCGCCACGCCGATGCGTACGGAACCGACGTCGACGCCGATCCGCGAACCGAACCTCATGTCATCCGATCTGCTCGCCGATGGCCTGTTCGACCAGGCCGAGCGCGTCGCCGATCGCCTCGGGCCGCGTACCGCCGCCCTGCGCGACATCGTCCTTGCCGCCACCGCCACCCCCAAGAGCCTTGGCGGCGACGCCGACCAGCCTTCCGGCCTTGAGCCCCCGCTCGCGCCCCGCCTCGTTGACCGCGGCGACCACCACGGGCCGGTCGGAGGGGGCGCCGGCGATCACCACGACCGCCGGCCGGTCGGCCGGGAATCTGCCACGCACATCAAGCGCGAGCTTACGCAGGTCGTCGGCGCCGGTGCCATCAGGCGCGCGGTGTGTCACCACGGAGACTCCGTGCAGGTCACGGGCCTGGGACGCCAGCTCGCCGGCCACCTGGAGCACCTGCGCCGAGCGGACCTTCTCCAGCTCCTTCTCGGCGGTGCGCAGGCGGGTGACGATGCCCTCGATGCGCTCGGGCAGCTCCTCGCGGCGCGCCTTGAGCTGCTCGGACAGCTGGGCCACCAGCACGCTCTCGCGGGCCAGGAAGCGGAAGGCGTCGATGCCGACCAGCGCCTCGACCCGGCGCACGCCCGCGCCGACCGACTGCTCGCCCAGCACCTTGACCAGGCCGAGCTGCCCGGAGCTGTGAACGTGGGTGCCGCCGCACAGCTCGCGCGAGTAGTCGCCGATCTCGACCACGCGGACCTCGTCGCCGTACTTCTCGCCGAACATCGCCAGCGCGCCCATCGCCCTGGCCTCTGCCTGGGAGGTGTAGAACGCGTTGACCTTGAGGTCGTTGATCAGGACGGCGTTGACCTCGTCCTCGACGTCGCGCAGCACGCTGGCCGGGACGGCGCCCGCCGCGGTGAAGTCGAAGCGGAAGCGGCCAGGGGAGTTCTCCGAGCCCGCCTGCGCGGCCGTCTCGCCCAGGGCGTTCTTGAAGCCGCGGTGGACCAGGTGGGTGGCGCTGTGGCTGCGCGAGATGGCCCGGCGGCGCTCGACGTCGATCTCGGCCTGCGCCTCGTCGCCCGCCTTCAGCTCACCGCTGCGGATCTTGCCGCGGTGGACGATCAGGCCCTTGAGCGGCGACTGCACGTCGAGGATCTCGACCTCGGCGCCCGCCGTGCGGATGACGCCCTGGTCGGCGAGCTGGCCGCCGCCCTCGGCGTAGAACGGGGTGCGGCCGAGCACGATCTCGACGGTCGTGCCCGCGCCGGCCGCCGGCACGCTGACGCCGTCGACCAGGATGCCGACGACGGTGGTCTCGGCCTCGGTCTCGTCGTAGCCCAGGAAGTCGATCTTGCCGGCCTTCTCCAGCAGGTGGCCGAAGACGGAGATGTCGGCGTTGCCGGTCTTCTTGGCCGCCGCGTCAGCCTTGGCCCGCTGCCGCTGCTCCTTCATCAGGCGGCGGAAGCCCTCTTCGTCGACCTTCAGGCCCTGCTCGGCCGCCATCTCCAGGGTGAGGTCGATGGGGAAGCCGTAGGTGTCGTGGAGCTGGAAGGCCTGGTCGCCCGAGAGCGTCGAGCCGGACTTGCGCTTGGTCTCCTCGACGGCCACGTCGAAGATCGCGGTGCCGGTGCGGAGCGTGCCGAGGAAGGACGTCTCCTCGGCGTCGATGACCGCGTGGATCTGCGGCGCGTCGGCCTTGAGCTCGGGGTACTGCTCGCCCATCACGTTGATCGCGACGTCGGTCAGCTCGTGCATGTAGCGCTCGTCGCCGGAGCCGAGCAGGCGCAGGTTGCGCACCGAGCGGCGCAGGATGCGGCGCAGCACGTAGCCGCGGCCCTCGTTGCCGGGCATGACGCCGTCGGCGACCAGCATGGTGCCGGTGCGCACGTGGTCGGCGATCACGCGCAGGCTCACGTCGGCGCGGTGGTCGCGGCCGTAGCGGGTCTTGGTGAGCTCGGCCGCCTTGTCGAGGATCTTGTAGGTGGTGTCGATCTCGTAGAGGTTGTCGACGCCCTGCAGGATCGTCGCCATGCGCTCAAGGCCCATGCCGGTGTCGATGTTCTTGGCCGGCAGCTCGCCGGAGATGTCGAAGTCGACCTTGGTGCGGACCTGGCTGAGCTGGTACTGCATGAAGACGAGGTTCCAGACCTCGAGGTAGCGGTCCTCGTCGGCGACGGGGCCGCCCTCCTTGCCGTACTCGGGGCCGCGGTCGTAGTAGATCTCCGAGCAGGGGCCGCCGGGGCCGGGCACGCCCATGTGCCAGTAGTTGTCCTCCAGGCCGCGGCGCTGGATGCGGTTCTCGGGGACGCCGACCTTGTTGCGCCAGATGTCGTAGGCCTCGTCGTCCTCAAGGTAGACGGTGGCCCACAGCCGCTCCTCGGGGAAGCCGAAACCGCCGTCGGACTCGGACCTGGTGAGCAGCTCCCACGCGAACGGGATCACTTCGGACTTGAAGTAGTCGCCGAAGGAGAAGTTGCCGAGCATCTGGAAGAAGGTGGCGTGCCGGGTGGTCTTGCCGACCTCTTCGATGTCGGGCGTGCGCACGCACTTCTGCGCGGTTGCCAGCCGTGACGCCGGAGGCTTGCGCTGCCCCAGGAAGTACGGCTTGAACGGCACCATACCGGCAGGAACCAGGAGTAGCGTGGGGTCCTCAGCGATCAGGCTGGCCGAGGGCACGACCTTGTGCCCACGCTCCTCGAAGAAGCGCAGGAAGCGGCGGGCTATCTCTGCCGACTCCATTGTGGCCATCCTTTGCTGGTAGTCAGTTGTCGATTTCAGCGTTGTCGAGCCCGAAGCGCGCCCGCAACTGGGTTTCGCGCTCGGCGGCCTCGCCGAGCGCGTCAGAGGTAAAGTCTCTCACCCGCGCGAGCATCCCCGCCGCGCCGTCGGCGGTGCGCCGTACGACGTGGGTCGGGTGCAGCGCCTGCAGCCTGCGCATCACCCAGAAGGCGAGGAACGCGCCGAGCGAGAGGTAGAACAGCCGTCTGATCACCGGGACCGCCTCACCCGGGCGGGCCGGCGGGCCTCGATGGCGCGCCGCACGCCGTAGCCGAGCGACGACACCTTGATCAACGGGCCCGTGAAGATGGTCTGCGTCACCGCGCTGAGCTTGGCGGCGTGCGCGCTGACCTGCTTGACGTCCTGGGCGATGGCCTCGACGGCGACGAGCTGCCTGTTGGTCTCGTTGACCGTGACGCTCACGTCGTCGAGCAGCGGCACCAGGCGGTTGTTCAGGTCGGAGACCGCCTTGGTGGTCTCGGTGAGCAGCCTGGCGAGCTTGACGAGCACCATGGCGAGAACGCAGACCAGGACAATCCAGCCCGTGGCCGCGATCAGCCCGGCGACCTCTCCAGCGGTAAGCATCCGCTCATCTCCCTCGTACGCTGGGCCGGAACGGCATGAACCCTATCGCGTCCCGGCGACAACGTTAGTGAGGAAAACGGGCCGGATCCGGCGGCGAGGCCACCTGCGGACACTTCCGTGACCGAGCACATGCCGCTCCGACCAGGCGTTCCACCGCCTGGCCCGCCTCCTGTGAGGCTTCCTGTCACGCCTCGGGGACGCGGGCGAAGGCGCGTACGGGAACCCGCCCGGCGCCCTCCGAGCGCGGCGGCGCGGCCGTGAACACCGCGCCGGTGGGCGGCAGCCGGTCGAGCCCGGCCAGCCGCTCCACGACCGGCACGCCCGCCGCCAGCAGCACGTCGAGAGCAGCCGAACCCGCGACGCCCTCGGGGCCGTCGAGGCCGTCGGCGTCGGTGCCGACCAGGGACGCGCCGCGCCCGGCCAGCCACGCGGCGGCCTCCGGGGTGAGCCGCCCGCCGCCGGGCGCGCCGGTGTGCAGCAGCACCGCCCTGCCGCGCACGTCGAAGGCGGCCACCGCGCCCACGCCCACCTCCCGCACCCCGGCGCCCGCCACGCGCACCACCACGGCGGGCAGTTCGGCGGTGCGGGCCAGGGGCAGGCCGGTCAGGCCGCCGCCGGGCGCGACCAGGCAGGTGCCGCCGCCGGGCGGGCGGGTCAGCTCGACCAGCGCTCCCCCGGCCGACGGCGCGGCCTGCGCGGCGCGGTCGGAGGGCCCGCCCCTGGTGCCCTTGTGCGGCTCGGCGAAGATCTCGACGTTGTCGAGCTCGACGCCGTCGGTCATCAGCAGGCCGAGCGAGGCCACGAACAGGGCGGCGATCTCGTCGTCGGAGGCGTCGGGACCGGGCAGGTCGACGCGGAAGCCGTGGACGGCCAGGTCGCCGCCGTTGCCGAAGGTGATGCGGGCGTCGAAGCTCGCGCGGTGGTCGGTCATGGTGGCGATCAATCTAGCGCGCGGGCCGGGCTCAGGAGCCGCGCAGGAAGTCGCGGATGCGGGCCCAGCGGTCGGCCACCGGGGCTTCGGCGCCATGCCTGGTGGGCTCGTAGTAGCGGCGGTCGCGCACCTGCTCGGGCGCGTAGTCCTGGCGCACCAGGCCGTGGTCGAAGTCGTGGGGGTACTTGTAGCCGCCGCCGTGGCCGAGCTTGGCCGCGCCCGGGTAGTGGGCGTCGCGCAGGTGGCCGGGGACCTGGCCGATCAGGCCCTTGCGGACGTCGCCGACCGCCGCGCCGATGGCCTTGACGACCGCGTTGGACTTGGGCGCCATCGCGCAGTGGATGACGGCGTGGGCCAGGTTGATCTGCCCCTCGGGCAGCCCGATGAGCTGCACCGCCTGGGCCACGGCCACCGCCGTCTGCAGGCAGGTGGGGTCGGCCATGCCGACGTCCTCGGAGGCGAAGATGACGATGCGGCGGGCGATGAAGCGCGGGTCCTCGCCGGCCTCGATCATGCGGGCGAGGTAGTGGAGGGCCGCGTCGGCGTCGGAGCCGCGCATCGACTTGATGAACGCGCTGATCACGTCGTAGTGCTGGTCGCCCTGGCGGTCGTAGCGCACGGCCGCCTTGTCGGCGGCCTTCTCCACCACCTCGACGGTGATGTCGTCGGCCAGCAGGGCGGCGGCCTCCAGGTAGGTCAGCGACCTGCGCGCGTCGCCGCCGGCCAGGCGCACCAGGTGGTCGAGGGCCTCGGGCGCGAGCCGGGCCCGCCCGCCCAGGCCGCGCGGCTCGGCCACCGCGCGCTCCAGGACCGCGCGCACGTCGTCGTCGGACAGCGACTCCAGCGTGAGCAGCAGCGAGCGCGACAGCAGCGGCGAGATGACGGAGAAGTACGGGTTCTCGGTGGTGGCGCCGATGAAGGTGACCCAGCGGTTCTCCACCGCCGGCAGCAGCGCGTCCTGCTGGGCCTTGTTGAAGCGGTGGACCTCGTCGACGAACAGCACGGTCTGCCGGCCGCTCATGCCCAGCTCGCGGCGGGCGTTGTCGATGGCGGCGCGGACGTCCTTGACGCCGGCCGAGACGGCGGAGATCTCGACGAAGCGGCGCTTGGTGACGTTGGAGACGACGTAGGCCAGGGTCGTCTTGCCGGTGCCGGGCGGGCCCCACAGGAACAGCGACATGGGGGCCTCGCTCTCGACCAGCCGCCGCAGCGGGGTGCCGGAGCCCAGCAGATGCCGCTGGCCGATCACCTCGTCGAGGGTGCGCGGGCGCATCCGCACCGCGAGGGGTTGCGGGGTGGCCTCCTCAGCCGCCGAATCGAACAGGCTATCCACAACGCGAGATTACACGCCGGTCAGACCCGCCGCGGCCCACACGGCCCTGGCCCCGGAGTCGCCCGCCCGGAAGCAGAAGTAGCCCGCCACGACGGCCAGGACGACCGTCAGCGCCGACAGCGCCAGCGTGACGGGCCTGCCGAACCGGTCCGAGGTGAGCGAGCCGCGCGCGGGGGTGGTGGCGTACACCAGGGCCAGGCAGGCGGCGGCGAGCCCGGCCGCCGCCAGCAGCAGCGGCGTCGCGAAGCCCTCGTGGACGGCGACGCGCGCGCCGAGCGGGCCGTCCACGCCGGTGAAGCGGGCCCGCTTGAGGCTCTCCCCGCTCTCCTTGGCCGCCAGGACCGCCACGGGGGCGGCCACGGCCAGCAGCACCACCGCCCACGCCGTCACGGCCCGCACGCGCGGCGCCAGCGCGTACGCCCCGCCCACGAGGACGAGCAGCGGCGTCAGGACCACGGCCAGGTGCACGATCAGCGGATGGGCCGGCAGGCCGAGTATCTGGTCGAACACGATCACTCCTTGGAGGGCTCACCGGGACTACGTATCTGCCTGCGAAATGGTTCTCTCCTCACTTGCCCCACTCTGCGGCTTACGCCACTTACGCCCGGCACATATCGGAGGCCGGTAGCATTCGCGGAGTTGTTTGGTCATGTGTCGGCAAAGATGAAGGAGACAACCGGTGAGCGGCGACGACCGCCAGAGCGAGCTGGCCCGGGAGCACAAGGAGCGGCAGGCGAGGCGCGCGGCCGAGCAGACCGCCAAAGCCAGGCGGAACACCTTCATCGGCGCGGGCGTGGCCGTCGTCGTGGTGGCGGGCGGCATCTTCGCCGCGACCACCCTGATGGGCGACGACAAGAAGACGGCCGAGGCGGCGAGCACGCCCTCGCCCTCCGCCAGCACCAGCTCCCCCGCGCCGACGGCGCTGCCGAGCACCGCGCCGCCCAAGCAGGCGGGCAAGGTGTCGTGCACCTACAAGCGGGACGACTCCGCGCCCAACAAGTTCGTCGGCCTGCCGGGCAAGCGGCCCAACCTCAAGCTCAAGACGATGACCGTGAGCACCAACCACGGTGACATCGTGATCGACGTCGACGCGAACGCGACCCCGTGCTCGGTCAACTCGATGGCGTTCCTGGCCAAGAAGCACTTCTATGACAACACCAAGTGCCACCGCCTGGTGACGCCGGAGACGGCCGGATTGTTCCTGCTGCAGTGCGGCGACCCGCAGGCCAAGGCCGACGGCAGGAACCCGACCGACGGCCAGGGCACGGCCGGCTACGTGTACGGCGACGAGGCCGTCGGCGGCATGTCCTACACCAGGGGCGTGGTGTTCCTGACCCAGCCCGACGGCGCGGCGGGGCAGAACAGCAGCCAGTTCGCCATCTCGCTGTCGGACGAGAACGGCCAGCTGGAGCCGCAGTACTCGGTGCTCGGCATGGTCCGCTCGGGCCTGGAGATCATCGAGAAGGTCGCCAAGGACGGCGTCATCGTCAACGGCGACGACATCGTGGGCGACGGCGGCTCGACCGCGCCGAAGAACCCGATCATCATCAAGCGCGTCACCGTGAGGTAGCACGCGGAACGCGACGGCGGGCGCTCCCCTCGGACAAGGGGGGCGCCCGCCGTCGTCGTGTCAGGCCTCGGACTTGGGCTGGGCGTCGACGCCCGCCTCCTTGCGCTGGTCGGCCGTGATCGGCGTCGGCGCGCCGGTCAGCGGGTCGAAGCCGGAGGCGGTCTTCGGGAACGCGATCACGTCGCGGATCGAGTCGCCGCCGGACAGCAGCATGCAGATCCGGTCCCAGCCGTAGGCGATGCCGCCGTGCGGGGGCGGGCCGTACTTGAACGCCTCGAGCAGGAAGCCGAACTTGCTCTCGGCCTCCTCCTTGGAGATGCCGAGCACGTCGAAGACCCGCTGCTGCATCTCGGCCCGGTGGATACGGATCGAGCCGCCGCCGATCTCCATGCCGTTGCAGACCATGTCGTAGGCGTAGGCCAGGGCCTCGCCCGGGTGGTCCTGGAAGTTGTCGGCCCACTCCGGCTTGGGGCCGGTGAACGGGTGGTGCACGGCCGTCCAGCCGCCCTCGCCGTCCTCCTCGAACATGGGGGCGTCGACCACCCACAGGAACGACCACTGCGACTCGTCGATCAGGCCGCAGCGGCGGCCGATCTCTAGGCGGGCCGCGCCCAGCAGGTCGCGGGAGGCCGAGCGGGCGCCGGCGGCGAAGAAGATCGCGTCGCCGGGGGCGGCGCCGACCTTGGCGGCCAGGCCGGACAGCTCCTGCTCCGACAGGTTCTTGGCGACCGGGCCGCCGAGCGTGCCGTCCTCCTGGACCAGCACGTAGGCCAGGCCCTTGGCGCCGCGGCTGCGCGCCCACTCCTGCCAGCCGTCGAGCTCCTTGCGGGTCTGCGAGGCGCCGCCCGGCATGACCACCGCGCCGACGTAGTCGGCCTGGAAGACGCGGAAGGAGGTGGCCGAGAAGTAGTCGGTCATCTCGACGAGCTCCTGGCCGAAGCGCAGGTCGGGCTTGTCGGAGCCGTAGCGGGCCATGGCGTCGGCGTAGGTCATGCGCGGCAGCGGCATGGGGATCTCGTAGCCGAGGATCTCCCGCCACAGGCGGCCGACCAGCTTCTCGCCGACCTCGATGACGTCCTCCTGGTCGACGAAGGACATCTCGACGTCGATCTGGGTGAACTCGGGCTGGCGGTCGGCCCGCAGGTCTTCGTCGCGGTAGCACTTGGCGAGCTGGTAGTAGCGCTCCAGGCCGGCGACCTGCAGGAGCTGCTTGAACAGCTGGGGCGACTGCGGCAGGGCGTACCAGTTGCCGGGCTGGAGGCGGACCGGCACCAGGAAGTCGCGCGCGCCCTCGGGGGTCGAGCGGGTCAGCGTCGGGGTCTCGACGTAGACGAAGCCGAGCTCGTGCATCACCTCGTTGGCCAGGTAGGTGGCCTTGGAGCGGGTGCGCATGGCGGCGGCCACCTGCTGGCGGCGGATGTCGAGGTAGCGGTACTTGAGCCGGGCCTCCTCCGACACGCCGACGTTGCCCTCGATGGGGAACGGCAGCGGCGCGGACTCGCTCAGCACCTCGACCCGCTCGGCCACGACCTCGATCGCGCCGGTGGGCAGCTCGGGGTTCTCGTTGCCCTCCGGGCGCACCCTGACCTGGCCGACCACCTGCACGCAGTACTCGGCGCGCAGGTCGTGGGCGTGGTCCTCCTCGCGGAAGACCACCTGCGCCGAGCCGGAGGCGTCGCGCAGGTCGATGAAGACCACGCCGCCGTGGTCACGGCGGCGGGCCACCCATCCTGCGAGCGTCACCTGCTGCCCGGCGTGCTCCTCACGGAGCGACCCGGCCGTATGCGTGCGGATCACTGCACTTTCCCTTTCAAAACGTCGGCGACCTGGGCCAGCGGCACCTGGGTCTGTTCAGCGGTGGTCAGGTCCTTCAGTTGCACGGCCTCGGCCGCGAGGTCTCGCTCGCCCAGGATCAGCGCGAAGCGGGCGCCGGATCGGTCCGCGCCCTTCATCGCTCCCTTGAGCCCCTTGCCGCCGAAGGCCATGTCGGCGCTGACGCCCGCCTCGCGCAGCTCGGAGACGAGCAGGAACATGCGGCGGCGCGCGTCGTCGCCCAGCGGGACACCGTACACCTGGACGCGGCCCGGCGCGGCCTCGCCGAGCAGACCCTCCGACTCCATGGCCAGGTACGTGCGGTCGGCGCCGAGCGCCCAGCCGACACTGGGCAGCGGCGGCCCGCCCAGCATCTCGCTGAGCCCGTCGTAGCGGCCGCCGCCGCCGACGGCCGACTGGGAGCCGAGCCCGCCGTGCACGAACTCGAACGTGGTGCGCGTGTAGTAGTCGAGCCCGCGCACCAGCCGGGGGTCGTCCTCGAAGGCCACGCCCGAGGCGGTCAGCAGCGAGCGGACCTCCTCGTGGTAGGCCTTGCAGGCGGCGCACAGGTGGTCGACCACCAGCGGCGCGCCGGTGAGCTGGGCCTGCACCTCGGGCCGCTTGTCGTCGAGCACCCGCAGCGGGTTGATGTCGATGCGGGCCCTGGTCTCCTCGTCGAGGTCGAGCCCGCGCAGGAAGTCCTGGAGCGCGGCCCGGTAGGCGGGGCGGCAGTTCTTGTCGCCGAGCGAGTTGAGCAGCAGCCTGACCTGGCGCAGGCCGAGCGAGGCGAAGCCGCGCGCGCCCAGCAGGATCAGCTCGGCGTCGAGCGCCGGGTCCTCCGAGCCGAGGGCCTCGGCTCCGACCTGCCAGAAGTGGCGGTAGCGGCCCTTCTGGGCACGCTCGTAGCGGAACTGGCTGCCGGAGTACCACAGCTTGACCGGGAGCTGGCCGTTGTGCAGGTTGTGCTGGAGCACGGCGCGCACGACCGAGGCGGTGCCCTCGGGGCGCAGGGTCAGCGACCTGCCCGCCTTGTCGGGGAAGGTGTACATCTCCTTCGACACCACGTCGGTGGACTCGCCCACGCCCCGCTTGAACAGCTCGGTGTCCTCGAAGACGGGGGTCTCGACGTAGCCGTAGCCCGCCTGCCGGAGCGGCGCGGCCAGCGCCTCGCGCACGGCCAGGATGGCCTCGGAGCTGGGCGGCAGCCAGTCGAAGGTGCCTTTGGGTGCTTGGAAGCTCATTAGATCCCTCGTGTGGGACCGGCCTGCGGCGCCGCTTCCTTCAGGTAAGGGTTGGTGGCGCGCTCGCGGCCGATCGTGGTCTGTGGTCCGTGGCCCGGCAGGACGACCGTATCGTCAGGCAGCGGCAGGCATTTGGTGGCCAGGCTGCTCAGGATGGTCGCGTAGTCGCCGCCGGGAAGATCGGTGCGGCCGATGGAGCCGGCGAACAGCAGGTCGCCCGAGAACATGATCTCGTCGCCGGGCAGCCGGAAGCTCACCGACCCCCTGGTATGGCCCGGGGTGTGGTCGACCACGAGATCGAGGCCCGCCAGGCTGAGCCGCGCGCCGTCGGACAGCTCGCGCACGTCGTCGGGCTCGCTCAGCCGGATGTCGCCGAACAGCGAGACGCCGCCGCCCCAGCCGGCCGAGGGGTCGCTCAGCAGGTGGCGGTCGTCGGGGTGGATCCACGCGGGGACGTCGCGCGCGCCGCAGACGGGGGCGACCGACCACACGTGGTCGAGGTGGCCGTGCGTGAGCAGCACCGCGACCGGCTTGAGCCGGTGCTCGCGCAGCAGCTCGTCGACGCCTTCGGCCGCGTCCTGGCCCGGATCGACGATCACGCACTCCTCGCCGGCCGCGGGCGCGACGACGTAACAATTGGTCTGGAGGGCCCCTGCGGGGAAGCCTGCGATGAGCATCTGCCTCAGGTGATCTCGTCGAAAAGCCAATGGGAATGTAACCGAAGGGTACCGGTGCGGGTCGCCGGGCTGCGAATCATTACCCATTGGCCGATACGATTCGCCCACCTCAGTTGATTGACTATGGGAGGCAAAGCGGTGGCCACGGGCAAGGACCGGCAGAAGCAGCTGGCACGTGAGCACTACGAGCGGCAGATGCAGCGCCGCATCGAGCGCGAGCAGAAGGCCAAGCGCACCGCGATCATCGGCTCCACGGTCGGCGTGGTGGTCGTGGTGGGCGGCATCGTGGCCGCGGTCGCGCTGCTCGGCGGCGGCGGCTCGACGACCGAGGCGTCCGCCTCGCCCTCGGCCTCGGCCCCGCAGGACACCGCGTCGGCCGCGGCCAGCACGGGGCCCAAGCCGTACAACGCGGCGACCGGCACCTGCGACTACGTCAAGGAGGCCGCCGGCGGCCAGGTCAAGGACGTCGGCATGCCGCCGGCCAAGGTCAAGACCGAGCCGGCCAAGAAGACGATGACGCTCAACACGAACCTGGGCGACATCGTGGTCGAGCTCGACAACGCCAAGGCGCCGTGCACGACCAACTCGCTGGCCTTCCTGGCGAGCAAGAAGTTCTACGACGGCAGCAAGTGCCACCGGCTCGGCAGCGACAAGTTCCCCATGCTGCAGTGCGGCGACCCGACGGCCAAGGCCGACGGCAAGAGCCAGGACGGCGCGGGCGGCCCCGGCTACGTGATGGCCGAGGAGAACCTCCAGGGGGCCGCGTACAAGCGCGGCACGGTGGCGATGGCGAAGACCTCGGCGCCGGGCAGCACGGGGAGCCAGTTCTTCCTCGTTTACGGCGATCTCGGACTCACCCCGGATTACACGCCGGTGGGTACGATCACCAAGGGGCTCGACATCCTGGACAAGGTGAACAAAGCGGGCGTCATCGCTGACATGGGAGATGGGACCGGAGCACCGAAGCAAACCCTCGAAATCAAAGACGTGACAATCGCCGGCAAGAGCTGACGTAATACAAACTAGGGACGAAGTAGTCCCGAAGGGTCTGATGGATAGTGCGGGAGGACACGGTGAGCACCGACCCGTGGGGCCGGGTAGACGACGACGGCACCGTCTACGTGCGTACGGCTGAGGGAGAGCGGGCCGTCGGCTCCTGGCAGGCCGGTGAACCCGAAGAGGCACTGGCCTACTTCCATCGCAAGTACGACGAGCTGTCCGGCCAGGTGCAGCTCCTCGAACAGCGGGTCAAGGGCACCGACCTGGCGCCCGCGCAGGCCGAGGCGAGCATCGCCAAGCTGCGCGAGGCCGTCGCCGACGCCCACGCCGTGGGCGACCTGGCCGCGCTGACGGCCCGCCTCGACGGCCTGACCGAGCTGGTCGGCCATCGCCGCGAGGAGGTCAAGGCCGCCCGCGACCAGGCGCGCGCCGAGGCCAGGGCGGTCAAGGAGCGCATCGTCGACGAGGCCGAGCGCATCGCCGACGAGACCACCCACTGGAAGTCGGGCGGCGAACGGCTGCGCCAGCTCGTGGAGGAGTGGAAGGCCGCCGACCGGATCGACCGGGTCACCGAGGCCGCGCTGTGGAAGCGCCTGTCGGCCGCCCGCACCGCCTTCGCCAAGCGCCGCAAGCAGTACTTCGCGGGCCTGGACGAGCAGCGCGAGGGCGTGCGCGCGGCCAAGGAGCGCATCGTGGCCGAGGCCGAGGCCCTGGCCGGCTCCACCGACTGGGGCACGACCGCGGCGATCTACCGCGAGCTGATGCAGCAGTGGAAGACCGCCGGGCGCGCCTCGCGCGAGGCCGAGGACGAGCTGTGGGGCCGCTTCAAGGCCGCCCAGGACCAGTTCTTCCAGGCCCGTTCCGCGGTCTTCGCCGAGCGCGACGCCTCGCTGGCGGCCAACGCCGAGGTCAAGGAGGAGCTGCTGGCCGAGGCCGAGAAGATCCTCCCCGTCACCGACGCGCGCACGGCCAGGGCGGCGCTGCGGCACGTCCTGGAGCGCTGGGAGGCCGCCGGGCCGGTGCCGCGCGAGCAGCGCGACCGGCTCGAAGGCGGGCTGCGCAAGATCGACGAGGCCGTGCGCAAGGCCGAGGACGCCGAGTGGAAGCGGTCCAACCCCGAGGCCAGGGCCCGCGCCCAGAGCACGGTCGACCAGCTGCGCGCCTCCATCGAGCAGTTGGAGAAGCGGCTGTCCAAGGCGCAGGCCGCCGGCCGGGCCAAGGACGTCAAGGAGGCCGAGGAGGCGCTGGTCGCCCGCCGTTCGTGGCTGGAGGAGGCCGAGCGCACGCTGACCGAGTTCAGCTGAACCGATCTTCGGAAGGCGGCCGGGGTCCTACGCTGACGGCATGGACCCCGTCAGCGTCGCGCGCGCCCTCGTCGACGACCTGTTCCCCGGCGCCCTGTACGCCTTCGTCGGCGGCAGCGTGCTCACCGAGCGCCGCACCAGCACCTCCGACCTCGACGTCGTGGTGGTGCTCGACGGGCTGGCCGTGCCCTACCGCGAGTCCCTGCGCTGGCACGGCTGGCCCGTCGAGCTGTACGTCCACAGCGAGACCAGCCTCGACGCCTACGTCGACCGCGACCTGGCCGAGCGCAAGCCGGGCGTGGCCCGCATGTGCGCCGACGGCGCGGTGCTGGTCGACCGCACCGGCGGCCGGGCCAGCGACCTTCAGGCGGCGCTCGGCGACCGGCTGGCCGCCGGTCCGGGCGACCTGGCCGCCGCCCGCGCCGAGCAGGCCCGGTACGCGCTGTCCGACCTGCTCGACGACCTGGCCGGCGCGACCGACCCCGGCGAGCAGCTGTTCATCCGCTGGCAGGTGGTCCAGGAGACCGCCAGGCTGGCCCTCGACGTGGGCGGCAGGTGGCGGGGCAACGGCAAGTGGCTGCTGCGCGAGCTGCGCGGGCACGACCCGGCGCTGGCCGACGAGCTGCTGGCGGCCCATTCCGACCCGGCGCTGCTGACCTCGGTGGCCTCAGGCGTCCTGGAACGGGCCGGAGGGCGCCTTTGGGAGGGCTACCGGGCCGAGGGCGACCCCTTCCACCTGCCGCTGCGTCACATCGCCTCAGACGCGCTGTCGGGCGAGACGGCGCAGAGCGCCGGGATGCGCAGGCTGGCCGCCGTCAGCGGGGCCACGGCCGGTTCCTCGGCCCTGTGGATGGGCCAGACGCACGTCGCGCCCGCCACCCGCTCCTCCGACCACCACCACGGCGCCTCCGAGACCGCCATCTACGTCGTCAGCGGCACGCCGCGCTTCGTCTTCCTCCAGGACGGCCGCGAGCGGCGCATCGAGGCGGCCCCCGGCGACTACGTCTACGTGCCGCCCTACACCCCGCACCGCGAGGAGAACCCCGACCCCGAGCGGGAGGCCGTCGTGGTGATCGCGCGCAGCACGCAGGAGGCCATCGTGGTCAACCTGCCCGACCTGAAGGGCTGACCCCCGGCCGGTCGCTCAGCTGCCGGCGCCGCTCACCCGGTAGACGTCGAAGACGCCCTGGATGCTGCGCACCGCCTTGAGCACGTGGCCCAGGTGTTTCGGGTCGCCCATCTCGAAGGTGAACTTGCTGATCGCCACCCGGTCGCGCGAGGTCGTCACGGACGCGCTGAGGATGTTGACGTGCTGGTCGGACAGGGTGCGCGTGACGTCGGACAGCAGGCGCGGCCGGTCGAGGGCCTCGACCTGGATGGCCACCAGGAACACGCTGTCGTCGCCGGGCGACCAGCTCACCTCGACCAGCCGGTCGGGCTGCTCCCTGAGCTGCTGGACGTTGGTGCAGTCGGCGCGGTGCACCGACACGCCGTGGCCGCGGGTGACGAAGCCGACGATCTCGTCGCCGGGCACCGGCGTGCAGCACTTGGACAGGCGCACCCACACGTCGGCGTCGCCCGCCACGACCACGCCCGCGCCGCCGCCGCGCGGACGGCCGCGCAGCCGGGTCGGCAGGGACGTCTCGGCGATGTCCTCCTCGGCGCTCTCCACGCCCCCGATCGAGGCCACGAGCTTCTGCACGACCGCCTGCGCGGCGATGTGCCCCTCCCCCACGGCCGCGTAGAGCGCCGAGACGTCGGGGTAGCGCAGGTCGCGGGCGAGCGCCAGCAGCGCCTCGCCGGACATCAGGCGCTGCAGCGGCAGGCCCTGCTTGCGCATGGCGCGGCCGATGGCCTCCTTGCCCGCCTCGATCGCGGTCTCGCGGCGCTCCTTGGAGAACCACTGCCGGATCTTGTTGCGGGCCCGGCCGGACTTGACGAACTTCAGCCAGTCGCGCGACGGCCCGGCGTCGGGCGACTTGGAGGTGAAGATCTCGACGGTGTCGCCGTTGCCGAGCCGCGACTCCAGCGGCACCAGCCGCCCGTTGACCCGCGCGCCGATGCAGCGATGGCCGACCTCGGTGTGGACGGCGTAGGCGAAGTCGACCGGCGTGCCGCCCTCGGGCAGGGCGATGACCTGGCCCTTCGGGGTGAACACGTAGACCTCGGAGACCGACAGGTCGAAGCGCAGCGACTCCAGGAACTCGCCCGGGTCGGAGGTCTCCTTCTGCCAGTCGAGGAGCTGGCGCAGCCAGGCCATGTCGCTGCCGGGCTTGACCTTGCCGGTGGGCCCCGGCGCGCCGACCTCCTCCTTGTACTTCCAGTGGGCGGCCACGCCGTACTCGGCCCTGTGGTGCATCGCGTGCGTGCGGATCTGCAGCTCGACCGGCTTGCCCTCGGGACCGATCACCGTGGTGTGCAGCGACTGGTACATGTTGAACTTGGGCATCGCGATGTAGTCCTTGAACCGGCCGGGGACCGGGTTCCAGCGCGCGTGGATCGTGCCCAGCGCCGCGTAGCAGTCGCGCACGCTGTCGACCAGGACCCGGATGCCCACCAGGTCGTAGATGTCGTCGAAGGCGACGTCGCGGGCGATCATCTTCTGGTAGACGGAGTAGTAGTGCTTGGGCCGGCCCTTGACCACCGCGCGGATCTTGGCCTCGCGCAGGTCGCCGGAGACCTTCTCGATGACCTCCTGCAGGAACAGGTCGCGCCGCGGCGCGCGCTCGGACACCATGCGCGCGATCTCGTCGTAGCGCTTGGGGTAGAGCATGGCGAACGCGAGGTCCTCCAGCTCCCACTTGATCGTGTTCATGCCGAGCCGGTGGGCCAGCGGCGCGAAGATCTCCAGCGTCTCGCGGGACTTCTGGTGGCGCTTGTGCTCGGGCAGGTAGCGCATGGTGCGCATGTTGTGCAGCCGGTCGGCGAGCTTGATGATCAGCACGCGGATGTCGCGCGACATCGCCACGACCATCTTGCGCACGGTCTCGGCCTGCGCCGCGTCGCCGAACTTGACCTTGTCGAGCTTGGTGACGCCGTCGACCAGCGAGCCGATCGTGTCGCCGAAGTCGCCGCGCAGCTCGTCGAGGCTGTAGGCGGTGTCCTCGACGGTGTCGTGCAGCAGCGCGGCGCACAACGTCTCGTCGTCGGTGCCCAGCTCGGCCAGGATCGTCGCCACGGCGAGCGGGTGGGTGATGTACGGGTCGCCCGACTTCCGCTTCTGGTCGCGGTGGTGGTAGGCGGCCATGTCGTAGGCGCGTTCGATCAGGCGCAGATCGGCCTTGGGATGGGTGGCCCGGACCGTGCGGAACAGCGGCTCCAGCACCGGATTCATGGCCCCACCCCCAAACCGCCGTCGACGCACCGCAGGAACGCCGGGCGCGTCGGCATTACCAGCGTCGGTTACGTCGGGCGCGACCACATCACGGGGCACTCAGACTCCTCACGTTCGAGTCCAGATCCCCCCAGTGTATCCAGGCTGTGGACCCGGACTCGCTCGGGCCGTCTCAGACGATCACCAGGGAGTGCAGGTCGACGGCCGGCAGCCGCTCGCGTCCCTTGAGAAACGCCAGCTCCATCAGCACCGCGATGCCGACCACGTGCGCGCCGGCCCGCTCGACGAGCTCGATGGTGGCCTTGGCCGTGCCGCCGGTCGCCAGCACGTCGTCGACGATGAGCACCCGGTCGCCGGGCGCGAAGGCGTCGCGGTGCACCTCGATGGTGGCCGAGCCGTACTCCAGGTCGTAGGACTCCTCCAGCGTCGCGGCCGGCAGCTTGCCCTTCTTGCGCACCGGGACGAACCCGGCCGCCGCCCGGTAGGCCACCGGCGCGGCCAGGATGAAGCCCCTGGCCTCGATGCCGACGATCTTGTCCACCTCGGTGAGGCCGGCCAGCTCGTCCACCACGGCCGCCATCGCGACGGGGTCGCCGAGCAGCGGGGTGATGTCCTTGAACAGCACGCCGGGCTTGGGATAGTCGGGGACGTCCCTGATCCGGTCCAGGATCAACTGGCTGAGCTCGCTCATCGTGCTTCCATCGCCTTCCTCGTGGGTGCCGCGCTCCATGATGGCCTACTCCGGACCCTCCTCGGACCGCAGGACGTCCCGGACGGCCTGTGACGGGCCTGAGACGCCCGCCGGGACAGGCCCGGCACAGGGAACCCCGCGGCCCTCCTCCGGCGCCGCAAGGCCCCTCTGAACGCGACGGCGCCCCCGCCCTGACGGACGGGGGCGCCGGGACGAGCCGCGGACGCGGGCTCAGCCCTTCGCTACGGCTGCGCTTTTGGAACCCTTCGCCCCCTTGCCGGTGGTGGAGGCGAGCCGGCGCGCGATGGCCTGGTACTTCGGCTCCCGCTCCTTGAGCGTGACCAGCATCGGCGTGGCCACGCACAGGGACGAGTAGGTGCCGACGATCATGCCGACGAACAGGGCCAGCGACAGGTCCTTCAGCGTGCCCGCGCCGAGCAGCGTGGTGCCGATGAACAGGATCGCCGCCACCGGCAGGATCGCGACCAGCGAGGTGTTCAGCGACCGGATCAGCGTGTGGTTGAGCGCGTTGTTGGCCGCCATCGAGTACGTCATCTTGGAGGTCGTGCCCAGCTTGGCCGTGACCTCCTTGATCATGTCGAACACCACGACCGCGTCGTAGAGCGAGTACCCGAGGATGGTCAGGAAGCCCAGCAGCGTCGCCGGCGTGACCTCGAAGCCCGACCAGGCGTAGACGCCGGCGGTGATGACGAGGTCGTGGATGAGCGCGACGATCGCCGACAACGCCATCTTCGGCTCGAACGCCATCGACAGGTACAGGATGATCGCGAGCATGAAGACGCCCAGGCCGATCCAGGCCTTCTGGGAGACCTCACCGCCCCAGGAGGCGCCGATCGACTGGACGCTGACGTCCTTGACCGGGACCTTGTACTCCTTGGCGATCGTGGTCTGCATCTGGTTGAGCGTCGACTCGGTCAGGGTCTCGGTGGTGACCCGCCAGTTGTCGCGGGCCCGCTGCACGATCACCTGGTGGGCGCCCTGCGTGCGGAAGTCCTCGCGGACCTCCTCGACGGTGCCGCTGCTGGCCGGGAAGGTGAAGACCGTCCCGCCCTTGAACTCGACGCCCAGGTTGAGCCCGTTGAACAGGATGCCGGCCAGGGAGACGAGCAGCAGCAGGCCGGACAGGCTGTACCAGAGCCTCCACTTGCCGACGAAGTCGACATCGATCTCGCCGCGGTAGAGGCGACGCCCCAGTCCCATCTCAGGCCTCCTGCGGAGTGGTCGTGGCGGCCGGCTCGGTGCTCATGCGCTCTGCGTCGAGGCCGGACAGCGGGTGCCCCTTGGCGAAGAACTTCAGCCTCGCCAGCAGGGCGATGAACGGCTTGGTGAACAGGAACACCACCACGATGTCGATCAGCGTGGTCAGGCCCATCGCGAAGGCGAACCCGGCCACACCGCCCACCGCCAGGAAGTACAGGACGATGGCGGCGATGAACATGACGGCGTCGGCGATCAGGATCGTGCGCCGGGCACGGACCCAGGCCACCTCGACGGCCGCGCGAAGCGTCCGCCGACCTTCCTTCATCTCATCACGTATGCGTTCGAAATACACGATGAAGGAGTCGGCGGTGATGCCGATCGAGACCACCAGGCCGATGATGTGCGGCAGCGAGAGCCGGAAGCCGGCGTTGTGGCCGAGCACGACCACCGCCGTGTACGTCAGGATCGAGGCCACGACGAGGCTCAGCACCGCGACGATGCCGAGGCCGCGGTAGTACAGCAGCGAGTAGACGACCACCAGGCCGAGGCCGATGATGCCCGCGATCAGGCCGCCTTCGAGCTGGTCGGCGCCGAGCGTCGAGGACACGGTGTCGATCGAGCTGCGCTGGAACTTCAGCGGGAGGGCGCCGTACTTGAGCTGGTCGGCCAGGTTGGTGGCGCTGACCTGGTCGAAGCCGCCGGTGATCTCGGCGCGGCCGCCGGGGATCGGGCTGATGATGTTGGGGGCCGTGATGACCACGCCGTCGAGGACGACCGCCACCTTGTTGCGCGGCTCCTGGGCGTTGTAGGCGGTGGTGGTGAGCTTGCTCCACTCGCCCGCGCCCTTGCTCTTGAAGTCGAGCTGGACGATCCACTCCACGGTGCCCTGGCGCACGCCCGCCGAGGCGGTGTCGATGTCGGTGCCGACGACCTTGGCGACGTCGAGGACGTACTTGTAGCTGCCGTCGGTCTCGCAGGCCGCGTACTGCTTGTTGGGGTCGTCCTGGACGCCCTGGCCGCGGTTCTTGGGGTCGGCGCAGTCGAGCTTGTGGAACTGCTGCAGCACCGCGGGGTCGATGCCCTGCGTGTTGATGCCGGCGTTGGGGTCCTGGTTCGGCTGCGTGGGCGGCGTGCTCGGCGACGGCGTCGGCGTGGCGTTCTTGCCCTTGGTGTTCTGCTTCTGGCCCGTCTGGTTCTGGTTCTGGGCCGTCTGGTCGCGACCGGTCTGCGTGGCCTCGGGCGTGGCGCCCGGCGTCGGCGCGGTCAGCGCGGACGACAGCGCCTTGCCCGTCGGGGACGCGCTCGGCGTGGTCGCCGACTGCGTGCCGGACGGCTTGCCCGACGGCCTGGCCGACGAGGACGGCTTGGCGGACGGCGAGGCGCCCGGCGTGGGCGCCTCGGTGGTCAGGTTCTGCGGGACCTGCGTGGCCTCCATGGCGAGCACCTGGCGGAAGCGCAGCTCCGCCGTGGTGGCGACCAGCTTGATGGCCTCGCTCTGTCCGACGCCCGGGATGGAGATGATGATGTTGTCGCCGGACTTGGCGACCTCCGCGTCGGAGATGCCGGTGCCGTTGACCCGGTCGCGGATGATGTTGACCGCGCGGTCGAGGATCTCTTCAGGCGGAGACTGACCGGACTGGGTCACGGGTGACAACGTCACCGTCGTTCCGCCGGCGAGGTCGAGTCCCAGCTTGGGCGTGAACGCCTTCTGCAGGAACATCGTCCCGCCCAGGGCGAGGATGAGCGCCAGCAGCACCAAGAGCGTGCGCCCTGGTCGGCTGTGGCGGCTGGTCGGTCGGGCCACTGGTCGTCGATTCTCTCAGATAGGGGTTTGTCGCAGAGCTTAGTCAGGACTGCTTGCTGCTGGAGCCCTGATCGCCGTTGGGCTCGACGGTCGCGTCGGACTCCTTGGCGTCACCGTCGGCCAGGTCGGTCGTGGCCGGCTCGTCGGCCACCACCGGGGCGTCACCGGGCTGGACCACACGGCCGATGGCCGCCTTGACCCAGCGCGTCTCGATGCCGGGCGCGACCTCCAGCACGACGTCCTCGTTGTCCACCGCGACGACCGTGGCGAACAGGCCGGTCGTGGTCATGACGCGGGCGCCCGGGGTCAAGGAGTTCTGCATCTGCTGCGCTTCCTGCTGGCGCTTGCGCTGCGGACGGATCAGCAGGAAGTAGAACACCACCACCAGAAGGATCAGCGGCAGGATGCTTCCGAGTTGTCCCATGTCCATAGGGGCGACCTTCCATAGTCGTTCAAGAATTTGACACCGGCCTCGCGCCGGAAATTCCGTTGCGTAGCTCTCGGGCCGCGCCGCTCAGCCCGTCAGCCTACACAGCCAGCCAAGCCACGGAGTGTAGGCGCTTGTTATGAAACGCGGCAACGAGGCAGCGATTCGGCGCGCGGGGAAGTTCCCGATTTGAAATGGTTGCAACCGTTTCGTGATCACGGTGAAACGGCGGCCCCGAAAGCGTCCGGCGGCGGTGTCATACCCATGTGTGTCCAGGCGGAAGCGGTCGCGACCCGGCCGCGCGGGGTCCTGGCCAGCAGCCCCTGACGGACGAGGAACGGCTCGGCCACCACTTCGACGGTCTCGGGCTCCTCCCCCACGGCCACGGCGAGGGTGGAAAGGCCGACGGGACCGCCGCCGAACTTGCGCAGCAGCACCCCGAGCACCGCCCGGTCGAGCCGGTCGAGCCCTTCGGCGTCGACTTCGTAAAGATTGAGCGCCGCCGAGGCGATGTCCCGGTCGATCACGCCGCCCGCGCGCACGTCGGCGAAGTCGCGGACGCGGCGCAGCAGCCGGTTGGCGATGCGGGGCGTGCCGCGCGAGCGCCGGGCGATCTCGTGGGCGCCCTCCTCCGGCAGGACGACGCCGAGCAGCCGCGCCGACCGGTGGAGCACCTGCTCCAGCTCGCCGACCTCGTAGAAGTCCATGTGGGCGGTGAACCCGAACCGGTCGCGCAGCGGCGCCGGCAGCAGCCCGGCCCGCGTGGTGGCGCCGACCAGCGTGAACGGCGCGATGTCGAGCGGGATCGCGGTCGCGCCCGGCCCCTTGCCCACGACGATGTCGACCCGGAAGTCCTCCATGGCCAGGTAGAGCATCTCCTCGGCGGGCCTGGCCATGCGGTGGATCTCGTCGATGAACAGCACCTCGCCCTCCGTCAGCGTGGACAGGATGGCGGCGAGGTCGCCGGCCCGCTCAAGGGCGGGGCCTGAGGTGATGCGGAGCGGCATGTTGAGCTCGGCCGCGATGATCATGGCCAGGGTGGTCTTGCCCAGGCCCGGCGACCCGCTCATCAGCACGTGGTCGGGCGGACGCTGCCGGCGCATGGCGCTCTCCAGCACCAGGGAGAGCTGCTCGCGCACCCGGCCCTGGCCGATGAACTCGCCCAGCCGCTTGGGCCGCAGCGCCGCCTCGATCTGCAGCTCGTCGCCGCCGGCGTCGGCGGAGACCAGCTCGCGCTCATAGTCCATGGCCACCGCTCCTTCCCGCGCGCCGGGGCGTCGTCTCGAACTTCATGATCATCTCACGCTGAGGGACCGCAGCGCGGCCTTCAGCAGCGCGGCCACCTGCGGCTGGCGACCGGCGGCGAGGTCGGCCTCGGCCTCGGGCGCGACCCCGGCCACGGCCTCGTCGGCGTCTTTGCTCGAATAGCCCAGGCCCACCAGGCCGGAATGCACCTGCTCGCGCCACAGGGCGGCGCGCCGCTCCCCGCCGATCGCCGCGTTGACGGCCTCCTCGGGGGTGCCGAGCCGGTCCTTCAGCTCCAGGACGATGCGCTGGGCGCCCTTCTGCCCGATGCCCGGCACCCGCGTGAGCGCCTTGAGGTCGGCGGCGGCCACGGCCACCCGCAGCGCGTTGGGCGTGTGGACGGCGAGCATCGCCAGCGCCAGCTTGGGGCCGACGCCGCTGGCCGTCTGCAGCATCTCGAAGACGGCCCGCTCGTCGTCGCCGGCGAAGCCGTAGAGGGTCAGCGACTCCTCGCGCACCACCAGCGACGTGGCCAGCCTGGCCTGCTCGCCCACGCGCAGCGTGGCCAGCGTGCCGGGGGTGCAGTGGGCGAGGATGCCGACGCCCCCGACCTCGATCACGGCCCCGTCGGGCGCGACCGACGCCACCCTGCCCGCCACCGACGCGATCACGACTCGATCTCCTTCTTCACGAACTCCACGAACGCCACGAACTCCATGAAACGGTCGGCCCGTGCCTGCCGCACGGGTCAGCGCCCCTTGCCGGCGCGGGCCATGGCCTCGGCCAGCCGGTGCTGGGCGCCGCCGCGCCAGATGTGGCAGATGGCCAGGGCCAGCGCGTCGGCGGCGTCGGCCGGCTTGGGCATCTCGGCCAGCCGCAGCAACCGGGTGATCATCGTGCCGACCTGCTTCTTGTCGGCCGTGCCGCTGCCGGTGACGGCGGCCTTGACCTCCGAGGGCGTGTGCAGCGCGACGGGCAGCCCGCGCCGGGCCGCGCACAGCACGGCGATCCCGGCCGCCTGCGCGGTGCCCATGACCGTGCGGACGTTGTGCTGGGCGAAGACGCGCTCCACGGCCACGGCGTCGGGACGGACCTCGTCGAGCCACCGCTCGATGCCGGCCTCGATGCCGACCAGCCGGGTGCCGAGCTCCTCGCCGGAACCCGTGCGCACCACCCCGACGGCCACCAGCGACAGCGGCGCGCCCGGCCGGCCCTCGACCGCGCCCAGGCCGCACCGGGTCAGCCCCGGATCGACGCCCATCACCCGCACCGGCTTGCCTCCCGCGCCGCCGAACATCTGTTCGGCACGAGACTCTACCCCGGCTGAGCTGGCCGCGCACCGTGAATCGCCCGCCGCGAACGGCGGGCGGGCCCGTCAGAAGTAGTCGAGCATGTACGGCTTGGCGGCGAAGGCCGTGTCGAGCAGCTCGTCGTGACGGTCGTCGCCGGACATCAGGCCGGTCCTGCGCAGCGTCGCGGTGGGCACGCCCGCGTACAGGGCGGAGAAGCCGCCCACGCTAAGCGCCGCGCCCCCGCCGCCCCCGCCGCCCCCGCCCCCGCCGCCGCCGTCGGCCGGGACGGCCGTGCCGGAGCCGCCGGAGAACTCCAGCCGGTAGGAGCCGCCGCCGCGCAGCGGGTCGTCCACGCTGACCACGGCCCCGCCCGTGACGGCGGCGGGGAATCCCCTGCGCTCCACGGCCGCGGCCACGTCGAGCACCCGCAACATCCAGCGCACCTGCGTGACGTGGTCGGTCGAGCGCTCGCCGAGCAGCCACAGCACCGGGTCGTCGGGGGCGACCGGCGCGGTGACCTTCCTGGCGATGGACGACGAGCTGCCCACCATCGACCACAGCGCCCTGGCCGTCTCCCCCGACCCGGCGACCAGGTTCTCGACGTGCATGTCGTCGCCGTTCCAGCGGTAGACGAGGTAGCCGTCGGGGGCCAGGTAGAGGAAGTCGTCCTCGTTGGACAGCCAGACGCGCCAGGCGTTCTCGTCCCAGGCGACGGGGCCGCTGGAGCGGGCCGCCGCGTGCGTCCGGTGGAGCAGGGAGAGGACCTCGGCGGCGTCGCCGGGGCCCATCCTGCGCAGCTCGACCTCGCCGGACGGCCGGATGCGGCGCAGCGACTCGGCGGGCAGCGTGATCATGTGCCGGGCTCCGGCGTGCTCGTAGCCGAGCGAGCGGTACAGGGGCGTGGTGGCCGGGTAGAGCGCCGAGACGGCGTCGCCGTGGGCGGCGGCGCGGTCGATGACGGCGCGCATGATGGCGGTGCCGACGCCGTGGCCGCGATCCTCCGGGTTGACGGTGACCCCCGCGACGCCGGCCATGGGCTGCGGACGGCCGTGCCACCACTGGGTGAAGCCGCGCAGCCGGGCCGAGGCGGCGAGCCTGCCGCCCTCGAACGCGCCCAGGTAGCGGCCCTCGCCGAGCGTGGGCGTCACGGTGTGGCGCCACCGCTCGGCCTCCGCGCCGGAGATCGGGCCGAAGGAGCGTTTACGCAGGTCGAGAACGTCGTCGAGGTCGTCGGGGGTGAGATCGCGAATTTCCACAACCCCTCAACCTACGGGCTGGTACGGGCGGGTCGCGAACCGTTTACGCTGATGGCGAGCCTGTCGAGGTACCGGAGCTGGGCGGCCACGACCGCGGCCAGCGCGACGGCGACGACGACCAGCGGGGTGCTCGCGCCGACGTCGGGGACGTCGTGGAAGCCGCCGAGCCGGCCCAGCTGCGTGACGGGCACGGTGAACAGCTCCGGGCTCTGGGCCACCAGCAGCGGCCAGAGCACGTCCTGGGCGTTGACCAGCGTGACGGCGCCGGCCAGCACGCCCGCCATGGGCAGCGACGGCAGCAGGACGCCGCCGAAGAAGTCCCTGTCGTCGCGCTCGGCCAGCCCCTTGCACAGCAGCGTCAGCACCAGCAGCGCCGGGACGCTGACCAGCAGCGGCGGGAACAGGGCGAAGAAGGTGTCCACGAGGCGCAGGTTGCGCATGTTCTGCCAGTCGGCCACGCCGAGGGGCCCGGTGCCGACGAACAGCCAGGGGGCGAACGGCAGCAGCAGCCATTCGCTGCGCGCGCCCAGGGGACGCAGGCCGCCGATGCCGAGGGCGGCCAGGTAGGCGACGCCGACCGACACCAGCGCGCCGGCCACGGCCGGGATCCACGTGTTGACCTGCGCGCGCAGCCCGCCGGAGCCGGCGCCGTCGCCGCCCGCGAGCACGCCGGAGATCCACGGCCAGGCGCAGACCAGCCCGACGGCCACCACCAGCACCAGCGCGACGACGCCGACGACGGCGCCACCGCCGCCGGCCCGCGCGGGCCCGGAGCCCGGGTCGGGGAACGCTCCACGCCGATCCCGCTTCGGCAGCAGGGTGACACGGAGGCGGGCGGCCACCGCGACGACCACCGCGACGATGCCGAGCCCGCCGAGAAGCACGCCCGTCAGGGCCGCGACGGCCGCCCCAGGGCCGAACTGGGCCATTCTGAAGGCGAAGTCGTACTGGAGGCCCGCGAGGGTCTGTGTGGCGCGCTCAGGGCCTCCCCGGGTGAGCGCCATGCCGATCGAGAACGCCTGCGCCCCCACGGCGATGGTCGCCAGCGCCACCAGCACCCCCACCACGAGCGTGGCGCGCCCGGCGGTGCCGCCGCGCAGCGCGGGCAGGAACGCCGTCAGCGCCAGCGCGCACACCATCCCGAAGGTGGCGGCCACGACGACGAGCCGCAGCGTCCCCGGGGCCGTGGCGGGGTCCCGCAGGCCCTCGACCAGGGTGGCGAGGCCCGGACCGTCGGGCGACGTCCCGCGCAGCCAGGCCGCCGCCACGCCGATCGGCGAGAACGTGACGATCGCCAGCGACATCGCGACCAGGCCCGCGCGCCGCACCACGGGGCCGCCGCGGTCGAGCGCCAGGGCGAGCAGCGGCCCCACGACCACGGCCACCAGCAGCGGCCCCACGGTCAGCGAGAGCGTGAAGCCCAGCGCCCGCCAGAAGTCCTCCCCGCCCAGCACCTTGCCGTAGTTGTCCAGGCCCACGAACCTGCTCGGCTGCAGCACGCCGCCGCTGTGCAGGCTGAGCACGATCGTCTGGACCGTCGGCAGGACCAGCGTGATCAGGGTGCCGAGCAGCGCGGGCACGGCCAGCAGCCAGCCCAGCGCGCGGTAGGGCGCCGGGGGCCGGGCGACCGGGGGCATGGGGACCGGGGTCGGTGGGATGGGGGAATTCACGTCGCCCGACCCTAGCCGCGTCGGGGCGCGGGCGCACGCGTAACGGCCGGGTGGGCATTTGGTGTCGAACACCCCCGGGCCCGGCAAGTGCCCGGCAAGTGCCAGGTCAAGGGCGGAAACCGGCCCCGGAAAAGGGCGAAGGCCCGGAGTCGCCCCCGGGCCCTCGGTGGCGCGGGGTCAGTCCAGGGCGGCCAGGACGTCGTCGGAGACGTCGAAGTTGGCGTAGACGTTCTGGACGTCGTCGCTGTCCTCCAGCGCGTCGATCAGGCGGAACACCTTCTTGGCGCCCTCCTCGTCGAGCGGCACGCTCATCGTCGGCAGGAAGCTCGACTCGGCCGAGTCGTAGTCGATGCCCGCCTCCTGCAGCGCCTTGCGGACCGGCACGAGGTCGCCGGCCTCGGAGACGACCTCGAAGGAGTCGCCCATGTCGTTGACCTCTTCGGCGCCCGCGTCGAGCACGGCCATCAGGACGGTGTCCTCGTCGAGGCCGTTCTTGGGCACGATCACGACGCCCTTGCGGTTGAACATGTACGACACCGAGCCCGGGTCGGCCAGCGAGCCGCCGTTGCGGGTCAGCGCGACGCGGACCTCGGAGGCGGCGCGGTTGCGGTTGTCGGTGAGGCACTCGATGAGCACCGCGACGCCGCCGGGCGCGTAGCCCTCGTACATGATGGTCTGCCAGTCGGCGCCGCCGGCCTCCAGGCCGCCGCCGCGCTTGCGCGCCCGCTCGATGTTGTCGTTGGGCACGGAGTTCTTCTTGGCCTTGAAGATGGCGTCGAAGAGTGTGGGGTTGGCGTCCGGGTCAGGGCCACCGGTCCGTGCCGCCACCTCGATGTTCTTGATGAGCTTCGCGAACAGCTTGCCGCGCTTGGCGTCGAGCGCGGCCTTCTTGTGCTTCGTCGTCGCCCATTTGGAGTGGCCGGACATTACCTAGAGCTCCCTCACCATGTCTACGAAGTAACGGTGCACGCGCGTGTCCCCGGTCAGCTCGGGGTGGAACGAGGTCGCGAGCAACGGCCCTTGACGGACCGCGACGATCCTATCCCCAGGCTCGGCCGTGCCCAGCACCTGAACGTCGGCGCCGACCGATTCCACCCACGGAGCACGGATGAACACAGCGTGTACGCGTCCGCCCGCGAAGTCCAGGTCCGACTCGAACGAGTCCACCTGGCGGCCGAAGGCGTTGCGCCTGACCACCATGTCGATGCCGCCGATGGTCTGCTGGCCCTCGATGCCGTCCTCGATGCGGTCGGCCAGCATGATCATGCCGGCGCACGAGCCGTAGGCGGGCAGGCCCTCCTTGATCCGCATCCGCAGCGGTTCCAGCATGTCGAAGGTGTCGGCGAGCTTCCACATGGTGGTCGACTCGCCGCCGGGGATCACCAGGCCGTCGACCGCGTCGAGCTCGGCGGGGCGGCGCACGGCGACGGCCGACGCGCCGGCCTCCTGGAGCATGCGCGCATGCTCGCGCACGTCCCCCTGGAGAGCGAGTACACCGATCGTGGGCACAGCGATCCTTCCGTCAAGGTCCGGTTTCCGACAATTCAACACCATGATGGCCCGGCATCTTCCTGCCAGAGCACTCTGGCGTAAAAGCCCGGTCAGGCGACGGCCTGGACGGCGTCCACGCGGGCCAGGGCGCTCAGGTGGTGGCGGCGGGCGTACAGGAAGGCCATGCCGATCGCGCAGCAGGCGGCGCCGACGACGTACGGGACGGCGATGCCGATCTCCTCGCCGAGCTTGGTCGCGACGAACGGCGCCAGCGCGCCGCCCATCCAGCGCACGAAGTTGTACCCGGCCGAGGCGACGGGCCTCGGGGCGTCGGAGACCTCCATGGCCGACTCGGTGAAGACGGTGTTGTTCAGCCCGATCGGGATGCCGGACAGGACGGTGAACACGATGATCCCGGTGTGCGCCCCGGCCGTCCCCGACACGGCGATGCCGACCTGGAAGATCGCGAGCAGGCCCAGGGCCAGGTGCAGCACGTTCACCGAGCCGATCCTGCGCTGCAGCGGCGGCGCGCCGAACACCGAGGCCAGCGCCACGCAGACGCCCCAGCCGAAGAACACCGCGCCGATGCCGTACGGCGACATGTGCAGGATGAACGGGGTGAAGGCGAGGATCGTGAAGAAGGCGAAGTTGTAGAACAGGGCGGTGAAGGCGGTCGTGGACAGCCCGCCGTGGGCCAGGGCCCGGATGGGGGCGCTGAGCCTGGTCCTGACCGCGGGTTTCGGCCCCGTCCTGAGCAGGGTGGCGATCAGCACGAAACCGGCGGCCATCAGGGTGGCGGTGCCGAAGAACGGCGCCCGCCAGTTCCAGTCGCCGAGCAGCGCGCCGACCAGCGGGCCGGCGGAGATGCCGAGACCGAGCGCGGCCTCGTACAGGATGATGGCCGACTCCGCGCCGCCGCTGGCCGCGCCGACGATGACGGCCAGCGCGGTGGCCACGAACAGGGCGTTGCCGAGACCCCAGCCGGCGCGGAAGCCGACGAGCTCGGCGACGCTGCCGGAGGTGCCGGCCAGCGCGGCGAACACCACGACCAGCGCCAGCCCGGCCAGCAGTGTGCGTTTGCCGCCGATGCGGCTGGAGACCCAGCCGGTGATCAGCATGGCCACGGCGGTGACCAGGAAGTAGCTGGTGAACAGCAGGGACACCTGGCTGGGCGTGGCGTGCAGCCCTTGGGCGATGGAGGGCAGGATGGGGTCGACGAGGCCGATGCCCATGAAGGCCACGACCGCGGCGAACGCGGTGGCCCAGACGGACATCGGCTGGCGCAGGATTCCGCCGCCGGTTTGCATGTTGTCCCCTTACTGGGTGGTTCTGTCGATGCCGAGCTTGGCCAGGACGGGCAGCGCCGCGGCGAGCACGTCGCGCTCGTCGTCGGTGAGCGCGGCCAGGTCCTGGGCGAGGCGGGCGATCCTGGCCCGGCGCACGGCGTGCAGCCGGTCGCGGCCCTCGCCGGTGAGCTCGACCGTCCTGACGCGGGCGTCGGCCGGGTCGGAGCCGCGCGCCACCAGGCCCGCGTACTCCAGCCGGTTGATCTGCACGGTCATGGTGGGCAACTGGACGGCGTGCTCCTCGGCCAGCTCGGTCATCCGGCGCGGGCCGTGTTCGAGCGAGCCGAGCACGGCGTACTGCTGGGTGGTGACGGGCTGGCCGGCGCTGGAGCGGCGCAGCAGCAGGACCAGGTGGCGCAGCACCTTGGAGACCTGCTCGGCCATCTGGGTGGGATCGTCCCTCATACTTAGCCCAACTAACTTAGCCTGGCTAATATTCCGGGCGAAGAAAAGGCGGCGCCCCAGCCCCCGGGGACGCCGCCTGCCTCAGGGCTACGGGCGTTCGGTCTCCAGCCGGACGGTGTCCTCCACCGTCACCTGCTTCCTGGCGCCGATCGCCGGGTCCAGCGGCCGCAGGTACGTCTGCCGCACCCCCGGCACCCGGTCCTCCACCACGAACGTCGCCCGCGTGTACGCCTGCGCCCCAGGCTCGCGCACCTGCGGCACGACCTTGAAGTCGGCCGTGAGCAGGTCGCGCTCGATCTTCGTCAGCACGTATCCGCGCTGGTTGTTGTAGAACTTCAGATGCGGGTTGATCGTCAGGTACGGATGCGTCGCCGGGTCGGAGTCCGCGCCGTCGCCGCCCGTGGTGATGGAGGTGGCCACGAGTTCCGAGCCCACGGTGGGCCCGGTCGGGTCGTCGTAGTCGAGCTTGAGGTCGCTGGCCCAGTGGGCGTGCACGTCGCCGGTCAGCACCACCGGGTTGCGGACCTCGGCGTCCACCCAGCCCTGGGTGATGCGCCGGCGGGAGGCGACGTAGCCGTCCCAGGCGTCCATCGAGGTGATCTTGGCGGGGCCGGCGTTGTTGTCGCGCTGGGCGAAGAACACCTGCTGGCCCAGGATGTCCCACTGGGCGCGCGAGCGGTGGAAGCCGTCGATCAGCCACTGCTCCTGCGCGGTGCCGGTGATCGAGCGCGCCGGGTCCACGGCGGCCGGGCAGTCGCGGTAGCCGTCGCCGCAGCCCTGGTCGTCGCGGTACTGGCGGGTGTCCATCATGTGGAAGGTGGCCATCCTGCCCCACCGGATCCGCCGGTAGAGCTGCATGTCGATGCCGCGCGGGATCGACGTGCGGCGCAGCGGCATGTTCTCGTAGTAGGCGCGGAAGGCGGCGGCGCGGCGGGCCAGGAAGTCCGGCTGGGGCACCTCCGGCTTCTCCGGCACCTCGTCGGCCCAGTTGTTGTCCAGCTCGTGGTCGTCCCAGACGACCAGCCAGGGCGCGGCGGCGTGCGCGGCCTGCAGGTCGGGGTCGGCCTTGTACTGGGCGTGCCGCTGGCGGTAGCCGGCCAGGGTCTCGGTCTCGGGGCCCTCGTGGTCGCGGACGTTGCCGCCCGGGATGGTGTAGGTGTTCTTGGTGTACTCGTACTGGTAGTCGCCCAGGTGCAGGATCAGGTCCGGGTGCTCCTCGGCCAGCCTGCGGTAGGAGGTGAACCAGCCGTGCTCGTACTGGGCGCAGGAGACGAAGGCCATCGACAGCGCGCCGCCGTAGGACAGCGGGTGCGGGGCCGTGCGCGCGCGTCCCATGGGCGAGACGTACGGGCCGACGCGGAAGCGGTACCAGTAGTCCCGGTCCGAGCTCAGCCGGTCGACCTCGACGTGCACGCTGTGCCCCCACTCCGGCACGGCGACGGCCACCCCCGACCGGACGACGCGCCGCCCGCGCTCGTCGGCGTAGACCTGCCACCGCACCGGGAACGGGCGCTGCGGCATGCCGCCGAAGCCGTCCTCGGCCAGCGGGTTCTGCGCCAGCCTGGTCCACAGCACGAACCCCTCGTGGTCGGGGTCGCCGCAGGCCACGCCGAGCGTGAACGGGTCGGTGGACAGCCCGCGCGAGGCCAGTGCCTGCGCGGGGCCGGGCTCGGCGCTCGCCGCCGTGGCGGGGATCGCCGCGGCGGCGCCCGCCGCCAGGCCGGTGACCAGGAAGTGCCGTCGGTTCAGCTGGGACACGGTGCGCTCCTCGGGACGATCAAGGGTGAGGGACGCCCGTAGCCTGACCGAGTCTCATGACAGGCCGGTGAACCGCGGACAACACGAAAGAGGCGACATCCTTCGCGAATGCCGCCTCTTACGAAGCTTTTCATCGTCACATGACGATCATGGACCTGCCGCGGGCCGCCGGCCTGCGGCGACGCGCCGGTTCACCAGCCGCGCTCGGCCAGCCGGTGCGGCTGCGGGATCTCGTCGACGTTGATGCCGACCATGGCCTCGCCGAGACCGCGCGAGACCTTGGCGACGACGTCGGCGTCGTCGTAGAACGTGGTGGCCTTGACGATGGCCGCGGCGCGCTTGGCCGGGTCGCCCGACTTGAAGATGCCCGAGCCGACGAACACGCCCTCGGCGCCGAGCTGCATCATCATGGCGGCGTCGGCCGGGGTGGCGATGCCGCCCGCGGTGAACAGCACGACCGGCAGCTTGCCGCTCCTGGCGACCTCGGCGACCAGCTCGTAGGGGGCCTGCAGCTCCTTGGCGGCCACGTACAGCTCGTCCTCGGCCAGCGTGGTGAGGCGCTTGATCTCGGCGCGGATCGTGCGCATGTGGGTGACGGCGTTGGAGACGTCGCCGGTGCCGGCCTCGCCCTTGGAGCGGATCATGGCCGCGCCCTCGGTGATGCGGCGCAGGGCCTCGCCCAGGTTGGTGGCGCCACAGACGAAGGGCACGGTGAACTGCCACTTGTCGATGTGGTTGGCGTAGTCGGCCGGGGTGAGCACCTCGGACTCGTCGACGTAGTCGACGCCGAGCGACTGCAGGACCTTGGCCTCGACGAAGTGGCCGATGCGGGCCTTGGCCATGACGGGGATCGACACGGCGGCGATGATGCCGTCGATCATGTCGGGGTCGCTCATCCTGGACACGCCGCCCTGGGCGCGGATGTCGGCGGGCACGCGCTCAAGGGCCATGACGGCGACGGCGCCGGCATCCTCAGCGATCTTGGCCTGCTCGGGGGTGACGACGTCCATGATGACGCCACCCTTGAGCATCTCGGCCATGCCGCGCTTGACGCGGGCCGTTCCGGTGACGGGGGTGCTTTCAGGCGTGCTGGACACGGTCTTCCTCACGGGCTCTCAGGGCGGACGGTAAGTTATCAAACCCATCGTAGGTCCTGATGGACCCCTCCCCCGACATGCCACGATGTCAGGATTTGCCGCTCAAGTTGTACAGAACGGTCATCTACGGGGTGACGGGCTTGCGGCTGGCGAGCGCGATCCAGACCTGGCCGGGGGCGAAGTTCATCGGCTCGCCGCTCTCAGTGGTGAACGTCGTACCGGTCTCCTCCGATTCCCGCTCCCAGTTGGCCGCGTAGGCTTTGCCGTCGCGCAGCACGACGGCCTTGCCCTTGCCGGTGGTGTGCACGAGCGGGGTGTAGCTCTGGTGGAAGTCGTGGAACTGCGAGCGCTCGGTCTTGGTGTACTGCACGACGATCGTGGGCGCGCCGAGCTGGCCGCCCTCGGCCGCCATGTCCTTCTTGCCGTCCTGCCAGATCAGCCACTGCTTCTTGGCCTCCGACCAGGCGAAGGTGAAACGCGCGGCGGGCCATCTGACGGTGTAGGACTTCTTGTCCACGCCGCCCTCGGCGGGCGCGTCGCCGAAGGTGAAGCCGATGTCCTTGGCCTCGGTGGCCTTGGGGGCGCCCGACAGCAGCTTCCTGGTGTTGGCGAACAGGTTGTAGGGGGCGTAGCGGCCGGGCTGGCGGAAGTAGGCGCCGGGGTTGCGGGTGTCGCCCACGTCGTACAGCGGGGCCTTGGCGATGAACGGCAACATCTTGGTCTGCGCGCCGGAGTAGGCGAACGCCGGCTTGCCGAACTGCGGGACGATGTGCAGGTCGGAGATGCGGGCGCTGCGCACCGGGCCCACCTTGGCCGGGATCTTCGAGGAGAAGATCGCCATGAGCCGGGTCAGGCCGGCCTCGACCTGCTCGACGTAGACGACGTCCGCGCTCTTGAGCCCGAGCTGGGGCTTGCCCGCGGCGGTGTTCTCGATCTTCACCGCGAGCACCGGCTTGAGCTCATCGAACGGCTGCCCGGTGAACGGGTGCCCCTCGGCCTTCTCGGTGGGCTCCTCGGAGGGGGCGGCGGTGGCCGCCTGCGGCGCCTTGCCGGGCGCGGGCGGCTCGTCGGACGAGCAGGCCGCGACGGGCCCCAGCACGGCCGCTCCTGCCAGAGTCACCGAGATCATCCGGGATAGCCGCACCTTGCAACAACTCCTCGCCTTTGCCCAGAAATCGGGAGAAGCTTACCGGCCTCCCCACATTTGGTCATTCAGGCGACATAGTTGCGGGCGGATTGTCATCAATCTCGAAGAATTCCGGGAACTCGGTGTGCCCAGCCAGCCGCAGCGTCCTGGCCAGCCAGCGCCGCTGCGCCGTACGGGTGACCCCGACCGCGTTGTTATAGAACCGGCGCGAATAGACCACCTTGGCCACCGCCGCGTCGAGCTCCTCCAGCAGGTCGCCGCCGCCGGGCGCCTCGGCCAGCTTCTCCCGGAAGCGCTCCTGGTCGGCCGCGGCCCGCAGCGCCCGCGACAGGTCGCTCTCGGCGTGCTCGCGCTCCTCCGGCCCGGCGATCCTGGCCTCGTGGGCGGCGGCGGCCAGCACCAGCGAGGTCGCGGGGTCGAGCAGCCGCGAGCCGGCCAGTTCGAGCACCACGGCCCGGCGCCGCATCAGAGCGGCGTCCAGCGCCTCGCGGGCCAGTTCGAGCCGGATGTGCAGGCGGTCGAGCCGGCCCGCGCGCCAGGAGATGTAGACGGCCGTGAGCACGACGACGATGCCCACGATCAGCACGATCATGGTGGATGTCACAGGGGTTCCCTACAGGAGCTCTCGGCGGGCGGTCACAGGTCTTCCTCCACCCGGCCCGCGCCGCTGGTGGTCACCGTCTCGTAGACGCGCACCACGTCGCGGGCGACGGTGGACCAGTCGTACTTCCTGACCGCCACCAGCGCCTCGGCGGCCAGTTTGGCGCGCCGCTCGGGGGCGTCGAGCAGCGCGGCGGCCTCGCGGGCGAGCGAGGCGGCGTCGCCGTTGGCGAACAGCGCGCCGGCCTGCCCCTCGCCCAGCACCTTGCGGAAGGCCGGGATGTCGCTGGCCAGCACCGTCGCCCCCGACGCCATGGCCTCGGCCAGCACGATGCCGAAGCTCTCGCCCCTTGTGTTGGGGGCGCAGAAGACGTCGACCGAGTGGTAGGCGCGGATCTTGTCGGCCTCGCTCACCATGCCGAGCACGGTGACCCGCTCGTGGAAGGGCTTGGGCACCTTGTCGTAGACGTCCTTGGCGTCGCCGGGCCCGGCGATGAGCAGCTTCAGTCCGGGACGCTCGGCGGCCAGGGCGTTGAAGGCGTCGAGCAGGATCGGCAGGCCCTTGCGCTCTTCGTCCATGCGGCCGAGGAAGCCGATCGTGGCGCCGTCGGGGCCCCAGCCGGGCAGCGGCTCGGCCTCGGTGTAGCGGGCCACGGTCACCCCGTTGGGGATCAGCACGGTGTCGCCGCCGAACTGCTCGACCAGGCTCTTGCGCGCCGCGTCGGAGACCGCGATGCGGCCGCTCAGCTTCTCCAGCGCGCTGCGCAGCAGCGGCTCGGCCACCGCGATGGCGCGCGAGCGGGTGAAGGAGGCGTGGAAGGTGGCCACGATCGGCCCCCTGGCCGCCCAGCAGGCCAGCACGCCGAGGCTCGGGATCAGCGGCTCGTGGATGTGCAGCACGTCGAAGTCGCCCGTACGCACCCAGCGCCGCACCCGCGCGGCCGACAGGAACCCGAACGACATCCGGGCCACCGACCCGTTGTAGGGCACCGGCACCGCCCGGCCGGCGCCCGTCACGTACGGGGGCAGCTCGTCGTCGTCGGCGGCGGGCGCGATGACCGAGACGTCGTGCCCCTGCGCCATCAGCGCCTGGGCCAGGTCGTCGATGTGCTGCTTGACCCCTCCGGGCATGTCCCAGGAGTAGGGGCAGACGATGCCGACCTTCATCTCGGCAGGTCCTCCAGCCAGAGCCGCTGCAACATGTGCCAGTCCTCCGGGTGCTCGGCGATGCCCTTCTCGAAGACGTCCGTCATGGCCTGGGCGACGACCGCCACCTTCTCCTGCCGGGTGCCCTCGGCGGGCACCGGGATCTCCTCGTGGATGTGGATGCCCCAGTCGTCGCCCACGAAGTAGACGGTGGCCGGCAGCAGCGCGGCGCCGGTCTGGACGGCCAGCAGCGGCGGCCCGGCCGGCACCTTGGTGGCGGCGCCGAAGAAGCGCACCTCGATGCCGCTCTTGGTCAGGTCGCGCTCGGCGGGCAGGCAGACCACGCCGCCCTTGCGGACGCGGCCGGCGAGGGTGCCGAAGTTGTGGCCGTCGCCGCCGGTGAGCGGCAGCACCTCCATGCCGAGCCCCTCGCGGAAGGCGACGTAGCGGCGGAACAGCGACTCGGGCTTCAGCCGCTCGGCGACCGTGGTGAACGGGTGGCCGACGCCGACCAGCCAGGCGCCCGCCGCGTCCCAGTTGCCCATGTGCGGCAGGGCCAGCACCACGCCCCGGCCCGTGGCCAGGGTGTCGTGGATGTGCTCGGCCCCGATGACGTGGGTGCGCCGGACGATCTCCGGCCGCGGGATCGAGGGCAGGCGGAAGACCTCGTGGAAGTAGCGGAAGTAGGAGCGCATGCCGGCCCTGCTCAGCTCGCGCAGCTCCGCGCTGCCGGCGTCGATGCCGGTGACCCTGGCCAGGTTGGACTCCAGGCGGCGCACGGACTTGCCGCGCTTGCGCCACACCCGGTCGGCCAGGAGGCGGAAGACCGCCGCCGTGGGCCGCTGGGGCAGCAGCGGGACCAGCTTCCAGCCCGCCGCGAACCCCGCCGCCACGAGGCGGTCGCCGATGGAGGTCTTCTCGCTCATCGCTCCCTCGTCTGCCGGTGGACGTGCACGACCCGCTGCACGACGGTGATGGTGGAGGCCGCCGCCAGCAGCCACATCCCGAGCGGCAGCACGTACGGCACCCCGACCCCCGAGAAGAAGGTCGCGACCAGGGCCACGACCAGCCGCTCGGGACGCTCGGCCAGCCCCACGTCCGCCGTGAGCCCGAGGCCCTCGGCCCTGGCCTTGGCGTAGGAGACCAGGGACCCGGCGACGAGGCAGGCCAGCGTCACGCCGGCCATCAGCGTGTCGCCCGCGGCGACGAAGTACAGGATCAGGCCGGCGAAGATGGCGGCGTCGGCCACCCGGTCGAGCGTGGAGTCGAGGAAGGCGCCCCAGACGGTGCCGCCCTTGCCGCCCAGCCGGGCCACGACGCCGTCGAGCAGGTCGAACAGCACGAAGACGGTGATGAGCAGCGCCCCCCAGGCCAGCTGGCCGAGCGGGAACAGGAGCAGGGCCGAGATCACCGTGCCGAGGGTGCCGATCGCCGTGACGGCGTTCGGGCCGATCCCGCGGCCGACGAGAGCCCTGCCCAGCGGGGTGAGTATCCGGGTCATGGCCGGTCGCAGGAGTTTGAGCATCGCGGTCCGATCGTAGGCCATCACGTGAGCGGCCACTTTCTTTGCCCCGCACCCCTTGTGATATTCGCCACAGGGGTATTTGGTGAACACACCGCGTCCATGCGGTTCCTGACACCCTCCGCGCGGGCGCGGCGTTGGATGCACCGACGACGTGGGAGGCGAAGTGGCGGATAGGAACTCCGGCGGGGCCATGGGAGCCGCGGGCAGGGCACCCACGGCCGACAGGGCGGATGCGATACGCAACGTCGTGCTGGTCGGCCACTCGGGAGCGGGCAAGACCACCCTGGTCGAGCAGCTGCTCGCGGCGACGGGCACCGTCCAGCGGCCGGGCCGGGTGGAGGACGGCAACACGGTCAGCGACTTCGACGAGGTCGAGGTGCGCCAGCAGCGGTCGGTCAACCTGGCGCTGGCGCCGCTCGTGCACAACGGCATCAAGATCAACCTGCTCGACACCCCGGGTTACGCCGACTTCGTCGGCGACCTGCGCGCGGGGCTGCGCGCCGCCGACGCCGCCCTGTTCGTCGTGTCGGCCTCGGAGGGGATCGACGGGCTCACGCAGATGCTCTGGGAGGAGTGCGCCCAGGTCGCCATGCCCAGGGCGGTGGTGATCACCAAGATCGACCACCAGCGCGCCGACTTCGACGAGGTGCTGGCCACCTGCCAGGACGTCTTCGGCGACGGCGTCGCCCCGCTCTACCTGCCGGTGATCACCAACGGGCACGTCAACGGCCTGATCGGGCTGCTGTCGCAGAAGTTCTACAACTACGCGACCGGCGCCCGCACCGAGAAGGAGCCGGGCGCCGAGTACGAGGCGCAGATCGAGGAGCGGCGCGGCGAGCTGATCGAGGGCATCATCCAGGAGAGCGAGGACGAGTCGCTCATGGACCGCTACCTGGCGGGCGAGCCCATCGACACCAAAGTCCTGGTGGACGACCTGGAGAAGGCGGTCGCCCGCGGCAGCTTCTTCCCGGTGCTGTGCAGCGGGCTCGGCGACGGCCACGCCGTGGGCATGACGGAGCTGCTGGAGCTGGTGACCCAGGGCTTCCCCTCGCCGCTGGAACACCCGATGCCCGAGATCACCGACCTGTCCGGCAAGCCGGTCGGCGGCATCGCCTGCGACCCCGACGGCCCGCTCGTGGCCGAGGTCGTCAAGACCACCAGCGACCCGTACGTGGGCCGCATCAGCCTCGTCCGCGTCTTCTCCGGCACGCTGCGCCCCGACATGACCGTGCACGTCTCCGGGCACGGCCTGGCCGACCGCGGGCACGAGGACCACGACGTCGACGAGCGCATCGGCACGCTGACCAGCCCGCTGGGCAAGACCCAGCGCCCGGCGGCCAAGGGCTCGGCCGGGGACATCGTGGCCGTGGCCAAGCTGTCGCGGGCCGAGACCGGCGACACGTTGTCGGAGGTGGAGCGTCCGCTGCTGATGACGTCCTGGCAGATGCCCGAGCCGCTGCTGCCGGTGGCGATCAGGGCCAAGTCGAAGGCCGACGAGGACAAGCTGGCCCAGGCGCTCGGCCGGCTGGTGGCCGAGGACCCGACGCTGCGCCTGGAGAACAACGCCGAGACCAGGCAGCTCGTGCTGTGGTGCATGGGCGAGGCGCACACCGACGTGCTGCTCGACCGGCTGGCCAACCGGCACGGCGTCGAGGTCGAGCGGATCGAGCTGCGGGTGCCGCTGCGCGAGACGTTCGGCGGCCGGTGCCAGGCGATGGGCCGCAACGTCAAGCAGACCGGCGGCCACGGCCAGTACGCGATCTGCCACCTGGAGGTCGAGCCCCTGCCCTCGGGCGGCGGGTTCGAGTTCGTCGACAAGATCGTCGGCGGGGTGGTGCCCCGGCAGTTCATCCCGTCGGTGGAGAAGGGCGTGCGGGCCCAGATGGAGCGCGGCGTGGTGGCCGGCTACCCCATGGTGGACGTGCGCGTCACGCTCTACGACGGCAAGGCCCACTCGGTCGACTCCTCCGACATGGCCTTCCAGATCGCCGGCCAGCTCGCGCTGAAGGAGGCGGCCTCCAAGGTCCCGACCCTGCTGCTGGAGCCGGTGGACGAGCTGTCGGTGCTGGTGGCCGACGACTACGTGGGCTCGGTGATGTCCGACCTGTCCTCGCGGCGCGGGCGCGTGCTCGGCACCGAGCCGGTGGGCACCGGGCGCACGCTGGTCAAGGCCGAGGTGCCCGAGCTGGAGATCACCCGCTACGCCATCGACCTGCGCTCGATGTCGCACGGCACCGGGACGTTCACGCGCACGTTCCTGCGTTACGAGCCGCTGCCGCCGAACCTGGCGAGCAAGGTGGCGGCCACCGAGTGAAGGGTACGGGGTGAGCGGCGCTGAGCCGGGAGGGCGGCATGTCCCTCCCGGCCCGCACGTTTGATCACCACATCTACCGTTTCGTAACAGAAGCATCACGACTGCATTTCTTTTTTCGGGTCCGATCACGCGGGAGCAACTGCCAGACTGGGTTGCACTATGCGAACTGGACGCCCACTCCTAGCCGCTGCAGCCCTCGCGGTCGTGACCACCAGCGCCGCCTACGTGTTCGGCCCCGGCGCGACCGAGAGCCCCGCAGCGACCAAGAAGACGACGACCACCGCCACCGCCGCCGCCGAGGCGACCGCGGCCTGCAAGCCCGACCCCCGCTACCCCAAGCGCCAGCTGCGCGGGGTGTGGATCGCGACGGTCAAGAACATCGACTGGCCCTCGCGCGCCGGCCTCGGCCAGGCCCGCCAGAAGGCCGAGTACGTCAAGATCCTCGACAGCGCGGTCAAGCGCAATCTCAACGCCGTCTTCGTCCAGGTCCGGCCCGCCTCCGACGCGCTCTACCGCTCCTCGCTGGAGCCCTGGTCGCAGTACCTGACGGGCACCGCGGGCAAGGACCCGGGCTGGGACCCGCTCCCGTTCCTCATCGACGAGGCCCACAAGCGCAACCTGGAGTTCCACGCCTGGTTCAACCCCTACCGCGCGGCCGAGAGCGCCGACCTGTCCAAGCTCCCGGCGAACCACCCGGCCCGGCAGCACCGCGACTGGACGGTCACGTACGGCGGCGGCCTCTACTACAACCCCGGCCTGCCGCAGGTGCGCGAGCACGTCACCAAGGTCATCACCGACGTGGTCAGCCGCTACGACGTCGACGGCGTGCACTTCGACGACTACTTCTACCCCTATCCGGGCGGCGGCGGCACGTTCGACGACAAGGCCGCCTTCGCCAAGTACGGCAAGGGCCAGAAGCTGGCCGACTGGCGCCGCCACAACGTGAACAAGCTGGTGGCCAAGGTCGACGCGGCCGTCCACGACACGAAGTACCACGTGAAGTTCGGCATCAGCCCGTTCGGCATCTGGCGCAACAAGTCCAACGACCCCGACGGGTCGGCCACGGCCGGCATGTCCGCCTACGACTCCATCTACGCCGACGCCCGCTCCTGGATCCAGGACGGCACGGTCGACTACGTCGCCCCGCAGCTCTACTGGCCGCGCGGCTTCAAGGCGGCCGACTACAAGACGCTGACGGCCTGGTGGGCGGGCGCGGTCAAGGGCACCGGCGTCCAGCTCTACATCGGCCAGGCGCTCTACCAGGTCGGCACCAAGACCAACGCCGCCTGGGCCAACCCGGGCGAGCTGTCGGCGCACCTGACGGTGAACCGGCGCTACGAGCAGGTCGACGGCGACATCTACTTCAGCGCCAAGCAGCTCCTGACCAACCCGCTCGGCGCGATCGACCGGGTGGCCAAGGAGCACTACAGCCGTCCGGCGCTGCTGCCGATCATGGAGGACCGCGGCGGCGAGGCTCCCGGCAAGCCGGCCGGCGTCAAGGCGAGCGGCTCCACCGTGTCCTGGACGCCGTCCGAGGGGGCGCGGGCCTACGCGGTGTACCGGGTGCCGGAGTCGGGCAAGGACTGCCACACCACCGACGCCCGCAACCTGGCGGCCGTGGTGACGACGGCGTCGTACTCGGCCAAGCCGGGCACGTACCTGATCACCTCGCTCGACCGCCAGCACCACGAGAGCAAGCCGGTGAAGGTCAAGGTGGGCTGAGACCGTCCCGCCGTCCCGCCCGCCGACGCCACGCCCGGGATCCGGGCGTGGCGTCGCCGTGTTCCGGATGCTCAGCGGCCGGTCTGCGCCCAGGCGCGGGCCAGGGCGGCGACCGCCTGGTCGAGGAGGGCGGGCGGCAGGGCGAAGCTGAGGCGCAGGCGGTCGCGGTGGCGGCCGTCCGGGGAGAACAGGGAGCCGGGGGCGACGGCCACGCCCTGCTCGCGGGCCGCCGCGGCGAACCTGTCGGTGTCGGCGCCCGGCAGGCGGGCCCACACCGACAGGCCGCCCTGCGGGCGTGACCAGGTCCACGACGGCAGGCGCGCGGACAGCGCGGCGGTGAAGTGGTCGCGGCGGCGGGCCAGCTCGGCGAGCCAGGCCGGCACGGGGTCGCCGTCGAGCAGGTCGGCGGCCAGCCGCTGGGAGACGGCGCTGGTGGCCAGGTCGGCGTCGAGCTTGGCCTCCAGCAGCCGGGCCAGCAGCGGCTCGGGGGCGGTGAGCCAGCCCACCCGCAGGCCGCCCCACAACACCTTCGACAACGAGCCCACCGTCACCGTGCCGTGCGGATGGGCCAGGGCCAGCGGCTCCGGCGGCGTCCGGCCGTCGAACACCACGGGCGCGAGGGTCCGGTCCTCCACCAGCGGGACGTCCGCCGCCGCGGCCAGCTCGGCCACGTGCCGCAGGTCGGCCACGCGGCCGGTCGGGTTGTCCACGGGCAGCGCGTACACGGCGGCCGGGCGGTGGCGGGCCAGCGCGTCGCGCACGGCGTCCGGGTCGGCGAGGTCCACGGGGACGGCGTGGGCCCCCGCGCGCCGGAACACGCTGAGCGCGCCCCCGTAGGCCGGGTCGCCGGCCAGCACGCGGTCGCCGGGCCGCAGCAGCACCCGGGCCGCCAGGTCGATGCCCTGCTGGGCTCCCGAGGTCACCAGGATCTCGCGGTGCGGCCCCGGGTCCAGGGCGGCCAGGACGGCGCGCAGCCGCGAGTCGCCCATGGCGTCGTAGCCGTGGCCGCTCGGCGCGCGCATCAGGGCGGCGGCGTCCAGCGGGGGCACCGCCAGGTGCGAGGGGTCGGGGACGACCGAGGTCGACAGGTCGGCCAGCACCGCGCCGCCCTGGAGCAGGCCGCCGAACGTCGGGACGCCCAGCACGTACGTGCCGCTGCCGTGCCGGCGTTCGCACAGGCCCTCCTCGCACAGGGCGTTGAAGGCGGCGGCGACCGTCCCGCGGCTGAGCCCGACCGCCTGGGCCAGGTCGCGCTCGGAGGGCAGGCGGGTGCCAGGGGCGATGGCGCCGGTCTGGGCCAGGTCGGTCAGCGCTCCCGCGAGCCGCCGGCTGGCCGTGCCCTCGTGGAGCCGGAGCCGGTCGCGGACCAGGGTGACAAGGTCTTCTTCTCTTCCCACGCCACTATTATCCGGTTACTGTGCCACTTATCAATGAATTGGCCTACATCTTGTGATCGTTAGCGGCCATTTACGGAGAGGAGCGGCACGATGCGCGAAGCCGAGCACATCTGGATGGACGGCGAGCTGGTGCCCTGGGGCGAGGCCCGCGTGCACGTCCTGACGCACGCCCTGCACTACGGCACCGCCGTGCTGGAGGGCACCAGGGCCTTCGACACGCCGGACGGCCCGGCGGTGTTCCGGCTGGACGAGCACCTGCGGCGGCTGGCGCGCAGCGCGCGGATCATCGGGATGCCGCTGCCGTACACCTTGGAGGAGCTGCGCGCGGCCACGCTGGCCACGGTCGCGGCCAACGGCCAGTCCTCGTGCTACATCCGCCACCTGGCCCACCGCGGCTACGGCGAGATGGGCGTGGCGGCGCGCGGCTGCCCGACGGTGGTCTCGATCGCGTCCTGGGAGTGGGGGGCGCTGCTGGAGGCGGGCGTGCGGCTGATGACCAGCTCCTGGCAGCGCAACGACCACCGGGTGACGCCGACCGCGGCCAAGGCCACCGGCCCCTACCTGAACTCGGTGATGGCCAAGTCCGAGGCCCTGCAGGCGGGCTTCGACGAGGCGGTGCTGCTGAACGCGGCCGGCAACGTCAGCGAGTGCACCGGCGCCAACGTCTTCGTCGTGCGCGACGGCGTCCTGACCACGCCTCCGCCGCACGCCGGCGCGCTGGAGGGCATCACGCAGGACACCGTCACGCGGCTGGCCGCCGACCTGGGGCTGACGGTCACCAGGGAGGATCTGCTGCGCACCGACCTGTACACGGCCGACGAGATCTTCGTCTGCGGCACGGCGGCCGGGATCGTGCACGTCAGCGCGGTCGACCACTGCGAGTTCGGCGGCCCCGGGCCGGTCACCGGCAAGCTGGCCGACGCCTACGACGCGGCCGTGCACGGGCGCGACGACCGCTACCGCCACTGGCTCACCCCCGTGCGCGGGTGACGGACCGCGCCCGCCGCCGCCCGTGAGAAGGTAGGGGAACCGGTGGCGCCGGATCGCGAGGTGCTCTAGCGTGCCACGGACGTCATCGATCGCGGGAGGTCGTCGGGGTGAGGCGCGCGCTCGTGGTGCTGGCCGTTCTGGCCGGTTCCGTACTGCTCGGCCTGCAGGGCACGGCCACGGCCGGCGGCTCGGCTCCCGGCGCGGGCAGGGTGGCGCTCATCGGCGTCCCCGGCCTCGGCTGGGACGACGTCGACCAGGCCGACGCCCCCAACCTGTGGGAGCTGACGCGCGGCAGCGCGATCGGCTCGCTGTCGGTGCGCACGGTCAGCAACATCACCTGCCCCTACGACGGCTGGCTCACGGTGTCGGCCGGCACCAGGTCGGCCGCCGGATACGCCTGCGGCGCGCCGCCCGCCCCCGAGACCCGGGGCGCGGGCGCGGTCATCCCCGACTACCGCTACCTCATCGACGTGGCCGGGCAGCGCAACGCCGGCACGCTGGGCGAGGCGCTGAAGGCCGCGGGCCGGTGCTCGATCGCGATCGGCCCCGGAGCCGCGCTCGCGCTGGCCGACCGGCAGGGCGCGGTGCAGCGCTACCACGCCTCCCCGCTCCAGGTCCGCACGGCCGACCTGGAGCAGTGCCCGCTCACCGCCATGGACGTCGACGACCTCGTCCACCCCTACCTGGCCGGCGGCAAGCTGCCCAAGGTGCCCGAGCAGCTCGGCCCCAAGGAGCGCCGCGACGCGCTGCGCCTGGCCGACGCCAAGGCCGGCGCGCTGCTGTCGATCCTGCCGCCCGGCACCACCGTGCTGCTCGCCGGCCTGTCCGACCACGGTTCCGTGCCCCACCTGCGGGTGGCCGCGCTGCGTGAGCCGGGGGCGCAGGGGCGGTTGCTGGGCGCGGCCTCGACCCGCCGCGCCGACATCTCGATCCTGCCCGACCTGACCGCGACCGTGCTGGCCCGGCTCGGGGTGCCGGCGCCGGCCACGGTCGTCGGGGTGCCGCTGCAACTGGGCGAGACCGGCGCGACGATCGATCGGCTGCGCCGGGCCGACGCGACCGCGCAGGCCATCCGGTCGGTCAAGGGCGTCTACTTCACCGTCGTGGCGGTGTTGCAGGTGCTGTTCTACGTGGTCGCGTTCCTGCTGCTGCGGCGGCGCAAGGGCCTGTCGCCGGTGCGCCTGGCCGCGGTCGCGCTGGCCGCCCTGCCGGTCTCCAGCTACCTGGTCAACCTGCTGCCCTGGTCGTCCCTGCCGCAACTGGTCGCGGGGGTGCTGGGCTGGGTCGTCGTGATCACCGGGCTGGCCTTCGCCGGGCCCTGGCGGCGCCGTCCGCTCGGCCCGCTCGCCGTGGTGGCCGGCGTCACCGCGCTCACGCTCGCCGGCGATCTGCTGACGGGCACGACGTTGCAGCTCAACAGCGTCATGGGTTACAGCGCCGAGGTCGGGGCCCGCTACTACGGCCTGGGCAACATCCCGTTCGCATTGCTGGCCACCGGCACGCTGCTGGCCACCACCGTGATCGCCCACCGCTGGCCGGGGCGGCCCGGGGTGGCCGCGATCGTGGTGCTCGGGGCGTTCGCGATGGTGCTGGGCGGCTCGGGCATGGGCAGCGACTTCGGCGGCGTGATCGCGTTCGTGCCGGGCATCGCGGTGACCGCGCTGCTGGTGGCCGGCAAGCGGGTGTCGATCGTGAAGCTGGGGGCGTTCTGCGTGGCCGGGGCGGTGATCGTGATGACGTTCGCCGTGCTCAACTACCTGCGTCCGCCCGACGAGCAGACGCACCTGGGCCGGTTCGTCGGCCAGGTGCTCAGCGGCGAGGCGTTCGAGGTGATCTTCCGCAAGCTCCAGGCCATGCTGGCCACGCTGCTCAGCCCCAACCTCATGCCCATCGTGATCGCGGCCGTGGCCTTCCTCGTCTACGCGATCCTGCGGCCCGAGCAGGCCAGCGCGGGCGTGGTGCCCGCGGCGTTCCGCCACTCCCCCGCCCTGCGCGCCGGCCTGATCGGCACGCTGGTCAGCGGGGTGATCGGGATGCTGGTCAACGACTCGGGCGCCGCGGTGCTGTCGATGGCTCTGGCGCTGGCCGTGCCGCTGCTGCTCGCGGCGGGCATCGGCGCGCTCGGCCGCGAACAGCCGGCCGAGTCCCCCGCCCCCGCCCGCCTGGCCCACACCGGCGACTGACAGCTCGGGCGGCGGGCCTGGGATCGACGCCGCGCGCTGTGGGCCCGCGACCGGGGTCGCTAGTCCTCCCAGGCGTCGGCCAGCAGTTGCCGGGTGTCGTGCAGGAGCTGGGGCAGCACCTTCGTCTGCGCCACGACCGGCATGAAGTTGGTGTCGCCGCCCCACCTCGGCACGACGTGCTGGTGCAGGTGGGCGGCGATGCCTGCGCCCGCGACCTGGCCCAGGTTCATGCCCACGTTGAAGCCCTGGGCGCCGCTGGCCTTGCGCAGCGCGCGCAGCGACCGCTGGGTGAACTCGCCCAGCTCGGCGACCTCGGCCGAGGTCAGCTCGTCGTAGCCGGACACGTGCCGGAAGGGCACGACCATCAGGTGGCCGGAGTTGTACGGGTAGAGGTTGAGGACGGCGTACACGACCTCTCCCCTCGCCACGATCAGGCCGTCCTCGTCGCTCATCCGGGGGATCTCGTCGAACGGGCAGCCGTCGCCCGGCCCGGTGCCCGTCGGCTTGTTCTCGCCCTTGATGTAGGCCATGCGGTGCGGGGTCCACAGCCGCTGGAAGTTGTCGGGCGCCCCGGCCCCTGCCTGATCGTGCATACCCAGCAGCATAGGTCCCCGCGCCGAGGGCATGCCCTTCCGGCGTGATCCCCCGCCCTTCGCGACGGGCCTAAGGTGAGGGCATGGCACAGCGACTCGAACCCATGCCCGCCGACTGGCAGCGCGCCCTGGCCGTCGTGGCCCACCCCGACGACCTGGAGTACGGCTGCGCCTCCGCCGTCGCCACCTGGACCGACGCCGGGCGCGAGGTCTCGTACCTGATCGCCACCCGCGGCGAGGCGGGCATCGACACGCTCGACCCGGCCGCGTGCGGGCCGGTGCGCGAGCGCGAGGAGCGGGCCAGCGCCGCCGTGGTCGGGGTGACCACCGTGGAGTTCCTCGACCACGCCGACGGGGTCGTCGAGTACGGGACGGCGCTCAGGAGGGACATCGCCGCCGCCATCCGCAGGCACCGCCCGGAGCTGGTGATCACTCTCAACCCCGACGACACGTGGGGCGGCACGTACTGGAACACGCCCGACCACCGGGCGGTGGGCCGGGCCGTGCTGGACGCCGCCGGAGACGCCGGAAATCGCTGGATATTTCCGGACACCGACGCCGCGCCCTGGAACGGCGTGCGCTGGGTCGCCGTCGCCGGCTCCAACTCCCCCACCCACGCCGTGGACGTCACCGACGGGCTGGAGCGGGGCGTGCGGTCGCTGCTGGAGCACCGCGCCTACATCGAGGCCCTCACCGACCAGGCCCCGGAGGTCTACGCCCGCGAGCTGATCGAGGGCTCCGCGCGGGAGGCCGCCGAACGCTTCGACGGCCGCCCGGCGGTCGCCTTCCGCCTCTACCCCCGCTGAGCTCTACCGCCGACTTCCCCGGCCGAGTTTCCCTGCTGACTTTCCCTGCCGACATCCGGCCGGGGCCTGAGCCCCGGCCGGGCCGAAAGCGGCGGGTCAGACCTGGACGCGGTGTTCCACGGCGTTGACGATCTCGGCGATGGCCTCCTCGACGGGCACGCCGTTCTTCTGCTCGCCGTTGCGGTAACGGAAGGACACCGCGCCGTTGGCGATGTCGTCGTCACCGGCCAGCAGCATGTACGGGACCTTCGCCTTCTGCGCGTTGCGGATCTTCTTCTGCATGCGGTCGTCGGCCGCGTCGACCTCGACCCTGATGCCCCGCTCGCGCAGCCGCTTGGCGACGTCCTGGAGGTAGGGCACGTGGGCGTCGGCGATCGGGATGCCGACCACCTGCACCGGCGCCAGCCACGCGGGGAACGCCCCGGCGTAGTGCTCGACCAGGACGCCGAAGAACCGCTCGACCGAGCCGAACAGCGCCCGGTGGATCATGACCGGCTGCTGCCGGGAGCCGTCGGCCGCCTGGTACTGCAGGTCGAACAGCTCGGGCAGGTTGAAGTCGAGCTGGATGGTGGACATCTGCCAGGTGCGGCCGATGGCGTCGCGCACCTGGACGGAGATCTTCGGCCCGTAGAAGGCCGCGCCGCCCGGGTCCATCACCAGGTGGAGGTTCTCGGCCTCGGCCACCTCGCGCAGCGTGGTGGTGGCCTCCTCCCACACCTCGTCGGAGCCGACGAACTTCTCCGGGTCCTTGGTGGACAGCTCCAGGTAGAAGTCCTCAAGGCCGTAGTCGCGCAGCAGGTCGAGGACGAAGCGCAGCAGCGAGGTCAGCTCGTCGCGCATCTGCTCGCGGCTGCAGTAGATGTGGGCGTCGTCCTGGGTCAGGCCGCGCACCCGGGTCAGGCCGTGGACCACGCCCGACTTCTCGTAGCGGTAGACCGTGCCGAACTCGAACAGCCGCAGCGGCAGCTCGCGGTAGGACCGCCCGCGCGCCCTGAAGATCAGGTTGTGCATCGGGCAGTTCATCGGCTTGAGGTAGTAGCGGGCGCCCTCCAGCTCCATGGGCGGGAACATCCCGTCCTTGTACCAGTCGAGGTGGCCCGAGACCTGGTAGAGGTGCTCCTTGGTGATGTGCGGGGTGTTGACGAACTCGTAGCCGGCCTCCTCGTGCCTGCGCCGCGAGTAGTCCTCCATCACCTTGCGGATCACGCCGCCCTTGGGGTGGAAGACCGCCAGGCCCGAGCCCAGCTCGTCGGGGAAGGAGAACAGGTCGAGCTCGGCGCCGAGCCTGCGGTGGTCGCGCCGCTCGGCCTCCTCCAGCATCTTCAGGTATTCGTCCTGCTTGTCGCGGGACTCCCAGGCGGTGCCGTAGATGCGCTGGAGCTGCGGGTTCTTCTCGCTGCCGCGCCAGTAGGCGCCGCCGGAGCGCATGAGCTTGAACGCCGGGATCGACCGGGTGGAGGGCACGTGCGGCCCCCGGCACAGGTCTTTCCAGCACAGCTCGCCGCTCTTGGGGTCGAGGTTGTCGTAGATCGTGAGCTGCCCGGCCCCGACCTCGACGCTCTCCTCGTCGGCCGCGCCGCCCTTGAGCCCGATCAGCTCCAGCTTGTACGGCTCGCCGGCCAGCTCCTCGCGCGCCTGCTCGTCGCTGACGGCCCGGCGGGAGAACAGCTGCCCCTGCTTGACGATCTCCCGCATGCGCTTCTCGACGCGCTTGAGGTCGTCGGGGTTGAACGCCTGCTTGACGTCGAAGTCGTAGTAGAAGCCGTTCTCCACGGGCGGGCCGATGCCCAGCTTGGCCTCGGGGAACAGCTCCTGCACCGCCTGGGCCATGACGTGCGCGGTGGAGTGGCGGACGATGGCCCGGCCGTCTTCGCTGGAGACCTCGATCGGCTCGACCACGTCGTCCTGGGCCAGCGGGTGGGCAAGGTCGCGCGGCTCGCCGTTGACCCGGGCCGCGATGACGGTGCGGCCGTCGGCCTCCAGCGCCTCACCGGCCGTCGTGCCGGCCGCGACCACACGCTCGGCTCCGGCGAGGGTGATGCGTAGCTCGGCTGACACGGTGTCTCCCTTGGATCGCGCTCGATGCCCGGCACCGAGGCTGGTTCGATGGTGAACACCGATGCTATCGCGGGTGAAACCCCAGCCTTGTCAGGTCCTGGCGGGTGCCGTGGAAGACGTTCCGGTCGAGCGGACTGCTGGCATATTGGTGAATTGTCCAGTCGCGCCACGGCGGCGGCACGAGGGGTTCGCCGCGCGGCTTCTCCGGGGAGGCGATCCACAGCGGGTAGTCGGCCAGGCCGGCGCAGTTCCCCGAGCGGGCGAACCAGTGGAAGGTGTAGATGAAGGGCCGCAGGCCGGCGTGCCGCTCGACGTGGTGGCACCAGCGGCGCGCGTACCTGGCGACCTGCTCGGGGCGCTGCCCGTCGCCGGTCTCCAGGTCGAGCGCCACCAGGTCGCCCCTGCGCAGGCCGCCCGCCGACCTGAGCACCGCCAGGAAGTGCCGGGCGTGCTCGATCGGGTCGCCCTTGGGCCGGGCGAAGTGGTACGCCCCGCACACCAGCCAGCTCTCGCGCATTCCCGACCAGTTGCGGGCGAACCACCGGTCGGTCCAGTCGCCGCCCTCGGTGGCCTTGGCGAAGGCGAAGGAGACTCCGGCCTCGGCGTGACCGGCCCAGTCGACGGAGCCCTGCCAGTTCGACACGTCTATGCCATGCAGCAAGCGCTTCACCTTGCCGGAGTTTATTGAGATGTCCCCCTATGAACCCTTCGACGCGCCGATGAGCAGCTCACGGGTACGTTCCCGCTCGGCGAAGGTCGCGCCGACGAAGTCGGTCACCCCGGCCTGGCGCAGCCGTTCGAGCTGGGCGAGCACGGACTCCTCGTCGCCGACCACCGCGACGTTCCCGGGCCCGGCGGCGCCCTCGCGGTCGAGCATGGCCCGGTAGGAGGGCAGCGTGCCGTAGACGGCGAAGATCTCGTTGGCCCGCTCGACCGCGGCGGCGGGGTCGTCGGTGACGCAGACGGGCAGCGCGCAGACGATCCGCGGCGCCGGGCGGCCCGCCTCCGCGGCGGCGGCGGTGATGGTCGGGGCGACGTGCTCGGCCACCGTCTTCGGGCCGGTCATCCACAGCACCGTGCCGTCGGCCACCGTGCCGGCCAGCTTCAGCATGCGCGGGCCGAGGGCGGCGATGAGCACCGGGAAGCCCGCGCCCGGCGTGGTGAGCCGCACGTCGGCCCTGATCGTCTCGCCCGCCGCCTTGACCTGCTCGCCCCGGCTGGCCGGGAGCAGCACGTCGAGGTACTCCTTCATGTGGCGGTAGGGGCGCTCGTAGCTGAGGCCGAACATGTGCTCGATGACGACCTGGTGCGACAGGCCGATGCCGAGCGCCAGCCGGCCGCCGAGCGCGGCGTTGGCCGTCATCGCCTGCTGGGCCAGGGCCGCCGGGTGCCGCGGGTAGGTGGGCACGACGGAGGTGCCGAGCTCGATGCCGGGCACCTGGGAGCCGGCCACGGCCAGCGCGGTGAGGGCGTCGAGGCCGAAGATGTGGGACAGCCAGGCGGAGGCGAAGCCGTCATCGGCCGCCTGGGCGATCTCGTCGCGGAGCGCGCCGAGCGGGTCGGACCCTTGCCGTTCGTTCAGGAAATATCCGAAACGCATGGAAACAGAACTCCATTCTGGAGGCAGACGCGCCTGTATCTTCCCACGCCGCCGGGCGCGCTCACCCGTACGAAGGGGGCGGATTTGTAAAGTGGCCTCATGACGCACGATCGCGCAGGACAGCCCGCCCAGCCCGCCGACCTGGTCGACGTCGCCCGGCTGGTGACCTCCTACTACGCCCTGCACCCCGACCCCGCCGAGGTGGCGCAGCGGGTGGCGTTCGGCACGTCGGGCCACCGCGGGTCCTCGCTGCGGACGGCCTTCAACGAGGACCACATCCTGGCCACCAGCCAGGCCATCTGCGAGTACCGCGCCTCCCAGGGCACCGACGGCCCGCTGTTCCTGGGCATCGACACGCACGCGCTGTCCGAGCCCGCCCGCGTGTCGGCGCTGGAGGTGCTCGCGGCCAACGGGGTGGAGGTGCTGATCGACTCCCGCGACGGCTACACGCCGACCCCCGCCGTCTCGCACGCCGTCCTGCGGCACAACCGGGGCCGCACGTCCGGGCTGGCCGACGGCGTGGTGGTGACGCCGTCGCACAACCCGCCCTCCGACGGCGGCTTCAAGTACAACCCGCCGCACGGCGGCCCCGCGGACACCGACGCCACCTCCTGGATCCAGGACCGCGCCAACCAACTGCTGGCCGACGGCATGAAGGGCGTGTCCAGGATCTCCTACGCCAAGGCCCTCGACGCGGCCGGCCGCTACGACTTCCTCGGCGCGTACGTCGACGACCTGCCGTCCGTGGTCGACCTCGACGCGATCAGGTCGGCCGGGGTGCGCATCGGGGCCGATCCGCTGGGCGGGGCGAGCGTGGCGTACTGGGGCGAGATCGCCGAGCGCCACCGCCTCGACCTGACCGTGGTCAACCCGCTGGTCGATCCCACCTGGCGGTTCATGACGCTCGACTGGGACGGCAAGATCCGCATGGACTGCTCGTCGCCGTACGCCATGGCGTCGCTCATCGCGCAGCGGGACAGGTACGACATCGCCACCGGCAACGACGCCGACGCCGACCGCCACGGCGTCGTCACCCCCGACGGCCTGATGAACCCCAACCACTACCTGGCCGTCGCCATCTCCTACCTGTACGCCCACCGCGAGGGCTGGCCCGCCGCGGCCGGGGTCGGCAAGACGATGGTGAGCAGCGGCGTCATCGACCGGGTCGCCGCCTCGCTCGGGCGGCGTCTGTACGAGGTGCCGGTCGGTTTCAAGTGGTTCGTCCCCGGGCTGCTCGACGGGTCGCTCGGGTTCGGCGGCGAGGAGAGCGCGGGGGCCTCGTTCCTGCGGCGCGACGGCTCCCCCTGGTCCACCGACAAGGACGGGCTCATCCTCGCCCTGCTGGCCTCGGAGATCCTGGCGGTGACCGGCGAGTCGCCGAGCGCGCACTACCGCCGCCTGACCGAGCGGTTCGGCGAGCCCGCCTACGCCCGGGTCGACGCGCCCGCCACCCGCGAGGAGAAGGCGGTGCTGGCCAAGCTGTCGGCCGACCAGGTGACGGCGTCGTCGCTGGCCGGCGAGCCGATCACGGCGGTGCAGACCGCGGCCCCCGGCAACGGCGCGGCGCTCGGCGGCGTGAAGGTCTCGACCGAGAACGCCTGGTTCGCCGCCCGCCCGTCGGGCACCGAGGACGTCTACAAGATCTACGCCGAGTCCTTCAAGGGCCCCGACCACCTGGCCAAGGTCCAGGAGGAGGCCCGCTCGCTGGTCTCGGCCGCCCTGGGCTGAGCGGCCGGGCGGCTGGTCCTGGCGGCTCGCGGGGGTCGGCCGTCGAGCGGGCGGCTCAGCGGGGCAGTTCGCGGGCGGTGGCGGCGGGCATGCCGGTGCGGCCGAGGTCGGCGTGCCGGCCCGCCAGCACGCCGGCGCGGTAGCCCGTGCCGCTGGTCGTCGGGACGGACATGCGGATGCGCGGATACCGCGCGGCCACCGCCAGGTCGACCTCGGCCCGGCGGTCGGCCAGCACCAGCGCGGTGCCGGCCCCGGCGGCCTCGGCCTCGGTCGCGGCCCGCGACTCGGCCTCGCGCAGCAGCCGGTACACCTCGTCGGTGAACCCCAGCAGCCACGAGCGCCGGTAGGCCCGCGCGAGGGCGAGCTCGCCCGGCGGCCGTACGCGGGCCAGGCCGGAGGCCATCTGCAGCAGCAGCGACGTGGCCAGCACGTCGGCGCGTTCGAGGTCGGCGGCGAAGCCGAACACGTGCACCCGCTGGCCGCCGTCGCCGCGGCCGATCAGCAGCGGACGGCAGCGCACGGCCTGGGCGACCAGGCTGACCAGGCGGGCCTTCTCCCTGGCCCACGGGGCGGGCAGGGTGACGATCCGGTCGCCGGGGGTCTGGCGGGTGCCGGGCGGCGGGAGGGTGTCGATGCCGTACTTGGCCATCAGGGCGGAGGCGGCCGCCAGGAAGGTGGCCCGCTCGTGCTCGTTGTCCGTGCGTTCGGCCTTGGCCAGGAGTTTCCTGACGCGTTCGAGCGTGCGCTCCCGCAACCGAGCTCCCCCTACTTGGCCAGCACCCGCCCGTCGTCGGCGATGGCCGGGAAGGCGCCGGTGTCGACGATGCCGTGCTGCTGGTACAGAGCCTCGATCAGGGCGTGCGCCTGCGGCTCCAGCTTCCACAGGGCACGATACTCGCGCGCGGTGGCCAGCGAGATGCCGATCTCCTGGGCGATGTCCACCGAGCGCGGCACGATGCGCTTGGCGATCTGCCGGTCCCAGAACTCGCGGGCGGCCCTGATCTGGGCGGCGCGCTGGGCGGTGTCGACGACCTGGGGGGTGGCGTCGAACACCTCGACGTCCTCGTCCTCGTCCTCGACGAGCTCGGCCAGCGCGGGCGGCAGCGCCGGGCGGGCGGGCACGGGACGGTGGTCGGCCTCGGGCTCCCACGGCACCCGCGGGTCGGCGTCGATGAGGGCGTTGGTGTTGTACAGGGCGGCGATCTGGGCCAGCAGCGCCTCCTGGCGCGACTGGTCGACGGCCAGCCCGGTGTGCTCGACGGCCTGGTCCATGGCCTTGTCGAGCTTGGCCAGCGCGCCGCGCATCTTGCGCTCGGAGGCGCCGCCGTCGCGCAGCGCCTTGGCGCGCTTGGCGGCCAGGGCGACGCGGGTGAGCCGGCGGTGGGCGTCGACCTCGGAGGCGGTGCGGTCGCTGACCTCGGCCAGGCCCATGCGGACGAGCAGGCGTTCGGGGGTCAGGCGCCAGTTGATGCGGCCGGTGCCGCGGATGCGGTGGCGTTCGATGGCCATGCCGCGTTCCCAGAGCCAGGCGGCGACGAGCGGGGCGGCCAGGCGGAAGACGGCCTCGGGGAGGCTCCGGGCGTCCATGCTGGACAGGACGGCGGTCAGGCAGGTCAGCGCCCAGACCGCGATGCCGTCGATGCCGGCGGAGAAGTTCTCCCGCATGTTGCGGCGGGCGCGGACGGCCGAGGTGATGATGGCGACCTCGATGAAGGCGAACAGCAGCAGCCGGAGCGGTCCGTCCAGGCCCAGCACGTCTCCGGAGAAGCGCCACATGCCCTGGGCGGACACGCCGGTGGCGATGGAGGCGGCGACGACGGTGAGCACGTCCTCGACGGGACGGGGGGCGACGTAGCGGGCGAATAACCAGGTGCCCGCCTTCCAGGCCATCCGGAGCGCCAGGAACGCCAGCACGAGCCCGGCCAGGCCCAGCAGGGCGATGACGGCGGTGGCGAACGGCTTCTCGGCGACGAAGGCTGCTATTTCCTCAAATGTCGGCATCAGTCACTATCCGCGAGGCTCAACTCCAGCTTGTCTTGCGACGAGATCATCGCAGACTGTCGCCCCCTTGTACGCCAAACGCCACCGATTTCCCCTGTCTCCCACCGGTTCCTGTGACACACGCCGTACCAGAAGGGGGTTGTGGCTAGTCGGCGGCCCGCGACCCGGCGCACAATGAGGCGCACCCCGGCCTTCCCGCACAGGTGGCCGGGCGGGCGGCCAGATGGACGATCGGGCGGGCGGCCAGGTGGGACGCGAGAGTGAGCGGCAATTTCGTCCTTTCGGAGGGCAACAGCCGCCTGTCCGGATGGGACCATCTACCGAGGGATTTATCCCAACATAGTGCGATGTATCCCAGCAGGACGGATATCCATGTCTGACTCAGAGTTCCCCTTCGTCCAGTTCATGCGCGAGGACTTCGACCCGGTCGCCGAGCTCGGCCGCATCCGGGCCGAGCACGCCGTCTTCCCCATGAAGATCCCCGGCGACCAGACCGTGCACCTGGTCACGCGCTGGGAGGACGTACGCGGTGTGCTCGGCGACCACGAGCGGTTCAGCAACGACTTCGCCGGCATCTCCGGCCTGGGCTCCAACCAGGAGGACCCGGGCGGCCTCGGCTTCCGCGACCCGCCCGAGCACACGCGGCTGCGCAAGTACCTGACCCCCGAGTTCACCATGCGCCGCCTGCGCCGGCTGGAGCCGCGCATCGAGGCGATGGTCGAGGAGCACCTGGACCGCATCGAGGCCAAGGGCCCGCCCGCGGACCTGGTCGAGGACTTCGCGCTGCCGATCCCGTCGCTGGTGGTGTGCGAGCTGCTCGGCGTCCCGTACGAGGAGCGCGCCGACTTCGTCAGGATCAGCAAGGACCGGTTCGACCTGTCGGCCGGCCCGGAGGCGTCCCTGCAGGCGATCAACGACGCGATGGCGTACCTGGTGGACCTGGTCGCCCGCGAGCGGCGCGACCCCGGCGAGGGCCTGCTCGGCCAGCTCCTGCGCGAGCACGGCGACGACCTCGACGACCGCACGCTGGCCAGCATGTCCGACGGCCTGCTCACCGGCGGGCACGACACCAGCACCAGCATGCTCGCCCTCGGCGCGCTCTGGCTCATGCGCCACCCCGAGCAGGCCGCCAAGGTGCGCGAGGTGGACGGCTACGTCAACGACGTCGTCGAGGAGCTGCTGCGCTACATGACGGTCGTCCAGGTGGCCTTCCCGCGCTTCGCCCGCGAGGACCTGGAGCTGCACGGCGTGCCGATCAAGAAGGGTGAGATGGTGCTGTGCTCGCTGACCGGCGCCAACCGCGACCCCTCGCTGGGCCCGGACATGGACGAGGTGCGCCCCGGCCGCGAGACCGCGCGCTCGCACCTGGCCTTCGGCCACGGCATCCACCGCTGCATCGGCGCGCCGCTCGCGCAGATGGAGATGCGCATCGCCTTCCCCGCCCTGCTGCGCCGCTTCCCGGACCTGCACGTCTCTGGCGAGGTGCCGTTCAGGGAGCTGGCCATCGTGTACGGGGTCAAGGAGCTACCCGTCGCCTGGTAGAGCGGTTACGTTCACAGTGTGAACGAGCCCGTCATCGATCTGGCCTCGATCGGCGCCGTCGTGTTCGACATCGACGGCGTGGTCACCGACACCGCCCGGGTGCACGCGGCCGCCTGGAAACACGTCTTCGACGCCTTCCTGCGCGGCCGCTGCGACCCGTTCGACGTGCGCGACGACTACCTCCGGCACGTCGACGGCCGGCCGCGGCTCGACGGCGTGCGCACCTTCCTCGCCGCGCGCGGCCTCACCGTGCCCGAGGGCGGCCCCGACGACGAGCCCGGCGCGCCCACCGTGCACGGGCTCGGCCTGGCCAAGGACCACATCTTCATCGCGCAGGTGGACAAGTACGGCGTGGCCGCCTTCCCCGCCACCGTGGCCCTGCTGCACGAGCTGCGCCACCGGGGCGCCCGCACGGCCGCCGTCTCGGCCAGCCTGCACGGCCGTCGGCTGGTCGCCGCCGCGGGCGTGGCGCACCTGTTCGACCTCATCGTGGACGGCGGCGACGCGGCCCTGATGAACCTGCCGGGCAAGCCGGACCCCGCCCTGTTCCTGGAGGCCGTGCGCCGCCTGGCGCTGCCCGCCGGACGGGCCGCCGTGGTGGACGCGGCGCTGCCCGGCGTCCAGGCGGGCGGCAAGGGCGGCTTCGGGCTGGTGGTGGCGGTCACCCGGGACGGTCCGGGCGACGCCGCCGCGCTGGCCGGGCACGGCGCGCACGTCGTGGTGCCCGATCTGGGCGAGCTCGGCGTGCGCGGCAGGGTCCTACCCTTTAAGGCGTGACGGTGCTGATCGATCCCCCCGACTGGCCGGGGCCGCGCGGCCTGATGTGGTCGCACCTGGTGAGCGACAGCTCGCTGGAGGAGCTCCACGCGTTCGCGGCCCGGCTCGGGGTGCCGGGCCGGGCCTTCGACCGCGACCACTACGACGTCCCCGAGACCGTGCACGCGCGGGCGGTGTCGCTGGGCGCCGAGCCGGTCAGCTCGCGCGAGCTGCTGCGCCGCCTGATCGCCGCCGGTCTGCGCCGCCGCAAGCGCCGCGCCCCCTAGCCTTCCGCCAGACGGGCCAGCTCGGCGGTCATGTTGGCGCGGGCGGCCTCCTCCCACAGCTCGCGGGCCCGGTCCGTACGGTAGAGCCGCGGCGCGGCCAGCAGCCTGCGCAGCACCTGGGCACGGCCCTGCCGGAACAGGTCGTCGGGCACGTGCGCGTACTCGCGGCGGATGCCGGCGGCGTAGGCGTCGTAGCCGGGGCGGCCCAGCACGGCCAGGTCGGCGTCGCACAGCACGGCCCCGTCGCGGTCGCCGGCGGCCACCGTGTCGTGGGCGGCGGTCAGGCGGACCAGCCGGGCGGTCGCGGCGACCCGGCCGGGCGGCACCCCGCAGCGCGGCAGGCGCGCCTGGGCGAGCTGGGCGCTGCGCTCCTCGTCCCAGCCGGGCCTGCCGTCGTAGACGGCGTCGTGGAACCAGGCGGCCAGGCGCACGGCGGCGGGGTCGGCGGCCTCCCCGGCCAGGTCGTCGACGGCGGCCAGCACGGCGGCGAGGTGGGCCAGGGTGTGGTAGCGGCGGTGGGGCTCGGCCCAGCGGGCGATCAGCTCGGCGCCGACGGCCGGCGCGGCCGGGGAGCCGCCCGCGAGCGCGAGCCACCCGGCGGCGAGCCGGGCCCTCGACGCGGGGTCCGGGGGGTCGTGGAGCACGCCTCCACCGTAGTCGCCGGGGCGGTACGTCCCGGCGTTGTGTCCTTGAATACACCCGGTATTTACCCGGCTGTCCCACCGCTCTGCCTGTCCGTACGGGGACCTGGTTCCCCCCGGAAAGGAGACAGCGACATGGCGACCGGTGAGTTCCAGGTGATGAAGGTTCCGGCCGAGCAGCTGACCGGCGTGCTGCACGGGCAGGTTGTCGACCCGGGCGCGCAGCCCACGAACGTCGTCAGATGCGGCGAGGGCTGGACCGTTGACGTGACCTGGGAGGTGGCCGGCGAGCTGGTCGACTGGCTCGCGGGACGGTGGCACGTGGAGATCATCGCCGACCTGCTGGGAGGTGGTGAGACCCGTCATCCCTCGCCTCCCGTGGAGATGACGTTCACCCCTGGCTCGGGACGGTACACCGCGTCGGTCCCGATGCGCGGCCAGCTCGGCCCGGGCACCTATGACCTGGTGGTCAACCTCACCACGACGACGGCCGCCGGCTCCGCGGGGGCGCTCGGCGGCTTCGTCGTGATCAGCAAGATATCGGTGCGGGAATAGCCGGCCGCCGCCCCGGGCCCCTCCCGGGGCGGCGGGCACGCCGCAGGGGCTCGGATCGCCCTGCAACCACACCGCAAGTCACCCGCCCTACGCTCCGGGCGGCGGTCACGGGGAAAGCGAGACCGCCGCCCTGTATCTCACGTCACCGGACGCGCTCTGACCCGGTGAGGATCGACGGTCCCAGGGGGGACCACTGACGGGAGACCTCATGTCCGAAGTGGAACAAGCGCTTGCGCCAGGCGCTCCGATGACGGCGGACGACGTGCTGCGCATCGCCGCCTGCAAGGACAGGAACCCTGCGCTTGAGGCCATGGTCATCGCCCATGGCTACCACCGCGTCGCCGGGGACCTCGCCCAGCGGCTGGGCCAGGACGCGACCAACTGGTACTGCTACGCCAAATGGACCTCCAAGGCGGTCGCCGAGAGCCTCGACCTGACTCCTGGCTCGCCCCTCCTGACCGGTTTCGGCGACCGGCTGCACGTGCCCGCCCGCCTGCGCCGCGTGTTCCGCGCCATGTTGCTGACCCTGCTCGGCCCCAGCTACCAGCTCGGGCTGGCGCTGGCCAACCGGGCGATCTTCCTGGAGACCGCGAGCCTGGCGGCCAACCTGTGGAACGGCACGCCCGACTGCTACGTCAAGGTGAGCCCGGAGTCGGAGAACACGCCGATGCCGCCGGAGTTCCTGTCCGGGCTGCTGGAGGAGGCCGACGAGCGCTACCTGCGGGACGCCGCCCTGCTGCTGCGGCAGGCGCACGCGGCCACCGACCCGGACGAGCGGGCCGAGCTGATGTTCGGGGCGAGCGTGGCGCTGTCGGCGTACGAGCAGAAGCGCGCGCAGAAGGCTCTGGAGCTGGTGCTGTACCGGCCGGTGCGGTGGCTGACCCGGATGTCGTGGCGGTCGCTGCGCTCGCTGGTGACCCGGCGGCCCTACCCCCGCTTCCCGCTGTTCAGCGCCCGGCACGAGGACCAGCCGTGGCTGACGCGCGTGCTGGAGGCCAAGTGGTCCTCGCTCTACACCCGTCACCTGTTCGCCGTGCGCACGCCGCTCAGCGACGTCAGGGTCGGCCGGCCGCTGGCCCCGCCGCCGGGCGTGGACATGGCGCTCGCCTGGCGGCCGATCAGGAACGAGAAGGTGCGCAAGCTCGCCGAGGAGTTCATCCCGGACGACGTCGAGCAGGCCACGGCCGGGGTGACCGACTGGGTGTCCTACCCCGACCGCATGCGCTTCATCGTCGGCTACTTCCGCACCTACCAGCGGGTGGGCGCGCTCTACGACCCGCCGTTCGGGCCGGAGCTCACCGCGGCCCTGGAGGCGGAGACGGCCCGCGGCACGCTGCCGGAGCCGGTCCCCGAGGCGCCGCGAGCCGACCGGCTGCTCCCCGGGATGCGGCGCAAGGTCTACGCCTTCCCCGAGGAGACCGATCCCGACGCCTACGAGATGGCGCGCTTCGACTTCGAGCCCTTCCTGGAGGCGATCCCTCTTGACCGGTCAGGAAACTAGGACTCAGTCCAGGAAGTCCCTGGTGATCTCGCGGTCCTGCAAGAGCCCGCGCAGCCTGGCGAAGCAGCGGGCGCGGGTGGGGCCGATGCTGCCGACCGGCCGGCCCAGCCGGCGGGCGACGTCCACGTAGTGCGGCTCGGAGGTTTCCGTGAGTGCTCGAAACAGCACGCGCTGGGCCGCGGGCAGCTCCTCGACCAGCTCCTCCAGCGTGCCGGCCAGCCAGATCCTGGCCAGTTCCCTGTCCACGTCGTCCGTGCTGCCGAGCGTGTCGAGGTCGGGCGTGCAGATCTCCCGGGTGCGCCTGGTCAGCTTCAGGCACTCGCGGAAGGCGATCGTGGCCAGCCAGCCGGGCATGCGCTGGGGGTCCTCGACGCTCTTGAGGTTCTGCCAGGCCAGCAACCAGGTGGTCTGGAGCACGTCCTGGGCGTCCTCGTGGCCGAGCCGGAAGCGCCGGATCCTCGACCGCAGCATCGGGGTGAACTCCTCGACCAGCCGCTCCCATGCCTGGGCGTCGCCTGCCTGGGCGTCCGACACGAGGCCGGCGGTGTCGCGGCGCTCCAACGTATCCAACTGCATCATCGTCTCCCCGCCGGCCGGGGTCCTCGGGGGTCAACCTCGTTCGACCGGCCCCCCAACGGTGCTCCCGGCGGCCTTCGCGCACTGTCGCGGACGACACAGTGCGGGTGTGGCGCTCGTCACATTCGGGAGATCGCTTACCACTTACTGCCCGATCGGCGTTCGCGTCCTAAAGTTCTTCCATGAGCGCCAGCAGCGGGGCGGTTCCACACGACGTCCAGGCGGTCGCCGCCGTGCTGGCGGAGGTTCCGCTGTTCCGCGTGCTCGGACCGGACGGCATCACGAGCACCGTGCGCGCCGGGGTGGCCCGCAGATACCGCAACGGGCAGATCATCCTGCACCAGGGCGATCCGGGCGAATCCCTGTACGTGCTGCTCGACGGCCTGGTGAAGGTCGTCTTCACCACCGAGCACGGCGACGAGATCGTGCTCAACATGCTGGGCCGCGCGGAGACCTTCGGCGAGATGGCGCTGCTGGACGACTCGCCGCGGTCGGCGTCGATCATCGCCGTGCGCCCCTGCTGGATCTTCGCCCTTCCCAGGGCGCGGCTGCTGGAGCTGATGCGCGAGCATCCCGGGCTCGCCGACGAGTTCCTGCGCATGCTCGGGCAGATGGTGCGCAGGCTCACCGGGCAGGCCGCCGACCTGGCCTTCCTCGACCTGGGCGGACGCCTGGCCAAGCTGCTGCTGCAACTGTCGGTCAAGCGCGGCCAGACCCAGGGCCCGGTCGTGGACATGCCGGGGCTGACCCAGTCGGACCTGGCCGCGCTGATCGGCGCGTCCCGTCCGGCGGTCAACCGGGCCCTGCAGTCGCTCGCCGCCCGCGGCCTCATCGCCATGAAGGGGCGGACCATCACGTTGCTGGACGTCGAGGCGCTGCGCAAACGCGGGGGCCTCTGACCGGATCTGGAGTACGGCGAACATGAACGAGCACGACAACGCCCCCGCCGAGCGCTGGCCGGCGGAACGGTTCCGGCAGTTACGGCAGCAGGCCGACCCGGACATCGACAAGATCGTGGCCGGCTACCTGGAGACCAGGCCCGAAGGGGAGAACGCCCTGTCCCTGCTGCGCGCGGTCGTGGTGGAGCTCGGCCGGGCCAAGCGGGAGGCGCGGGCGCCCTCGGGCGAGACCGGCCCCTCGGCCATCTTCGACGCCATCGACTTCGACAAGGACCTGCCCGAGTGGGGCGGCGACGCCGAGCTGCTGGCCCGCGGCCAGGCCGTCTTCTCCGACTACGGGCTGTACCAGTCGGTCGCGCTGTTCTGCAAGTGCCTGCCCATGGCCTACGTCGAGATCTCCAGCGCCAAGGTGCTGGCCGGGGTGTCCGACCTGGCCACCCACAGCCTCACCCGCCGGGTCGCCGAGACCGGCCAGATGCTGGTGGACGTCATGGGCCTGAAGGCCACCGACAGCCTGCGGCCGGGCCGTCCCGGGCACACGACGGCGATCGGGCTGCGCATCCTGCACTCGTTCGTGCGCGCGCTGGCCACCGAGCACTTCGGCGACGACTGGGACACCGCCAGGTTCGGCCCGCCGGTCAACCAGGAACTGCTGCTGGCCACCATCTTCGACTTCTCGGTCGTCACGTGGGAGGCTCTGGAGAGCATGGGGGTGCGCCTCAGCGACGACGACAAGGCCGCCCACCTGTACACGTGGAGCGTCTTCGGCCACCTCATGGGCGTCGAGGCGTGCCGCGACCGGCCGCTCACCCTCGACGACGTGCCGCCGGTCAGCGAACGGCTCGGCCGCCTGTACGAGTCGAGCGAAGAGGGCCGCAGGCTGATGGCCGTGCTGCTGGCGGAGATGGAGGAGTTCATGCACCTGGGCTGGCGCAAGCTGCCGCGCAGCCTGGTGCACTGGGTCTTCCGCGACGCCCGCTACAACGCCGCCCAGGTCCCGGCGCTGCTCGACGTGCCGCCCCCGGCGTGGTGGTTCAACGCGCTGTTCGCCGCGGCCAGGGCCGGCAACCGGTACGGCCGCCTGATGGGCCCGGTCGACGCGGTGGTGCGCTGGCTGGTGCGCCGGGCCGGCAAGCACATCGTCATCGCCATGATCGACCGCTACTCGGGCGGCCACGCCGCCTTCCAGATCCCCGAGGAGCTGGCCGCCCAGTGGCGCGTCCGGCAGTCGAAGGCCGCGCGCCGCACGCGCCGGCTGCGCCACAGCGTGCGCAAGGGCGTCCGCAAGGGCGTGGGCAAGGCCGCCAGGGCGCCCGTGCGGAAGGAGGGACCACCCGCGTGAGCACCCCGCACGAGCCGGGCACGCTGACCACGGCCACCATCCTGTTCACCGACGTGGTCAGCTCCACAGCCATGCGGATCAGGCTCGGCGAGGAACGCGCCAACGTCGTCTTCCGCCGGCTCTACCAGCTCCTGCACTCGGTGGTGACGGCCAGCGGCTCGACGTTCACCAAGAGCCTGGGTGACGGGCTGATGGCGGTGTTCGGCTCGGCCACGGCCGGGCTCGACGCGGTCATCGCCGTCGAGCAGGCCGTCGCGGCCGAGAACGAGCGGGCGCTGGAGAAGATCTCGATCAGGGCCGCGCTGGCGGCGGGCGACGTGTGCTGGGGCGTCGACGACGTCAGCGGGCTGCCCACGGTCGAGGCGGCCCGCCTGGTCGCGGTGGCCGAGGGCAGCCAGGTGCTCTGCACCGACCTGGTGCGCCGCCTGGCCCAGGGCCGCAGCCGGCACGAGTTCAAAGACCTGGGCCGGCTGCCGGGCAAGGGCCTGCGGGAGCCGATGCACGCCTACGAGCTCCACTGGCAGAGCGCCGACAACCAGCACGCCGGCGGCCTGGCGCCCTGGCTGGACAGCGGGCACGTGCTGCCGTTCGTCGGCCGGGACGAGGAGCTGCGGGCGTTGGAGGAGGAGCTGGGGGCGGCCGAGTTCGGCAGCGGGCTGGTGATCCTCCAGGGCGATCCGGGGGTCGGCAAGACCCGGCTGGCCTCGGTCGTGGCGCGGCGGGCGCTCAAGCGGCAGTTCACCGTGCTGGCGGGGCGGTGCACCGATCCGGCGCGGCAGGCGTACGAGCCGATCGCCGGGGCGGTCGAGCGGCTGGCCCGCACCTCGCCGGCGCTGCTGCTGCGGGCCGGGGTCGACCAGCAGTGCGGGCAGCTCGTCCGGCTGGCGCCCTCGCTGGCCGCTCCCCCGCTGTCGCTGGCCGTGCCGCCCGCCACCGAGCCGGTCTCCGAGCGCTACCACCTGATGGCCGCGGCCCGCACGCTCATCGAGCGCCTGGCCACCGTGCGGCCGGTGCTGCTGGTGATCGACGACCTGCAGTGGGCGACGCTGGAGTCGCTGCAGATGCTGCACTCCCTGATGTGGGACGCCGACTCGCTGCCGCTGCTGATCCTGGCCACCTCGCGCCCGGTGCCCGTCGAGTCGGCGATGCCCGAGCTGCACAAGCTGACCGCCGACGGGCGCCTGGTGCAGGTCTCCTCCTTCGGTATGGACGAGGTCAGCCGGGCCCTGGCGGAGGTGCGCAGCGACGGCGACCCCGAGCTGCTGTACCGGATCACCGGCGGGAACGCGTTCCTGGTCACCGAGGTGGCCAGGGAGCTGGCCGCGGGCGCCGACCTCGACGCGCTGACCGTCCCCGACTCGGTCACCCGCATGGTCCGGGCGCGCCTGGCCCAGCTCCACCCCGACGCCCGCGACCTGGTCAGCCTGCTGGCCGTGGGCGAGCGCATGGAGTCGGCCGCGCTGCGCCTGGGCCTCGGCCTGGACGAGGCGCGCTTCGTGGCCGCCGTCGAGGAGGCCATGGGCGCGGGCCTGGTGACCATGGCCGACGGCGGCCAGTGCCAGTTCTCCCACGAGCTGACCCGCACCGCCCTGTACGCCACGCTGTCGGCCCCCCGCGCCGGGCTGCTGCACGGCCGGGTCGCCGACGCCCTGTGCCAGGCCGACCCGCAGGCCATGGAGTCGCGCCCGTACGTCGTGGCCACCCACCTGCTGGCCGCCGCCGAGCACGGCCGCGACCCGCGCCGGACGGCCGAGGCCGCCGAGGCGGGCGTGCAGGCGGCCCGCCACGCGCTGGCCGGGCTGGCCCACCGCGAGGCGGTCACCTGGTACCAGCGGGTGCTCGGCCTGCTGGCCGACTTCCCCGGCGCCTCCCCGGAACGGCGCGCCGAGCTGCTGATGGACTGCGGCCGGGCGATGTGGATGGCCGGGCACCCGGAGGCGCGGGAGACCCTGCACCAGGCCGCCGAGCTGGCCAGGGAGTGCGGCCGCGACGACCTGATCGTGGTGGCCGCGCTCGGCGGCGACCGCGGCTTCTCCAGCATCTCCGCCGCCCCCGACCAGCGCCGCATCGCGCTGCTGACCGAGGCCCGCAAGCTGGTCGACTCCACCGACCTCAGCACCCGGGCGCTGCTGGCCGCCCTGCTCGCCTCCGAGCTGATCTGGGCGCCCGACGGCGAGCGGCGCTTCGCGCTGAGCGACGAGGCGGTGGCGCTGGCCCGCAAGTCGGGCGACCCGCGCACGCTGGCCAGCGTGCTCGGCATGCGCAGCCTGACGATCATCCCGGCCGACCCGCTGCACCAGCGTCACCGCGACGGCGACGAGATGCTGGAGGCGGCCCGCCGCACGGGCGACGACCTGGCGCTGTTCCACGCCTACGTGCAGCGCACCCCGCCGGTGCTGGACAGCGGCGACACCGCGCGCGCCGCGACGCTGCTCGACCAGGCCGACGAGCTGGCCCGCCGGCTGGCCCAGCCGCAGCTCAACTGGCTGATCGGCTACTCCAGGGCGGGCCTGACGCTCATGCAGGGCGACCTGGGCCAGGCCGAGACCGAGGCGCTGTCGGCCATGCGGCTCGGCACCGAGATCGGCCGCCGCCTGGAGGCCGTGGCCATCTACTCCGAGCAGATCTCCGAGATCCGCCGTCTACAGGGCCGGTTGTGGGAGTTGCGCGACCGGCTGCGCCGCGCCGCCCAGGCGCCCCGGGTCGATCCGGTGCACGCCGTGCTGCGCTACCTGTGCGAGATGGGCGACGAGGAGGCCGGGCCGCTGCTCGACCGCATCCTGGCCGACCGCGGCGGCGTGCCGCCGCGCAACATGGCCCACCGGCCCGCCCTGGACAACCTGGCCGTGGCCGCGGCGCGGCTGCGCCGTCCCGAGCTGGCCGAGCGGCTGTACGCGTCGCTGGCCGCCGACGGCGAGACGTTCGGCCACGGCACGGTCGCCCACCACTGCGGCCACCACTACCTGGCCCACCTGTGCGTGACGATGGGCGACCCGGCGCGGGCGAGCGAGCACTTCGAGGCCGCCGCCGAGGTGCACGAGCGCAGCGGGGTGCCGCTCATGCTGGCCGAGTCGCTGCTCGACTGGGCCGACCTGCTCGACACCGCCGACGTCGGCGGCCCCCGGCCGGCCGCGCTGCGCGAGTGGTGCGCCTCCCTGCTGGCGGGCCGCGGCGCGCTGCTGCTCGACCGCCGGCTGCCCGCGCACCCCGTTTAACCTGCGGCGACATCGGGCAACCCGGCACGGGGGGCGCGATGAAGAGGTACGGGGTGCACGGATGGCCGGGGGATTTCCACCGATCGGGGCGTACGCGTTCCTGTCGGACTGTCACACGGCGGCACTGGTCGCGCCCGGCGGGGCGGTGGAGTGGATGTGCGCGCCGCGCTTCGACGGCCCGAGCGTGTTCGCGCGCATCCTCGACCGGCGGCTCGGCGGGGCGTGGGAGTTCGACGTGGCCGGCGCGCGGGTCGAGGGGCGCGGCTACGTCGAGGAGACGCTGGTGCTGCGCACCCGCTGGGTCGGCCGCGACTGCGAGGTCGTGGTGCACGACTTCTTCGCCACCTCGCCGCCGGGGACGGGCGGCAGCGGCGTGGTGCCCGTCCGGCTGCTGGTGCGGTGGGCCAGGTGCGAGCGGGGGCGGGCGGTGGTGCGCTCGCGGGTGCTGGCCAGGCCCGACTACGCCACCCGCGAGGCCCGCTGGACGCCGCGCGACGGCGTGCTGGCCGAGGAGTCCGGCCTGCTGCTGACCGGCATGACGGAACCGGCGGAAGGGCCGTCCACGGGGCTCGTGGCCGAGACCACACTCGGCGCGGGCGAGTCGTGGGCGGTCGCGCTGGACTACGCGGGGCAGGGGCACGCGCCCGTCCGCGATCCGGAGCGGCTGCTGGCCGACACGGTGCGGTCGTGGCGTTCGTGGTCGTCGCGGTCGGCCTACGACGGGGTGGGGGCGCGGCAGGTGCGGCACAGCGCGGTCGTGCTGCGCGGGCTGCTGTTCGACGAGAGCGGCGGGCTGCTCGCGGCGCCGACGACGTCGCTGCCGGAGTGGCTCGGCGGGCGGCGCAACTGGGACTACCGCTACGTGTGGCACCGCGACGCCGCGCTCATGGTGCTGGCGCTGCTGCGGCTCGGCCATCGCGAGGAGGCGGGCCGCTACCTGACGTTCCTGCTCGGCCAGTGCGCGATCCACGAGGGCGACCTGCCGCCGGTGTTCGGCATCGGCGGCGGGCCGGTCGCCGACGAGACCGTCCTCGATCACCTGGACGGGTACGCGGGCTCGCGTCCGGTGCGCATCGGCAACGACGCCGCCGGTCAGCACCAGCTCGACGGCTACGGCCACATCCTGGACGCGGCCATGGCCTACCACGACGTGACCGGCGAGCTGGACGGCGGCCCGGTGTTGTGGCGGCTGGTGGAGCGGGCCCGCGAGCGGTGGCGGGAGCCGGACGCCGGCATCTGGGAGGTGCGCGACGGCGAACGCCACTGGACCTACTCCAAGCTGTACGCCTGGGTCTGCTTCGACCGCGCGGTCCGGCTGGCGGAGGCGACCGGCGAGCCCGGCCTGCCCGTGGCGCAGTGGCGGGCCGAGCGCGAGGCCGTCCGCGCCGAGCTGCTGGAACGCGGCTACAACGCGGCCGTCGGCGCCTTCACCCAGTCCTACGGGTCCGACCAGGCCGACGGCTCGCTGCTGCGGCTGCCCCTGCTCGGCTTCCTGGACGGCGACGATCCCCGCGTGCTCGGCACCCTCGACCACATCCAGGCCCGGCTGGGCGAGGGCGGCGCGCTCGTCCACCGCTACGACCCCGAGACCACCCGCGACGGCGTGGACGGGCCGGAGGGGGCGTTCCTGATGTGCTCGTTCGAGATGGTCTCGGCGCTGGTGCTGGCCGGGCGGACGGCCGAGGCCCGCGACCGGTTCGAGACGCTGTGCGCGCGGGCCGAGCCGCTCGGGCTGTTCGCCGAGGAGATGACCGGCGACGGGCACATGACGGGCAACTATCCGCAGGCGTTCACGCACCTGGCGCTGATCGAGGCGGCGCTCAACCTCGACGCCTCCGGCACCGTCGAGGCCCTGCACGACTGGGCCGAGCACGGCGGCTGACCCCGGGCCTCCGAGGGCTTTCGGGGCGGCGGCCCCCGGCTTCGTGGCGACGGACATGACCGCCGAGCACCTCAGGCCGCCCGCGGGGGACGCGATCCGCGCAGAGGCCGTTCGGCCGGGTCGGGGAGGCCGACGAGATCGCCCGCCGCCGTGCTCCACCTGGCCTCGCCGGCGGCCGAATGGGCCGGCGGCGCCGTCCTCGACCTCGACGGCGCCTCCTACCTCCGCTGACGCCCGGAAATATCGGGAACCGCCCATCTTTCGGCCTGGCCGGGTAGCTTGCCGCACGGACATTCCCGAAGACCGAGAGAGGACGACCGGTTCCGATGACAACGCGCAAGCACATCGCACGGCTCATCGTCGGCGCGGGCACACTGGCGGCGGTGCTCGCCGTGAGCGGCGGGGTGGCCCACGCCGCCGGGCCGTACCCGTACGCGGGGGCGGACGACGTCGGCCGCCGGCTGACGGTGTGCGCGGACGACCTGATGGTCCGCGACTTCGTCGGCACCCTCCACCGGGGCCAGAGCTTCACCGTCAAGGGCTTCGACGGCGCCTACAAGCAATGGGTGCACGGCTTCGCCTACGGCGACGTCAACGCCGACGGCTGGGTGGAGAACGGCTGGTTCTGCGACGCCTGACGGCCCGCGTACACCACCGCCCGTGACCAGGAACGCCCTGGTCACGGGTTTTTTCTGCGGCCGGCCCGTACGGCGCGGTAGCGCGGCACTACATCCGTCGTCGTAGACGCGGCCGGCATTTGATCCCGCTGGGGTAGCGGCAGATGGGTCCGCCGGTGGGACGCCACGCAGCCCCGGCCGGACGACGATGGCCAGACATGAGAACCCGAGTCAGGCGCCCCTCGTCCCGTTAGGAGAACCGTCATGTTCCTGCGTATCGCGCTCGCCGCGCAGACCGTCGCCCTGCTGCTGCAGGCCGTCACCGCCGGGCTGCTGCTGAGCTCGCCGGGCGGCCGGGCCGCCCACAGCGCCACGGCGCTGGCCGTCGCGGCCACCGTCCTGCTGTACCTGGTCGCCGCGGTGCTGACCAGGCAGCGGGCGGCCATCCTGGCCGCCGCCGGCATGCTGGTGGCGACGCTGGTCCAGATGGCGCTGGGCATGGCGCACGTGAAGGGCGTGCACGTGCCGCTCGGCGTGCTGATGTTCGGCGGCAGCATGGTGCAGACCGCGCGGGTCTGGTCCGCCGGCCGCCTCCGGACGACAACGGCATGAACCGCATGACCGGCACGACCGGCATGACCAGACGGCAGGCGCTGCGGCTGCTCGGCGTGGGCGCCGCGCTGGGCGTCTCGGGCGTCTCGGGCTGCTCGCTGCTGACCCGCACCCCGCTGCCCCAGCTGATGACCAGCGACGCGCCGCTGCCGACGCCGTACGCCGTGCCGCTCCCTCGCCCGAAGGTGGCCGAACCCGCCAGGACGGACGCGGGCGCCGACCACTACGAACTCCTCCAGCGTCCCGCCGAGGTGGAGATCCTGCCCGGCCTGCGCACCCCGGTCTGGGGGTACGACGGGCAGTTCCCCGGCCCCACCATCCGGGCGCGCTCCGGCCGCCGGACCGTCGTGCGCGTCGGCAACCGCCTGCCCGCTCCGACGGTCACCCACCTGCACGGCGGGCACACCCCGCCCGAGTCCGACGGCTTCCCCACCGACCTGGTCCAGCCGGGCGCGCACCGCGACTACGTCTTCCCGCTGGAGCAGCGCGCGGCCACGTTGTGGTACCACGACCACCGCATGGACTTCACCGGGCCGCAGGTCTGGCGCGGCCTGGCCGGCTTCTTCATCGTGGACGACGACGAGCAGGACAGGCTGCCGCTGCCGTCGGGCGAGCGGGACGTGCCGCTGCTGATCTGCGACCGCGCCTTCCAGGCCGACGGGACGATGCCCTACCCGGCCAGGCAGGACGGCCCAGGCGCCCGCGAGGCGTTCATGGGCGGCGTGATGGGGGACGTCATCCTGGTCAACGGCGCGCCCTGGCCGTCGCTCGGCGTGGACCGCGCCCGCCACCGGCTGCGGCTGCTCAACGCCTCCAACGCCCGCACGTACGAGCTGGCCCTGTCGCCCGGCGGCGCCCTGACCCAGATCGGCAGCGACGGCGGCCTGCTGGCGGCGCCGCGTCCGCTCCAGCGGATCAGGCTGGCGCCCGGCGAACGCGCGGACGTGATCGTGGACTTCGCCGCCTACCGGGTCGGCGACCACGTCGAGCTGCGCAACCTGCTCGGGGAGGGGCCGCAGGCCCGGGTGATGCGGTTCACCGTCGAGCGCGACGCCCGCGACGACTCGGCGATCCCCAAGGTCCTGTCCACCGTCGAACGCCTCGACCCGGCCGCGGCCGCGGTGACCCGCGACTTCGAGTTCAGCAGCGGGGACCTGGGCGGCCACACCGGCTGGCTGATCAACGGCAAGCCCTTCGACGTGCGCCGCGTCGATGCCCGGCCCAAGCTCGGCCAGGTCGAGATCTGGCGGGTGACCAGCGACGTCGCCCACCCCGTGCACCTGCACCTGGCGCCCTTCCAGGTGCTCTCGGTCGGCGGCGAACGACCGGACGGCCCGCCGGAGTGGAAGGACACCGTCGAGCTGCGGGAGGCGCAGACCGTGGAGCTCATCACCCGGTTCACCGGCTACCGAGGCCGGTACGTCCTGCACTGCCACAACCTCGAACACGAGGACATGGCCATGATGAGCACCTTCGAGGTGGTCTGACCGACCCCGGGCCGCCTGCCCGGTCGCGCTAGCGGGGGTTGGCGGCGCGCCAGGCGACGTAGTCGGCGACCGCTGCGGCCAGGTCGAAGGCCGGCTCGAAGCCGGTGTCGCGGGTGAGCCGGGCGATGTCGAGGCAGGGATCGGCTCCGTCGGCTCCGTCGGCTGCGGCGGACCGTCCGGGCAGGAGGGCGGGCCGGAAGCCGGGGACGGCCGCCCGTACGGCGTCGGCGAGGTCGCGGTTGGTGAACGGCCGACCGCTGGAGACGTTGTAGACGGTGTGCGGCAGGGCTCGCGCGGTCATCAGCAGGGCGATCGCGCGCCCGGCGTCGGGCGCGTAGCAGGTGTCACCGCCGTCGCCGGCGTGCAGCGGCGGCGGCCGCTCGCCCCGCAGGGCGGCGCCGACGTACGGCGGGATGTGGTTGAAGGGCGAGTCCGGGTCCATCAGCGGCCCCCAGACGCTGCCGATCCTGAGCACGACCGGCTGGACCCCGCTGCCCTGGAGGCCGTGCGTGGTCAGCGGCTCGGCGGCCTTCTTGAGGGCGACGATCGGGTGCGGCAGGTCCGCGGCGGGCAGCGCCAGCTCCTCGTGCCGGCGGGTCTCCGGCCGCCCGGCGTAGACGCCGAGGCTGCTCGCGACGGCGAACCTGCGCACGCCCCTGACGCGGGCCACCTCCAGCGCGTTGAGCAGGCCGGTCGTGTCCGCGCGGAGGAAGTCCACCGGGTCCGCGCCCGGGATGCCGCCGGCCAGGTGGACGATGTCGCCGATGTCGTGGCGGGCGGCCAGGGCCAGGAAGGCGTCCCGGTCGGTGACGTCCAGCGGCTCCACGGCGACCCGGCCGGCGAGGAACGAGGGGACCTCGGCCCGGCGGTGCGCGGTGACGACGACCCGGCGTCCGAGGTCGGCGAGCGCGCGGGCGGTGTGCGCGCCGATCATGCCGAGCCCCCCGGTGACGAGGATCATCGGGCCACCTCGTAGCGCAGGTGGGTCACGCCCGGCGCGGGCACGGCCTCGACCAGGCGCAGGCGTACGTGCTCGGGCAGCTCGCCGAAGAACGGCCGGCCGCCGCCGAGCAGGACGGGCACCTGGTGCAGGACCACCTCGTCGACCAGGCCCGCCCGCAGCGCCTCGGTGACCACGCCGCCGCCCATGAGGCCGACGTCCTTGCCGCCGGCGGCCCGGCGGGCGGCGTCGATGGCGTCGTGGACGCCGGTGGTGACCAGCGTCTGCCGGTCGGTGATCTCCGGCGCCGGGCGGTGGCTGAGGACGACCAGGCGGGCGGCCGGGTGGGGGCTGCCGCCGCCGAAGTGGTCGGAGTCGTCGTAGGTGCGGCGTCCTGCGACGATCGCGCCGACGCGGGCGGCCAGGGCGTCGAAGAGCCGGGCGCTGGGCGCGCTCAGCTTGAACCCGCCGAAGACCTGGCTGGCGGTGTCGCCGTCGAAGTACCAGTCGAACAGCATGGACGCGTCGCCGAGGCCGCGCCCGGCGCCGGGGTCGCGGCCGGTGATGAAGCCGTCGACCGACACCGCGTGGGCGCAGATGACCTTGCTCATCGGAGTGTTCCCTTCCGGAGTGCTCAGACTTCGAGCCCCCTTCGGAGCCCGCCGAGGGAGTCCGCTGAGGGGTGTGAAGTCGCCGTCGCCGGAAAGTCTCCGCCGCGCCGCCGTCCGACCGGCAGATGCGGAAGTGGACGATCGGCGATGACGAACGTCATCGCCGACCGCGCCTGCGGAGCCGACGGCGAGTCACCACGTGACGGGCAGCTCGCGGACGCCGTAGAAGACCGCCTGGTGCTTGAACGCCAGCTCCTCCAGCGGCGCGGCCAGCGCCAGCGTGGGGACGCGCCGGACGAGCGTGCCGAAGACGACCTCCAGCTCCACCCGGGCCAGCGGCCGTCCCAGGCAGTGGTGGGCGCCGTGGCCGAAGGCGACGTGGTGCCGGGCCCCGCGGCGGACGTCGAGGACGCCGGGGTCCGGGAAGGCCGACGGGTCGCGGTTGGCGGTGCTCTTCACGACGACGATGCCCTCGCCCTTGCGGATCGTCGTGCCGCCGACCTGGAGGTCCTCGCGGGCGACGCGGCGGGCCTCGGTGTGGGTGACCGACAGGTAGCGCAGGAGCTCCTCGACGGCGTCGGCGACCACGTCCGGGCCGCCGTCGCGCACCGCCGCGAGCTGGCCGGGGTGCGCCAGCAGCGCGGCCGTGCCGAGCGCGATCATGTCGGCGGTGGTGTCGTGCCCGGCCACCAGCAGGAGCTGGCCTGTCGCGGCGATCTCGGGCAGGGTCATCGCGCCCGTCCGGTACTGCTCCACGGCGAGCCTGCTGAGGACGTCGTCGCCCGGATCGTCGCTCTTGGCCGCCACCAGCGCCTCCAGGTAGCCGTTCAGCTCCTCGGCGGCGGCCAGGGCGCGGGCCGGGTCGTCCGCGTCCATGACGAGCTCGGCCGCCGCGCGCTGGAAGAAGGCCCGGTCCGCGTAGGGCACGCCGAGCAGTTCGCAGATCACCAGGGACGGGACCGGCAGCGCGACCGCCTGCACCAGGTCGGCCGGGTTCGGTCCGGCGAGCAGGTCGTCGACGAGATCGTCCACGATCCGCTGAACTCCGGGCCGCAGCGCCTCCATCTTCCTGAGCGTGAAGTCGGCGGCCAGCAGCCGCCGGTGCGCGGTGTGCTCGGGGGCGTCCATCTGCATCATGGTCCTCATCCGCGCGTCGCGGGCCTTGCTCACGGCGTTGGTGTGCGGGAAGCCGGGCTCGGCCACGTCGACGCCGGCGCGCGGATCGGCGAGCACCGCGCGGACGTCGTCGTACCTGGTGACCAGCCAGGCGGTGGTGCCGTCCCACAGGCGTACGCGGGAGACGGGCGCGTCCTGGCTGCGGCGGGTCAGCTCCGGGGCCGGGTCGAAGGGGCGGTCGGTGGCGCGGGGCATCGGGAACGTCGCCGGCTCCGGCAGGGCATCGGTCATGGTCTCTCCTCATGTCGGCACGCGGCACTCCTACGTCAAGGCTGTCGTTGAACCGGCCCCGGAGACTTCCGCCCGGACGCGCCGGACCGGCGGCCGGGAAGCCTCAACCGCCGGTGGAACCCCCCGTCACTCCCCCTCGTCACTCCCCCGCCAGCACCTCCGCGCCGAACTTCACGAAGTAGGCGGCGGTCTCGGCGTCGGCCGGGTAGTAGGACTCGATCGAGATCTCGTCCAGCGTGATGTCCATCGGGGTGCCGAACGTGGTGGTGGTGGAGAACAGCCGCAGTTCGGCCATCCCGAACCGGAAGATCATCGGGACGGTGACCTCCGGCTCGGCCGGTCGCTCCGCCTCCTCGGAGCCCGGCGTGCGCCGTTCCCCGGGGCCCGGGGCGAGCAGTTCGTCGTAGATCGCGTGGAGCTCGGCGTCGGGGGCGACGGCGAGCTGGCGCGCGATCCGGGCCCGCAGCACCGCGCGCACCTCGGGCAGGTTGACGATCCGGGGAGCGAGCCCGCGGCGATCCAGCCCCAGCCGGACGATGTTGACCGGCGCGCGGAGCAGGTCGGGCGGGATGTCCACGAGGAAGGCGTCGATGGCCCGGTTGCTCATCACGATGTTCCACCGGCGGTCGAGGACCACCGCCGGGTACGGCTCGTGGGCGCGCAGCACCCGCGCGACCGCCTCCCCGGCCGTCGACAGCGCGTCCCCGGTGAGCGGACGCTCGGCGTACCGGGGGGCGAAGCCGGCGACGAGCAGCAGCCGGTTGCGCTCGCGCAGCGGCACGCCGAGCTGGCCGGCCAGCCGCAGGATCATGTCGGCGCTCGGGTTGGACTTGCCGGTCTCCACCAGGCTCACGTGCCGGGCCGAGACGCCGGCGGCGTTGGCGAGATCGAGCTGGCTGAGCCGCCGGCGGTGCCGCCATTGCCGCAACATGTCCCCGACAGTCCGCATGGCCGCCGAGACTACTGGACGTCCGCCATGAAATCCCATTTCATCGACATCCCCGGCAGGGCTGGCCAGAGTGTCCCCATGACGAAAGACAACAACACTGACAACAAGGCCATCGTCCAGCGCGCGCTGACGGAACTGGTCGGGACGGGCGACGTCGACGCCCTGGCGCCCCTGCTGAGCGACGACTTCCGCCACCACCGGCCCGGTGCGGCCGCCTCGACCAAGGCGGAATGGCTCGGCGCCGTGCGTGCCGCGCTCGTCCCGCTGGCCGGCATGCGCGTGGAGATCGACCACGTGCTGGCCGACGGCGACCACGTCGTGATGCACTCGCGCCGCCAGGCGCCGGACGGCGGCCCGGAGATCGTGGTCGTGGACATCTGGCGCCTGGACGGCGGCCGCATCGCCGAGGCGTGGGAGATCATCGAACCGGTGTCCCAGGCCGCCGCCAACCTGACCTGGTGGGCGGCGCCGGTTCGCTGACGTGCGGCCGGCTCGTACCGGCCGGTCAGCCGGTGCGGCGGAGGGTGCGGCGCACGGCCAGGCCGCCGAGGGCCGCCGACAGGAGCGCCAGGATCCCCGCCTCGGTCCACTGGAAGCGCCAGAACCTGGACGGCGGGTGGTAGTACACCGCGTACCGGTACCCCTTGCCGAACAGGCACGCCTGCCACGCGTCGGCGTTCCTGGCGCTCTGTCCCACGTCCACGCGGCGCGGGCAGCCGGTGCCGGCCGGCCGGCGAGGAAGGCGGGGCCGGCGGGAGCCCGGCGGCGCACTTCAGCGACGCCGCCGCCGGCGCCCTCGAACTGACGGTCACCGAGGCGACCGCGATGGGCCACAACTACGTCGGCTGCGAACACCTGCTCCTGGGCCTGGTCACCGAGCCCGACGGCACCGCCGGCCAGGTCCTGCGGGCACTGGGCGCCGAACCCCGCCTGGTCCGCCGGGCCGTGACGGCGGCCCTGGCCGGGTACGTGCACCTGCGCGCCCAGACGTCGGCCGCCGGCGACCCGGCCCAGGCGCTGGCCGCGGCGGTGCGGCAGCAGGTGCAGCCGCTCATCGAGCGCATCGAACGGCTGGAGCAGAACCTGGGCGCAGGGCCCCGGTGACCGGGGCCGTGCACACGCCGATCCGCCGACGGCGAGCCGCCGCACGCCTCGCCCGCACCCTGATCAGCTTCGCGGCCGTCGCCGTCTTCTGGCTCCTGCTCCTGCTGCCGCTCCTCCTCGACGGCCGGTGAAGCGCGCGCGCTAGCCCTGGAGCCGCATGAGCTGCCACTGCGCGAACGAAGCGACCTCCTCGTCCCTCCCCCTGGCGGCCAGGCGCAGCAGCGCCGGGTCGTCCTCGGCCATGCGCGTCGCGATCGCCGCGGCGAACAGGCGGGCCACCGGGTCCTCGCCCTCCAGCGCGGCGACGACCTCGCCCGGGTCGGGGTCCTCGGTGTCGGAGGCGACCAGCCCGGCCGCGAGCCGCCCGACCTCGGGGTCGGCCAGCCGGGACAGCCCCGCCATGAGCTGTTCGGTCGAGGCCATCGCCAGGAAGTGCAGGACCTTCCACCGGACGGCGGTGTCGGAGGTCCGGCTCAGGGCGAGGGTCTGGGCGATGACGTCGGCGTGCCGCTCGTCCGCGGCGAGCAGCACGAACTCGACGGCGAAGAAGCGCACCTGGGTCCGCGGATGGGCCAGCAGGGCGGGGACCTCGTCCAGCAGCGGCTCGGCCGGCTCGCCCAGCTCCGACAGCAGCCAGGCGCCGGTCTGCACGGCGTCGTCGTCACCGCTGCGCAGCAGGACGCGCAGGTTCTCGACGGGATAGCCGTCGAACAGCTCGTTGAGCAGGTCGTTGGCGGCCTGGCCGCGGGCCTCGTCGTCGGCGGGGCGGGCGAGGATGCGCGCCATCAGGTCGTCGCCCGTCTGTGTCTGCATGTGGTGCTACTTCCCCTCGTTGGCCTTGCGCTCAAGGTCCTGCAGCAGCTTCTGCTCCTGCTCCAGCCGGGCGGCGTGCCCGGAGTCCCTGCCGAGCTTGGCCTCGTTCATCTTCCGCGTGAGGATGCTGTCCTTGACCTCGGCCGCCGCCTGCCTCGCCTGCTCCGGTGTCATCTTGCTGACGTCGTTGCTGTTGGGCAACCTGCCGTGCATCCGCTGCGCGGCGTTGTCGAAGCTCGCCGAGGCGTTCGGGTCGTAGCCGCCGCCCTTCCCGCCCTTGCCGCCGCCGCCCCCGCCGCGCCTGCGCCGGATCTGGAGCATGCCGTCGCGGGCGTGCGGCCGCTTCTCCATCTCCTTCATGATGCGGCGCATGGTCTCGGTCACCCGGCCGCTCAGCACCGGGGCCAGGCCCCTGGCGGTGCCCTCGGCGCCTTCGAGCGCCACCTTGCCGACGGCGTGGCGGGTCATCTGCATGCGCGCGAGGGCGATCATGCCGCCCGCGGCGCCGCCGAACAGCAGCGCCTGGGTGGCGGCGGTCAGCCCGTACGCGGCCTGCGTGCCCACGGCCAGCTTGACCGCGCTGACCACGTTCGCGGTGCCGTCGAGGACGGCCGGCGCGACCTTCGCCGCCGAGGCGGCCTGGGAGATGTGGCCGCCGCCGTCGCCGACCTGGTCCCAGTGGCTCGCCAGGTGCGTGGCCGAGTCGCCCTGGTAGAACTGCCGCGCGTTGCGGACCGACTCGTCGGCCGCGGCGCCCTGGGTCGACGACGCGGCGAGCACGACCCGCCAGTCGTCGGCCTCAAGGCGCCACTCGTCCTCGTTGTCGTTCGGCCAGGGGAACCCGATGAGGTTGAGGAAACCCGCCACGTGCGGGTCGAGCGTCACCGCCATGCGGGGCCCTCGAAGCTCTCGACGGTGGCGTCCTCCGCCGCCCGGGTGTTCCTGGCCACCATGCGCAGCCCTTCGCCGGTCTCGGCGATCTGCCCGCCGATCCCCGTCAGCGCGTCGAGCGAGGTCTGCAGGCATTCGTTGTAGCTGGCGATGATGGTGGCGAACAGCCCCTCGCCGCCGAACGTCCGGGCGCCGCTCCCCCGCTGCCGCAGCCGCATGACCGCGGCGTCGTAGTTCGCCCCATGGCCGGTGACGTGCGTGCCGTCACGACCCACCGCCCCCGCGGCGATCTCAAATCCCGTCATGCCCAGAAAGCATATCCAGTCAATTCCGGCACAGAGGTTTACCTCTACACTGAACGTTCACGTGACTGACTGCCGGAGGTTCGACATGCGTTCACCCGCACCTGGGGACGACGCCGAGTACCTGCACCAGTACGTCGCCCAGAGCCGCCGCGCCATCCGGGCGCTGCACGACGCGCGGGCGTCCATCGGCCGGGTGGAGGGCCGCGCGGAGAGCGACGACGGGCTGGTCGAGGCGTACGCCGACGGCCACGGCGTCCCCACCCGCCTGCGCATCGACCCGCGCGCGCTACGCCTGGACGAGGCCACGCTCGGCAGGAAGACCGCCGAGGTGCTGCGGGCCGCCCAGGACGACGCCGCGCGCCGGGCGCAAGAGATCGCCGACGGGGTGCGGGACGCCACCGCCGCCGTGCCCGCGCCTCTGGACGAGACCTTCGTGCGCGCGCGGGTCGAGCAGGCGATCAACGACCTTTACTAGGAGGCCAAGCGTGTTCGGGCCGGAGATCGACCCCGCCAACATCAGCGAACGCGAGCTGGAGGAGGCCGCCCGCCGGGGCGAGCGCATGCTGGCCTGGTTGGAGTCGGCCCACGACGAGCTGCGGGCCGTCATCGGCACCGGCGAGGGGCCTTCGGGCCACGTGCGGGTGACCGTCGACGCCGACGGACGCGTCCTCGACGTCCGCTACGACCGGCGCGCCCTGCGGCTGGGCGGCCAGGACCTGGCCGAGGAGACGCTCGCCGCGGTACGGGCGGCGGCCGCCGACGTCCGGCGGCGCACCCACGACCTCATGTGCGAGGCCGTCCCCGGCTACGACCCCGACCGGACGCAGGCCGAGCTGGAACGGCTGCTCGGCGCCGACTGGCCCTGAACCCGCCCCGCTAGGACCTGGCGCGTGAGCGCCACAGCAGCCACACGAAGTACGGCGTGCCGAGCAGCGAGGTGACCAGCCCGGCCGGCACCTGGGCGGGCGCGATGACGGTACGGCCCAGCGTGTCGGCCAGGCTGACCAGCACCGCCCCGAGCACCGCCGCCACGGGCAGGAGCCGCACGTGCCCGCCGCCGACGAGCGCGCGGGCGGCGTGCGGGGCGACGAGCCCGACGAACCCCACCACGCCGACGGCCGAGACCGCGGTGGAGGTGAGCAGCACGGCGCCGCCCAGCGCGAGCAGCCGCACGGGTTCCAGCGGCACCCCGAGCACCCGGGGCGTGTCCTCGTCGAGCGCTAGCAGGTCGAGGTCGCGCCGCAGCCACAGCGCGAGCGGGAGGAAGAGCGCGAGCGCCACGGCGACCGGCAGGAGCTGGGCCGGAACCCGCCCGTAGGTGGAGCCGGAGAGCCAGGTGAGCGCCTTGGCGGTGTTCCAGGGGTCGGACCTGACGATGATCAGCACGGTGACCGCGTTGAACAGCGCGTGCGCGCCGATGCCCATGAGCACGAGCCGGTCGGAGCTGAGCCCGCCGCGCCAGGCCAGCAGGTGGACCAGGGCGAAGGCGGCGAGCGCGCCGACCCCCGCCGCGCCGGACACCGCGGCGATCCCGGCCATGGGCACGAGGGTGAGCGTCGCGACGGCCGCCGCGCCCGCGCCCGCGGTGACGCCGAGCACCCCCGGCTCGGCCAGCGGGTTGCGGGAGACGGCCTGGAAGGCCGCGCCGGAGACGGCGAGCGCCGCACCGGCCAGGACCGCCGCCGCGACGCGCGGCCAGCGCTGGCCGAGCACGTACGTCAGGGCCCTGCCGGTCCTGCCTCCCAGCCAGTTGGCGACGTCGCCGAGCAGCAGCCAGGTGTCGCCGCCGAGCAGGCCCAGCACGACGGCGCCGACGAGCAGCGCCGTACCGGACAGCAGGATCACCGCGAAGGCGGCGCGGCCCGGCCCGGCGGCGCGGACGGTCGGCGGCCGCCGGGCCGGGCCGGCGTCGCGGTGCCGGCGGGCCAGCCACATCAGCACGCCCGCGCCCAGCATCGCGGTCACCACGCCCGGCGGCACGTCCACCCCGGCCTGCGCGCCGAGCGCGAAGCGCAGCGCGATGTCGGCGGCGAGCAGGACGACCACCCCGGCCAGCGCCGACAGCGGCACCAGGACGCGGTGCCGCCCCAGCTCGGGCAGCCGCCGGGCCAGAAGACGGACGACGACCGGCGCGCACAGGCCGACGAACCCGACGGGCCCGGCCACCGTGACCGCGGCCGCCGAGAGCAGGACGGCGAGCACGACGACGGTCAGCCGCAGCCGCCGGACGTCGACGCCCAGCACCGAGGCGGTGTCGTCGCCCAGGCCGAGGATGTCCAGGCGGGAGCCGAGGGCGACGGCCGCCCCGATCGCCACCGCGATGACCGGCGCCATCTGGGTGACGCCGCCGAGGTCGCTCTGCACCAGCGAGCCGCTGCCCCAGGCGAACAGGCCGGTGTTCTCCTCCTGGAAGAGGATCATGAGCAGGGTCGTCGCCGACTGCAGGGCCAGCGCGGTCGCCGAGCCGGCGAGGATCAGCCGGGTGGTGCCGGTCCTGCCGCCCGCCGACAGGGCGAGCACCAGGGCGGCGGCGGCCAGGCCGCCGAGGAAGGACAGGCCGCCGGCCAGGAACGCCGGCAGGCTCAGGCCGAAGCTGGCGGCCAGCACGACCGCCAGGTACGCGCCGTTGCTGACGGCCAGGGTGTCGGGCGAGGCCAGCGGGTTGCGGGCGACCGACTGCAGCAGCGCGCCCGCCGCGCCGAGCGCGACGCCGACGCTGACGGCCGCCAGCAGCCGCGGCAGCCGGGAGGCGACCAGCACGTTCATCGCCTGCTCGTCGAGGGCGAACAGGTCGGTGCCTGAGGTGCCCTGCGTCAGGTGGAGCGCGGCGAGGGCCGCGATGACGGCCGAGGTCACGAGGAAGGCCCCCGCGACGCCGAGCCGGCGCAGCGGCGTCGCGGGGGCCTCGACTGCGGTGATCACCCGGCGTAGGCCTTCACCAGGGCGTCGGCGAACTGCCGGCACGACAGGGGGCCGCCGAAGGTCCAGATGCCGTCGGGCAGTCTGGTGATCTGGTCCCGCCTGACGAAGCTCAGCGACTTCCACAGCGCGTTGCCCGCCAGGCCGGCGAAGACGTCGACGCCGTCGGAGGCGTTGTAGAAGAAGCGCAGGTTCTCGTCCTTGACCGCGGTCAGGCCCTCGACGTCGGTGTTGCCGAGGCCCCATTGCTTGTCGACCTCGCCGGTCCAGGCGTTGGCGAGGCCCAGCCGCTCGGCCACGTCGGAGACCAGGGCGCCCTTGCCGAACGGGCGGATGGCGATCTTGCTGCCGTCCTTCCAGCCGTCGGCCATCATGAACTTCTGCCCGGCCGCGCCGGAGGCGGCGATCCTGGCCTTGCCGTCGGCCATCGCGGCGTCGAAGTCGGCCATCACCTTGGTCGCCTGTTCCGTCCTGCCGACGGCGGTGGCCAGCAGGGTGAGGTCGTCGCGCATGCGGGTGAGGTTCGCGGCGGCGTCGCTGCCCTTGGCGACGATGACCGGGGCGATCTTCTCCAGCTGGCCGACGAGGGCGGAGTCGTCGGACTCCATGACGACGAGGTCCGGCTGGAGGGCGGCGATGGAGTCGACGCTGGGCTCCTGGCGGGTGCCGACGTCCTTGACGGAGGCGTCGAGCGGGGCCGCGGTGACCCAGGTGCCGTACCCCTTGACGTCGGCCGCGCCGACCGGCTGGACGCCGAGCGCGACCAGCATCTCGACCTCCCCCCACTCCAGGCCGACCACGCGGGTCGCGGGCCTGTCGAGAGTGACCCGCTTGCCGCGGGCGTCGGTCACGGTGATCGGGGCCGCGGCGCCCGCCGACGGCTCCGGAGCCGCGGGGTCAGCGGGGGCCGCGGGGGGCTCCGTCGTGCCGCAGGCGGTCAGCAGCAGCATGGCGGCCATGACCGCCGGGAGGGAACGCATGGGGATCTTTCAGCCTTTCATCGCCAGGTGGCGGCCCAGCGGCCTGGTGCGGACCAGTCCGGTGCGGGAGTCGATCGTGGCCTCGACGCGGATGCCGTAGGCCTCGGTGAGCAGGTCCTCGGTGAGCACCTCGGGCGGCGCGCCGTCGGCGCGGACCCGGCCGCCCTGGAGCAGCACGACCCGGTCGGCGATCTCGGCGGCCTGGTTGAGGTCGTGCAGGACGACGCCGACGGCCACACCGTGCCGGTCGGCCAGGTCGCGCACGAGTTCGAGCAGCTCGACCTGGTAGCGCAGGTCGAGGAAGGTGGTGGGCTCGTCGAGCAGCAGCACGCCGGCGTCCTGGGCGAGGCAAGTGGCCAGCCACACGCGCTGCATCTCGCCGCCGGACAGCTCGTCCACGGCGCGGGCGGCCATGGCGCGCACGCCGGTCAGCTCCATGGCGTGCTCGATCGCCGCCTCGCCGCCGGGGTCGCCCGCGCGCCAGCGGCCGCGGTGGGGGTGGCGGCCGTAGCCGACCACGTCCCTGACGCGCACGCCGGTCGGGGTGGGACGGCTCTGCGCCAGCAGCGTCACCCGGCGGGCGAAGTCGCGGGCCGACAGGGCCAGGGCGTCGGCGCCGCCGGCCAGCCGGACCTCGCCGGAGTCGGGACGGTGCAGCCGGGCCAGGGCGCGCAGCAGGGTGGACTTGCCGCTGCCGTTCGGGCCGACCAGGGCGGTGACCGCGCCGGCGGCCAGGCTGATGCAGGCGCCGTCCACGACGGGACGGCCCGCGTAACCGAGGCACAGTCCGGTACCGGAGAGCGCGGGACCGTCGAGCGCGGGGCCGGTGCGGGCCGGGCCGGTGAGTGGAGGGCCGGTGAGTGCGGGGGCGGTGGGGGCCGGGAGCAGGGGGTCGGTCGTCATGGCGGGCTCACGCGTCCTCGGAGCGGCCCTGACGCCAGTAGCCCATGAAGGCCACGGCCTTGCGGTCCATGCCGCGCTCGGAGACCAGGTGGCGGCGCAGCCGTTTGATCACGGCCGCCTCGCCGGCCAGCCAGGCGTAGCAGGGGCCGTCGCCGTTCTCGGGGATCTCCCAGAGGATCTCGGCGTCGACGTCGATCTCCTCGGGCTCGGCGCCTGCCGCGCCCGGGGGAAGGAGCCTGGCGGCGGCCTCCGCCACGGCGGGCTCCAGGCGGGCGCCCCAAGGAGCGTCGCCGCGGGCGAGCCAGGTGACCCGCACGCCCGACGGCCCGGCGACCGGGAGGACGTCCTCCTCGTGCGGCACCTCCAGCAGGGCCTCCCCGGTGACATGGGCCGGCAGGCGCTCCAGGATGCCGACGATCGCCGGGACGGCGGTCTCGTCACCGGCGAGCAGCACGGTGCCGAAGCCGGCCGGCGGCCGGAACTCCAGGCCGCCGTGGAAGCCGTCGTAGAGGCCGTTCGGGCCGAAGATCGCCGCCGCCGAGCCCGGCTCGCAGGCGGCGATCCAGCGGGCGGCCGGTCCGGCGGGCCCGGCGCAGTCGTCGTGCAGGACGACGTCGATGTCGACCTCGGCGGCCTCGGGGCGGACCGCGCGGACGGTGTAGGTGCGCAGCGGGTTGCGCTGGTCGCCCTGGGCGTACCACTGCTTGAACCAGTCGGCGCCGCGCGGGAATCGCGTCACGCCCGCGCCGGGGGTCGGCAGGACCAGCTTGACGCGCTGGTCGTAGCCGTTGTCCGCGAACTCGTGCAGGTCGTCCCCGGTGAAGGTGACGCGGAGGAATGACGGGCTCAGCCGCCGAAGTCCCCGAACCCGGACGTCGAAGGCACGAAAAGGATCAACCACCACAGAGCTCCTTAGTTAGGTTAGCCTAACCTACATTGAATGCTCCGATCGGGAAACCCGGGGGCCCTCACGCGGCCCGGCACAGCGCCTTTACAACGTAGATCACATCCGAGCCGGAAAAATCTTGGTCGGAGTTGTCGGATCCCGGTCGCGTCGTTCGTGGTCAGGGTGAACAGTCGCTCACGAGCAGCCGTCACGACCCGGGAGATGCCGACCGATGCAGCACCGCCACCCGCAGGCCAGGATCCACCGCATGTTCGAGCTCGTCGAGCCGATCGCCACCGCCACCTTCTCCGAGGTGGCGAACGAGGCGTTCCTGGCCGTCGGCATGCGCAACTACTGGGACGGCTACTTCGCCGGCCGGGCCGCCCCCCTGGGCCTGGCGCCGGCCGAGGTGGTCCACGCTGTCTTCTACAACTTCGCCGACGGCGAGGTGGCCCGCCACATCCCCTGGGTGTGGGGAAAGATCACCCCGCAGGAGGCGATCACCATCCGCGAGCAGGGCAGCACCGCCGCCCTGCGGCAGAGGATCGGCGAGCTCGCCGGCTCCCCCGGCCTGGCGCGGGCCGCCGACCTCGCCACCCGCGCGGCGGTCAGCGCGCCCACCGAGGGCCGCCCCCTGTACGCCGGGCTGCGGGCGCTCGACGTGCCCGAGGAGCCGGTGGCCAGGCTCTGGCACGCGGCGACGCTGCTGCGGGAGCACCGCGGAGACGGCCACAACGCCACCCTGCTCGCCCACGGCATCGGCGGCACCGAGGCCCACGTCCTCGTGGCCCTCTCCCTCGGCATGCGGGCGGAGGAGTTCGGCCGGATCCACCACCTGCCCAAGGCCCGGCTGGCCGCCGTGATCGACGGGCTGCGCGACCGCGGCCTCGTGGACGCCGCCGGCGGGTTCACCGACGCCGGCCGCGAGACCAAGCAACGGATCGAGGCGCTCACCGACGAGCTGGCCGCGCCGGCGTTCGACGTGCTCAGCCCGGACGAGCTGGACGAGCTGGTCACGGAGCTCGAACCGATCGCCGCCGCGGCATCGGAGTCCGACCACTGAAGGGGACGCGGCCATGAACGCCCCGAGCCGCTCGTGATCCACGTCGAGGAGGCCACCAGCGCAGGCGACCGGCCCGGCCTCAGGGGTTCTGGAAGGCCACTTCCGGGTTGGCGGCGGACGGGCCGTCCAGCAGGGGCTGCCGCTCGCCGCGGAGGTGCCGGCCGAAGAAGGCGCCGACGTACGACGTGGTGATCTCGCCTGACCGCTTGCCCGGCAAGGGCGCGGCGGGGTCCACGATCCCGGCCTGGCCGCCCAGGATGGGCAGGTCGATGAAGGTGAAGTGGCCGGAGTCGGCCACGGTGAGCCAGCGCTTCCAGCCGCCCAGGCGTGGCCAGTCCCGCGTCCAGGTGGTGTCGGCGGCGCCGGGCGAGTGCTGGACCTTGGTGCCGAGCATGAGGAACGGCCGCCCGCCGAGACCGGAGACCGCGACCGGGGCGAAGAACGAGCCGTCCAGGTTCACCCCGGCGCGGACCCGCCGGTCGGCGGCCATGACACTCGCCGCGGCGTTGCCGCCGAGCGAGTGGCCGGCGGCGCCGATCCGGCGCGGGTCGATCATCTGCCAGTGCCTCCAGGCGGGGGCGGACCGCGCGGGACGGGTCAGCCGGTCGATCACGAAGGACAGGTCGGCCGCCCGGTTGACCGCGGCCTTGGCCATCAGCTCCTTCTCCGCCTCGTCGGAGGGGGCGCTCTCCACCGTCTCGCACGCCAGGCAGGTCAGGGTCCGGCCGCCGGGGAAGGTCGTGCCGAACGACTCGTAGGCGTGATCCACGAGGGCGACGACGTAGCCCTTGGAGGCGAGGTCCTCGGCGAGCGTGGTCAGGGTGGCCCGGTTGAGGGTGAACCCCGGGGAGAGCACCACCAGGGGGTGCCGGCCGCCGACGGGACGGGCGTCCAGGTGCGCGTTGGTGGTGACGTCGGCGAGCTGCTCGGGCTTGAAGACGGTGTCGAGCCTCTGCCCCTTGAGCAGCAGCCGGGCCTCCTCGACGGTCATGTACGGCGCCGCGCTCCCGCCGGTGCGCGCCGGGAAGTACACCGAGACCATCAGCTCGCGGGCGGCTGCGGGCATCCACGGGTCGCGGCGGCCGGCGTCGACGAGATGCAGGGTGTCGCGACCCACTTCGTACCGGCCGGTGGGGTGCGGGATCGCGACGCGGACGTCGGAGCCGCCCGCGGTGGCGGCGGCGGGCGCCGCGGCCGCCGCCGGGAGGGCCAGGGCGAGGGCGAGGAGGAGGGCGGCGGGGTTACGGCGAGTTCTGATCATGCGAAGAACTGTAGGAATCACGCCACCACCCCCCACATGCCCGAAAGGCAGGCTCGGACCCTTACTTTTGGCAGGGGTCAGGGCCGAGCAGGCCGGTCAGCCGGCTTGGAGCTGCCCGTGCGCCTCGATCGCGAGGTCCTGCCAGTCGGCCCACGTCCTGAGCCGGTCGGCGTAGGCCTGCTGGATCAGCGGGTAGAAGCCCTTGCCGAACAGCACCCGCACCGGCGGGTTGGCGGAGTCGACGAGCTTCAGGAGCGCCTGCGCCGCGGCGGCCGGGTCTCCCGCGGGCATCTTGCCCGCCATCGCGCCGAGGCGCCGGCGGAGACCGTCGTAGGCCGGGTCGGTCGTGGCCAGGTGGCCGTTGGCGAGCGGGTCGGGGTTGTTGCCGTTCCTGGTGGCGAAGCCGCCGGGCTCGACGATGGTCACCTTGACGCCGAACTCGGCGACCTCGCCGGCGAGCGCCTCGTTCAGGCCCTCCAGGGCCCACTTGGAGGCGTGGTAGGCGCCGCCGAGCGGCATGGCGATGACCCCGGCCGCCGAGGAGAGCTGGATGATGTGCCCCGAGCGCTGCTCGCGCAGGTACGGCAGCGCCGCCTGGACCACCCACACCGCGCCGAACAGGTTGGTCTCCAGCTGGTCGCGCAATTCCTGCTCGGTCAGCTCCTCGACCGCGCCGACCTGGGCGTAGCCGGCGTTGTTCACGATGACGTCGAGCCGGCCGAAGTGCTCCTTGGCTCGCCGCACGCTGTCGAAGACCGCGGCCCTGTCGGTGACGTCCAGCTCCAGCGGCAGCACCGCGTCGCCGTGGACGTCGGCCAGCTCCTTCAGGCTCGCGGTGCTCCGGGCGGTGGCGGCGACCCGGTCACCGCGCGACAGGGCGGCCGCCACGAAGGCGCGGCCCAGGCCGCGGGACGAGCCGGTGACGAACCAGACCTTCTGCATGATGTGCTCCTTGGCGCCGGTTTCAGCTGTTACACCCCCTGGACGAGACAGCCCCGCACGGATGTGAGCTCGGCCGAGTGTGACCTGCGACACTTTGTCGCCTTTGTCCAGCCGTGGTGATACCAATGGTCGGCGTGACCCGCACCGAGGAGTTCCAGGAGCTACGGCCGCTGCTTTTCGCGATCGCCTACCGGATCCTGGGCAGTGTGAGCGAAGCCGAGGACGCCGTCCAGGAGAGCTGGCTGCGTTACGAGGGCGCCGCGGCCCGGCCCGACTCGCCCAAGGCGTTCCTGTCGGCGACGGTGACCCGGATCTCGATCGACGTGCTGCGCTCGGCCCGCGTCCGGCGCGAGACCTACGTCGGGCCGTGGTTCCCCGAACCGCTGCTGACCGACCCCTACCAGGACCCGGAGCGGTCGGCGGAGCTGGCCGACTCGGTGTCGATGGCTGCGCTGATCCTGCTGGAGCGGCTGAGCCCGCTCGAGCGCGCGGTCTTCGTGCTGCGCGAGGTGTTCGCCTTCAGCTACCGGGAGATCGCCGCCGCCGTGGAGCGGTCGGAGGCGGCCTGCCGCCAGCTCGCGGTGCAGGCGCGCCGCCACATGGACGCGGGCCGTCCGCGCTTCGAAGCCGATCGCCGGTCGCGGGACCAGCTTGCCGGGCGCTTCTTCGGCGCGCTCAGGGAGGGGGACGTCGAAGGGCTGCGGGAGCTGCTGGCCGCCGACGTCCGGCTGCTCAACGACGGCGGCGGCAAGATCGGCGGCACGCTGCCCGTCCTCGGCCTGGCGAAGGTGGCCCGGGTGCTGTCCGTCGCCGTCGCGCCGCTCGCCCAGATCGGCGCGGTGCTGGAGGCGCACGAGGTGAACGGCCGACCGGGCGCGATCATCCGCGACCGCGCGGGCCGGATCGCCGGCATCTGGGCGCTCGACATCGCAGACGGACGCGTCCAGACCATCCGCTCGATCGTCAATCCCGACAAGCTCCGGCACCTCGGCCCCGTCGCCGACGCCCAGGCGGTCATCCGCGAGAAGCAGCGGGCACGCGCGGCGACGCCGGGCGGCGACGCGCCGGACGAACCTCGACAGCCGGCACAGCGGTCCGCCGGGGCAGGACCGCTGCGCCCGGCGTTCTAGTCGGTGAGCAGGATGTCGTCCAGGCACAGCGTGTACGGCGCGTCCGCGCCGCCCACCTGGAACAGCACCTGGGCCTCACGGTCCGTGGTCTTGGCCGTGTTCTGGTAGGCGTAGGTCCTGGACCCGGTGCCGACCTCGGGGTAGCCGTCCACGATCGCGGCGGGCTTCGCGCCGCTGTCCTGGACCACCGACCTGATCTTCACCGGCCGCGTCGCCGACGCCTTGAAGCTCAGCCGGTACGTCTTCCCGGCCTCCACGGCGATGCCGCTCTGCCCGACCATCGCGGACCACACGTTGTCACCGCCCGCGGGGACCTGGGCGCACAGCCGCCCGCCCGTCACCTCGATCGGCGTGTTCTTGGACGCCCACCACCCCTTGACCCCGTTGTCCAGCGAGCCGTTCACGACGCTCTGGTGCACGGGCACGAGAGAGACATTGTCCAGGCACAACGTGTACGGCGCGTCCGCGCCGCCCACCTGGAACAGCACCTGGGCCTCCGAGTCCGACACCTTGGCCGTGGCCGCGTAGGTGAACTTCCTGGAGCTGACGCCTACCTCGGGGTAGCCGTCCACGATCGCGGCGGGCTTCGCGTCGCCGCCCTGGACCAGCGACCTGATCCTCGTCGTCCTCGTGGCGGTCGCCTCGAAGCTCAACTGGTAGGTCTGGCCGGCCCGGACGTCGATGCCGCTCTGCCCGACCATCGCGGACCACACGTTGTCACCGCCCGCGGGCACCTCGGCGCACAGCCGCCCGCCCGTCACCTCGATCGGGGTGTTCTTGGACGCCCACCAGCCCTTGACCCCGCTGTCCAGCGAGCCGTTCACCACGACGTCGCCGGCGGGCGCGGCGGCGTAGGCGGGGGCGGGGGCGGCCGCCGCGGCCATCGCCACGAAGGCGCCCACGGCGATGAGACGCATCGGATGAGAATTCATGATCGTGGATCTTAGGGAGGCGACATCGGCGTCAACCTAGAGCCAATTCCCGGCCTTTTGGTTGGGCCAAGTCGCCGCGGCGCGCATCACGCACCGTCCTGCCGTCGAGGACGACCGGGACGTCCGCCCGCCTGGCGTACCTGTCACGTTCGGCGGCGGCGCGGGCGTCGGCCTCCTGCCTGGCGCGGCATGCGGCCTCCCAGGCGTCGTAGCCGGGGGCGTCCAGGGCCTCAAGGCCCGCCCGGCGCCACCCCTCCATGTCGCGTTCCCGTCCGAGGCCGACCGCGTCGAAGAGGCCCGCCGCGCCCGCCCTGACCGCTCCGAGACGCGCGAGCACGGCGTTGATCGGCCAGTCGTCGTGCGGCGGTCCGACCCGGATCGAGGCGTGCTCGGGCCCCCAGCTCCGCCGGCCGTTCTCCCACAGGGCGGCGGCCTGGCTGCCGCCGCCACCCCAGAAGTCCGCCTCCACGTAGGCGACACGGCCGCCGCGTGACCAGTCCTCCAGCCTCCCGGCGAACCCCGGGGGCATGCGCGTGACCTGCCCGCTCTCCTGCCACTCGCCGGTCACCGGCAGGAGCCCCAGGCGTTGCCTCAAAGGCGCCACCACAGCCTGCGGCACCTCGCCCGACAGGGAGCGGAGACGGTCGAACTCACCGACGACGCCGCGGAGCACGTACGACATGCCCGCCCCCCTAGATCGCGCAGCCGCCCGCCCTCACCTCGTTTCCCGGGCCGGGCGGCATCGCGGACTCCGCCGTGGCCGGCCCGTCTAGGGTGGGCGCATGGCCGAACGGCGTCCCTTGATCGCGCGCAGGCTGCGGCCGGGACACTGGGTCGCCGTCGACGTGTTCGCGGCCGCCGTCCTGGCCGCCGGGTTCTCGGTGCCGGCGGTGCTGGCGCCCGGGTCCGCCCGGGTGCCGCCCCTCGTGGCCGTGCCGGTGATCGCGCTGGCCTGCCTGCCGACGGCGGTGCGGCGCCGGTGGCCGGTGCCGGTGTGCGCGGTGGTCCTGGTGGCGGCGGGGTTCGCGCCGTTCGCCGGGTGGCAGGAGGCGTTCGTGCCCTTGGCCCTCGCCCTGCACGCGGTGGCGCTGCTGGCGACGCGCCGGACGGCGGTGGCGGCGCTGGTGGCCGCGCTCGCGGTGACCGCCGCCGGGGCCGCGATCGGCGCCCCCTCCTGGACGGAGGCGGCCTCGGCGGGCGGATTCGCCTGGCTGCTGCTCGGCCTGGCCTGGACGATCGGGCTCGCCGTACGGGAGCAGCGCGCGTACGCCGCGCAGGCCGTCGCACGGTCGGCGCAGGCCGCGGCGACGGCGGAACGGCTGCGGGTGGCTCGCGAGGTGCACGACGTCGTCGCCCACAGCATGGGCCTGATCTCCATGCGGGCCGGCATCGCCAACCACGTCGCCGCCACGCATCCCGAGGAGGCCGGCGAGGCGTTGTCGATCATCGAGGAGACCAGCAGGAAGGCGCTCACGGACCTGCGCGGCCTGCTGGGCCTGCTCCGCGACGCCTCCGGCGAGCAAGGCGGCGAGCAAGGCGGCGAGCCGCACCTGCCGGACACGCTGCGCGAGCTGGTCGCGGCGATCCCGGACGGTCACCTGCGGGTGGAGCTCGACGTCGAGCCCGGCCTCGCGCTCGGCGGCGAGGCGGCCCTGGTCGTCCGTCGCCTCGTGCAGGAGTCGCTGACCAACGTGCTCAGGCACGCCGGCCCGGCCCGGTGCCGGGTGGCCGTCCTCACCCGGGCGCGGCGCGAGGTGGTGGTCGAGATCGTCGACGACGGCCGCGGGGGCGCGCCGCGTCCGGGAGGTCACGGGCTGGCCGGTCTGGAGGAGCGGGTGATCCTTTACGGCGGGACGTTCTCGGCGGGGCCGGAGCCCGGCGGCGGATTCGCCGTCCGCGCGCGGCTGCCCTTGCCGGGCGGTTCCGGGAAGGACGAGGAGTGAGCACGTTCACGGTACTGATCGCCGACGACCAGGCGTTGCTGCGCGCGGGCCTGCGCAGGCTCATCGACACCGCCCCCGGCCTGACGACCGCCGGCGAGGCCGCGACCGGGCAGCAGGCCGTGGAACTGGCCCGCGACCTGCGTCCCGACCTGGTGCTCATGGACGTCCGCATGCCCGGCCTCGACGGGATCAAGGCCACCGAGCTGATCCGGGCCGACCCGGCGACCGCCGGAACACGGGTGCTGATGCTGACCACGTTCGACCTCGACGAGTACGTCTACGGGGCGTTGCGCGCCGGAGCCAGCGGATTCCTGCTCAAGGACACCGGCCCCGCCGGCCTGCTGGAGGCGCTGCGCATCGTTGGGGAAGGGCAGGCGCTGCTGGCCCCGTCGGTCACCACGCGGCTGATCGCGGAGTTCGCCCGGCGCGAGCCCGCCGCGACCCCCGCCCGGCTGACGGCGGGGCTGACGGCGGGGCTGGCGCAGGTGTCCGGCCGGGAGCGGGAGGTGCTCGTGCTGGTGGCCCGGGGGCTGACCAACCCGCAGATCGCCGAGCGGCTCGGCATCGGGCAGGCGACGGTCAAGACCCATGTCCGCAGCCTGCTGGCCAAGCTCGCCGCGCACGACCGGGCCCAGCTCGTCATCGCCGCCTACGAGGGCGGCGTGGTCACCGCCGGCGGGCGGGCGCCGTCAGCGGCGGTAGGAGACCTCTGGGAAGGCTGCTGACGGGCCCCGCAGCAACGCCTGCGGACGGCCGCGCAGCGTCTGCTCGAAGAAGGCCGTCGGGTAGGCGCGCTGGAAGGCCAGCGCCCGCTCGGCCGGGATCGTCCCGACGACCTCCGCCAGCTGCTCCTTCCCCAGCCCCAGCGGCCCGGCCGACATGGGGATGAGCAGGACGTCGTCGCCGAAGGAGTTGTGCGCCGCCCCCTTGAGCGTCACGTTGAGCCGCCAGCCCCGCAACCCGTCCCAGAAGGCACGCAGTGTCGGATTGGTGGCCATGCCGCCCTTCCCGTCGGTGTCGACGACCATGTACGGCCGGTCGAGGCCGGACTTCGCCACCTTGCCGAAGACGGCGCCGTCCAGGCCGAGCCCGGCCTTGATCCGCGGGTCGGCGTACATGGCCGAGGAGGTGGCCGCGCCGCCGAGCGAATGCCCGAACATCCCGATCCGCGCGAGGTCGAAGAGCGGCCTGCCGTTCCGTCCGGGCAGCTTCTCCTCCAGGGCGGGCAGGCTGTCCAGGACGAACCGCACGTCGGCCACCCGGACCTCGACCGCCTTGGCGAAGTCGGTCACCTCGGGCCCGGTCACCACCCGGCCGCCGGGGAACTCCACCACCGCCGCGTCATAGGGATGATCGACGGTGACCACCGCGTACCCCCGGCTGGCCAGCTCCTCGGCGACGCCGGTCCCGTAGGCGCGGGAGGCGTTGGCGCCCGGCGAGTACAGGACGACCGGCAGTTCGCCCAGGCTCGTGTCGGCGGGCGCGCCCTCGTGGCCGTCGGTCCTGTCCAGCAGCACCGAGCCCGGCTCCAGGCCGTTCATCTTCAGGTACCGGTCCGCCGCCGCCCTCGGCATCCAGGGGGCGACCGGGTGGGCCCCCACGTCCCGGGCCGGGTACCACAGGCTGACCATGAGCTCCCGCTTCCGGCCGGAGCCGTTCCAGGGATCCGCGCGGGACTGATCCACCAGGTGGACCGAGACCGTACCCACGGGATGCGGGCCCGTCGGCTTCGGCACCGTCAGACGCTGCGGCGGGGCGGAGCCGCAGCCGGCCAGCGTGAGAGCCAGGGCGGTGATGATGAGTGCACGTTTCACCCTTTTCACGGTGCCAACCGCACACGACGATCGCCTCTGACGTACGGAGGACTTCCGGCTCAACCCAGGAGGGTAGCGCTCAACGGAGATCGTCTTCAGGGATGACGCGCACCCGCCCCCGGCCCCGCCGGATCCCGGCGCGACTGATCACCCGGCACCGTCCACTGAGCCTACGGCGAGCAGCCGACGCGTGGAGATCCAAATGGGACGGCTCCCGGATTGGCCCCCATCGCCCCCGGAAATGAGAGAAGGGGCTTCGGATGATCTCCGAAACCCCTTCACCTGCGTCTTGCGAGTGGGCGATACTGGGATCGAACCAGTGACCTCTTCGGTGTGAACGAAGCGCTCTCCCGCTGAGCTAATCGCCCGCCCTGTCGGCGCCTTGCGGTGCTGACGGGGAAAACCATACCGCACTCTCGGGGTGGTGGCGAAACGGAGCGGTCGCGGGGCGATCTTCGGGAGCTCCGGGCGCGAGGGATTCGAGCGAAAGGCGGCGGTTGCCCGTCGGCGTGGTGGGTCGGTGTCATACCATCGTCGTGTCCCGGAAGACACCGATCGCGATCTTTTCGGTAGAAACGTTCTTGGTCGAGCCCGTCGGGGCAGGCTCTACAACAGCAAAACCCTCGCAAATACGACCCGATTGATGCCGTTTAGCCAGGTAGATGCCTAAATGTCCAGCTGTGATGTGCGTTACAGAAGGCCCTTGAGGCGGAATCTTTCCTACAGGTTTCTTCGTTCCGCGTCATAGCTCAGGACGAAGTCCGTCAGAGCAGTGAAAGCCCCGAAGAGGGGACCTACGACGAAAAGGTTTGGCTGACGATGAACAGCACCACCGTCTCCGCCGAGCTTGGCCTTCGGCTAGTGGTCCCCGACCGTACTACCGTCCCCCTGCTCGCCGGACTGAGCTACACAGCCGACGATCCGTATGCCATCCGCATGGCCTTCCACGTAGGGAACGACGAGCCGGTCGAGTGGATCTTTGCTCGTGAACTGCTGACCGTAGGCATCGTGCGGCGGGTCGGCGACGGCGACGTGCAGGTGTGGCCCGCACGCGCCGATGGCGAGCGCACCCTGCACATCAGCCTCACCTCGCCGTTCGGGCAGGCGCTCTTCGAAGTGCCGCTGGCCCCCCTCACGGAGTTCCTCCACCGGACGTACGAGAAGGTGCCGGCGGGGCGCGAGACCGACTTCATGGACCTGGACGCCGAGCTCACCAACATGCTCTGGCCGTCCTGAACCAGCGCACCCGAGGCCCCGGCGTCCACCCCGACGCCGGGGCCTAGGCATGTGCGGCGTCAGGACGGGAGGGACGGGAGCGTGGTCGCGGCCTGGCGCATGCGTTCGATCTCGATGCTCTGGCCGGAGTAGACGTCCCTGGCCAGCAGGCGCATGCGGTAGTCGCGGCCGCCGGCCAGCTCCTCCCCCGCCATCTTCACCGCGCCCTGGTGGTGCCTGGTCATCAGGGTCAGGAAGAGCCGGTCGAACGCGGCTCCCTTGGCCCCGCGCAGGGCGTTCAGCTGCTGTTCGGTGGCCATGCCGTAGCCGGCCGCCGCGCCGTGGTCGTGGCCGTCGGGGGCCTGGCGGCCGAGTTCGGCGAGCCAGACGGTCATGGACCTGATCTCGGGGGTCTGGGCGGCGGTGATCGAGCGGGCGAGCGCGCGGATGACCGGGGTGGTCGTACGGGCCTCGACCAGGGAGGTCATCTCCAGCGCCTGCCGGTGGTGCGGGATCATCGCCTCGGCGAAGCGCACGTCGGCGGCGAGGGTGGGGGCCGGGCTCGGGCCGACGCGTTCCCCGGGGGTCGCCGTCCGGGCGGGGGCTCCGGGGCTGGCGGGCACCAGGACGGGGGCGTCCGTCCCGACGACCGGGATGTCCGGGACGGACGGCTGAGAACAGGCCGAAAGCGCAAATGTCATCACAACTGTGATGGAGATCGTACGCGGCCACCAACGTGCTGGCATAACTTCCATAGTGAGCCACGAGAGTTAAAGGGGACGCGTGTTGATCTTCGCCAAGTTGCGCGGAGCGGTGTTGTGCGCGGCGTTGTTGCTGGCCTCGGCGTGCGCGGCGGAGCCGCCGTCGGCCGGTGATCCGGGGCCGGCCTCCGCGCAGGAGAGCGGCACGGCGTCCGGCACGGCGTCAGGCACGGGCGAGGTGCTGACCAGCGCCAACGTCAAGCACGTGGCGAACGTCCCGCGCTCCGGCCCGTTCGCCGGGGACGACGACTTCAACACCGACCTGGCCTTCCAGGGCGATTACGCGTTCGTCGGGAACTTCGCCGGTTTCACGATCTACGACATCAGCGACCCGGCCAAGCCGAAGACGGTGAGCCAGGTGTCCTGCCCGGCGCAGCAGAACGACGTCAGCGTGCACGGCGACCTGCTGATCCTGTCGATCGACGAGCCGCGCGACGGCGAGGGCTGCGACTCCGGCGAGACCTCCCGCGCCTGGGAGGGCCTACGCCTGTTCGACGTCAGCGACAAGAAGAGCCCCCGCTACGTCGGCGCGGTGCGCACGGACTGCGGCTCCCACACGCACACCATGGTGCCCGCGGACGACAAGCTCTACGTCTACGTCTCCTCCCCCGGCCCCGAGCCGGACTCGCAGACGTGCCCGGCGCCGCACCAGAACATCCAGATCGTGGAGATCCCGCTCGACGACCCCAGGTCCGCCAAGGTCGTGGCGCAGCCGAACATCTTCTCCCAGCAGCAGAACACCGAGATGTTCGCGGGCTGCCACGACATCACCGCCTACCCGGAGAAGAAGCTCGCCGCGGCGGCCTGCTTCGGCGACGGCGTGCTGCTCGACATCTCCGACCCGGTCAAGCCGCGGGTGATCCAGCAGATCCGCGACACCGAGAACTTCCAGATCTGGCACTCGGCGACGTTCAACAACGACGCGACGAAGGTCGTCTTCGGCGACGAGCTGGGCGGCGGCAGCCAGGCCACCTGCGACCCCGGCACGCCGCGCACCAAGGGCGCCGACGCCGTGTACGACCTGGTGAACGGCAAGCTGGAGCGCCGCGGCTACTTCAAGATCCCGCGGAACCAGGAGAAGGACGAGAACTGCGTGGCCCACAACGGCTCGCTGGTCCCGGTGAAGGGCCGGGACGTCATGGTGCAGTCGTGGTACCAGGGCGGGGTGTCGATCTGGGACTTCACCGACTCGGCCGCGCCGAAGGAGATCGGCTTCTTCGAGCGGCGCCGGTACCCGGAGGGCGGCATCGCCGGCTCATGGTCGGCCTACTACTACAACGGCTACATCTACTCCAGCGACATGCGCGAGGGCCTGGACGTGCTGCGCATCGACGACCCGATCACGGATCCGGCCAAGCAGGTGAAGATGGCCGACTTCAACGTACAGACGCAGAAGTCGTACTGACGGATGAAGGGACAGGGCCCCGGAGGCGGGGCCCTGTCGAGGGCGGGTCAGGGGTTGAGGTCGGCGGCGGCGCGCTCGGCGAAGATCCGCATGGCCTTGGCGGTGATCGGGCCGGGCGCGGCGGGCAGCTCGGTCCGGTCGACCAGCCTGATCGGCTGGATGTCGCGGGTGGTGGAGGTGAGGAACGCCTCCTCGGCCTCGTACAGGGCCTGCAGCGGGACGTCGGTCTCCTCGCCGCCGCACCATTCGAGCACCAGCGCGCGGGTGACGCCGGCCAGGCAGCCGGAGGCGAGCGTGGGGGTGATCAGGCGGCCGTCGCGCACGATGAAGATGTTGGAGCCGGTGCCCTCGCACAGGTCGCCCGCGAGGTTGCCGAAGATCGCCTCTCCGGCGCCCTGGTTCTTGGCGTGCAGCAGGGCCTTGGCGTTGTCGCCGTAGGAGGTGCTCTTGACGCCGGACAGCGCGCCGCGCTCGTTGCGCGGCCAGGGGACGACGGCCACGTTGGCGGTCTCGGGGAACGGCTTCTGCTCGTCGATGATGACGATCGAGGTGGTGCCCTGGTTGCCCCGGTCGGAGCCGAGCGGGCCCGGACCGCTGGTGTAGGTGATGCGGATGCGGCCGAGCGACCAGGCGGGGGCGGCCGCCAGCAGCTTGCCGACGCCTTCGGCGATGGCCTCGACGTCGGGCTCGGGCAGGTCCATGCGCTGGGCCGAGAGGGTGAGCCGGTCGAGGTGCCGGGTGAGCGCGAACGACTCACCGTCGACGATCTTGATCGTCTCGAAGACGCCGTCGCCGACCATGAGCCCGTGGTCGAACACGGAGACGGTGGCCTGCGCGGGGTCGATCAGTTCCCCGTTGACCCAGACAGGGATGTTCATGCGTTTCCTCCTGAGGATGCCAGTGAGATGAGCCTGGACGCCTTCAGCTCGGTCTCGGACCATTCACGCGCGGGGTCGCTGCCCCACGTGATGCCCGCGCCGGTGCCGAAGCGGATCTCGCCTGCTGAGATCCAGAATGTTCTGATGCCCACGGCCAGCGCCGCCCTGCCCCGGTCGGCGTCGACCCAGCCCACGGCACCACAGTAGGGCCCCCGGGGGACCGGTTCGAGCTCATTGATGATGCGCAGAGCGGACGACTTGGGCGCGCCCGTGACAGACCCGGGCGGGAAAGTGGCGGCGAACAGCTCCGGCCAGCCCGCTCCGGGCGCGAGCCTGGCCCGCACGGTGGAGACGAGGTGGACGAGACCCGGATGCTCCTCGACCGCGCACAGGGAGGGCACCTCGACCGAGCCGACCGCCGCGACCCGGCCCAGGTCGTTGCGGACCAGGTCGACGATCATGACGTTCTCGGCGTAGTCCTTCTCCAGCAGGTCGGCGGCGGTGACGCCGGTGCCCTTGATGGGGCCGGACTCCACGACGTCGCCCTCGCGCGACAGGTAGAGCTCCGGCGAGGCCGACACCACGCTCAGGCCGGGCACGTCGACGACGGCGGCGTACGGGGCCGGGTTGCCCTCGGCCAGCCGCGCGGCCAGCGCCAGCGGGTCGGCGCCGGGCGGGACGGGAGCGGACAGGACGCGGCAGAGGTTGGCCTGGTAGACCTCGCCCCGCTCGATGCGGTCGCGGATCGCGCGCACGCCGCGCTCGTAGGCGGCCCGGTCGAGCGAGGTATGCCACTGGCCCGGTCGTGGACCGTGCCAAGGGCTCCTGGGCGAGGGCAGCGCGGACGGGCGCACGCGGTCGAAGCGGGCGCAGGTCGCCTTGCCCTCGTAGTCGACGACAACGGCCCACCAGCCCTCGCCGTCGAGGGCGGCGAGGTCGGTCGTCACGTCGCGGAGTCCGGTGGCGAGCTGACCGTTTAAGTGGGCGAAACCGTCGTACACATCTCCCATTGTCCCAGCATTTCGACCAGTTCCAGCGCCGAGGGCAGGGGAACCTCGGGAAGGGCCGCGTACACCGTGCGGACGGGGGTGGTCTCGCGCAGCGGCTTGAGCACCAGGTTCGGCGGCACCGCCCGCGCGGCCAGCTCCGGCACCAGCGTCACGCCGAACCCGGCGGCGACGAACCCGAACTTGCCCGACCATTCGGCCACCCGCAGCCCGCCGCGCGGCGTGAACCCGGCGGCGGCGCACGCGGCCACCAGCGGCGTCGGCTGCCCGCGCGGCGCGGCCTCGATCCAGCTCTCCTCGGCCAGATCGCGCAGGTCCACGTCGGGCTCGGCGGCCAGCGGGTGTCCGGCGGGCAGCGCGACGAGCAGCCGGTCCTGGCAGAGCCGGACGAGCCGGGCGTCCTCGGCGGGCAGCCCGGCCGGGTAGTCGCTGATCACCGCCACGTCGAGCGCCCCGGCGTGCAGGCGTTCCATGAGCCGCGAGGTCAGCGCCTCGGTCATCCGCAGCTCGACGCCGGGATGGGCGGCCAGGAAGCGCTTCAGCGTGGACGGCATGAGGTCGACGTTGGCGGTGGCGAACGCGCCCACGCGCAGCGTGCCGCCGCGCCCGGCGTGGATGGCGGCCAGTTCCTCGCCGGCGCGGGCCAGCCGGTCGAGCACGGCGACGGCGTGCCGGTGCAGGGCCGTGCCGGCGGGGGTCAGGCGCACGCCGCGCGGCAGGCGTTCGAACAGGGGGCCGCCGCCGGACCGTTCCAGCGCGGCGATGCGCCGGGAGACCGCGGACTGGGTGTAGCCGAGCAGCTCGGCGGCGGCGGTGAAGGAACCGCTCCTGGCCACCTCGTCGAAGAGGCGGAGGGCTTGGAGGTCGAAGGCATTCGTCTCATGCATGGCTGCCATGCAATCTAGTCGGTGGTGGAATACCTCGCATCCCTGTTGACTGTTCCCGTGATTGCATTTCTCGGACAGGGACGCATGGGCGTCCCCATGGCTCGGCGACTCGTGGAGGCCGGGCACAAGGTGACGACGTGGCGGCGTGGGGCCGGTGTGACGGTCGCTGAGGCGGTGGACGGCGCCGAGCTGGTGATCAGCATGCTCAGCGATCCGGCGGCGGTGCGCGAGGTGCTGACGGCCGCGCTGCCCGGTCTGCGGCCCGGCGCGACGGTGGTGGAGATGTCCACGATCGGCCCGGAGGCGGTGCTCGAGCTGCGCGCGCTGCTGCCCGCGTCGGTGGCGCTGGTGGACGCGCCGGTGCTGGGCAGCGTGGGCCCGGCGGCCGACGGCTCGCTGGTGGTGCTGGCCGGTGGTGACGTGTCGGGCTGCCGCGAGGTGTTGTCGGTCTTCGGCGGCGTGCGCGAGACCGGGCCGCTGGGGTCCGGCGCGGCGATGAAGGTCGCCGTCATGAGCGCGATCGTGCCCGCGCAGGTGCTGGTCGCCGAGACGCTGGCGTACGGGGCGGCGCACGGCGTGGACCGGGACGCGCTGCTCGACGTGCTGGCCGGCACGCCGCTCGGCCAGGTCGCCGAACGGCTGCGCACGCCCGCCGCCGAGACCCGCTACTCGCTCGGCCTGGCCGCCAAGGACCTGGAGCTGGCGGCGTGGGAGGGCGCGTCGATGGCCACGGCCGCCCGGCGGCGCCTGCAGGAGGCGCGGGCGGCCGGGCTGGGCGAGCGCGATCTGACGGCGGTGGCCGGGCACGTCGGCGGCGGCCCCTACACCGGCACCGGCACCGGCACCGGCATCGACACCGCGCCCGCTGCCCCCGCCGCGCGGGCGGTGCCGCTGAACCTGTCGACGATCCCGGCCACGAACGGCGCGTACTCGCACGCCGTGCGGGTCGGCGACATGCTCTACGTCTCCGGCCAGGCCGCCTTCGACGAGCAGGGGCGGGTGGTCGCCCCCGGCTCGCTGAAGGACCAGGCCGAGCACATCTTCGCGGTCACCACGCGCATCCTGGCCGACCAGGGCGCGACCTGGCGGGACGTCGCCTTCATCCGCACGTACCTGACGGACATGGACGACATCGTCCAGCTCAGGGACGTGCGCAACCGGTACGTCACCGGCACTCCCCCGGCCAGCACGACCGTCGAGGTGTCGAAGCTGTTCCGGCCGGGGCTGGTGATGGAGATGGACCTGATCGTCGCCCTCCCCCGCTGAGCGGGACGGGCTAGTCGAGCGGCCCGGTGACCGACTCCGCCGCGGCCACGACGCCGCCCTCGGTCACCAGCCGCACGGCGGACTCGATCTCCGGCGCGAGGAAGCGGTCGGGACCCGGCGCGGGCACGTTCTCGCGCAGCGCCCTGACCACGGCCGCGGTCGCCGGCGCGGGCTCCAGGGGGGCGCGCAGGTCGAGCGCGCGGGCCGCGGTGAGCACCTCGACGGCCAGCACCCGCGTCAGCCCGTCGATCGACCTGCGCAGCTTGCGCGCCGCCGACCAGCCCATGGAGACGTGGTCCTCCTGCATGGCCGAGCTGGGGATGGAGTCGACGCTGGCGGGCACGGCCAGCCGCTTCAGCTCCGAGACGATCGCGGCCTGCGTGTACTGGGCGATCATGTGGCCGGAGTCGACGCCGGGGTCGTCGGCCAGGAAGGCGGGCAGGCCGTGGTTGCGGGCCACGTCGAGGAAGCGGTCGGTGCGGCGTTCGGACATCGAGGCCAGGTCGGCGGCCACGACGGCGAGGAAGTCGAGCACGTAGCCCACGGGCGCGCCGTGGAAGTTGCCGTTGGACTCCACCCGGCCGTCGTCGAGCACGGCCGGGTTGTCCACGGCGCTGGCCAGCTCCCAGCCGGCCACGGTGGCGGCGTGCGCGATCGTGTCACGGGCGGCGCCGGCGACCTGCGGGGCGCAGCGCAGCGAGTACGCGTCCTGGACGCGGGTGCACGCCTGCGGGTCGCGGTGGCTGGCCATGACGCCGGAGCCGGCCAGGACCTTGGTCATGTTGGCGGCGGACCTGGCCAGGCCGGGGTGCGGGCGCAGGGCCTGGAGCTCGGGCATGAAGACGCGGTCGGTGCCGAGCAGCGCCTCGACGCTCATCGCCGCGCTGATGTCGGCGGTCCTGACCAACTTGGTGAGGTCGGCGATGGCCAGGATGAGCATGCCGAGCATGCCGTCGGTGCCGTTGATCAGGGCCAGGCCCTCCTTGGCGGCCAGCTCGACCGGCTCGATGCCGGCCTGCTTGAGCGCCTCCCCGGCCGGCTGGAGCTCCCCGGCCGCGTCGCGCACGACGCCCTCGCCCATCAGCGTCAGCGCCACGTGGGCCAGCGGCGCGAGGTCGCCGGAGCAGCCGAGGCTGCCGTACTCGTGCACGACCGGCGTGATGCCGGCGGTGAGCAGCGCGGCCAGGGTCTTGGCGGTGCCCGGCCTGATGCCGGTGTGGCCGGTGGCCAGGGTGTGCAGGCGCAGCAGCATGAGCGCGCGCACCACTTCGGTCTCCACCTCGGGGCCGCTGCCCGCCGCGTGCGAGCGCACCAGCGAGCGCTGGAGCTGGGCGCGCAGCGCGGGGTCGATGTGCCGGGTGGCCAGGGCGCCGAACCCGGTGGAGACGCCGTAGGCGGGCACGGGGCTCTCGGCAAGTTCGTCCACCCGCTGGCGGGCGGCCGCCATGGCGGCCACCGCGTCGTCGGTGAGCTGCACGGCGGCGCCGTGGCGGGCCACCTTGATGACGTCGTCGAAGCTCAAAGGCTCGGGGCCGACGTTCACGACTCCGTTGTCGCGCATGATCGTCTCTCTCGCTTAGGTAACCGGCGTACCCGATGTTAGCTCCTTACTCGGGAAGATCGCCGCCAGCCCCTCCCTGCCCTCGTCGGTGAGGACCACCGCGCGCGGCACCGAGCCGCGCCGGTACCAGCCGCGTTCCAGCAGGACGTCGGTGATCGCGGCGCCCAGAGCTCCGCCGAGGTGCGACCGGCGTTCGGTCCAGTCGAGGCATTCCGGGGCGAAGCGCCGCCTGGTCCTGCGGGCGCCCTCGACGTCCACGCCCATGCTCGTCAGCAGCCGTTCGCCGTCGCGGGTGAGGTCCTGGCCGTCGTAGAAGCCGCCGTCCCTGAGCCGGTCGAGCAGGGCGACGCCGGCGCGTCCGGCCAGATGGTCGTAGCAGGTGCGGGCCTCCTCCAGCAGGCGCGCCTGCCGGGACTGCCGCAGGGAGCGCACCGGCGGGCGGGCGCTCACCCGGGCCAGGGTCTCCAGCACCTCGGCGATCTCGTGCCCGGCCAGCCGGTAGTAGCGGTGGCGGCCCTGCCGGACGACGTCGACCAGGCTTCCGTCGAGCAGCCGGGCCAGATGGGCGCTGGCGGTCGCGGCGCTCACCCCGGCGACCCTGGCCAGCTCGCCGGCGGCCAGGGCCCGGCCGCCGAGCAGCGCCGTCAGCATGGCGGCCCTGGTGGGGTCGGCGATGAGCGCGGCGACGGGCGCGATGTCGGCGTCGCGGGCGATGTGCTCCATGCCCACGACGCTAACGCACGGACATTTCGCCCGGGGACGAAGTGTCAGCCGCTCCCCAGGGCCTTCCTGATGATCTCGCGGGCCCGGTCCATCAGCGCGAGGGGCGTGCCGATCAGCACGTTCTTCGTCGCCGACTCCACCCCGGGACGCGGCCGCAGCGGCCCGACCGCCTCGGCCGCCCGCACCGCCGCCGCCATGGCCCGGCGTTCCACGACGGAGGTGCTGTGGCGGAGCTGGGCGAACTCGTAGCGCTCCTCGCTGCGGGCGTGCATGGTGACCGCCGTGCGCAGCTCGGCCAGCTTCTCCCAGAACGCCGGGTCGTCCACGCCCGCCCGGTCGATCTCGACGAGCAGCCGCTTGGCCCGGTTCTCCTCGGCCAGCCGGTCGGCCACCACGCCGGGGCCGCCGTCCACCTTCCTGCGCGCGTAGGGGTGGACGATCTCCTCCTCGGCGGTCTCGTGCACGGCCAGCAGGCGGATCAGCCGCTCGAACGCCTCCTCCACCCGCTCCGGCGGCGCCTGCTCCACCTCGTCGAACAGGTCCCTGATCTGGCCGTGCTGGGCCATCAGCACGTCGATGACATCGTGTTCAGCCACGTCCAGCGGCCTACCCGGGCACCGGACGGGCACGCGCCTCCTTACCGAACGCGGATCGTTCGGCGACGCAACGCGGAGGTTGCCCCACCAGGCCGCGGGTAGGCGCAGCGACATGGCCTTCGACCCACTTCAGGAGCGGGGCATCCCGCTGGACGAGCAGCTGCGCGACTGGCGGGAGCTCAACACATCGCCCATCGATCCCGACCACGCCGACCCGTACACCCGTTGCCGGATCATCACGATGAACGGCATCGAGACCGAGGCGGTCCTGTTCAGCCACCAGCTCGCCCGCCACTGCACCGACCTGGAGCTGAAGCGGCAGCTCGCCCGGGTGCGCCACATCGAGGCGCAGCAGCAGAAGGCGGTCAACTGGCTGCTGCCCGGCGTCGCGTCCGTGCTGGAGACCACCATCGCCTACGAGCAGGTCGCGGTGGACCTGACGGCGTGGGTGGCGCGCATGGAGCCGGACCCGTACCTGACGCAGGCGTACCAGTTCGGGGTGCTGGAGGACTTCGACCACCTCTACCGGTACGCCAACCTCTACGAGATGATCGAGCACCGCAAGGCCGAGAAGATCGTGGACGGGGTCACCGAGGTCATGCCGGGGCGGCCGACGTACCTGCACCACCGCGACCCGGTCGACAACGTGCGCGAGCCGTACGACCGGCACCGCACCGAGCCGCTGTCGAAACTGCACGCCCTGACCGTCATGGCGGCCGAGCAGCAGACCATGAACTTCTACATGAACGTCGGGCCGCTGGCCATGGAGCCGATCGCCCGGCAGCTCTACCAGGAGATCGCCATGGTGGAGGAGGAGCACGTCACCCACTACGAGTCGCTGGTCGACCCGGGCGAGAGCTGGTGGGAGATGCTGCTCAACCACGAGTACAACGAGTGCTACCTCTACCACTCGTTCATGGAGACCGAGTCCGACCCCAGGGTGAAGGCCGTCTGGGAGCTGCACCTGAACATGGAGATCGAGCACCTGCGGCTGGCCTGCGAGCTGTTCAAGCGGTTCGACGGGCGCGATCCCGACCAGGTGCTGGCTCCCGAGCTGCCGCCGCCGGTGACGTTCGAGCCGAACAAGGCGTACCTGCGGGAGCTGCTGGCCACCCAGATCGACTGCACCACGCTGGGCACCGGGTACGTCCAGGAGGCCCACGAGCGCTTCACGCGCATGCAGGAGGCGGTCATGGGCGGGGAGAAGCCGCCGTCGGAGCGGGTCATCGACGACAACCGGGCGGTGTCGGGCCGGGAGTACCGGCTGGAGACGGAGGGGCCGCATCCGGCGGGCATGCAACTGGGCCGCTGACCGGGGCGCCCGCCGCGGTCCCGCCCCTGGCCCGGGGTTCCGCTCCGGGTTCCGCTCCGGGGCGGTGGACGCGGCCGGGCCGCACCCGGGACGACCTGCGCGGAAGCGGTCCGGTTTGGGGACTCGGCGAGGATTCGCTAGAGTTCTCTCGTCGCCCGGCACGAGCGGGGCGCACGCGGAAGTGGCTCAGTGGTAGAGCATCACCTTGCCAAGGTGAGGGTCGCGGGTTCGAATCCCGTCTTCCGCTCGGAGCTTCCGGCTCGGTGGCGTGGCCGAGAGGCGAGGCAGCGGCCTGCAAAGCCGTCCACACGGGTTCAAATCCCGTCGCCACCTCTACGAAGGACGATTAGCTCAGCGGGAGAGCGCTTCCCTGACACGGAAGAGGTCACTGGTTCAATCCCAGTATCGTCCACCATCTCTCATCAGCCAGGTCGGCGGGGTCGCCGACCTGGCTGATGCTTTTTCGCGGCCCTTCCGGGCCTGGCGTCTGTAGCAAGCGTTTGGTTCGATCAGGGGCATGGACGTTCAGGAGATCGCCGACCGGCTGGAGATCACCGACCTGCTGGCCCGATACTCGCGGGCCGTCGACTCCGGCGAGTGGGACCTGCTCGACGAGGTGTTCAGCCCGGAGGCGGTCATCGACTACCGGTCCGCGGGCGGGATCAGGGGCGGGCCGGCGGAGGTCAAGAGCTGGCTGGCCGAGGTGCTGACGCACTGGCCCGGACGCCTGCACCTGATCGGGGCCGCGCGGATCGTCCTCACCGGGGACGAGGCGCGGATCAGCGCCCCGTTCACCGACACCCTCGCCCCCACCCGCGACATGGCCGCGGCCGACACCAAGGGGTTCCTGCACGGCGGCGGCTGGTACCACCACCGCATGCTGCGCACTTCCGACGGCTGGCGCAGCCAGGAACTGGTGGAGGAGCAGTGCTGGCGCACAGCCCAGTAACCCCCAGACACCCGTGCCAGGCGGGCCCCTCGGCCGCTTCCGACCGACCCGCATCCCGACCGGGCGGCTCCCCGGCCGGGCCACCTCCCGACCGGCGGCCTCCTATCCGGGCGGCTCCCGCACCGGCGGCTCCCTGAACGGGCCGCATCATGGCCGGGCCGCATCATGGCCGGGCCGCATCATGGCCGGGCCGCACCCTGGCCGGGCCGCACCCTGGCCGGGCCGCACCCTGGCCGGGCCGCACCCTGGCCGGGCCGCTTCCCCGCTCACCGGCCCCCCGTCCGGGTGGCTTCATGCGTCCGGTTGGGTCAGTGTGGCTGGTTGGGGTGGGTTGTGGTGAAGGGGAGGAGGGTGCGGGCGGTCTGGTGGGGGTCCTCCAGGATGGGGGTGTGGCCGAGGCCGGGCAGGAGCGCGATCTCGGCCCCCGGCACGACGCGGTAACCGGACGCGGACGACGACCGCCACCGCCGGTCGTCCGCGCCGAAGATCACCAGCAGCGGCTTGCCCAGGGGCGCCAGCCGGTCAGGGAGCGGCCGCTCGCTCAGGTAGTCCCGGGTGCCCTGCATGGTCGCGGCGAGCGTGTGGAGGGTCATGCACCGGACCTCGTCCAGCAGCTCGTCCGGGGGCCGGTAGCCGGGACGGCTGAAGCCCGGGCTCGCGAACAGGCGGATCTGCTCGTCGGTCGGCGGCCACTGCGTGGGGGCGAAGGCGGCCGACGCCGGGGCGATGAAGGCGTCCAGGCCGGGGCCGGTGTTGATGAGGACGAGCGCCGTCACCAGGCCGGGACGCTGCTCGGCCAGGGCGGTGGCGACCGCGCCGCCGCTGGAGTGGCCCGCGACCACGGCCTCCCGCACGCCGAGCAGGTCCAGCGCCTCGCCCACCCGGCGCGCCTGGTCGGGGGTGGTGTAGCCGCGGTCGTCCGGTTTGGCGGAGCGGCCGTGGCCGAGCAGGTCGATCCGGATGACGCGATGGGAGCCCGTGAGCAGGGGGACCATCTCGTCCCAGGATCGGGCCGAGGACGCCGAGCCGTGGATGAGGAGGAGGGCGGGGGCGTCGCGGGGGCCGTCCTGGCAGACGTGGAGGTCGCCGTCGTCCAGGGAGAGGATCGTGCTCTCGGTGGTGTCGCCGTGGGAACTGGTCATGGGGCCACTGTGGCGGCCGTCCGGCGCCGGAGGATTGGACGAATGTTCCCGCGGGCCGCTAGACGTTCGCCGACATCGAGAACCAGAGGTCGCCGGACTGCTGCGCAAGGCGCGGTTCAGCCCGAGGATGCCGGAACCAAGCGGGACGTCACGAGGCGATGACCACATGGCTTCGCTGCCGCTGGTCGAAACGCCCCCTCACGGGCGAGGCGAACGGGATTGCTCCCCGATCGACGCATGACCGCCCCGGGGTGGCCTGGTGCGGCGGAGGAGGCAGGTGGGTGGGTGGAGACGGCAGGTCCCCACCTTCCCAACACGAGGAGGGCAGCGCGGAGGTGGCGGCCGAGGCCGGTTGGAGGTGGCAGGCCCACACATGGAAGGGCAGGTCGGAAGGGGCAGGGCGGGCGAGAGGTGGCAGGCCCACGCACGTCCGACGCGGAGAGGGGCACGGCTTACGGGGCGGGCAGGGGGCAGTGGGTGGCGTCCGTGGCGTAGGACAGGAGGAGGTCGCGGGCCGTGTCCGTGTCGAACGGCCGCACCGCGTCCACCAGGTGCAGCCCCAGCCCGTCCTCCAGCGCCACCAGGTTCCTGGCGATCGTCATGGCGTCCCGGGTCAGCGTGAAGACGCCGGTCGCCGAGCCCGCCTCCAGGATCGCGGCGTACAGGGCCACCTGCCGCTCGTACAGCCTGATGTGCTGGGCCGCGTACGCCGGGTCGCGCCGGGCGTGCGCCCCCAGCTCGTACAGCAGCACGCACAGCTCGTCGCCCGGACCGGCGGGCAGGCCGCTGCCGATGGTGATGGCCAGGCGCCGGCGCAGGTCGGGCTCGCGGGCGGCGGCGGCCTCGCGGGCCGCGCAGAACCGGTCGACCGCCTCGCGCTGCACCTCCTGCAGCAGCCCGGCCATGCTCGGGAAGTAGTACAGCACCGACCCCGCCGACATGCCGGCGACCTCGGCGACGTCGCGCAGCCGCAGGTCGAGGATGCCGCGTTCGAGCACCGCCCGGCGGGCGGCGGAGACGAGTTCGGCCCGCTTCTCCCGGGCCCGGCTGGGTCGCGCCATGGCCGCGATTCTTCATAGGCGCTTCAAAAAACGCAAGCCGTCCTTGACGAACGCCCCGGATAGTTCTTTGATACTCGCTCAAGGAACCCCCCAAGGAGGCGTCGTGGCAACAACGGCCGCCCATCCACACCTGCACCGGGGACTCAAGCTCCTCGGCACCCTCCTCCTCACCCTGTCCGCCATCACCCCCGCGTCCTCGGTCTTCATCATCGCCCCCGGCGTGATCTCCCAGGCCGGCAGCGGCGCGATCCTCAGCTACCTGGCCGGCGCCGTCGTGGGCGTGTTCATGGCCTTCGTCTACGCCGAGCTGGGCTCGGCGTTCCCGCTCACCGGCGGCGAGTACGCCATCACCGCCCGGACGCTCGGCCGGCTGCCCGGCTTCGTGGTGCTCGGGCTGATCCTCATCACGCAGCTGCTCATCATCGCCGTCATCGCGCTGGGCGTGGGCGCGTACCTGTCGGTGGTGTTCCCGGGGCTGGACGGGCCGCTGGTGGCGGCCGTGACGTGCCTGCTCACCACCGTCGTGGCGGTCTTCGACATCAAGCTGAACGCCTGGGTGACCGGGGTGTTCCTGGCCATCGAGATGATCGCGCTGGTGGTCGTGGCGGCGCTCGGCCTGTTCGATCCGCAGCGCTCGCCGGTCGAGCTGATCACCCATCCGGTGGTCGCCGGGGACGGCGGCGCGCTGGTGCCCGCCTCGCTGGGGCTGATCGGCGCGGCGACCGCGGTGGCGATCTTCTCCTACAACGGGTACGGCTCGGCGGTCTACTTCGGCGAGGAGGTGCACGACGCGCCCAGGAGCATCGCGCGGACCGTGCTGTGGGCGCTGGGCGTCACCGTGGCGGCCGAGCTGGTGCCGGTGACGGCGGTGCTGGTGGGCGCGCCGTCGCTGGAGGGCCTGTTCGGCGCGGAGAACATGATGCAGTACTTCGTCACCGCCCGCGCCGGGTCCGTGGCCAACACGGTGATCTCCCTGGCCGTCGCGCTGGCCATCCTCAACGCCGTGCTGGCCATCATCCTCATCACCTCGCGCATGTTGTTCAGCACCGGACGGGACCGCGCCTGGCCCGCGCCGGTGAGCCGCCTGCTGTCGTCGATCCACGCCCGGTACGGCTCGCCGTGGGTGGCCACGGTGCTGACCGGCGTGGTCAGCGCGGCCTGCTGCTTCATCGACGAGCGCTTCCTGCTGGTGGTGACCGGCACCTCGATCGTGGCCGTGTACGCGGCGCTGTGCCTGGGCGCGATCGCCGGGCGGCGCAACGGCACGACCGGCCACGCGGCGTACCGGATGCCGTGGTTCCCGCTCGCGCCGGTGCTGGCGCTGGCCGCGCTGGCGTACGTGATCTACCTCAACGCGCTGGACCCGGCGATCGGCCGGCCGAGCCTGTACGTCACCGCCGGGATCGCGGTGGTGTCGGCGGCGTACTATCTGGGGGTGCTGCGGCGGCGCGGCGGGTGGGATCTGGCTGAACCATGAGAGTGATCATCTTCGGGGCGACCGGCATGGTCGGGCGCGGCGTGCTCAGGGAGTGCCTGCTCGACGAGCGCGTGACCGCCGTGCTCACGGTCGGCCGGTCGCCCACGGGGACGGTCCATCCCAAGCTGCGCGAGCTGATCCACGCCGACCTGTCGGACCTGTCGGCCGTCGAGGGCGAGCTGTCCGGCTACGACGCGTGCTTCTTCTGCCTCGGCGTGTCCTCGGCGGGCATGAGCGAGCGGGAGTACCGGCACGTCACCTACGACTGCACGCTGGCGGCCGGCACCACGCTGGCCCGGCTCAGCCCGTCCTCGACCTTCGTCTACGTCTCCGGCGCCGGCACCGACGAGCACGGCCGCGCGATGTGGGCCAGAGTGAAGGGCGCGACGGAGAACGCGCTGCTCGCGCTGCCGTTCCACGCCTACATGTTCCGCCCCGGCTACATCCAGCCGATGCACGGCGTGACTTCGCGCACCCGCTGGTACCGGCTGGCCTACGTGGTGGCCGCGCCGCTCTACCCGCTGCTGCGGCGGCTGTTCCCGGCGCAGGTGACGACGACCGAGCGCATCGGCCAGGCGATGATCACCGTGGCCGAGCGCGGCGCGCCCGAGCGGATCCTCGGCCCGGCGGCGATCAACGCCCTGTGACGGCGGCCCGCGGCACCGGCCGCCCGGCCCCCGGCATCAGCGGCACGGCCAGCAGCGAGGCGAGCGCGGCCAGCCCCCACACCGCCTCCCACGAGGCGAGGCCGAGCACCACCGGGACGAGCAGCGGGGTCAGGAAGCCCGAGGCGAAGCAGGCGGTGCCCTCCAGGCCGAGCGCGGTGCCCGCCCTGGCCGCGCCCGCCATGGCGGCGATCTCGGTGTAGGCGATGCCGTGCCAGGAGTTGGCCAGCAGGCCGCCGATCGCCAGGGCGGCGACGGTGAGCGGGGTGGGCGCCGAGGTGAGCACCGCGGCGGCGGCCATCACGACCCCGGACAGCGTCCCGATGGCGCGGATCCAGGTGCGCCGGCCGCCGCGGCGGTCGGTGCGCCGGCCGGTCCAGATGCGCGCCGCGCCGCCGCCGAGCTGGGCGAGGAGCACGGTGAGGGCGGCCAGGCCGGCGCCGGCCCCCTTGACGTCGTGCAGGAAGATCGCGGTGAAGGACAGCACGGCGAACTGCGGCACGGTGAGCAGCCCGCTGGCCAGCGCCACCCGCCACACGTCCCAGCGGCGCAGCGGGGAGGGGCCGGGCTCCGGGGCGGCGGCCGGTGCGGCGGCCGGAGCGGGCTCGTGCAGCCAGCGCCAGGTGGCCGCCGCCGCCAGCAGGCAGAACACCGCCGGTACGGCGTAGACGGCGCGGAACCCGTACCGCTCGGCGAGCCAGGGCAGCAGGGCGACCCCGACCGCGCCGCCGACGGGGATGGCCGTCTGGCGGACGCTCATGGCCAGCCCGCGCTCGCCGTCGGCGAACCAGGTCATGACGGCTCGCCCGGAGGCGCCGTTCACGCTGCCGCCCAGCGCTCCGGCGGCCAGCAGGCACGCCGCCAGCAGGGCCGCCCCGGCGTGCTCGGCCGGCGTGACGGCGGCGGCCATCACCGCCAGCAGCGCGCCCGTGGCGGTCAGCCCGGCGAGCAGCACGCGGCGGTCGCCCCACCGGTCGGTGAGCATGCCCCACGCGATGTCGGAGGCGGCCACGCCCAGCCCCAGGCAGGACAGGACCAGGCCGAGCGAGCCCAGCGACAGGTGGTAGCCCGAGCGCATGGAGACCGCGGTCAGCGGGATGCCGGAGAACATGGCCGAGAAGCTGGCCTGGGCGCCGACGCCCACGGACAGCACGACCCACCGGTGCCGCGCGCCGAACCGGCGCGTCCCGCCGCGGACGGTGACAAGTGTCGCCATTGATGCCCCCAAGTAACCGGATTCAGTGGTTAGCAACCCTGGCAGCGCCGGAAGTAACTTGTCAACGCGGTTACTATGGGAGCCGTGGACTTCACCTTCGTCAGCGGCAACCTCGGCCTCGACCTCGCCGGCACCATCGGCCACCGCCGGGGCGCGCGCATCGACCTGCTGGCCTCCCCCGCCGACCTGGCCCGCTGGACGGTCGCCGCCGGGCTCCTCGACGAGCCGCCCGCGACCGGCGACGACGACCTGGCACGGGCGACGGCGCTGCGCGAGGCGATCTACCGGCTGGCCACGTCCGCCCGCGAGGGCGCCCCGTACGGCCGGGCCGACCGCGACCTGCTCAACGAGACCGCCCGGCGCCCGCCCGCCGGCGTCGCGCTCGAAGAGCGCGGCCTGCGGCGCGGCGGCGGCCTGCCCGGCGCGCTGTCCACGACGGCGCGCGCGGCGATCGAGCTGCTCGGCGGCCCGCAGGCGGAGCTGGTCCGCGAGTGCGAGGCCGACCCCTGCACCCGCCTGTACGTCGATCTCTCCCACCGCCGCACCCGCCGCTGGTGCGACATGCGCGGCTGCGGCAACCGCGCCAAGGCGGCGGCCTTCCGCGCCCGCGCGGGCGCCTGACCGGGATGATGGAATAACGGCGGAGGCCGGGACGCTACGGTACCTGTCAAAGATTCAACAGTCATGGATGGTGACTAAAGTGCAGTTCGGAATCTTCAGCGTGGGCGACGTGACCACCGACCCCACCACCGGCAGGACCCCGACCGAGCACGAGCGGATCAAGGCGATGGTGGCGATCGCGCTCAAGGCCGAGGAGGTCGGCCTCGACGTGTTCGCGACGGGCGAGCACCACAACCCGCCGTTCGTGCCGTCCTCGCCGACCACCATGCTCGGCTACATCGCGGCCAGGACCGAGCGGCTGATCCTGTCCACCGCCACGACGTTGATCACGACCAACGACCCGGTCAAGATCGCCGAGGACTTCGCCATGCTCCAGCACCTGGCCGACGGCCGGGTGGACCTCATGCTGGGCCGTGGCAACACCGGGCCGGTCTACCCGTGGTTCGGGCAGGACATCCGCCAGGGCATCCCGCTGGCCGTGGAGAACTACGCGCTGCTGCACCAGCTCTGGCGCGAGGACGTCGTCGACTGGGAGGGCCGCTTCCGCACCCCGCTGCAGGGGTTCACCAGCACGCCGCGCCCGCTCGACGGGGTGCCGCCGTTCGTGTGGCACGGCTCGATCCGCAGCCCGGAGATCGCCGAGCAGGCCGCCTACTACGGCGACGGCTTCTTCGCCAACAACATCTTCTGGCCCAAGGAGCACTTCATCCGCCTGATCAACCTCTACCGCCGGCGCTACGCCCACTACGGGCACGGCACGCCCGAGCAGGCGATCGTCGGCCTGGGCGGCCAGGTGTTCATGCGCAAGAACTCCCAGGACGCGGTCCGCGAGTTCCGCCCCTACTTCGACAACGCCCCCGTGTACGGCCACGGGCCGTCGCTGGAGGAGTTCACCGCCGAGACCCCGCTCACCGTGGGCAGCCCGCAGCAGGTCATCGACCGGACGCTGGAGTTCCGCGAGTTCTTCGGCGACTACCAGCGCCAGCTGTTCCTCATGGACCACGCCGGCCTGCCGCTGAAGACCGTGCTGGAGCAGCTCGACCTCCTGGGCGAGGAGGTCGTGCCGGTGCTGCGCAAGGAGATGGCCAAGGACCGCCCGGCCGGCGTCCCGGACGCGCCGTCGCACGCCGCGCTGCTCCAGGCCCGTACGTCCCAGGCCGTCGAGGTCTGACCCCTCCAGGGAAGGAGATCCCCCCATGAAGCTCGTCGTCGTCACGGCCGGCCTGACCCAGCCGTCCTCCACCCGCCTGCTCGCCGACCGGCTGGCCGAGGCCACCCGGCGGCGGCTGGACGGCGCGGCCGAGGTGCGCGTGGTCGAGCTGCGCGACCTGGCCGTGGACATCGCCAACAACCTGGTGACCGGCTTCCCCGGCACCCGGCTGCGCGAGGTGGTCGAGGCCGTGGCGGAGGCCGACGGGCTCATCGCGGTCACGCCGACCTTCAGCGGCTCCTACAGCGGGCTGTTCAAGTCGTTCTTCGACGTCCTGGACAACACGGCCCTGGCGGGCACGCCCGTGCTGATCGCCGCCACGGGCGGCACCGCCCGCCACTCGCTCGTGCTGGAGCACGCGCTGCGCCCGCTGTTCGCCTACCTGCGGGCCGTCGTCGTGCCGACCGCCGTCTACGCCGCCTCGGAGGACTGGGGCGGCGGCGGCGACTCCTTCACCGACGGGCTCGGCGAGCGCATCGACCGGGCCGCCGGCGAGCTGGCCGGCCTGCTGGCGGGCCGCGCTCCCCGCCCCGCCGCGGCCGGGAAAGAAGGCGGGGCCGAGGCGGACGAGGAAGTCGTCCCGTTCGCGGAGCAGCTCGCGGCTTTGCGCCCACTGCGCTAGTTTGCAGCGGTGCTGACCGCTATGTGCCTCTCACTGTCCCTTGCCGTGACCTGCGTTTCCCCCGCGGACCTCAACAATCCACACAAGAAGGACATCGCCATGCAGTTGGTGTCCAGCGCGGAGAACTCCTCGCTGGACTGGAAGGCCCAGTACGGCTACATCGAGGACATCAAGGACGAGCGCGGCTACACCGCGGGCATCATCGGCTTCTGCTCCGGCACCGGCGACATGCTGGAGCTGGTCGAGCTCTACACCAGGCGCAAGCCCGCGAACGTGCTGGCCAAGTACCTGCCCGCGCTGCGCAAGGTCAACGGCACCGACAGCCACAAGGGCCTCGGCAGGCCGTTCGTCAAGGACTGGAAGAAGGCCGCGGCCGACCCCGTCTTCCGGCGGGCCCAGGACCACGAGCGCGACCGCGTCTACTTCGACCCGGCCGTCCGCCGGGCCAAGAAGGACGGCCTGCGCGCGCTGGGCCAGTTCGCCTACTACGACGCCATGGTCATGCACGGCCCCGGCTCCGACAAGCTGAGCTTCGGCGGCATCAGGAAGGCCGCGCTGGCCAAGGCCGCCTCCCCCGCCCGCGGCGGCGACGAGGTCGCCTACCTCAACGCGTTCCTCGACGCCAGGAAGGCGGCGATGAAGGCCGAGGACGCCCACGACGACACCACCCGGGTCGACACCATGCAGCGCGTCTTCCTCAGGAAGGGCAACCTCGACCTGAAGCCGCCGCTGACCTGGAAGGTGTACGGCGACAAGTACACGATCAAGCACTGATCCGGCGATCAGGGTAGGTTGGCGCACAAGCCGAACAAACGGGGTTAATCATGTCCAACGGTGCCCGTCATGGTCTGGGAGTGGTCGCGGGGCTTCTCCTTCCTCCGCTGATCGCCGCCTGCCTCATGTACGGCATCGGCGAGCTCGGCCTGACCATGGCCACGCGGTTCACGATCTCCTGGATCGGGCTGGCCGTGATCGCGGCGGCCGGGGCCGGCCTGGCGTTCCTGGCCGGCTCGCGCCTGTCGCCGATCGCCTCGCTGCTCGGCGGCCTGGCCTACACCGCGCTCGGCCTGGTGCCCGCGGTGGAGCTGGGCGCCGGCTTCCGCGTCATCCCCGCTGGGCTGGTCACCGGCAGCCTGGGGGCGGGCCTGCAGACCACCGTCTACACGGGGGTCATGCTGTTCCTCGGCGTCGCGCTGCTGGTCGTGTCGGCCTTCCCGTCGCGGTGGCGGTCCCCGGCGCGGCCGTCGGCCTACACCTCCGACTACGGCGCGTCGGGCTCGCCGTACCTGCCGCAGGGCATGCCGCACGACGTCACCAGGCCGATGCACCGCGAGTGAGCCCGGCCGGGCCTGGCAGAATGCGGCCATGCGCGACTCGAAGATCGTCGACTTCCTGGCCGAGCTGGCCGACAAGGTGCCCGCCCCAGGCGGCGGGGCCACCGCCGCCCTGCACGCCGCCCAGTCCGCGGCGCTGCTCGGCATGGTGGCCCGCTACACCACCGGCGAGCGGTACGCCGCACACGCCGGGACCGTCACCGCGGTGATCGAGGAGACCGACGCCCTCCGCACGCGGGCGCTGCGGCTGGCCGAGGAGGACGCGACGGCCTTCACCGCGGTCTCCGACGCCTACCGCCTGCCCAAGGGCGAGGAGCGCAGCGTCTCCATCGCCCGCGCCCTGGCCGGCGCGGCCGAGCCCCCGGCCCTGGTGGTGGCGGCCGCCACGCGCCTGGTCGAGCTGTGCGAGCTGCTGCTGCCGATCGGCAACCGCAACGTCGTCACCGACGTCGCCGCCGCCGCCGAGGCCGCCCGCGCCGCGCTCACCACCGCCCGGGTGAACGTCGAGGTCAACCTGCGGGGCATCAAGGACGAGCAGGCCCGCGAGGAGCTGACGGCCCGCCTGGCGGGCGTCGAGGCGGCCGTCGCCACGGCCGACCGGATCACCGCCGAAGTACGCGAGGAGATCGCCCGATGAGGACGCTGACCGGCCGCGACCTGGCCACCGCGATCAAGGCCCAGACGCAGGCCGAGGCCGCCGCCGGGCCGCAGCCCAGGCTGGCCGTCGTGGTGGCCACGGCCGACGAGGCCAGCCTGTGGTACGTCCGCTCGATCGCCAAGGCCGCCGCGGGCGTCGGCGTCGCCTGCGACATCGTCGACCTCGGCCCCGGCGCCGACCCCGGCCGGATCCACGAGACGCTGGCCGGGCTCAGCGCCGACGACGCCGTCCACGGGGTCATGCTCCAGACGCCGCTGCCCGCCGGGGCCTCGGCGCAGGAGCTGGCCGCCGCCATCGACCCGCGCAAGGACGTCGACGGCGCGAACCCGCTCTCGCTCGGCCGCCTGGCCGCCGGGCTGCCCGCGTTCCCGCCGGCCACCGCGGCGGCCGTGATGGCCCTGCTCGACCACTACGAGGTGCCACTCGAAGGGCGGCGGGCGGTGGTCGTCGGCCGCTCGACCGTGGTCGGCAAGCCGCTGGCCCATCTGCTGCTCGACCGGCACGCCACGGTCACCGTCTGCCATTCGCGCACCCGCGACCTGGCCGCCGTCACCGCCGGGGCCGAGGTGCTCGTGGCCGCCGTCGGCCGGGCCGGGCTGATCGGCGCCGCGCACGTCGCGCCGGGCGCGGTGGTGATCGACGTGGGCACCAACCCGACCGACGACGGCGGGCTCACCGGCGACGTCGACTTCGCGGCGGTCTCGGCGGTGGCCGGCGCGCTGACCCCGGTGCCCGGCGGCGTCGGCCCGGTGACGACCGCGCTGCTGCTGCGCCACACCGCCCGCGCGGCGAACCTGCCCTGAGCCCCGACATCCGAGAGTGGAGACCATCGATGGGTGACGTCCTGATCGTGCAGAACAGCAGGAGCGGCGGCCCGAGCCGGCTCGGCGACTGGCTGGAGGAGGCCGGCCTGCGGCTCGACGTGGTGCTCGCGCACGAGGGCGCCCCGCTGCCCGACCGGCTGGACCGGCACGACGCCATGATCATGCTCGGCGGCGGCTACCTGCCCTCCGAGGACGACCGGGCCCCGTGGCTGGCCGGCGCCCGCCGGCTGGTGGGCCAGGCGCTGGCGGACGGCGTGCCGCTGTTCGGCATCTGCCTGGGCGGCCAGATGCTGGCCGAGGTCGCCGGCGGCGAGGTGACCGGCGACACCGGCGAGCCGGAGAACGGCAGCCTGCCGGTCACGATCCGGCCCGAGGCGGCCGAGGACCCGCTGTTCCAGGGCCTGCCGCCGGTGGTGCCCGCGATCGAGCACCACAAGGACGCCGTCACCCGGCTGCCGGCCGGCGCGGTGTGGCTGGCCGAGACGCGCGCCTGCCCCTACCAGGCGTTCCGGGTGGGCGAGCGGGCGTGGGGGGTGCAGTTCCATCCCGAGGTGCTGCCCGCGCGCGTGCGCGAGTGGACGCCCGACGGCTTCGACCCCGAGGAGGTCTACGCGGGCGCGGTGGCCGACGAGCCGGTCTCCACGCCGATCTGGCGCGAGGTGGCGACCCGCTTCGCCAAAATCGTCAACGCCTGACCGCCCGCCTCCGCGGCCGGCTGAACCGCGGACAGGCCGATCTCCAGGCCGGGGGCGTACGAGACCAGCGGGCCGGGCGGTGGGCGGCGCGTGGGACGAATGGCTCTAACGTGGATGGAATGCGGGTAGACAGACTTCACCCCTGGCCGGCCGACGCGGCCGAGGCCGAGGCCGTCCAGGACCGGCTGCGCGGCCGCGTCGAGCTGGCCGGGCCCACGGCCTTCCCCCTGGTGGCCGGGCTCGACGTGCACTACCACGGCGACGACGAGGTGACGGCGGCGGTGGTCGTCCTGGACGCGGCGACGCTGGAACCGGTCGAGCGGGCGGTGGCCCACGGCAGGGCGGCCTTCCCCTACGTGCCCGGCCTGTTCGCCTTCCGCGAGCTGCCCACCCTGGTGGACGCGCTCGAACGCCTCGCCGTCACCCCCGACCTGCTGGTCTGCGACGGCCACGGCCTGGCCCACCCGCGCGGATTCGGCCTGGCCTGCCATCTCGGCGTGCTGACCGGCCTGCCCGCGCTCGGCGTGGCCAAGACGCCGTTCGTGGGCGAGCACGAGCCGCCCGGCCGGGAGCGCGGGGACTGGACGCCGATCGTCCACGAGGGCGTCACGGTGGGCAGGGCGCTGCGCACGCGGCGGGACACCAAACCGGTCTACGTCTCCCAGGGCCACCGCATCGGCCTGGACACCGCCACGTCCCAGACCCTGCTGCTCACGCCGCGCTACCGCCTCCCCGAGCCGGTGCGCCAGGCCGACCACCTGGCCCGGCACCCCAGCGGGACCTGACCGCCCCCTGGGCCGATCCCGCCGGGAAGGTCGGCGCGGGTCGGCGCGGGTCGGCGCGGGTCAGCGCCGCCAGGCCCAGACGACGAGCCACACGCTGAGCCCGAAGATCGTCATGCCCAGCGGCACGTGCGCGGCCACCGCCCCCGACCCGCCGAGCATCGACTGCAGGAACCCGAGCAGCAGCACCCCCAGGCTGACCAGCGCGGGCCAGCCCGCGCCGCCCCCCGGCCGCCACAGCAGCACGGCCGCGACGAGCTGGAGCAGCCCGAGCAGGTGGACGGCGCCCGCCCCTGCCCCGTGCAGGCCCGCGCCTGCCCCGCTCATGAGCTGCCCCGCCGTGACGGCCTGCAGCAGCACCGACAGCATGCTGAGCGTGGCGAGGGCCTTGAACGCGGTCAGATACCCGCTCCCCTTGACGACCTGGGTGACCACTGGACTCTCCTTCGACCTCGGGTGGACGCCCCCCAGGATCGCGCCGCCGCCAGAGCCGGGCATCCGCCGCCCGTCGTCATCCTCGCTACGCCCAGCGTCGTACGCCCGCCGCATGCCCGCCGGACGCCCGCGCGGGCTCACGCCGGTTCGTGCGCCCCCGAGGAGGCCAGCGGGGGCAGGATCGCCTGGGCGTCCGCGCCGCCGAACCAGAGCCCGATCACGAACGCGGCCGTCGCCTCAAGCTGGACCGCCCGGTCGAGGCCGCCGCCGTCCAGCGGGACGCAGCCCAGGTCGCGGACCAGGCCCCGGACCAGGTCGAGCGCGCGGGCGTCGTCGCCGCACAGGGGCACCGCCAGCGGCCGTCCGTCGAACACGGGCGGCGTCATCCGCCACACGTCCACGTGGCACAGGTTGAACGCCTTCACCACGTGCCCGCCCGTGAGGTCGGCGATCCGGCGGGCGATCGGACGCGTGACGTCGTACCTGTCGGGGGCGGCGGCGTTCGTCACGTCGATGATCGGCTTGCCGCGCAGGGCCGGGCCGGCGGCGGCCAGCACGTCGCCCAGCCCCGCCTCCCGGACGCCTGCCATCACGACCTCGCCGGACGCGGCCGCCTCCGCCCAGCTCCCCCACCGCGCTCCCGGGCGGCCGGCCTGGGCGTTCATGCTCTCCGCGCGGGCACGGGCGCGCTCGGGGTCGCGTCCGCTGACCGTCACCTCGTGCCCGGCCCTGATCCACTGCGTGCCGAGGGCGTCGGCCATGCCGCCGGCGCCCAGGATCCCGATCTTCATGTCGTCCTCCGTGTCGCGAAAGGGCTTTACTAGGACAAGGACTCTAGAAATCCCGTCACGCACCGATCGGTGCCTATCGGAGGCGTTACGTGTTCCTCGCCGACTGCCAGGCCAGACTGGCCTTCGACCTGATCGCCAACACCTGGAACGCGGTCGTCGTCTGGTCGCTGCGCCACGGCCCGTGCCGTCCCGGGGAGCTGCGCGCGCAGATCGGCGGGATCAGCCCCAAGGTGCTCACGGAGACGCTGCGCCGCCTGGAGTTCAACGGGCTGGTCACCCGCCGGGCCTACGCCGAGGCCCCGCCCCGCGTCGAGTACGAGCTGACCGACCTGGGCCGCTCCCTGCTCGGCCCGATCGAGGCGTTCGGCGTGTGGGCCCACGACCACGCCGAGGACGTCATGGACGCCCAGGACCGGTGGACGGGCTCGCACTCCCCCGCTTCATGAGGATTCTTTAACGCAGCGTTACTGAGTAATTACTCTGGGTAGCAAGTCGGTGGTTGTTTCCACCATCCCCAGGAGGTACTCATGCCTGACGTCCAACGCCGCGCCGCCGTCATCGGGGGCGTGCTGACCGCGACCCTGGCCGCCGCTCTCCTCGCGGCGCCCGCGTACGCCGTCGTCGATCCCGCCACCGCCGTTCCGTGCGCGGCCGAGGCCGCCGCGGGCCTGGCCGCCCTGGTGGACCCGGCGGCCCCCCAGGCGCCGACCGAGATCCCCGCGGCGGGCTGCCTGCATCCCTGACCGGCCGGCCGCCGCGCGGGCGGTGCGGCGAGCCACGCCGCACCCCCGCCGCCGGCCCTCCCCCCTCCGGCAGCTCCGACAGCGCAATCCCCGTGCCCGACCAGCAGCAGTCGAGGAGTCCCCATTGAAGTTCCGAATCCTGACCAGCGCAGCGGTCCTCGCTCTGGCGGCGGCGGCCGCCGTTCCCCCAATCGCCCTCGGGTCAGGGGGCCGAAACGATCCGGGGAACATCAATGTCCAGGCCATCGTCGACCGGGTCAACATCTTCACGTCGTAGTGAGGCCACCACAGTTGACCGTGGCCGAGTCCGACTCCGCTCCCCGGCCGCGGAGCACGCTGGAGCACATCGGCTACGTCATGTTCCTCAGCCGGTGGATACAGGCGCCGCTCTACCTCGGGCTGATCGTGGCCCAGGTCGTCTACGTGTGGCGGTTCATGGTCGAACTCGCCCACCTGGTCGAACTCGGGTTCGGCGGCAACCCCCCGGAGACCACGATCATGCTGATCGTCCTCGGGCTCGTCGACGTCGTGATGGTCTCGAACCTGCTGATCATGGTCATCATCGGCGGTTACGAGACCTTCGTCTCACGGCTGCGCATCGACGGCCATCCCGATCAGCCGGAGTGGTTGTCCCATGTCAATGCAAACGTCCTCAAAGTCAAGCTGGCCATGGCGATCATCGGGATCTCGGGGGTGCACCTCCTGCAGATCTTCATCAACGCCGCCCGGCCGGCCATCACCGACAGGGAACTCGTATGGAAAACACTGATCCATCTCACCTTCGTGGTCTCGGCGCTGGCGCTGGCCGTGATGGATCGGATCATGGCGGGCGGGCGGCACGTCCAGCAGGCGCACCGGGATCAGCAGCCCGGCGGCGTCGCGCAGGAGCGGGTCGCCGCCGCCTAGCGATCGCACTGGCGGCCGGCGCGGGGCTGCTGGCCGGCATGGGCTGGGCGGCGTCGGCGATTCCGGCGTACGCCTCGGCCCCGGCGCCTTCCCAGGGGCCGCGGCCGCTCATCGGCGACGTGGTCGTCTTCAACGACGAGATCGTCGAGCCGGTGTCGCTCCCGGTGAGCACCTGCGGCGGCCTGCTGCCGGTGCTGAGCGGCGCGCCCACCGGCTGCGAGGGCACGTCCCGGGTGTCGGACGACGACGCCTGAGACCCCCGGCGCCCGCCCGCGGGGGCGGACGGGCGCCGGACCCCGGCCGGGTCAGCCGTAGAGAGGTTCGAGCACCCCGGACGGTCAGCCGTAGAGGCGTTCGAGCACCCCGGACGGTCAGCCGTAGAGGCGTTCGAGCACCCCGGACGGTCAGCCGTAGAGGCGTTCGAGGACCTCGGCCACGCCGTCCTCGTCGTTGGAGGACGTGCGGTGCCCGGCCGTGGCCAGCACCAGCGGGTGCGCGTTGGCCATCGCGTAACCGGCCCCGGCGAAGGCCAGCACGGCCAGGTCGTTGGGCATGTCGCCGAACGCGACCACCTCGGCGGGCGCGACCCCGCGTCGCCGGCACAGCTCGGCCAGCATGGCCGCCTTGGTCACGCCCAGGGCGCTGACCTCCAGGAGCCCCGGCACCCCGGAGTGGGTCACCTCGGCCAGGTCCCCCACGGCCGCCGCCGCCGCGGCCGACATCTCGTCGAGGGTGTGCGCGGACGAGAGCACCAGCAGCTTGACGATCGGCTCGCCCGCCTCGCACGCCGAGGCCACCTCCCGGTAGTGCGCCACGTCGTGCTCGACCCGCCTGGTGTAGCCGGACTCGGTGAGCACGCCGGTGCCGGTCTCGACGGCGAAGGCCGCCCCGGGCAGGGCCGCGGCCAGGCTGTCGGCGACCTTCCTGGCGGCCTGCGGCTCGATCGTGCGGCTGGTGACGATCCGCGCGGCGGCCAGGTCGTACAGGAGGGCGCCGTTGCTGCAGATCGCCAGGCCGGTCAGGCCCGCCTGCCCGGCGATGGCGTGGATGGAGCGCGGCGGCCGGGCGGTCACGAAGACGATCTCCGCTCCGGCGGAGCGGGCCAGGCCCAGGGCCCGCCGGGTACGCGGGGAGACGAGGCCGGCGGAGGTCAGGAGGGTGCCGTCGAGATCGGTGGCCGCGATGCGGGGCGGGGTGGCGGAGGTCACGTCCCCTACCGTAGGTCCCGGCCGGGAGGGGACCGGGAGTAGGGTGCCCTCGTGTCTTCCGTTTCGGGGCGTTTCGCCCGGTCCGGGCCGCGGCCGGACGACCGGGTCGCCTCCGTCTTCCGGTTCGCGTCGGAGCTGGTCGCCTGGGTCGCGGCGCCGTGGGCGCTGCTTCCCGGGTCGGTGTGGCAGGCCGTGGCGTCGGTCGTGGTGCTGATCGGGCTGCCGACGGTGTTCGCCACGCCCGGTGACAAGCGGAGCGTGCCGGTCGCCGTGCCAGGGTTCGTGACCGTCGGGCTGGTCGCCCTCCAGCTCGTGGTGGCGGTGGCGGCGGCGTGGGTGGCCTGGCACGCGGTCGTGGCGGCGGTGGTCACGGTGCTGGCGGTGGTCACCGCGGTGCTGGAACAGCCGCGCTGGCGCTGGCTGCTGACGGGCTGAGCGGCCGAGACGCGTCCCTTCAAAGGCGCATCTCGGCGGGCAGGCGGGTGGCGGCGTTGAGGAGCTCCAGGCCGAGCAGGTCGCCCGAGGCGCCGTAGTCGAGGATGACGTCCTCCGAGACGGTCTGCCGTACCGCCTCACCTGGCACTATTTCGTGCTTCATCGCGATATAGGCGATGTCCTGTTCCTTGTCCCAGCTGACGTACACGGTCCTGGTGAGCTGCCGGTCCGGCGGGGCGTCGTCCGGCCGGAGCAGGCCCTCCTTGGCCTCGTGCGAGCCGGCCAGCGCCGCCCGTACCATGGCCAGCGCCACCTCGACCGCCTCCAGCGAGTCGCGCCCGGTCGCCCGGCGCTCGTGCTCCCACCCGGCCAGCCCGTCGATCCGGTACGGGCACGACCACTCCCCCGCCTCCTCGTACGGCATGCCGACGGTGACGGTCGCCTCGCGCGGCGGGACGGTCTCCAGCACCAGCACCCGCTGGGCGATCTCGTACATGCCGCATCATCTACCCAGACGCCCGCTTCCGGAAGACCCGCGGCCCGAGCCATATCATCCGGGGCCGATGCGTACCGGCTTCCGGCGGCGGCGGGTTAGTGTGCGTTAGGGTCGCAAGGGGGCCTAGATGAACGAGTCGTTCGGCACACGCCTGCGTGCCAGGCTGGACAAATTCGGCCCGCTCTGTGTGGGCATCGATCCGAGCCCGGCGTTGCTCGACGCCTGGGGCCTCGACGACTCACCGGGCGGCCTTGAGCGCTTCAGCCGCACGGTGGCCGACACGATCAGCGACGTGGCCGCCGTGGTCAAGCCGCAGTCGGCCTTCTACGAGCGCTGGGGCAGCCGCGGCGTCGCCGTCCTGGAACGCACCATCGCCGATCTGCGCGAGGCCGGCACGCTGGTGCTGCTCGACGTCAAGCGCGGCGACGTCGACACCACGATGGCCGCCTACGCCGAGGCCTACCTCGACCGGGGCAGCCCGCTGGCCGCCGACGCGGTGACGCTCAGCCCCTACCTGGGGTTCGGCTCGCTGGAGGTGGCGATCACCTCGGCGGTGGCCAACGACGCCGGCGTCTTCGTGCTGGCCCGCACCTCCAACCCGGCGGCGGCCGGGCTGCAGCAGCGGGTGGCCGACCTGGTGATCGCCGGGGCCGCCGCGGCCAACGCGGGCCACGAGCCGTTCGGGCCGGTGGGAGTGGTCATGGGGGCCACGCTGCCCGCCCTCGACCACTCCCTGGCCGACCTCAACGGCCCGATCCTGGCTCCGGGGCTCGGCGCGCAGGGCGCCTCACCCGCCGACGTGGCCCGGCTGTTCGCCCCGGTACGCGACTCCGTCGTGCCGTCGGTCTCCCGGGCCGTGCTGGCCGACCCGAGACACCTGCGGTCGAGGACCCTGCAGTACCGGGACGAATGCGTCACGTACCTGACGTGCTGAGCCGGTTGACGGCGGCCAGCACCGCCCGTACCGACGCGGTGAGCACGGAGGTGTCCTGACCGGCGCCCCAGCCGATCACGCCGCCCACCCGGGCCTCCACGTACGCGACGGCGCTGCTGCCCGTCCCCGGGTCCACGGCGTGCTCGGCGTAGTGCAGGACGTCGACCTCGACGCCGTCCCCGGCCAGCGCGGCGGTCAGCGCGGACAGCGGCCCGTTGCCGGTGCCGCGCAGCACCCGCCCCGAGTCGAGCACGCCCTCGAACTCGTGCGTGCCCGGCGCGGTCTCGGCCGTGCGCCAGGAGGCGAACCCGGAGCGCTCGCCGGGCGCGATGTAGGTGGCGTGGAACAGCGCCCACAGCTCGTCGGCGGTGATCTCCTCGCCGCTGTCGTCCGTGGCCCGCTGCACCGTCGCGGAGAAGTCGATCTGCAGGCGGCGTGGCAGGTCGAGGCCGTGGCGGGCGCCCAGCAGGTAGGCGATGCCGCCCTTGCCCGACTGGCTGTTGACCCGGATGACCGCCTGGTAGCCGCGTCCCACGTCGGCCGGGTCGATGGGCAGGTACGGCACCTCCCACGGCGCCAGCTCCGGCGGCACGCCCAGCTCGGCGGCCCGCGCGGCGTGGTGGGCCAGGCCCTTGCCGATGGCGTCCTGGTGGGTGCCGGAGAAGGCGGTGTAGACCAGGTCGCCGGCGTAGGGGTGGCGGTCGGGCACGGGCAGGCGGTTGCAGTGCTCGACGACCCGCCGGACCTCGTCGATGGCGGAGAAGTCGATCATCGGGTCGACGCCCTGGGAGTGCAGGTTGAGCGCGAGGGTCACCAGGTCGACGTTGCCGGTGCGCTCGCCGTTGCCGAACAGGCAGCCCTCCACCCGCTGCGCCCCGGCGAGCACGGCCAGCTCGGCGCAGGCCACGCCGGTGCCGCGGTCGTTGTGCGGGTGCACCGACAGGATCACCGAGTCGCGGCGGTCGAGGTGGCGGTGCATGTACTCGATCTGGTCGGCGTACACGTTGGGGGTGGAGATCTCGACGGTCGCGGGCAGGTTGTGGATCACCGGGCGGTCCGGGCAGGCGTCCCAGAGGGCGGTCAGGTCGTTGCAGATCTCCAGCACGTAGTCGGGCTCGGTGAGGTTGAACACCTCGGGCGAGAACTCGAAGCGCACCGGGAGCCCGTCGGCCAGGCGGGCGACCTGGCCGGCCGCGTCCAGGATGAGCTTGCGCAGGGCGTCGCGGTCGTGGCCGAGCACCACGTTCCGCCAGGTGGGCGCTGTCGCGGTGTAGAGGTGCACGACCACGTCGGGCAGGCCGCGGATCGACTCGAAGGTGCGCTCGATCAGGTCCTGCCGGGCGGCGGTGAAGGCCACCACGGTCACGTCGCCGGGCACCGCGCCGGGCTCGGCCAGCTCCCGGAGGAAGTCGAAGTCGAGCCTGCTGGCCGACGGGTAGCCGACCTCGATCTCCTTGAAGCCCATGCGCACCTGGAGGTCGAACAGGCGGCGCTTGCGCGCCGGGTCCATCGGCTCGGCCAGCGCCTGGTTGCCGTCGCGCAGGTCGACCGGCACCCACAGGGGGGCGGCGGTGATGCGGCGCGAGGGCCAGGCGCGCTCGCCGGTCAGGGGCACCTCGACCCGCTCGTGGGCGGGCCGGTAGCGGTGACTGGGCATCGCGCTGGGGCGCTGCCGGTTCCATTCGTACACTTTTCGGGTCCTTCTTCGGCGGTCGGACGACCGGCAGCACCTCGCACGCCGCGGCGGGGTGCCGGTCCGGTCAGGCCCCGCCGCGGCGGCCGAGAAGAAGGAGACCGTACGACGACATGGCGGCTACACTAACCACAACACAGGTCCTCAGACAACCTGAGAGGTACGCATGCCGCTCGGCGCCCTCCGCCGCAGCCCTCTGGTCGACCAGGCCGTCCAGCACCTGCGCGAGCAGATCACCGAAGGCCACTGGCCGGTCGGCACCCGTCTGCCCGGCGAGAACGCGCTGGCCCAGACGCTCGGGGTGGGCCGGTCCACGGTCCGCGAGGCGCTGCGGGCGCTGGCCGGGGCGGGGCTGGTGCGGGCGCGTCAGGGCTCGGGGGTGTTCGTCATCGCCTCGGAGCCGGCCGAGGACTGGCCGGCGCGGCTGCGCCGGGCCGCGATCACCGACGTGTACGAGGTCCGCATGATGGTCGAGACCCAGGCGGCCAGGCTGGCGGCGGCCCGGCGTACCGACGAGGACGTCGCGGCGATGGAGGCCGCGCTCCAGGCCCGCGAGAAGGCGGCGGGCGAGGACGACGCCGCGTTCGTCGACGCCGACATCGCGCTGCACGCGGCGGTCGTGGCGGCGGCGGGCAACCCGGTGCTCACGGACCTGTTCGCCGAGTTCGCGCCGGCGTTGCGGGAGGGGCTGATCGACATGGTGGAGCTGCTGGAGCTGCGCGGGCACGACCGCAACCCGGGGCACGACGCGCACGCCGCGCTGGTGGCGGCGGTCCGCGACGGCGACGCGGCGGCGGCCAGCGACCTGCTGCAGGCCGAGCTGGAGCAGACCCTCGCCCGCCTGCACACGAAACCCGGCGCCTGATGACCCACGGCGGACAACCGGTCGCGGCGGGTGGGTCAGGCGGTGGGGCCGGCGTCGGGGCGGATGACGTCCTCGCCCTCGTCGTCCTCCTCGGGCGGCTCCTCCGGGGCGGGCTCCTCCTGCTCGTCCGGCGGGTCCGCGGACAGGGGGCGGCGGGTCCTGGGCGATCCGGAGGCGGACCGCTCGGCGACCACGTCGCTCTCCCCGTCCACGCCTCCCACCGTCTCGGGCAGGTCGTCGGGCTTTCGGCTCATGGCCCCCACCTGCCCGTGACGGCGTCCCTTGACGCCCGGCCGGACGTCAAGGGACGGGCTAGGACAGCTCCCGCAACGCGTCCTCGATCTCGGCCCTGACCGGCATCGACGTGCTGGCCCCCGCCCGCTGCACCGAGATCGCCGCCGCCACCGAGGCGAAGCGCAGCGCCTCGGCCGGCGCCAGCCCCTCGGCCCGCGCGACCGCCAGCGCGCCGACGAACGTGTCACCGGCGGCCGTGGTGTCCACCGCCTTCACCTCGATCGCCGGCACCCGCAGCCGCTCGCCCGAGCGCGCGCCGTAGAGCGCGCCCCGCGAGCCCAGCGTGATGACGGCCTCCTCGACGCGTTCGAGGAGCGCGTCGAGAGCGGCGTCGGGGTCGGCCTGGCCGGTGATGTCGGCGGCCTCGTGCTCGTTCGGGACGATCATGGTGACCGCGTCGAGCAGCTCGTCGGGCAGCGGCTGCGCGGGCGCCGGGGTCAGGACGGCGGGCACCCCGGAGACCCGGGCCGCCTCCGCGGCGGCCACGACGGCCGCCATGGGCAGTTCGAGCTGGAGCAGCAGGGCCCGCGACCCGGCGATCGTGGCCAGGTCGCCGCCGGACGGCCCGGTCACGGTGCCGTTCGCGCCGGGCACGACGATGATCGAGTTGCCGCCGGCGTCGTCGACCACGATGTGCGCGATGCCGCTGGGGCCGGGCACCTGGCGCAGGCCGCGGACGTCCACGCCGGCCTCGGCCAGGGTGGAGCGCATCTCGGCCCCGAAGGCGTCGTCGCCGACCGCGCCGAGGAAGGCCACCTGCGCGCCGGCCCGGGCCGCGGCGATGGCCTGGTTGGCACCCTTGCCGCCGGGCACGGTCCGGAACCGGTGACCGGTGACCGTCTCGCCCCGTTTGGGGGCCTGGGATACGTACGCGACGAGGTCCATGTTGGCGCTGCCGAAAACCGAGATCATGCGGCCATCATCTCCTGAGTACGTCGCGCCAGCTCGCCGAGCCCCACCCCGTCGAAGCCGGTCAGGCTGCTGGCCAGGCTGTCGCGCATGAGCCAGCGGTCGGGGACGCCGCCGTTCAGCGCGCCCGCCACGGACCCCGCCGTGGCCCCTGCCGAGTCGGTGTCCCAGCCGCCGGCGACCGCGCCCGCGATCGTGGCGGTGAAGTCGCCCGCGCCGTGGATCAGCGTGGCGGCCACCAGCGCGGCGTTGTTGATCGTGTGCACCCAGTGCAGCGTGCCATGCCGCTGGTGCAGCAGGTCGATGACACGCTCGAAGTCCGGCTCGCGGGCGGCGTCGGCGACGGCCAGGCTGACCGCCTCGTGCAGGCGGGACTCGCGCGGCACGACCGACAGGCCCGCCTCGACGGCCTCCCGCGCCGAGCCGGCGACCAGCGAGGCGGCGCACATGGCCGCGACGAACATCGCGCCGTAGATCCCGTTGGCGGTGTGGGTCAGCCGGGCGTCGCGCCAGGCCAGCTCGGCGGCCGTGGCGGGGTCGCCGGGGTTGGCCCAGCCGTAGACGTCCGTCCTGATGAAGGCGCCGATCCACTCGCGGAACGGGTTGCGGCGGGTGGCCGTCTCCGGCGGCTCGAAGCCGTCGAGCAGGTTGCGGTAGGCGACCCGCTCGGCGGTGAACGTGCGGCCGGCCGGCAGCTCGTCCAGCCACAGCTTGGCGACGTCCTCGGTGGTGAAGCCGCGGCCGTGGCGCTCCAGGACGGACAGCGCCAGCAGCGGGTAGTTGAGGTCGTCGTCCTCGGGGATGCCGTCGATGTTCTCGGCCAGCGAGTTGACCGCGCTGCGCCGGTTCCACGGCCACCTGCTCGAGATCTCGGCCGGCAGGCCCTCGGCGGTGAACCAGCCGGTGATCGGCCAGTTGCCGGTGGCCTCGGCGATCTGCCTGATGCCCGCGCGCGGGATCTTCTCCACCGGCTTGCCCAGCACGCAGCCGGCCGCCCGTCCCTGCCAGGCGCCCAGCAGCCGCGCCGGGTCCGCCTTCGCCGCGCTCCCGGCCGCGCTCCCGGCCGCGCTCCCGGCCGCGGGCCAGTCGGGGCAGGCGGCGACGATGGCGTCCAGGTCGGAGGGCTCGGCCAGCGGCGAGGGGATCGCGGCCAGCTCGTCCAGCAGGCTCTCGGCCAGCGGGCGCAGGCGGGCCGCGGCGGCCTCGGAGGCGCCGGCGCGCGGCGGCGCGTCGTGGCCGCCCGCCGCGTGCCACCGTCCGGCCAGCTCGCGCACCTGCGGCAGGTCGCCCCTGCCGTCCTCGCCGGCCTGGCGCAGCTCGTGGCCGACCAGGTCCTCCGGCTGGACCCAGGTGAGCCTGATCATCGGGCGTCCAGCTCGGCGAAGGCGGCCTCGCTGGCGCGCCGCCGCGCCACGTCGCCGGCGTGCACCCGGCGCGCCACCTCGGCGATGGCCAGGCCGGGCGCCACCAGGTCGGTACGGCTGGCCGCCCCCACCTGCTCCACCCACTGCGCGGGCACCGCGGACAGCCCCCCGAGGGCGCCCGCGATCGCGCCGCCCATGGAGGCGATCGAGTCGGCGTCGCGGCCGTAGTTCACGCCGCCCAGCACGGTGTCGCGGACGTCGCCCTTGGCCGCGACCAGGAAGCCCAGCGCCAGCGGCAGCTCCTCGATGCTGTGCACCCGGCTCGGCCGGCGCGCGCCGAGCCCCTGGTCGCGGTAGGTGTCGGCGACCGTGTCGAAGGGCCGTACGGCCGCGCGCAGCACCTCGAAGGAGCCGTCCCAGTGGCCGACGCCGGCCGCGGCCTCGCAGACCGCCTCGATGGCGGCGCGGGTGCCGTCCTTGGCCAGGCGCAGGCAGGCGGCGACCACGGAGTCGACCGTGGCGCCCGGCCGCATGGCCTCGGCGACGGCGGCGGCCATCACGCCGGCGGCCTCGCGTCCGTAGCTGGACTGGTGGGCCCCGGTCAGGTCGACGGCCTCGGCGTAGGCGGCGTCGGGGTCGGCGGCGTTGACGATGCCGACGGGCGCGACGTACATGGCCGCGCCGCAGTTGACGATGTTGCCGACGCCGGCCTCGCGCGGGTCGACGTGCCCGTAGTGCAGGCGGGCCACGATCCACTTCTCGGCCAGGAAGATCCGCTGCAGCGGCAGCGCCTCGGCCTCCAGCTCGGGGATCCACCGCCGCTCGCCCATCAGCTCCGGCACCAGGTGGTCGGCCATCGCGTACGCGTCCAGGTGGCCGCCGACCTTCTCGTACACGCGGATCAGGGCGTGCGTCATCAGGGTGTCGTCGGTGATGTGCCCGTCGCCCTTGTGGTACGGCGCGATCGGCCGGGCGTTGCGCCAGTCCTCGTTGTACGGCGGCACGATGCCCTCGACCCGGCCCCCGTACCGCTCCACGATCTGTTCGGGAGTCCAGCCCTCGGTGGCGCCGCCCAGCGCGTCACCGACCGCCGCCCCCGCCACGCAGCCAGTGGCCCTGTCCTCAAGCGGCGTCATGCGATTCCCTTCGTCAGTTCGATCAGATCCTTGCCCGCCAGCTCCGGCAGGCAGCAGCCCGCCAGCGTGCGGGCCGGCGCGAGCCACCCCTCCGGGATCGCGCCGTACCCACTGGCGGCCCCCGCCAGCGCGCCGGTCAGCGCGGGCGCCGAGTCGGCGAGCGCCGGCAGGCAGGCGGCGGCCGGGACGGCGCGGGCCAGGTCGCCCCCCGCCGCCTCGGCCAGCGCCAAGGCGACGGGCACCGTCTGGGCGGCGCCCACGCCGTAGCTGTAGACGTGGTCGAGCAGCGCGGCGTCCAGCGCGGGCACCGCGCCGAACGGGTCGCCCGCCTTCCGCGCCGCGGCCAGCGCCACCCGGGCGTTGTGCCCGATGGCGCTGTCGCCGGGCAGGACGGCGAGCGCCGCCTCCACGGCCTGTCCCACCGAGCCCGACGCGACCGCCGCGGCCACGGCGGCGGCCATGGCCTGGGCCCCGAGCAGGCCGTCGCCGGCGTTGGTCACCTGGGCGTCCTCGGTCGGATCCCGGTTCAGGGCGCCGAACGCGACCGCCCGCACGGCGGCGGCGTCGTCGAAGTGGTGGGGGTTGTCGTGCCCGGAGGCCGGCGGCTCGACGCCCCTGGCCAGGTTGTCCAGCGCGGTGGCCACCGAGATGCGCGCCCGGACGCCGGTCAGCTCCCGGAACGCCGCGGCCCGCGGCCGGTCGATCGTCAGCAGCGTCCAGGCCAGCCATTCGGCGTCGTCGGACGGCCCGACGGCCAGCGGCGCGATCGGCTGGTTGAGCGCGAACGGCACCGGCAGCGTGGTGACCCGGTGCTCCTCGGCGAAGGCGTCCAGCTCGCGGTGCAGGCGCCGGCTCCAGGGCGCGTGCAGGGCGGCGCGGTGCCTGGCCGCGGGCCAGCCGGCGGCGTCGCCCACGGCGAGCCCGATGAAGGCCCCCCTGATTCTGTCCCCCGACATGATGATCTACAGTCCTTCCGCCAGTTCGTCGGCGACGTCCAGCACGTGTCTTCCGGCCACGACGGGCAGGCATTTTCCGCTCACCGGGCCGATCCGGGCGGCCCATCGTCCGGGCACGCCCTGCTCTCCCTGGACGGCGCCGGCGACCGCGCCGGCGATGGCGCCGATCGTGTCGGCGTCCCGGCCCAGGCTGACCCCGAACGTCACCGTGGCCTCCACCTCGCCGCCGCCCGCCAGGACGGCGCCCAGCGCCAGCGCGACGGCCTCGGGCGCGAGGTCGGTCCAGGGGTAGTGCCGGACCACGACGGCCTCGTGCAGCGCCTCGATCAGGGCCAGTTCGTCGTCCGCGCCCGTGGCGAGCACGTCGCGGGCCCTGACGATCGCGCGGGCCGTCCAGGAGTCGGCGGGGACCACCGACAGCGCGGCCGCCACGGTCTCGGCGGGCGTGCCGCCCGCCATGGCGGCGGCCACGGCCCCGGCGACCGCGCGGCCGCCGAGTATGCCCTCGCCCGACCCGCTGACCAGCCCGTCCTGCTCGATCAGGCGGGCGGCCTCGGCCGGGTCTCCGGGGCAGAAGATCCCGTACGGCGCCGCCCGCATGGCCAGCCCGTCGGACCAGCCGTGCTGGTGGACGCGTCCGGTCAGCGGCGGCTCCAGCCCCCGGCGGAGCGCTTCGATGGTGCCCAGCTCGGAGAAGCCGGCGCCGCGCATCGGCCCGGTCACCGACGGGATGATCTCCTGCCGGTACGCCCGCGCGACGTCGGCCGCGGTCAGGGCGTGCCCGTGCCGGACGAGCAGCGAGGCGGCGAAGATGGCGTACTCGGTGTCGTCGGTGCCGCCGCCCTCGATCTCGGTGAGCCGGCCCCACCGCCGCCGGATCTCCGACGGCGACAGGTTCTCGGCGGGGGCGCCGAGGGCGTCGCCGGCCGCCAGGCCGAGCAGACACCCCCGGGCCCTCAGGCGATGAGTCACTGCTGGTACCGCTCCAAGACCTGGTTGCCGTCCTCGACGAGCCGCTTGGCCGCGTCGTCGATGGTGATCTTATTGGCGAAGTACTCCTGCAGGACGGGCGTGGCGACCTTGCTCTTCCACTCGTCGAAGCCGTTCACCTTCAGGAACGGGGCCACGACCAGGTTCTTGGCGGAGGCGGTGGCGACGTCCCAGCCGTTGTCCCGGGTGGTCATCGCCGGGTCGGCGGCGGCCGTCTGCGAGGTCGGCAGCAGCCAGTCGCCCTTGGCGAGCTTGGCCTGGTTGGCGCCGTTGAGGAAGAACGAGATGAACTTCATGGCCTCGTCCGGGTGCTTGCTGTCCTGGGCGATCGACAGCGTCTGCGAGACCGCGCCCTGCTGGGCGCTGGTGCCCTTCGGCGCGGGCAGCGTCACCCAGTCGAAGTCGTCCGGGGCCTGCTCGGCGACCTGCTGGCGCAGGTAGACGCCGGCCGGCAGCAGCGCGAACTTGCCCTTGTAGAAGGCGGGCAGCGGGTCGGCGGTGCCCTGGCCGAGCGCGGCCGGGTCGGCGGACTTGTCCTTGTAGAGCTGGTCGTGGATGCGCTGGAGCACCTCGCGCTCCTCCGGCCCGACCTTGACCGTGGTCTTGCCGTCGGCGGTCTGGAAGAACGTGCCGCCGAAGTTGAGCGCCAGGTTGAGCGTCTTGTTGACCGGCGACTTCATCGGCCAGGCCACGCCGAACGTGCCGCCCTTGGTCATCTTCTTGGCGGCCTCGGAGAACTCGTCCCAGGTCCACGGGTTGTCCGCGGTGGGGACGCGCACCTTGGAGGCGTCCAGGAGCTTCTTGTTGGCGATGATGACCTGCGACTCCTGCAGGAACGGCACGCCGTAGATCCCCTGCTCGCCCTTGCCGCCGTTGAAGGTGACGGTGTCCCAGGCGGACTGCGGGATGTCGCCCTTGAGGTCGGCGGGCAGCTTGCTCGTCAGGTCGAGCAGGTAGCCGTCGGAGGCGAACCCGGCCAGCGCCGGCGAGTCGTTGTGGATCACGTCGGGCGCGGTGCCGCCGGCGAACTGGGTGACGAGCTGGTCGTTGACGTTGTCCCAGCTGCCCTGCACGTAGGTGACCTGGGTCTTGGGGTTGGCCTTGTTCCACTCGTCGACGATCTGCTTGTTGGCCGCGACGGACTCCTTCTGCCAGGCCAGGCTGAGGAAGTTGAGCTTCACCGGCTCGCCGGACGAGGCGGCCTCTCCACCGCCCCCTCCTCCGCTGCCGCCACACGCGGCGGCGAACGTGAGGACGGCCGCCGCCGCCAGTGCGGACTTGATTCGCATATGAGCCTCCTACTAGCCCTTCACGGCGCCGGCCATCAGGCCGGACTTCAGTCGCCGCTGAATGATTGCGAAGAAGATCAGGCTCGGGATCGTCGCCATGAGCGACGCCGCGGCCAGCGGGCCGAGCCTGGCCACCCCCTCGGGGCCGGTGAACCGCACCAGCGTGAGCGGGAGTGTCATCACGTCGGGGTCCTGGAGGATCACGAGCGCGAACAGGAACTCGTTCCACGACGAGATGAAAGAGAACAGCAGCGTGGCCACCACGCCGGGCGCGAGCAGCGGCGCCACCACGCTGGCGATCGAGCGCAGCCGCGTCGCGCCGTCGACGGCCGCGGCCTCCTCCAGCTCGCGCGGCACGGCCCGCACGTAACCCTGGAGCATCCACAGCGCGAACGGCAGCGTGAACGTCACGTGCACGACGACGAGCCCCGGCAGGGTGTTCACCAGCTCCAGATCCCGCAGGATCATGAAGAGCGGGATGATGATCAGGATGAACGGGAAGACCTGGCTGACCAGCACCCACCCGATCGCGACCTTGTTGAGCAGGCTGCGGTAGCGGGCCATGGCGTACGAGGCCGGCAGCGAGATCAGCACGGTGATCACGCTGCTGAACAGCGCCACGACCAGGCTGCGGCCGGCCGCGCCGATCAGGTCCTGCTCGCCGAAGGCGTCGGAGAAGTTGGACAGGGTCGGCTCGCGCGGGATCCACGTCGGGTCGGCCAGGGCCATCTCCTGGGGCGTCTTCAGCGCCGTCGACAGCAGCCAGAACAGCGGGAAGGCCAGGAAGACGATGTAGGCGACCAGCGCGAGGTACTGCGGGGCGCGTCTCATCGGGTCTCCCTCATCTGGCGCCACAGGTACAGGCCGAGCACCGCGAGCACGACGATCGCCATGGCCAGGCCGAGCATCGAGGCGTAACCGGCCATCCGGTAGCGGAACGCCTCCTCGTAGGCGAACAGCATCGGCAGCCGGGTCTGGCCGCCGGGCCCGCCCTGGGTGAGCACGTAGACCAGGCCGAACTGGTTGATGTTCCACACGAAGTCGAGCGAGGTGATCGACACGATCACCGGCCGCAGCTGCGGGAGCGTGATGCTCCAGAACCGCCGCCAGCGGCCCGCGCCGTCGACCTCGCCGGCCTCGTACAGCTCCCTCGGGATGCCCTGGAGCCCGGCGAGCAGGACCACGGTGGTCTGCGGCATGCCGGTCCAGACGCCCACCACGATGATCGCGGGCAGCGCGAGCGAGAAGTCGGCCAGCCAGTTGACGTGCGTGCCGAGCAGGCTGTTCAGGATGCCCGCGTCGGGGTGGTAGACGAGCTTCCACATCAGGCCGATGACCACCGGCGGCATCGCCCACGGCACCACGGCGAGCACCCGGGCCAGGGTCCTGAAGCGCAGGTTCTGGTTGAGCAGCACGGCCAGGCCGAGCGCGGCCAGGAACTGCAGCACGGTCACCGAGACCGACCAGATCGCGCCGATCCGGAAGGAGGCCCAGAAGTCGTCGTCGGTGAGCAGCCGGCCGAAGTTCTCCAGGCCGACGAAGCTGGTCTCGTGGACGCGCGTGTTGCGGGCGTCGGTGAAGGCCAGGCCGATGCCGTACAGGAGCGGGCCGACGCTGAACAGCGCGACGGGCACCAGCGCGGGCAGCATGAGCAGCCACATCTCGCGGTTCCCGCGCGACTTGGGACGCCGCCGGGAAGGCGGGCGCCGGGGCGGTGCCGCCGTGGTCACGGTCGCGGTCACGTCCTGCCTCCCTCATGTCCGTAGGTCTCGCCCGCCGTCGAGGCCCGCACCACCAGGCGCGGCGGAACGGTGATCACGCGCGGCGCGGCGTCGTCGCCGTTCAGCCGGTCGAGCAGCAGCTCGGCGGCGGCCTTGCCGCGTTCGGCCGAGCCGAGCGAGACGCTCGACAGCGACGGCCAGGACGCGGCGGCCAGGTCGGTGTCGTCCATGCCGACCACGGCCACGTCCTCGGGCACCCGGCGGCCGGCGGCGCGCAGCACGTCGAGGGCGCCGAGCGCGATCAGGTCGTTGGCGCACATCAGCGCGTCGACGTCGGGCGCCCGGTCCAGCAGCTCGGCCACCGCGCGGCCCCCTTGCGCGCGGTAGAAGTCGCCGATCTGGACCAGGTCCTCGTCGTAGGGCAGGCCGAGCTGCTCCAGCGCCTCGCGGTAGGCCGCGCCGCGCGAGGCGCCGGGCCAGGTGTCGGGCGGGCCGTTGACCAGCGCGATGCGCCGGCGGCCGAGCGCGTGCAGGTGGTCGACGGCGAGCTTGACGCCGGTGCGCGAGTCGGCCCGTACGTTGTCCACCGGCGTGCCCTCCGGCACGGTGCCGATGATCACGACGGGCGCCCTGGCCGAGGCCAGCATCTCCAGGTGGGCGTCGGTGACCCGGAGCGGGCTCATGATCAGCCCGTCCACGTACCGCTCGCCCAGGCTGTGCAGCACGTCGATCTCGTCGGCCACGACGGCGTCGGTCGAGTGCAGGACGAGCCGGTAGCCGGCCGCCTTGAGCACGGGCTGGATCTGGCGCAGCATCGCCAGGTAGGCGGGGTTGCCGACGTCGGCCATGGCGAAGGCGACCTGGTGGGTGCGCCGGGACTTGAGCGACCTGGCCACGGCGTTGCGCACGTAGCCCAGCTCGTCGGCGGCGGCCATCACCTTGCGCACGGTCTCCTGCCTGGTCGGCAGGCCGTTGAGGACCCGCGAGACGGAGGCGATCGAGACACCGGCGCGCTCGGCGATCGTGGTGATCGTGGGTCCGTCGGCCAAGGCTGTCCTTCCAAGAACGTAAACGTTTACGGGAAAGTGTCTGTAAACGTTTACCGTGTTTCGCACATGAAACCGGGCCCTCACTTCAGGGTCAAGTCACGATCCCATAACGCCAGGTCAGCGGGCATACCCGGGAAAAGGGAGCGCCCGCTCCCCCGGACTCGGGGAAGCGGGCGCGTCAGGACACCTCAGGCCGCGGACGGCTCCCGGGGGTCCGCGGGCCGCCTGCGCGCCCCGGCCGCACGGAACGCCCGGCGGCTACGCGGGACGTTCGGCGGGCACGGGGGCGGGCGGCGACTGCCGGGTGAGCAGGCGGATCCCCGGGGCGCCGCTGAGCGCGACGACGGCGGCCAGGACGGCCGGGATGATCAGGGCGACCGGCAGCGACTCCGTGGCCTCGGCCACGTACCCGAGGACCGCCGGGCCGAGCAGCAGCCCGCTGTAGCCGAAGGCCGTCACCATGGCCAGGGCGCGCCCCACCGGGCCGCCCGCCGCGCCGACCGCGCTGAACAGCACCGGCACGACGGTGGCCAGCCCCACGCCCGCCAGCGCCCAGCCGGTCCACGCGCACACCACGCGCAGCGGCCCGCCGAGCGCCGGGGCGGCGAGCACCAAGACGTACCCGAGGGTGGCGAAGCCGCCCGCGAGCTGGATCGTGCGCACCGACCCCAGCCGGGCCCTGATCGGGTCGCCGAGCAGGCGGACGGTCGTCATCGCGACCGAGAAGATCGTGTAGGCCAGCGGCGCGTCGGCCGGGTCGGTGTGCAGCACCCAGCGGGCGTGCAGGGCGGCCCAGTCGATGGCCGCGCCCTCGCTCAGGTGCCCGGCGAAGGCCGCCACCCCGAGCAGCGCGATCAGCGCCCACTTCAGCGTGCCGCCGCCCTCGCCGCCGGCCTCCTCGCCGGCCTGCCGGGCGGCGTCGGGCAGCAGCAGGCGGCAGGCCAGCAGGTACAGGAACGGGACGACGACCGCCCCCGTCACCAGCAGAGCCTGCGGGTCGACCGACGCCCGCAGCGCCAGGGACGTCAGCACGCCACCGGCCGCCCCGCCCAGGCTCCACGTGCCGTGGAAGGCCGAGATGACGGGCCGCCCGTAGACCCGCTCGACCTCGACGGAGTGGGCGTTGATGGCGACCTCGACCACCCCCAGCCCCATCCCGAACGCCAGCGCGAGCGCCATCAGCGGCCCGTAGGAGGGGGCCAGCGCGGGCCCGAGGAGCAGCACGGCCGACAGCGGCCCGCCGATCCAGGACACCCGCCGGCTCGACCACCTGTCCACCAGCCGCCCGGCCACCAGCATCGACACCAGCGCGCCGCCGGAGATCAGCAACAGGACGGTGCCCAGCCTGGCGGCGCCGAGTCCGAGGCGGTCGTTCAACGAGGGCAGGCCGGCCGCCCACAGGCCCATCACGAATCCGCTGAGAGAGAAGAGGCCGAAGACTCCGACACGTGCCCGTCTGGCATCAATGAGGCTTTTGTTCACGCCTAGAGCATAAGCTGTGGGTTGTGAAAAGTGCTACGACGAGCGGCGAACTGCGCGCGCACAACCGGGTCCGCCTGCTGCGCGCGGTGCACGACTGCGCGGCGACCCGTACCAGGTCGCAGCTCACCCGCGATCTCAACCTGGCCAGGGGCACGGCGTCGGTGCTGGTCGCCGGCCTGGCCGAGGACGCCCTGCTGCACGAGGAGCCCGCGGCCGGGCATACCAGGGGACGGCCCACCCAGGTGCCCGGCCCCCACCCGCTCGGCCCGCTGGCCCTGGCCGCCGACGTGCGCGAGGACGTCTGGGAACTGGCGGCGTGCGAGCTGGGCGGACGGGTGAGCGTGCTGGAGGTCCAGCCGCACGACGGCACCCCGGAGGGCGCCCTGGCCTCGCTCGGCCAGGCGGTGGCCGACCACCTGTCGCGCCGGGTGGTCGGCCTCGGCGTGGCCCTGGCCGGCCCGGTCCGGCACGACGGGCTGGTGGACATCGCCCACCTGGGCTGGCGCTCGGTGGACGTGCCCCGGCTGCTGGGCCTGGCGTGGCGGCCGGCCGGCCCCGGCCCGGTCCTGGTGGGCAACGACACGGGCCTGGCCGCCCTGGCCGAGGCCCGGCGCGGACGGCTGCGCGGCGTCCGGGTGGGCCTGCACCTGCACGTGGACTTCGACCTCGGCGGCGTCCTCGTCGTGGACGGCCGGCCGCTGGACGGCGCGAGCGGCCCCGGCGCCGAGTTCGGCCACATGCCGCTGGGCGGCGGCGACCGGCCGTGCGCGTGCGGCGCGACCGGCTGCTGGGGCCAGGAGGTGGGCGCGAACGCGCTGCTGCGCCACGTGGGCCTGGCCCACGGCGGCGGACGGGGCCGCGCGCAGGCGGAGGAGGTGCTGGCCGGCAGCCCGGAGGCGGTCGAGGCCGGGGCCCGCGCGCTCGGCCGGGGCATCGCCGCCCTGGTCAACGCGCACGACCCCGAGGTCGTCACGCTCTCCGGGCACGGCGTCGCGCTGCTGGAGCGCGCGGGCGAGGCCCTGACGGACTCCTGCCGGCCCGCGCTGATGGCCATCAGGCGGGAACGCCCGCCCCGGATCGAGGCCGCCGCGCTGGGCTGGCGGGCCGCCCTGCTGGGGGCCATGGAGTCGGTGTTCGACGCCTTCCTGACCCCCGAAGGGCTGGAGAGATGGCGCGAAAGGGGCCCCGACCAGGGCGCCGACACGCCCGGATCACGAAATGTGACGCATTCCACCCTGAAGAGGAAAATCTTGCAATAACTTCCGGCGGCACGAGCCCGACCAGGCGATCTTGCGCCCCCCTCCCCCGGCGCTGTACGGATGGAAGGGCCCGGCGCGCTCAAGATCATCGACGGGGGTGGGAACGCGTGGATCTCGAACTCGCGCTCCGCATGACCGAGGCCGCTCTGAAGCAGGCCGTCCGGGAGGGCGCGCTGGTCTCGGTGGCGGTCGTGGACGCGGGCGGACATCTGGTGTCTTTCCAGCGTATGGCGGGTGCGGAGATCGCCGGGCCGGTGCTCGCGCCGGGCAAGGCGTACACCGCGGTGGCCCTCCGCACGGCCACCGCGGACCTCGCTCGGCTGGTGGCGCCGGGCGGGGAGCTCTTCGGTCTGACGGGTGAGCGATTCGTCTGTCTCGGGGGTGGCATCCCCCTCTGGGCGGACAACGGCGAAGGGGAACGGGTGGCCGGCGGCGTGGGGGTCAGCGGCGGCACGATCAGCCAGGACGTGGCGTGCGCCGAAGCGGCCGCCCTGGTGTGGCGGACTCGTTGAGCGGGCGCTTTCCGCAACACGAACCGCTGGTATCCGCCATGATTAGCCACTGCACCACGGGAAACAGTTTCCCGAACCCAACTCCCCGAGGAGAGAACGAGATGGCACTTCCCACTCTCACCCCCGAGCAGCGTCAGGCGGCTCTGGCGAAGGCGGCCGAGGCCCGCGCGGCCCGCACGGCTCTGCTCGCCAAGGTCAAGGCGGGCGAGCTGACCTTCGCCCAGCTCCTGGAGCGCGACGACGACATCGCCAAGAAGATCAAGGTGTCCCAGGCCCTGCGCGCCGTCAAGGGCGTCGGCCCGGCCAAGGCCACCGCGCTGATGGAGGAGGCCGGCGTCGACGAGAAGCGCCGTCTCGGCGGCCTGGGCGCCCAGCAGCGCAAGAAGCTGGTCGACGCGCTCGGCTAGGACCGGGCGGCCGGGTCCGCGCGCCACGTCGCGCGGACCGGCCGGCGACCCCTCGTAGGGCCAGGAGGGGCCGGAGAGCGGCGCACGCTCCACGGCGGGCCCGGCCGAGGGGTCAACCTCAGGCGGTCGATCTCAGGGATGTCGGCCTCAGGGCGGTCGATCTTAGGGGGAGGTCAGGACCGCAGGTAGGCCAGCACGGCGAGCACGCGGCGATGCTGGTCGCTGTCGTCGGCGTAGAGGCCCAGCTTGTTGAAGATGCTCCTGATGTGCTTCTCCACGGCGCCGTCGCTGATGACGAGCTGCCGCCCGATGGCCGGGTTGGACTTGCCCTCGGCCATCAGCCCGAGCACCTCGCGCTCGCGCGGCGTGAGCTGCGCCAGCGGGTCGTCCTTGCGTCTGCGGACCATCAACTGGGACACCACCTGCGGATCGAAGACGGTGCCTCCCGCCGCCACCCGCCGCAGGCCCTCCAGGAACTCGTCGACGTCGACGACCCGGTCCTTCAGCAGGTAGCCCACCGCGCCACGGGCGTCGGCGAGCAGGTCGTCGGCGTAGGAGACCTCGACGTACTGCGACAGGATGAGCACCGGGGCGCCGGACACCCGGCGCCGGGCCTCGACCGCCGCCCGCAGCCCCTCGTCGGTGAACGACGGCGGCATGCGCACGTCGACCACCGACACGTCGGGCCTGTGCTCGACGATCGCCTCCACGAGGGCGTCGCCGTCCCCCACGGTGGCGACCACCTCGCAGCCGAACTCCTCCAGCAGCCTGACCAGGCCCTCCCTGATCAGGACCGCGTCATCGGCCACGACTACGCGCACGGCACCTCCGCCACGATCACCGTCGGCCCGCCGTCCGGCGACCTGACGGTGAGCTCCCCGTCGACGGCCCGGAGCCGGTCGGCCAGACCGGCCAGGCCGTGTCCCTTGGCGACGTGTGCGCCGCCGACACCATCATCCCCGATCGTGAGCATGAGGACGTCACCGATGCGGAGGAGCTGGACCGTGCAGATGGTCGCGCGGCTGTGTTTGGCCACGTTGGTCAGGGTCTCCGCGCAGACGAAGTAGATCGCGTTCTCGGTCGCCGCCTGGAAGCGGCCCACGATCTGCACGTCGAGGTCGACCGGCACGGTGCAGCGGCCGGCGAGGGCGGCCAGCGCGGGCGCGAGGCCGCGGTCGGACAGGATGGGCGGCGCGATGCCGCGCGACAGGGCCCGCAGCTCGTCGAGCGTCTCGCGGGTGGCGCTGATCGCCGAGCTGATGGTGGCCGAGGCGGCCTCGGGGTCCTTGGCGAGCTGCCGCTGCGCCCTGGACAGCTCCATGGCCAGGGAGACCAGGCGCTGCTGCGGGCCGTCGTGGATGTCGCGCTCCAGCTTGCGCAGCGCGTTGGCCTCGGCCGACACGGCCGCCGCCCGGCCCTCGGCCAGGTCGTCGATGCGCTCCTGCAACTCGGCGACGCCGGTCAGCAGCGCCCGGCCGAGCCCGGCCCTGACCAGCGCGGCCCCGCGCACCATGAACGGCATGACGAAGGTGAAGACCAGGCCGAGCGAGACGTAGAAGATCGTGTTCACCAGGTAGCCGGAGCCCAGCCCGAGCAGCTCGGGCAGCTCCGCGTTGCCGGGGATGCGCGAGGTGATCAGGCCGTAGAGCGGGTAGGTCAGCCCGAGGATCGGGATCGCCCAGAACACCACGGTCAGCACGAACGCCAGGACGGCGAACGGGAAGTTCAGGATGCCGTGCAGCAGGTCGAGCCACGACTGGCCGTTGGTCAGCGGGTTGACGACGCGGCGGAAGCGGCCCGCCCCCTCGGGCGCCGGACGGTAGCGCGGCCGCACCGGCGGGCGCTTGAGCACGTCGGAGAGCCAGCCGCGCTCGGCGTCGGCGAAGCCCCTCGCGACCAGGAGCGTGCCGGCCAGCAGCGGCACGCCGATCCACACGACCGCGGTGCCCACGCCCGCGGCGAAACCGGCGACCATGGTGACGAAGCCGATGACGGCCGTCGGGAAACCGACCAGCGTGTAGCGGGTGTCGAGAAGGACACGCCTCATCAGGGAGCGCATGCCATGAAGGCTAAGTCCCCCGGCGCAGCGGTACGAGCCGGTGAGCAGGCGTCCGGGGGTAGGGCTGGCCCTACCCCCCTTGGTGGTGTGATCTTGACCTGAAGACGGAGGTCCGCGGCAATGTGCCCGCGCGTCCGGGACGGAAGCCTTGAGTCATCCGCTCTCCCGCTCGAAACGAGGCTCCCCCATGACCGTCCTGCTCGATCGTCCCGCGCCGGTACGGGCGCCGCGCGCGACGGCCAGGGACCCGTTCATCGACCTGCTGCGCGTGCTCGGCATGGCGCTCATCGTGCTCCAGCACTGGACGATCCCCGTCCTGTCCTACGAGGGCGGCCGGCTGACCACGGGCAACGCGCTGTCCACGCCGGGGGTGTGGGTGGTGACGTGGCTCAGCCAGGTCATGCCGCTGGTGTTCTTCGCCGGCGGGGCGGCCAACGCGATCAGCCGCGGCCGGTCGGCCAAGAGCGACCAGGAGTGGCTGGCCGCGCGCTTGCGCAGGCTGGCCTGGCCGTTGCTGCCGCTGGCGGCGGTGTGGATCCCGCTGCCCCACGTGCTGCTCACGCTGGGGGTGCCGGAGCAGCCGCTGGCGGTGGGCGCCAAGCTGACCGGGCAGTTGCTGTGGTTCCTGGCCGTGTACCTGGTCGCGGTCACGGTCACGCCGTACGCGCTGCGCCTGCACCGCAGGTTCGGCGTGCTGGTCCCCGTCGCGCTGGCGGCCGGGGCGGTCATGACGGACGTCGTGCGCTTCTCGACCGGCCTGGAGGCGGCCGGTTACGTGAACATCGTCTTCGTGTGGCTGGCCGTCCACCAGATCGGCTTCTTCTACGCCGAGGGCCGGGTGCGGCTGCCGGCGTTGCTGGCGGCCGGCGGGTTCGGCGTGGCGGCGCTGCTGGTCGGGTTCGGCCCCTACCCCGGCAGCATGATCGGCCTGCCCGGCGCCGAGGTGTCCAACATGGCCCCGCCCACGCTGGCGATCATGGCCGTCGGCGTCGGCCAGATCGGCCTGGCCGTGCTGCTGCGCCCCTGGCTGGTCCGGCTGCCCCTGCGCGGCGTCCTGGACTGGGCCGGCCCGCGGATCATGACGGTCTACCTGTGGCACATGCCCGCGCTGTTCGCCGTGACCGGCGTGGTCGTGGTCCTGCTGGGCGTGGAGACGCCGGAGCCGGGCAGCCTGTTCTGGTTCGCCGGATGGCCGGTGTGGTTCGGGATGCTGTGCCTGGTCATGTGGGGGCTGGTGCGGGCGTTCGCGAGGTTCGAGACGCCGCCGTCGCTGCCGTACGGGACCGCCGGCCGCGGGGTCATGCTGGTGGCCGCGGGGCTGGTCGGGGCCGGGATCCTGACGCTGACCGTGGGCGGCTTCGTGCCGGGCGGCGGGCCGTTCCTGGCGGTGCTCGCGGTGCTCGGCGGCCTGCTGCTGACCGCGCCGAAGGCCCGCGCGTAACATCGGCGAAACGCGTCCCGGCCACAATCGGGCGGCATGACGACGATCCGCGAACTGACCGAGGCCGACGTGCCCGCCGTGACCGCCATCTACGCCCATTACGTGACCGGCGGCGTGGCCACGTTCGACGAGACGCCGCCGGGGGCCGGCGAGTGGCGGGCCAAAACGGCGGCGCTCGCGGCGGCGGGGCTGCCGTTCCTGGTGGCCGAGGACGACGGCGCGGTCACCGGCTACGCCTACCTCAGCCAGTACCGGCCCAAGCCCGCCTACCGGCACAGCCTGGAGGACTCGATCTACCTGGCGCCCGGCGCCACCGGCCGCGGGCTCGGCCGGCTGCTGCTGGGCGAGCTGATCCGGCGGGCGTCGGCGACCGACGCCCGTTCGCTGATCGCGGTGATCGCCGACGGCGGCGACCCCGCCTCGCTGCGGCTGCACGCCGCCTTCGGGTTCCAGGAGGCGGGACGGCTGAGCAACGTGGGGTTCAAGCACGGCCGCTGGATCGACACCGTGCTGCTGCAACTCGACCTCCGGTAGGGGCGGCGGGTTCGACCACCCGGCAAACTTCGGCAGGATAGATACGTGAGCCTTCTCGTTGACCGCCTGCCGGAAGACATCGACGCCGACCCCGACGTCATATTCGACGCGTTCGTCGCCTGGAACGCCGAACGGGGGCTCACGCTCTATCCCGCCCAGGAGGAGGCCCTCATCGAGGTCGTCTCCGGCAGCAACCTGATCCTCGCCACGCCGACGGGCTCGGGCAAGTCGCTGGTCGCCGCCGGGGCCCACTTCGCCGCGCTGACCAGAGACGTCCGCACGTTCTACACCGCGCCGATCAAGGCGCTGGTGTCGGAGAAGTTCTTCGACCTGTGCGCCGTCTTCGGCACCGCCAACGTCGGCATGATGACCGGCGACGCCAGCGTCAACCCGGGCGCGCCCATCATCTGCTGCACGGCCGAGATCCTGGCCAACGTGGCGCTGCGCGACGGCGCGGCGGCCGACATCGGCCAGGTCGTGATGGACGAGTTCCACTTCTACGCCGAGCCCGACCGCGGGTGGGCCTGGCAGGTGCCGCTGCTGGAGCTGCCCAACGTGCAGTTCGTGCTGATGTCGGCCACGCTCGGCGACGTGTCGATGTTCGAGCGCGACCTGACCAGGCGCACCGGGCGGCCCACGGCGGTGGTCAAGCACGCCGAGCGGCCGGTGCCGCTGGTGTACTCCTACCGGATGACGCCGCTGCACGAGACGCTGGAGGAGATGCTCACCACCGGGCAGGCCCCCGTCTACGTCGTGCACTTCACGCAGGCCGCGGCCATGGAGCGGGCCCAGGCGCTGATGTCGATCAACATGGCGACCAAGGCCGAGAAGGAGGCCATCGCCGCGATGATCGGCGGCTTCCGGTTCACCACCCGGTTCGGCCGGGCGCTGTCGCGGCTGGTCAAGCACGGCATCGGCGTCCACCACGCCGGCATGCTGCCCAAATACCGGCGGCTGGTGGAGCGGCTGGCCCAGGCCGGGCTGCTGAAGGTCATCTGCGGCACCGACACGCTCGGCGTCGGCGTCAACGTGCCCATCCGCACGGTCCTGTTCACCGCCCTGTCCAAGTACGACGGCAACAAGGTCCGCCGGTTGCGCGCCCGCGAGTTCCACCAGATCGCCGGGCGGGCCGGCCGCGCCGGGTTCGACACCATCGGCTACGTCGCCTGCCAGGCCCCCGAGCACGACATCGAGAACGCCAAGGCGCTGGCCAAGATCGGCGACGATCCCAAGCGGCGGCGCGGCTACGCGCGCAAGAAGCCGCCGGAGGGGTTCGTCGGCTGGAGCGAGGAGACGTTCGAGAAGTTGCAGCAGGCCGAGCCCGAGCCGCTCAACTCCCGCTTCAAGGTGAGCAACGCGATGCTGCTGGCCGTGATCAACCGGCCGGGCGACTGCTTCCAGGCGATGCGACACCTGCTCACCGACAACCACGAAGACCGCAAATGGCAGCGGCGGCACATCAGCCAGGCCATCGCCATCTACCGGTCGCTGCTGGCCGGCGGCATCGTCGAGCAGTTCGCCGAGCCCGACGAGCAGGGCCGGCGGGCCCGGCTGACGATCGAGCTGCAGGAGGACTTCGCGCTCAACCAGGCGCTGTCCACGTTCGCGCTGGCCGCCTTCGACCTGCTCGACCGCGAGTCGCCCTCGTACGCCCTCGACATGGTCTCGATCGTCGAGTCCATCCTCGACGACCCCCGCCAGATCCTGTCGGCGCAGCTGAAGAAGGCGCGCGGCGAGGCGGTCGCCCAGATGAAGGCCGACGGCATGGAGTACGAGGAGCGCATGGAGGCGCTCGCCGAGGTCATGTACCCGATGCCGCTCGACGACCTGCTGCTCGGGGCGTACGAGACCTACCGGCGCGGCCACCCGTGGGTCGGCGACTACACGGTCAGCCCGAAGTCGGTGGTGCGCGACATGTTCGAGCGCGCGATGACGTTCGGCGAGTACATCCAGTTCTACGAGCTGGCCCGCTCCGAGGGCACGGTGCTGCGCTACCTGGCCGACGCCTACCGCACGCTGTCGCGCACGGTCCCCGAGCACCTGAAGACCGAGGACCTGGTCGATCTCATCGAGTGGCTGGGCGAGCTGGTCCGGCAGGTCGACTCCTCGCTGATCGACGAGTGGGAGAAGCTGACCAACCCCGAGGAGGCGTTGGAGCGCCAGCAGCAGCTGGAGACCAAGGTGCGGCCGGTCACGGCCAACCCGCGGGCCTTCCGGGTGCTGGTGCGCAACGCCATGTTCCGGCTGGTCGAGCTGTGCGCCATCGAGAAGGAGGACGAGCTGGAGGAGCTGGCCCCCGACGTCGACTGGGGCGCGGCGCTCGACGCGTACTACGCCGACCACGAGGAGATCTTCACCGACGCCGACGCGCGCGGGCCCGCGCTGCTGCGGATCGAGGAGGAGAGCGGCCTGTGGCGGGTGCGCCAGACGATCAAGGACCCGGCCGGCGACGGCGACTGGGGCATCGACGCCCAGGTCGACCTGACCGCCTCCGACGAGGAGGGCCGGGCCGTGCTGCACGTCCTCGGCCTCAACCGGCTCTGAGCGGCTGCGGAAAGAGAACAAGCCGTGTGCCGGAACGGACTGGCAAGGGCGTTCCGGCACCGGCTTGTCGCTTCATTGTCGGACGGCGAAGTTCGGCGTCCGGTCATGGCGACGTCTCAAGATCGAGACATTCAGCACTCCGCCAGCGTGCAGATCTTGGCGAGCATCGCGCCCGCGTCCTTGCGCTGCCGGCTGAAGTCGGCCTTGGCGGGCTTGCCCCACTCGCCGCCGGCCGTGTAGACGATCAGGGCGTTGGCGCGGCGGGTCACGACGGCCCGCTCGCCGCCGACGGCTGGCTTGCCGTGGTCGTAGGCCTGGCCGGTGACCAGCAGGCCCTCGTCGCCGAGCGCGATCTTGGCCGCGGCGTACCGGTACGCCTTGGTGCCGCAGGCCCGTACGGCCGCCCTGAGGTCGCCGACCGCCTTGCCGGCCGCCTCCGGCGAGGAGTAGAGGATCACCTGCTCGGACTTGGAGTAGTCGGGCACCGAGGTGTAGACGATCGTCCTGGCCGCCGTGCGGCCGGCCTGGCCCAGCCCGGCCTTCTGGCAGGGGTTCACGACGAGCTGGGCGTTCTTCTTGCCCGACACCGTCCAGCTGTGCTCGGGGTTGGGGTCCTTCTTGGCGGCGGCCTTCTCGTACAGCAGGAAGTTGCCCGGGATGGCCAGGCCGACGGCGACGAACAGTGCTGCGATCATGGGACAAAATGGTAGGGGTGAGCGACGAAGACCTCAGACGCGTGCTCGGGCTGCTCTGCCAGGACGACACCCTGCGCGCACTCGCGTCCCTGGTGCTCGGTGACACCGGCGATCTGCCCCCCAAGGCGCTCGACCGCCTGGCCAGCGGCGGTCTGGCCGAACGCGACGACGACGGCAAGTGGCGGGCGCGGCCGGAGCGCTTCCGCGAGCTGCTGCGGGAGCGGGCCGAGCCCCCCGCCGAGCTGAGCGCCGAGGAGCGGGTGCTGCGCACGTTCCTGGTCGACGGCCGGCTGACCACCATGGGCATGCGCCGCGACAAGCGGCTGGTCGTGCTGCGGTACATCTCCCGGGTGTTCGAGCCGGGCGTGCGCTACCCCGAGACCGACGTCAACGTGGCGCTGCGGGCCTTCCACGACGACTTCGCGGCGCTGCGCCGCTACCTGGTGGACGAGGGGCTGCTGTCCAGGGAGGGCAACGTCTACTGGCGCAGCGGCGGGCCGGTCGAGGTGTGAGCCGGGCCGGGGGGACGGCGGGGGTCAGGGGCGGCGCAGGCGGGCGCGGTAGTCGCGGGGCGGGAGGCCGTACTCGCGCCTGAAGGCGCGGCTGAAGTGGAACGGGCTGACGAACCCCGAGGCGGCGGCCACCTGGCCGACGTCCAGGTCGGTCACCTCCAGCAGGCTCGCGGCGTGCCGCACCCGCGCCCTGCGCACGGCGCCCATCGGGGTCTGGCCGGTCTCGGCCGCGAACAGGTGCGCGAACCTGGACGGCGACAGCGCCACCGCGCGGGCCAGCGAGGCGACCGAGTGCTGGGCCCCGGGCTCGGCGGCGATGAGGTCGAGCACCCGCCGCACCCGCTCGTCCCCGCCCTCGGTCCCGGAGGCGACGGAGGCGGCGGCCCCCGCCGAGGCCGTGGCCAGCACCAGCACCTCCTCCACCGCCCCGAGCACCAGCTCCCTGGCGGCGCTCGACAGGACGACCGCCGGCGCGGGCGGCGCGGCGGGGGCGGTGCGGCCGGGGATCCAGCGGGCGTCCTGGAGGGCGCGGTCGAAGGCCCGGCCGACGCGGTCGCGCACCCCGGCGGGCACGCCCTCCACCAGGTGGCAGCCGGTGGCCAGGGCGTACGGCGCGAGCCAGGCCGTCCAGGACGGGCGCGGCTGGAAGTGCACCCACCAGAACCGCCATCTCCCCGCCCCCGGCGCGACCCGGTAACGCTGCGCCGAGCCGGGCCCGAGCACCGCCAGGTCCCCCTCCCGCACGGTGAACGCCGCCCCCGCCTGCTCGATGCGCCCCTCCCCCGCCTGGGTCCACAGCAGCAGCCAGCTCGGCGAGCCGTGGGGACGGCGGGTGCCGTACCCGGGCGGCTTGTCGTAGTGGCCGACGATCATCAGCTCGGCAGCAGGAACAGACAGGTTCTCAGCGGTCACGGTCATACCGTCCCACGGGCCGGGTCCCTACGGTGAAGGGCATGAGGCTGAACGACTTCCACGACCGGGGGTACGTGCTCGTCCCCGCGCTGCTGGCTCCCGAGGAGGTGGCCGAGCTGCGCGAGGAGTTCATGGCCCTGCACGCCGCCGGCCCGATACCCGGGCATTTCTCGCCCGTCCCGCAGGAGCCGGGCGCGCCCTACGACGTCCTGCGCGACTTTCCCCGGATCATGCATCCCCACCAGGTGAACGAGGTCGCGCTGCGCTACCTGCTCGACGCCCGCTTCGCCGCGATCCTGCGCGAGCTGCTGGGCGAGGAGCCGATAGCAGCCCAGAGCATGTTCTACTTCAAGCCGCCGGGCGCCCGCGGGCAGGCGCTGCACCAGGACAACTTCTACCTGCGCGTCGAGCCGGGCACGTGCGTGGCCGCCTGGGTGGCGCTCGACCGCGTCGACCGGGCCAACGGCGGCCTGGAGGTCGTCCCCGGCACCCATCTGATGGACCTGTTCTGCCCGGAGGAGGCCGACCAGGACCTGTCCTTCACCCGCGAGTACGTCCCGCCGCCCCCGGGCCTGGCCCGGGTGCCCGTGGACATGCAGCCCGGCGACGTGCTCTTCTTCAACGGCAGCCTGGTGCACGGGTCGGAGCCGAACAGCACGGCCGACCGGTTCAGGCGCAGCTTCATCTGCCACTACACCGGCCGCTCGGCCGAGCGCATCTCGTCCTGGTACGAGACGCTGACGATGGACGGCGAGCGCGTGCTGCTGGAGCCGTCGGCCGGCGGCGGCCCCTGCGGCACCGAGGCCACCGGCCCCCACTGATCGCGGCCGGTCAGCCGCCGGAGACGTCCGACTCCGCCTCGTCCGGGACCACGCAGTCCCACGGGTCGTCGAGCCAGCCGTCAGGCAGTTGCACCTTCTGACGCTCGCCCGACTTGCCCCGGGGCGTGTCGGTGTTCGGCGGCCACGGCTGGTCGTGGTCGAGCTTGGCCAGCCCCTCCCGGAGCCCGTCGAGCGACTCGGCCGTGGCCAGCTCCCGCCGCAGGGCGCTGCCGACCTCGAACCCCTTGAGGTACCACCCGACGTGCTTGCGGAAGTCCGCGATCGCGTACCGCTCGGTGTCGAAGCACTCGGTGAGGCCGGCCGCGTGGCGCTCCATCGTCCCGGCCACCTCGCCGAGCGTCGGCCTGACCCGCTCGGGGCTGCCGTTGAACGCGTTCTCCAGGTCCTTGAACAGCCACGGACGCCCGAGGCAGCCGCGCCCGACCACGACGCCGTCGCAGCCGGTGGCCGCCACCATGCGCAACGCGTCGTCGGCCGACCAGATGTCGCCGTTGCCCAGCACCGGGATCTCCGGCACGGCCTCCTTCAGGCGCGCGATCGCCGCCCAGTCGGCCACGCCGCCGTAGTGCTGCTTCGCCGTGCGCGCGTGCAGGGCGATCGCCGCGACGCCCTCCTCGGCCGCGATGCGGCCGGCGTCGAGGTAGGTCAGGTGGTCGTCGTCGATGCCCTTGCGCATCTTCATCGTCACCGGCAGCGCCCCCGCGTTCGCCACCGCCGCCCGCAGGATCCGCCGCAGCAAGTTCCTCTTGTACGGCAGCGCCGACCCGCCCCCGCGCCTGGTCACCTTGGGCACCGGGCAGCCGAAGTTGAGATCGACGTGATCGGCGAGGTCCTCCTCGGCGATCATCCTGACCGCCCGCCCGACGATGTCGGGGTCGACGCCGTAGAGCTGCAGGCTCCTGGGCCGCTCCGACTCGGCGAACCTGATCATCCGGAGCGTCTTGGGATTGCGCTCGACCAGCGCCCGCGTGGTGATCATCTCGCACACGAACAGCCCGGCGCCCTGCTCCCGGCACAGCACCCGGAACGGCGCGTTCGTGATGCCCGCCATGGGCGCCAGCACCACGGGCGGCCATGCCCCAATCGGCCCAATCTTCACTCCGTCAGTTGTAGCGCAGCTCAGGCCGGAAGCGGTATTCGCCTATAGGCTGTGGACGGCATCACCAGGGAGGGATCGATGCTTCTTCGCGTGCGCGTGGCGCTGCCCGACCGTCCGGGGTCTCTGGCCCAGGTCACCAAGGCCCTGGGCACGGCGGGGGCCGACATCACCCAGGTCACCGTCCTCGACCGGGGGGCCGGCTCGGCGGTCGACGACATCACCGTCTTCTGCCCCGAGAGCACCCCGCGGGAGGTGCTGGTCAAGAGCCTGGAGAGCGTCGACGACGTCCGGGTGGAGGGCATCTGGACCACCCGCGAGACCGCCGGCACCTACCCCGAGCTGGAGATACTCAAGTACATCACCACGGCCGGCGACCGCGCGCTGACCACGCTCGTCGACTCGCTGCCGGTGCTGTTCAGCGCCGACTGGGCCGCCACCGCCGCCGACCACGGCGTGGTCTACGCGAGCTGGCGCGCCCCGCAGGGCCTGACCGTCCCCAGCCCGGCCCCGCCGCGCCCGGCGGCCCTCACGCTCGACGGCGGCGTGCACGCCATCCACGCCCCGCTCCCGCCGCTCGCCCTGACCCTGCTGCTGGCCCGCTCCGAGGGCCCGGCCTTCCACCGCATCGAGGTCCACCGGCTCACCCGGATCCTGGAGATCTTCCTGAGCCTGCCGGCCACCGAACGCGGCGTCGCCTGCCGGCTCCGCAAGTAGCGGGAAGCATCTGGTCGGAAAAGGCGCTAGAGTTAGGCACGCAACAGCGCGGAAGTGGCTCAGTGGTAGAGCATCACCTTGCCAAGGTGAGGGTCGCGGGTTCGAATCCCGTCTTCCGCTCGGAGTGGTTCGACTCGGTGGAGTGGCCGAGAGGCGAGGCAGCGGCCTGCAAAGCCGTCCACACGGGTTCAAATCCCGTCTCCACCTCCAAGGACGATTAGCTCAGCGGGAGAGCGCTTCCCTGACACGGAAGAGGTCACTGGTTCAATCCCAGTATCGTCCACCACACTCCAAGGCCAGCCCGGAACGACAGGGCTGGCCTTTCTGCTGTCCAGGCCCCGAACACCGGTCCGGCACGCGGACAGGCCCGCCCCCCGAGCGTGCGGTGCCGGCCCACTCAAGATCCAGCCTGCCGCCCTCACAGTGTCGGGCTCCGTCCGGACGGCCGACGCCGGGCCGCCGGCGACGCCACGGGCCGGGTGGCTGACGTGCGCGGAGTGGCGGGCCCGCCTCCCGCAGCGGCGGGGGTGTGCGCCGGGCCGGGGGGATGGTCGCCATGGGCGGGAGAAGAATCGTGGTCATGGACATCGAACGTGCGCGTACCGCCCTCGACGCCGCCTATCGGGAGTTCACGGCTGCTGTGAAGGAGACCGATCTGCTGAACCCCACCCGGTGTGCCGGTTGGGCGGGGGTGGATCTGCTGTTTCACGTGCTGTGCGACGCCCAGCGAGCCCTCGTCGCGTTCGCCACCCCCGCCGACGGGCCGCCCGACGTCGACCACGTCACCTACTGGAGCTCCTTCCAGCCCGTCCCGGACGCCTCCGAGGGCGCCGGGGGCGGCGCGGACGCCCACGCCTGGTGGGTGCGCAGGTCCGCCTCCGCCTTCACCCGGCCCTCCGGGGTGCTGCGGGTGTGGGAGGACACCGCCCCGGCCGCCGTTCGGGCGGCGCTCGCGGCCGACCCGGCGGGGCACGTCGCCACGCAGGGCCACGTGATCGCCGTGCCCGACTTCCTGGCCACGCTGGCGACCGAGGCCGCCGTCCACCACCTCGACCTGCGGGCCGCGCGGCCGCCCGCCCGGGAGGCGCTGGAACTGGCGGGCGAGACGCTCGACGGGCTGCTCGGCGCGGACCGCCCGTCCCAGCTGGATCTGACCACGTACGTGCTGGAGGCCACCGGACGGGTCCCGTCGGCCGACGACCGCTTCCCGCTGCTGGGCTGACCGCCGAGGGGCCCAGGAGGTCCGTGCTCTCGTCGTGATCATCCTGCGGCAGGATCTCGGCTCGTGAAGAAGACGATGATCACCGCCCTGGCGGCCTGCGCCTGCGTGCTGACGGCGACCGCGCCCGCCCAGGCGGCCCCCAAGGACCCCGTACGCGCCCTCAAGGCCAAGCTCGCCGCCGGGCACGGCGTGCGGTTCACCGAGACGACCATGCTCTCGGGCCCGAACAAGGGCAAGATCCAGAGCCGCAAGGGCACCTTCCAGTTCAACGCCAAGGGAGTGGCCGCCTCCGACATCACCGCCACCCCCGTGGGCCGGCCCCGCGAGCGCACGATCAGCATCGGCAACGTCAGCTACACCTCCGGCGGCATGTGGGCCGACCGCATGCCGGAGGGCAAGTCGTGGCTCAAGAGCAAGGCCCTGCTCGGCGGCGGCAGCGGCTTCCACGGGCAGGTGATCAACCCCGCCGAGCCGACCACGCTGGCGGCGCTGGTCAGGAAGGGCCGGCTGCGCGGGAGCACGCTCACCGGGAAGATCACCTTCAAGGAGCTGGAGAAGGCGTCGCGCTGGTTCGGGGCCTCGATCCCGCTACGCATGCACGACGACACGAAGGTCTCGTACACGCTCACGCTGAACTCCGCCGGGCTGGTGAGCCGGGTGCGGTCGTCGTACGCGGCCACGGGGATCTTCGACACCAACCAGTTCGAGGGCGGCACGATCACCATCGACAGCCGCTTCACCGGGTGGGGCGCCAAGGTGTCCATCAAGGCGCCCGACTCCGACGCGGTGACCACCGACACCGGCGAGTGAGCGCCCCTCCCGGGGCGCCCGGCCGCGCCTGAGGGGTCAGGCGTCGTCCGGGTGCATGCGGAAGTCGTAGCGTCCGGGCAGCGGGTCGGCGGTCAGGCGCGACCACGTCTCGTGCAGGACGGCCTCGCCCTCCCGCAGGTCCTCGACGTCGAAGCCGGCGTCGAACAGCGCGCGGGCGCCGTCCCGGTCCCCGGCGGCGAGCAGGGCGCGGGCGCGGAGCAGGACGGCCCGGCCGGTCTCGGGCAGCGTGTCCAGGACGGCCAGGCACTCGGCGGCCCGGCCGGCCTCCAGCAGCGCGACGGCGGCCTCCGACGCCAGGGGCTTCCGGAGCGGGTGTGCCGCCTGGCCGAGGGCTGCGAGGTACAGGTCGGCCCGCTCGTCCGGGTCTGTGGTGGTGTGGGCCAGGCAGCGGGTTGCCCAGGGGTTCGGGCGCAGCTCGGCGGAGCGCCGCCACGCGCGTACGGCCCCCTCGCGGTCCCCCGCGTGCCAGGCGGCCACGCCCAGGTGGTAGGCCGTCACCCAGGTCTCCGGCGCCCCCTCCAGCAGCCGCCGCCACGGCCCGGACACCAGGCTGTGCCCGGGATCCGCGCCGGGAGAGGGCTCAGGAAGGGGGAAGGCGCCGGTGGCGAGGAGGGTCAGCCAGGGCGACTGGTCGGGGCCGAGGGTGGAGCCGGGGAACGGGGTGCCGGGCGTGGCGACGCCGGCGCGCGACACCTCAAGGGCCCCCCAGCCGGACCCCTCCGCCAGGATCCGGACGGGCTCCTGGTCGGCGTGCGGCCGCCACTTGCGCCAGGCGGCCGAAACCTCCTCGGCCGGCAGCCGGGCCGCCAGCTCCTCCTCGGCCGCCCGCACCGCCGCCGTCCAGTCCGCGCCGTGCACGGCCGCGGGGCCGGCGCGCAGCGGCCCGTACGCCTCCAGCCAGGAGAACTCGCCCCCGCCGGGCAGCGGCACGTGTTCGAGCTGGGTACGGGCCAGCCCCGCCTGGATCTCCAGGTAGCCGCCGGTGCCGGGCTCGGTGAGCCAGTCCTGCCAGCGGCGCCCGCCCGGCCCGCGTCCCCACAGGAAGAGCTTGCGCCCGCGCAGCGACCGGGTGGAGGTGTGCACGAGGCCCGCGCCGGAGCCGTCGAGCGCGGCGATCCACGGACGGCGGTCGCCGAGCTCGAAGAAGTAGTCGGCGGCGTGGCCGGCGCGGGCCGGGTAGCTGCGGTCCAGGCCGTCCCAGACCGGGATCGGGACCTGTTCGAGCCGCCCGGCGTAGCCGAAGTGCCAGGCCGTGCCGGCCGGGGCGAGCACGCGCGTCCGCCCGGTCTCGGGGACGGCGATGTTCGACCACCAGTACGCCGGCACCTCGTGCGCGTGCGGGTTGCGCATGCGCACGCCCACGTACAGGAAGTCCGACCCGCGCGGCAGCCAGAAGTCGACCTGGTACGGCAGGTCCCGGGTGCGTTCCCACTCCCACACCCGCAGCATCGGCGTGCCGTCGGGCCCCTCGGCCTCCCCGGCGAACACCGGGCGGCAGGTCAGCGTGGTGTGCCCGGTCGAGCCGGAGTTCCATTCCACGCCGCCGGAGAACCAGGCGCCGGTCAGCCCGAAGTTCGCCGGTTGCAGCACCGGGTTCCGGTAGAGCAGCTCGCCGTGGTCGCGGTGGACCAGCGAGTACAGCCGTCCGCCCCAGCCGGGCAGCACGGTCGCGGTCAGCCGGTCGTTGGCGAGCTGGATCGCCTCGACCCGGCGGGGCCGGCGCGCCCGGTCGTAGCCGTCCTGGACGCGGCAGGGCAGCACGGAGGCGAGCCTGCCGTAGGAGAGCTGGAAGGCCATGTCGGGCGGCGCGCCGGCGACCGTGGCCGCGGGCCCGGCGGCCGCGGCGAGGGGCGGCAGCGGGTTGTCCGGGCCGGGCAGGGCGACCGGCAGAGTGATCGTGGTGCGGCGGACGGTCGTCGTCATTTCCCCATCCCCAAGGTGATGCCTTCGGTGACGCGGCGTCCCACCCAGGCGAACAGGACCACCATGGGCAGCACGACCACGCAGACGCCGGCGAACATACCGCCCCAGTTGGTGCCGGTGTACTGCTGCTGCTGGGCGAAGCCGATCAGCGCCACCGGCAGCGTCTCCTTCTCGTCGTCCTGCATCAGCACCAGGGCGAGCATGGTCTCGTTCCAGGAGACGATGAGCTGCAGCACGAACACGGTGACCAGCCCCGGCCGGGCGACCGGCACCACGATGCGCAGGAACGTCCGCCACACCCCGGCGCCGTCCAGCGCGGCGGCCTCCTCCAGCTCGCCGGGCAGCGACCGGAAGAAGCCGGTCAGCAGGAAGACGGTGAACGGCATGGCCGTGCCGACGTAGGCCAGGGTGAGGCCGGTCAGGGTGGAGGTGAGCTCCAGGCTGCTCAGCATGAGGAAGATCGGCAGCAGGACGACCTGCGTGGGCACGCCGGTCCCGAGCGCGAACAGCAGCGTCAGCGGCCGTCCCGCGCGGTTGGCCGTCCGGGTCAGCGCGTACGCGGCCGGGGCGGCGACCGCCACGGCCAGCACCGACGACAGCACGCCCACGACCGCGCTGTTGACCGCGGCCCGGCCGAAGTTCCCGACCTCCAGCGCGGTCAGGTAGTTGTCCAGCGTCGGCGGGATCGGCAGCCGCCAGGGATGGTCGAACACGTCGCGGGTGCTCTTCAGCGACGTGCTCAGCACCCACGCCAGCAGCGCCACGTCGGCGGCGACGACCGCCCAGACGGCTGCCTTCAAGGGCGCCCTCACGGGCGCGAGCCTCGTCGGTCTCATGGTCGGCCCCCTTTCAGAACCGGACGGCTTCACGGTCGAGCGCCCGCCGCAGCAGGAGCACCACGGCCGCCGCGATCAGCAGGCTGAACAGCGCGCTGGCGGCGGTCATCCCCAGCTCGGGCGGCGAGCCGGAGCCGCCGTACGTGGCCGCGTAGCTGTAGAGGGCGACGGTCCAGGTGCTGCTCGGCGGCGTGCCCGCGGTGCCGCCGCCGAACACCAGCACCAGCTCGAACACCTTGATCGAGCTGATGGTCCACAACAGCGCGCAGACGCTGAGCACGTCCCAGGTCAGCGGGATCGTGACGTGCCGCAGCCGCTGCCAGGACGTGGCCCCGAGCAGCGCGCAGTCCTCGTAGAAGGAGGCGGGGATGCGGTCGACGGCGGCCATGATGATCGTGGTGTAGTACCCGACGGCCGCCCAGATCGCCACGATCATGATGAGCGTGAACGTGTTGTCCACGGCCAGCCACTTGGGCGGGTCGCTCACCCCGAACACGCTTCTCAGCACGGTGTTGACCAGCCCGTCGGGGTTGAACAGGAAACCCGCCACGATGGCCGGCACCAGCGCGCTGACGATGTTGGGGAAGAACAGGACGTTGCGCGCGACCAGCCGCCCGCGCATCTCCCTGAGCACCATCGTGAGCGCGAACCCGGCGGCGAACGTCACGCCGCCGCCGACGACCAGCAGCTTCAGGGTGTTGAGCAGCGCGGTGTGGAAGACCGGGTCGCCCAGCAGGCGGGCGTAGTTGCGCAGGCCGACGAAGCGCGAGTCGCCGTACCCGGCGGTCTGCTGGAGGCTGATCCACACCGCGTAGCAGGCCGGGCCGAGGACGAAGACGGCCAGCAGCGCCAGGGCCGGCCCGACCATGGGGACGAAGGCGCGCTGCCGGGCCCGTACGGCAGGTCCGGGCCGCATCCCGGGTTCGGCCGCCATCAGCTGCCCTGGTTCTTCCAGAAACCGGCCTGGACCGCGCTGATCTTGTCCACGAACCCCTGCGCGGTGAGCCTGCCGTTGAACAGCTCGCCCACCGCCGGGTAGTAGACCTTGTCGGTCCAGCCCGGCACGCTGAGCCCGGCCGCGAACGGGAAGGTCTCGGGCACGCTGTCGAGCTGCCGCTTCACCCCGGCCAGCGCCTCGGGCACGAACGCGTCGGCCCGCGGCGAGAGCACGGAGGCCGTCCTGGCCAGGTCGTCGGCGAACTCCTTGGTCGTCAGGTAGGCGATGAACCGCTCGCCGGCCTCGACGTTCCTGGCCTTGGCGGGCATCGCGAAGCCGAACTGCACGACCTCCTCGCCCTTGGCCGGGCCGCCGACCTCGGGGAAGGGCATGGAGGCGGGCCTGAACCCGGCCCTGGCGTACGAGCCGACCTCGCCGGGCAGCCAGGAGCCCATGATCATGAACGCGGCCCGGCCCTGGGCCCAGTTCTTCTGCTGCTCGGGGTATTTGCTGGCGTCGTACCCCTTGAGCAGGTAGCCCTCCTTGGCGAACCGCTCGATCTGCCGGGCGGCGGCCAGCACCTCGGGCTTCTTCCACGACTGCCCGGTGCGGTCCTCGGCGATGGCCTTGAGGCCGTCCGCGCCGATCGTCCGGTAGAGGTAGTAGTTCATCCAGTACGAGTCGGACCAGTACTGTTCGCCGTCGGCGGTGAGCGGGGCCGTCCGGCCGCCGTCCTTGAGCCTGCCGAGCAGCGCCAGGAACGCGGTCCAGTCCTTCGGCGGCGCCTCGGTGAGGGTGGCGGCGTCGTAGAACAGGCCGATGCCGGCCACGCTGTAGGGCACCATGTACGGCTGGCCGTCCGGCAGCCGCAACGCCGGGCTCCGCGAGTACTTGGCCGGGATGACGTCCTTGACCTTCTTGCCCGTCTCGCCGGGCACGTCGGCCTCGTACACCCTGGCCAGTCCCCGGGCCACGCCCGGGGTCACCATGAACGGCCGGATCGTGTCGTCGGACTGGTCGACCACGTCCGGCACCTTCGACGTGGTGAGCGCGGCGGGCAGCTTCTGCTTGACCACGTCGCGGCCGGCCCACTCGACCTTGACCTTGACGCCGGTGGCCCGGGTGAAGCGGGTGATCGCGGCCGCCAGGGCCACCTGCTGGGGTTCGCCCTGCTTCCACATCGACCAGTAGACGAGCTCCTGGCCGGCCGCGTCCTGGGCGCCGCCGCAGGCGGTGACCAGGCCGAGGGCCAGCGCGCCGGCGGCCAGCCCGGCGAACGTCCGGCGGAGGGGGAGGGATCGGGATGAGCTCATCGAGCGGCACCGCCTGTCCTGTGAGATTCGGGGGGTGGCCCGGCGGGGCCCCGGACGGGGCCCCGCCGGAGGATGGTCAGCCGACGGTCCAGCGCTGCAGCGCCGAGCCGGTGTCGGCCTGCTGGGTGACGAGCGCGCCGTCGGCGGTGGAGGCCGTGGTGAGCAGCAGCCCGCTCTTCTGCGAGGCGATCCGGTAGCCGCCCGCGGGGGCGGGGGTGACCTGCCAGCGCTGGTTCGCGGCGCCGGTGCACGTCCACTGGATCACCTTGGCGCCGGCGGCGGTCGAGCCGCCGCTGACGTCCGCGCAGAGCTTGGACAGGCCGTTGGCGAGCTGGTAGGAGCCGTCCGGCTGGCGGGTGAGGACCCAGCGCTGGTTGGCGCCGGAGTTGGGGGTCCAGGTGATCAGCGGGGTGCCCGGGGTGGTGGAGTGGTCGGGGTCGTCCAGGGCCTTGCCGGCGGCGGTCAGGGTGTGGGTGCCGCTCAGGTCGCCGCCCGAGGCGCCGGTGTCGGTCAGCGTCAGGGTCTGCTCGGCGGCCGTGCGGCGACCGCCCACCGTCCCGCCGGAGGTGTCGCTCCAGTGGCGTACGGGGGTGGTCTCGGCCGGTCGGGACGCCTCCGCCGTCAGGGCGAGCGCGAGGCCGCTGTAGCGGTTGACCAGCCGGTGGCCGCTCCCCGCCGGCACTGCGAACCACTGCTGGCCCGCGGTGGGCCCGCCCGCGCCGGGCGCGGTGACGACCGGCTTGGCCCCCCAGGCGCGGCCGGCCGTCGTGGCCGCGTCCACGCCGAGCAGCCCGCCGGTCGAGGCGTTGGCGATGCGGTAGGAGCCGTCGCCGTTGGAGGTGAACGTCCAGCTCTCCAGGGGCGAGCCGGTCGGGGCGGCGGCGGAGGTGGTCGCCGGGCCGCCGGAGACCTGGGCCAGGACGCGGCCCGCCCCGGTGCCGATCCGGTAGGTCCTGGCCGGGTCCGCGGGGGCGGGGGCGGGCTCGGTGGAGGTGACGGTGAGGTTGGCGTACTCGCCGCTGGAGGTCGCGCACTCGATCGAGCAGTACGAGCGGAACGTCCTGCCGACGACGGCCGAGCCGGTCCTGCTGACGTCGTCGAGGAACCAGCGGTACCAGGAGCCGGAGACGTAGCTCCCGGTGTCGCCGATCAGGCGCCACCGCTGGGTCGACAGGTCGTCGGTGACGTAGAGACGCTGCGGCTGACGGCCGGAGACGACCTCCGGCTCGCCGAGGTAGAGGCCGAGGTGGGCGTCGTAGGCGATGTTCATGATGAACAGGTCGGACTTCGGCGGCAGCTCCCCGGCGGCGATCTGCTGGTCGACCGTGCCGGTGTTGGCGGGGTCGTAGTCGTCGCCCACGGGCGTGTAGCCCCGGGGGTTCGCGGCGGTGACCGGGACCATGTTGCTCTCCTTGCCGCCCACGCCGGGCTGCGACCAGGAGCCGTCGTACCACTTGGTCCACGAGCCGGTCGCCATCTTGGCCGACATCGGCGCCCGCGCCACGTGCGCCAGGCCGCCGTTGCCGCCGCCCACGCCGCCCTTCGGGATGATCCGCGAGCCGTAGTAGACGTAGAAGTAGCCCGAGACCGGGTCGGCGAACAGGCGCGGGTCGCCGTCGCCGTAGTCGTAGGTCTGGTTGGGGAAGGCCGCGCCGTCGTTGCGCTTCGTGCTGTACGGCGAGGTGATCGCGTGGCCGAGGATGGTCCACACCCGGCCCTGGTTGCGGGAGACGGCGTAGTCGAGCGAGTCGTAGTGCAGGCCGTCGCCGAAGGGCTGGGGGGTGAACTCGTTGTGCACCAGGCCGTACCAGTCGCCGGTGTCGGGGTCCACCCAGACGCCGACCAGGTCGCAGTAGTTCTTGTGGGCGTACCCCGAGCCCGCGCCGGCGGGGGTCGCCTCGAGGCCGGTCGGGCTGTTGTCGCAGCGCCAGGTCGTGTCGTTGTTGCGGTCGGCGGAGTTGGCCGGGTTGACGGCGTCGCTGATCGCGGCCGAGCGGGTGGCGGTCTCGAAGTTCGCGCCGGTGAAGAAGTCCCAGTAGCGGGGGTCGTTGGCGCCGTAGAGGGCGGCCGACTGCTGGAAGTAGAAGGTGCCGTCCTTGTCGATGTAGGTGGCCGCCGGGGTGTCGGTGGGGTGGGCGTAGCGGCCGGTGGAGCCGACGGTGATCGTGTAGGTGGCGTCGGGCGGTGCGGCCGAGGCGGCCGGGGCGGTCAGGGAGCCGCCCAGGACCAGCGTCAGGGCCGCGGCGGCGGCGGTGAGCACGTTGCGATGGGGGGACACGGGTGCTCCTTTCTGTCGGGCCCGCCACATCTGGCGGGCCCTGGGGGGAACCAGAGCCGGAACCGCGTGGCCGGACCATATGCCAGATTTGACCGCTCAAACAAGGCCCGATTTTCCGTTCTTGCTCTCTTGTCCGGTCAAACGGCACGTAATGCGCACGATGGTTGACGAGATCCTCTCCCGGCGGCTACGTTTCGGGGCGACGTCATTGGACCGGTCAAACCCCCCTTGGAGGCCGCGTGGTCACGATGCAGGACGTGGCCGAGCGGGCCGGGGTCACCAAGCAGACGGTCTCCAACGTGGTCACCGGCCGCGTACGCGTCCGCCCCGAGACCGAGGCCAGGGTGCGCGCGGCCATCGCCGAGCTCGGCTACACCCCCAACCTGGTCGCCCGCTCCCTGGCCACCGGCACCACCATGACCGTCGGCCTGTTCGTGCCGACGGTGGCCAGCTCGTTCTACTCGGCCGTGGTCGAGGAGGCGGAGAACGTCCTGGAGGAGCACGGCTACCACCTGCTGCTGTGCACCACCCGCCTCGACGGCGAGCGGGCCCGCCGGCACATCACCGGCCTGACCAGCCGCTCGGTCGACGCCCTGCTGATCGCCGGCGACAACGGCCTCACCGAGCACCTGCCGCTCCTGGCCGACGCGCGCTTCCCCGTGGCGCTGTGCGCGTGGGAGAGCGAGATGCCCGACACCCTGCCCGTCGTCACGATCGACTACGAGCAGGCCGGATACCTGGCCGGGCGGCATCTGCGCGAGCTGGGCCACGAGCGGGTCGCGGTGCTGAGCAGCGCGCCGCACGCGCTGCGCGTGCGGGGGTTCCGGCGCGCGTTCGCCCGCGACGGCCTCGACGTGCCCGCCGCGGCCGTCTTCACCGCGCCGGAGCCGACGGCGATGGGCGGCTTCACCGCCGCCACCGCGGCCCTGACCGCCGACCCCGGCGTGACCGCGGTGTTCTGCACCCACGACATCCTCGCGCTGGGCGCGCTGGAGGCGGCCCGGCTGGGCGGGCGCTCGGTGCCCGGCGACCTGTCGGTGGTCGGCCACGACGACATCGACGAGGTACGGGTGACGCACCCCGCCCTCACCACGGTCGCCGTCCCGAGCAGGGAGATGACCAGGCAGGCCATCGAGCTGCTGCTGCGTTCCCTGGACGAGGGCCGCCCGCCGGTCAACTCCCTGCAGTTGCTGCGCTCGACGCTGATCGTCCGGGCCAGCAGCGGCCCCGCCTGACCTCCCGCGGCGCGGCGTACGCGGCCAGGGCGCGGCGCAGCCAGCGTCCGCAGCCCGGGGCGCTCCAGCCCGCCGCCGCCCCGACGGCGATCCCGGCCAGCACGTCGCCCGGGTAGTGGGCGCCCACGTACACGCGGGAGGCGGCCACCGCGGCCGCGAGCAGCGTGACCGAGGTGGCCACCGGCAGCGGCGCGTCCCTGGCGACCGCCACCGCGAAGGCGACCGCGGACGCGCTGTGCCCCGACGGCAGCGACGAGGACGCCGGCACCCGGCGGCGCCGGATCACCGGGATGAGGTCCGCGATCGGGCGCGGCCTGCGGATCGCCTGCTTGACGACCATGCTGGTCAGCGGGCTGGCCAGCGAGATCGCCAGCAGCCCGCGCACGCCCGCCCGCTGCAGTCGTGGCCGCCCGGTCATCATCAGCAGCCCCGCCACCAGCCCCCACAGGACCGAGTTGTCGGCCGCCGACGACAGATGCGGCAGCAGGGCGTCGAGCACGGGCAGGTCGGAGCGCGCGACCCGGTCGAAGGCCCGTTTGTCCCAGGCGTCGAAACGTTCGAGCAGCATCATCCAGCCGATCACCTCCGCGACGGCCCTACACCTGCCCGCCGATCACGCCGATCATGCCCGGGACGGCCTGGCTCCCGTGCTCTCCCTGACCACCAGCTCGGGCTCCACCAGCCGCCGCGGCTCGGGCTCGTGCCCGGCCATGAAGTCGAGCAGCAGGTGGAAGGCGTGCCTGCCGACCTCGCCGAAATCCTGGCGCACGGTGGTCAGCGGCGGCCAGAAGTAGGCCGACTCGGGGATGTCGTCGAACCCGGCCACGCTGACGTCCTCGGGCACCCGGCGACCGGCCTCGCGCAGCGCGCGCAGCACGCCGAGCGCCATCTGGTCGTTGGCCACGAACACGGCGGTGACGTCGGGGTTCTCGCAGAGGCGGCGGCCGAGCTGGTAGCCCGAGCGGGCGCTCCAGTCGCCGCGCAGCACCTCGGGCACCTCCCGGCCGGCCGCCTCCAGCACGCCGCGCCAGCCCTCGATGCGGCCGTTGGCGTCGAGCCAGTCGGCCGGGCCGGCGACGTGCCAGACCGTCTCGTGGCCCAGGCTGAGCAGGTGGCGGGTGACCCGCCGGGCGCCCGCCTGCTGGTCGACCTTGGCCACCGGCACCGGGATGTCGTCGCCGGCGTCGACGGCCACCACCGGCATCTCCGGCGGCAGGTGGCGCAGGCCGTCGGCGGCCGACTCGTGCGGCGCCACGATGATCACGCCGTCGACCGCCTGGGCGCGCAGCCGCTGCACGCCCTCCTCCATCGACCTGCGGCTGAGCGAGGGCAGGCTGGCGATGCTGACGTTGTAGCCGGCCCGCCTGGCCGCCTGCTCGATGCAGTAGAGCGTGGAGGCCGGGCCGTAGAGGGTGGTGTCGATGCTGACCACGCCGAGCACCCCGGACCTGCCGGTGACGAGCTGGCGGGCGGCCTGGTTGGGCCGGTAGTCGAGCTCGCGCACCGCGGCCATGACGCGGGCCCTGGTCTCCGCGCGGACCCGGTCGGGCGCGTTGAGCACGCGCGAGACGGTCATGGCCGAGACGCCGGCGAGCACGGCCACGTCCATGAGCACCGCCGGCCTGTCGCCCTTCGCTTTCACCGCCGCTCACCTCCTGTCAGCGGTAACGCTAACAGGCCCGGGGCCGTCCCGCGCGACCGTGCGGCGGCCGCCAACGGCCCCCGCGAACCCGCGGCACGCCTGGTCGACGGCCTGACGCTGCCAGGTAACTGCCAGGAACGGTAGGTAGTCTGCCTCGCCATGAACTGGCAGCGGCACGTCAACAAGGCGCTGGTCAGGTTCACCGGATTCCAGATCGAGCGAGTCGGGAACGCGCCCTCTCCCCCGCCCGCTCCCGAGATCAGACCGCCCGCGGATCCGCTAACCGACCGGCTGCTCGAATCCCCCGTCTTCCTCCTGTCCCCCGTACGGTCCGGCTCCACGCTCCTGCGCGCGATCCTCAACGCCCACCCGGACCTGCACGCCCCCCACGAGCTGCACGTACGCCGGCTGCGGGTGCAGTTCGGCACTCCGCTGGCGGCCAAGGCGATGGCCGCGCTCGGGCACAACCAGGCCGACCTGGAACATCTGCTGTGGGACCGGGTGCTGCACCGCGAGCTGGTCCGCAGCGGCAAGCGGTACGTCGTGGACAAGACCCCCGCCAACGCCTTCGCCCACCAGCGCATCGCCGCCTGCTGGCCGGACGCCCGCTTCGTCTTCCTGCTGCGCCACCCCGCCTCCATCGCCACGTCCTGGCACGAGGCCAGCCCGGACCGGCGCACCCCCGAGGAGGCCGCCCTCGACGCCCTGCGGTACATGAAGGCCGTGCAGAAGGCCAGGGCCGCGCTGCCGGGGCTGACCGTCAGGTACGAGGAGCTGAGCGCCGAGCCCGAGCGCGTCACCCGCGAGATCTGCGCGTTCCTGGGCCTGGAGTGGGAGCCGCGGATGCTCTCCTACGGCCGGCAGCAGGTGCTGGAGAAGGGGCTCGGCGACTGGCGGGACAAGATCAGGACCGGGACCGTCCAGCCCGCCCGCGAGCTGCCCGCCCCCGACCAGATCCCCGAACCCCTCAAGCCCATCGCCCGGACCTGGGGGTACCTCGCGTGAAGATCCGCTACCTGATGCTGCACGCCTACGGCATGGGCGGCACGATCCGCACGGTGGTCAACCAGGCGAACGCGATGACCGCCGCCGGGCACGACGTCGAGCTGGTCAGCCTGGTGCGGCGGCGCGATACCCCGCAGTTCGCGATCGACCCCCGCGTCACCGTCACCACGCTGGTGGACCAGCGCGGGGGCAGGCAGCCCGACTCCGTCGGCCGCAAGGCGTGGCGGCGGATCCGCGGCAAGATCGTGCCGCGCGGCGAGTTCGCCGCCGATTACTTCACCGAGCGGGTGGAACGCGCCGCGATGGACTACGTCTCCGGCCTGTCCGGCGGCGTCCTGGTGACGACCAGGCCCGCGCTGAACCTGATCTCCGCCCGCCGCACGCCCGCCGACGTCGTCAGGATCGCGCAGGAGCACATGAACCTGTCGGCCTACCCCGACACGATCCGCAGGGAGATCGCCCGCCACTACGGCAGGTTCGCCGCGGTCACCGTGCTGACCCGGACCAACAAGCTCGAATACCAGCGCCTGCTGCCGGACACGCCGGTGGTGGTGATCCCGAACGCCGTCCACCGGGTGGAGCAGGAACGCTCCCGGCAGGTGAATCCGGTGGTGGTGGCGGCCGGGCGGCTGGTGCCGCAGAAGGGGTTCGACCTGCTCATCGAGGCGTTCGCGCAGGTCGTGCGGGTGCATCCGGAGTGGCGGCTGCGCGTCTTCGGCACCGGGCCGCGCCGCAGCCAGCTCGCCGGGCTGATCGCCCGGCACGGGCTGGCCGAGCACGTGACGCTGCCCGGCCGTACCGAGCGACTGGAGAAGGAGCTGGCCGAGGCGTCGGTGTACGCGCTCAGCTCCCGCTTCGAGGGCCTGCCCATGGTGATGATCGAGGCCATGACGCACGCGCTGCCCGTGGTCGCCTTCGACTGCCCGACCGGGCCGCGGGACGTGCTGACCGACGGCGTGGACGGCGTCCTGGTGCCGCCCAGGGACGTGGACGCGCTGGCCGCGGCGCTGATCCGGGTGATCGGCGACCGGGAGCTGCGGGTGCGGATGGGCGAGGCGGCGGCGGCGACGTCGCGGGCGTACGGGCCGGAGGTCGTGATGCCGATGTGGGAGGAGCTGTTCTCCGGGCTGACGCGGGGGCAACGGGTGGCGGACAACCTCTGGACGGGCCGCTGAGGGGCGCGGCACGGAAAGATCTACCTGGTGGATCCTCCGGCCCCGGCGGGGTTTCTAACGATTCGGTCACAGATTTTGCCTCAAATCGTCAAACGCACGCCAAACCGGGCGGCAGCCTGGGATGCATGCGTAACCGGAAAGCTCGACTCACCGCGTTCGCAGGCGCCTTCGCCCTGGTCACGGGGCTGGGCGTGCCCGCGTACGCGCAGACCGCGACCCCGTCCGCCGCTACTCCGTCCGCCGCGGCCCCCTCCCTCCTCGCCGCCTCCGCCGCCGACGCCGGGGCCCCCGCCGTGTACGGCCGGGCCGCCTACCTGATGGACGCCCGGTCCGGCGCCGCCCTGTTCGGCAAGGCCGCCGACACCCGCATGCCGATCGCCAGCCTCACCAAGACCATGACGGCGTACGTCGTCCTGCAGTCGGCCAAGCCCACGGACATGGTGGAGATCGCCCCCCAGGACGCGCGGTACGCCGAGGACGGCGGCGGCACCACCGCCGACCTGCGGCCCGGCGACCGGCTGCCGGTGGGTGAGCTGCTCTACGCGCTCATGCTGCCCTCGGGCGCCGACGCCGCTCACGCGCTGGCCCGTACGTACGGGCCCGGCGTTCCGGGGTTCGTCGACAAGATGAACGCCACCGCCCGCTCGCTCGGCATGAACGACACCCGGTACGTCAACGCCGACGGGCTGCCCACGCCGGCGGGCGACGGCTGGTCCACCGCCCGCGACCAGGCGGTGCTGGCCGCCAAGGCCCTCCAGGTGCCGCTGATCGAAGGCGTGGCCGGGACCCGGTACCACGAGGTCGCCGCGACCGGGGAGCACGGCGCGTACGGCTGGCGCAACACCAACCGCCTGCTCGCCGAGCCCGGGGTGATCGGGTTGAAGACGGGGTTCACCCGCGCGGCGGGATACAGCCTGGCCTTCGCCGGGGAGCGGGACGGGCAGCGGCTGGTGGGCGTGATCCTGGGCGAGTCGGTCTCCAGCCGCCGCTTCGACACCGCCCAGGCCCTCCTCTCCTGGGCCCCCGCCCGCACCGCCGCCTGACGCCGTCCCACCGCACCACCGCGCGGCCCCTCCCCCACCCGCACTGCCTTCAGATCCCTCCCCGTCCCCCCGCCACATGACAGGCGGCGTCTCCTGGGGCGCCTGGCATGTCCGCATGATGGACGCTCGTGATCTCTTGGGTTAGTTTGCCCGGCATGAACGTTCGCATCGCGATGAGCGTGCTGTCCGCGGCGCTCGTGCTCGCCGCCCCGCTCCCCGCCCACGCCGCCACCCCCGGCGGCCCCGGCGGCCCCGGCGCGGGCCTCGGCTGGGAGCTGAAGGAGACTGGCGTGACCGCCCGCTTCCGCGGCCTCGCGCCCGTGAGCAGGGACGTCGTGTGGGCCGCCGGCACCGGCGGAACCGTCCTGCGCACCGTGGACGGCGGCCGCACCTGGCAGAACGTCTCCCCGCCCGGCGCCGAGTCCCTCCAGTTCCGCGACGTGGAGGCGTTCGACGCCCGCCACGCCCTCGTCCTGTCGATCGGCACGGGCACGGACGGCCGCGTCTACCGCACCGAGGACGGCGGCCGCACCTGGACCGAGTCCTTCAGGAACGACGAGCCGACCGCCTTCTACGACTGCATGGCCTTCTTCGACCGCCGCCACGGCCTGGCCATGAGCGACCCGGTGGACGGCAGGTTCCGCCTCCTGGCCACCGAGGACGGCGGCCGTAGCTGGCAGGTGCTCCCGTCCACCGGCATGCCGGACGCGCTGCCCGGCGAGGCCGGTTTCGCGGCGAGCGGCCAGTGCCTGGTGACCGCGGGCGGACGCGACGCCTGGATCGCCACCGGCGGCGGCGAGCGGTCACGCGTGTTCCGTTCGGCCGACCGCGGGCGTACGTGGACCGTCTCCGACACCCCGATCCCGGCCGCCGACCCGGCGAAGGGCGTCTTCGCGCTGGCCTTCCGCGACCGGCACCGCGGGATCGCGGTCGGCGGCGACTACCAGCCCGGCCTCCCCTCCCCGAACGCCGCCGCGGTCACCAGGGACGGCGGCGCCACCTGGCGCACCGCCACGACCCCGCCGCCCGCGTACCGCTCGGGGGTCACGTGGCTGCCGCACCTGCCGTTCGCGGCCATCGCCGTCGGTCCCACGGGCAGCGACGTGACGTACTCCGGCGGGGCCCGCTGGGAGACCTTCGACGGCGGCTCGTTCGACACGGTCTCGTGCACCCCGGACCTGTCCTGCTGGGCCTCCGGCGAGCAGGGCCGCATAGCCCGTCTCCGCCTCCGCTAGCTCGCGCCGCACAGGGGACGCAAGGGGCACGGCGGGCCTGCGGGGCCTGCCGTGCATGGCGGGCATGGCGGGCATGGCGGGAACGCGGGCGCGGCGGGCGCGGCGGGTCAGCGGACGCCGCGCGGCCTGAACTGGATGCTGATGCGCGGCCCCGCGGGCCGGGCGGTCTTGGGGATGGCGTGCTCCCACGTCCGCTGGCAGCTTCCGCCCATGACGATGAGGTCGCCGTGCCCGAGGTCGCGGCGGATCGAGGGGCCGCCGCCGCGCGGGCGCAGCAGGAGCGGACGCGGGCTGCCCACCGAGACGATCGCGACCATGATGTCCTCGCTGCTGCCCCGCCCGACGGTGTCGCCGTGCCAGGCCACGCTGTCGCGGCCGTCGCGGTAGAAGCACAGGCCCGCGGTGCGGAAGGGCTCGCCCAGCTCCTCGCCGTAGTGGGCGTCGAGCGCCGCTCTGGCCTGGTCGAGGACGGGGTCGGGCAGCGTCTCGCCCTCGTCGTAGAACTTGAGCAGGCGCGGGACGTCGAGGACGCGGTCGTACATCCGGCGGCGCTCGGCACGCCACGGCACCGTCTCGGCCAGCCGCGCGAACAGCGTGTCGGCCCCCGTCAGCCAGCCGGGCCGCAGGTCGATCCAGGCTCCGTGATCGAGGTACGTCCGGCGGACCGTGGCGCCCAGCCGCCCGACGCCGAGCTCCTCGTCGAGACCCAGCAGAGATGCTTGGAACGCGGCTTTCATGAGACCGAGTCTATGCCATTGTTCAAACACACATTCGACTCGGGCGGCTGACCGACTTGGGATGCGGGCTGGCGCGGCTCGGGGTGCGGGCTGGCGCGGCTCGGGGTGCGGGCTGGCGCGGCTCGGGGTGCGGGCTGGCGCGGCTCGGGGTGCGGGCTGGCGCGGCTCGGGGTGCGGGAAGGCGCCCGGCTCCGGACGCCGGCTGGCCAGCTTGGCGGGCGGGAAAGTGCCCGGCCTGTGCGGTACGCAGTCCGTACAGGCCGGGCGGGTCGCCGTCGGCGGGCGCGGGACCCGCGCGGGACGATCACCCGACCCCTTCCCCGCCCTGGCCGGCTCTTAACACGGATCCTGTAACGTCTTGCTGATGTTGAGGCGTTACATGATCGGTGTGGTCGCGGCCCGGACCGGCGACGAGATGTCCGGACCCGCCCTCCTGGTAGCCGGGCTCGCCGCCACCGGCTCTCCACTGCTCGGGGCATCGCTGCTGGCCGGGCTGACCGTCTCGGCGGCCGTCGGCGGGCCGCTGCTCGGCGTCCTGCTGGACCGCGCCCGCCGTCCGGGCCGGTTGCTGGCGTGCTGCCTGCTCGGGTACGCGTCCGGCCTGCTGCTGGTGGCGGCCGGCGTCGGACGGGTGCCCGGACCGGCGCTGGTGGCACTGGCCGTGGTGACCGGCCTGGCGGGCCCCGCCCTGACCGGCGGCTGGACGGGACAACTCCCCCTGGTCTCCGGGCCCGACCAGGGACGGTTGGCACGGGCCACCGCGCTCGACGCCATGACGTACAACATCGCGGGGCTGGCCGGTCCGGCAGCGGTCGGCGTGATCGCGGCAGCGGCAGGCGGGACGGCGGCGGTCCTCATCTCCGTAGCCCTCCTCCTCATCGCCCTCCCCACAGCCTGGACCCTCCCCACCCGCCACCCCCACAACAAACCCACCCACAACCAGCCCCACCCCCTGCCCACCCCCACCCACCCCACGAGCGACCGGCCCGCACGCAACCGGCCGATCGGCCACGACCTGCCCACAGGAGACGAGCCGATCGGCGAGCCGGGGCGCTTCGGCCGCTTCGCCTCGCCGGTACGGGCTGCGGGAGCGGTTACGCGGGAGATGGCGGCCGGGGTTCGGGCGGTGCTCGGGAACCGGGTGCTGGGGCGGGCCACCGTCGGGTCGATGGTCTCGTGCGCCGGGGCGGGCATGTTCGTGGTGTCGGCGCCGGTGCTGGGGCTGGAGCTCACGGGCGACAGCAGCCGCGGCACGCTGCTGCTGGCCGTCACGGCGGCGGCCGGCCTGGCCGCGAACGGTCTCCTGGCCTGGCGCGGCGGCCCCCGTCGCCGGAACCGGACGCCTGCGTGGGACACAACCCTGGCCTGGTCCACCGCGCTGGTCGGCGTGGGCATGGCGTTGGCCGCCATGGCAGCAACAGCCACGACCGGAACGGCCGTAGCAGGGACGGCCTTTGCAGATACGGCCGTGACGGCAAATGCCCCTGCGGTAACACCCCCTGCGGAAACAGCCCCCGCGGGGACAGCTCTGGCACGGGACCCGGCGGGAACGACGCCGACGCAAACAACGTCGGCAGGGACGGGCCTGGCGGGAACGGCCCTGGTGGGGACGGCGGCGGCGTACTGGATCGCGGTGGTCGCGGCGGGGCTGGTGGGCGTGGGCGAGGGGCCGCAGCTGACGGCGCTGTTCGCGGTGCGGCAACGCGAGGCCCCCGCCAAGCTGCGCAGTCAGGTGTTCACGACCGGCGCCAGCCTCAAGATCACCTCGTTCGCCGTCGGATCGGCGCTGGCGGGCCCACTGAGCGCCCACTCGGCCGCCGCCGCCCTGCTGACCGGCGCGGCCTTACAGGCCGTGGCCGTCTGCATCCTCCGCCGCCGCCGCCGCAGTCAGCAGGCGTGAGCAGGAGGCGCAGGCCCCAGCACGCGATGGCGGCCCCACCCGGGCAGCCATGAGGCGAGCGCCCGGAGCCCGTGCAGGGTCGGCCCGATGGGCGTGCGCGATGGCCGTACCAAGTGGGCGTGACCAGCGCGCGTGCGCGATGGCCGTACCAAGTGGGCGTACCCGGCGGGCGTGCGCGAGGGTCAGGGGGTTGTGTGGGGGCGGGCGCGGTGGGCGGCGACGCGGGCGCGGGTGGCGCAGCGGGTGCCGCAGTAGCGGCGGGGGCTGCCGCCGCCCAGGTCGAGGTACGGCCGTCCGCACCCCGCGGCCGCGCACAACCCGCCCGGAACGCGCTGATGGTCGGCGACCAGCACGGCCAGGGCCATCGCCGACGAGGCCAGGAACCACTCGGCCCACGGCGCGTCGTCGCCGCTGTCGACGTGCAGGTGCCAGGACGTCGTGCCCCGGTGGCTGGTCAGCCGGGGCGGCCGGGCGGTGTCGGCGAGCAGGCGGTTGAGCAGGCCGGCCGCCTCCCCGGCGTCGCGCGCGCCCAGCACGTCGCGCAGCCGGGCCGCCGCCGCGCGCATCGCGGTCACGTCGGAGTCGTCGAGGCTCAGGTCGCCGTGTTCGCCGTGGCGGCGCAGGACGTCCGTCACCGAGGCGGGCGTCGGCTCTTCGTGCAGCAGCGCCACGCACAGCTCGACGGCTCTGGCAGCCATCGCCCTGGTCGAGTGAACCTCCACGCGGCAAGCGTATCCACGGCGAGGCCCCCCTGCCCCGCCGCGGACCATCCCGCACCGCGGACCGCGCCCCCGCCGCAGAGCGCGCCCCGCCGTGCCGGGGCTCAGCCGCCGCAGGCGGCGAAGATGAAGCTGTCCTTGAGGACGGTGTACAGGTCCCTGACCCGTACGGCGCCCGTCCCGGTGTCCACCTGGACGATGGTCATCCTGGACGAGCCGGACACCAGGTGCAGCGTGACCTGCGTGTCGCCGGTCCAGTCGATCATGTTGAGCTCGCCGTCCGGCAGTTTGATCTTCCTGCGGCCGGTGACCTCGTCGGTGGCGAGGTCGTAGGTGAGCAGCTCGGTCTTCCGGCCGCGGATCACGACCGCCGCCGTGTGCCCGTCGCCGGCCAGGGCCTGCGGGCCGTTGGCGGCCACCACCTGCGGCGGCGTGACGCGTACGAGGTGCTCGCCCGTCTGGTCGCGCACGACCAGGTCGGTGACGGAGTCGTCGGACTCGATCGAGGACAGCACCTCGTCGCCGTCGCCGCTGAACCCGAGGAGGGTCTCGTCGGCGGGCACGGTGCCGAGCAGCGCGCCGGTCGCGGTGTCGAAGATCTTCGTGGCGGCGGGCCGCTCGCTCTGGACGACGACGGCCAGCCGCGCGCCGTCGCCGGAGAGCTGCAGCGTCACCTCGTTCTGGGCGACCCGCGGCAGCGCGTCCTCGGGCAGCAGCGTGACACGGCCGCCAAGCGCGCGCACGGCCAGCCTCCCGGCCTTGGTGAGGTAGGCCACGCGCTGCCCGTCGCCGCTGACCGCGATGGGCGCCGGCGAGGTGACGGTGGACCGGCGCCTGGCGTCGAGCGCGACGACCTGGGCGTCGGGCAGCGTCCTGCGCCCGCCGTCGTGCATGACCAGCCGCCACTGCCCGCAGGGCCTGGACGTGCCGTCCTTGCCCGGGCAGCCCTTGACGGAGGCGTACCGGATGCTGTCGCGACTGTGGTGATGGCTGTGGTCGCGGTGCGGCGCGGCCTGGGCGGCGGCCGGCACGGCGGTGAGGGTGAGCAGGGCTGCGGTCAGCAAAGGGACGATTCTCACGATGGTCACTGCCCCGGGAACACGATGGTGTGCGGGTCGGGGCCCACCTTGTAGGTGTCGCTACGGCGGGCCTGGCCGGAAGCGGGGTCGACGGTGAGCACCCGTACCACCGTCGACTTCGTGGTGCTGCTGTCGTAGGAGTAGGCGGCGAGCCTTCCGTCAGGGGTCCAGCAGGCGTGGTCGGGCGGGGTGTCGCCGGTGAGGGGCAGGTTCACGCCGTCGGAGAGCCGGGCGGTCTCCAGGTCGTACGTGCGCATCCTGGGCGGGCCGCCCCGGCCGGAGCCGCCGGAGCTGAACGCGGCGACGGTGTGCCCGTCGGGGGACAGCGCGAGGGTGACGGCGTGGGCGACGAACTGGGGGGCCGGGCTCCGCAGCGCGCGGCCGTCGAGCCCGTAGGAGTAGAGCCATTCGGTGCCGTCGCTCAGGTCGCGGGTGGTGAGCACCTCGTCCCCGTCGCCGCTGAAGCCGGCCGGTTCGCCCTTGACGGTCAGGCCGGTGATCCTGCCGGTGGCCAGGGTGAGCACCTCGACGCGGCCCGGACGGCCGACGAGGACCCGGTCGCCGGCCGGTGACAGGTGGAGGGCGTCGTCCGGGCCGGGCCGCAGGGACCTGGGCAGCTCCCTGACCGGGCCGCCGGCCGCCGCCCGTACGACCAGACGGTGGTCGCGGGCCCGCTGGTAGACGATGGTCCGGCCGTCGCCGCTGAGGGCGAACAGGGAGGTAGCGCGGTCCTTGGCGCGGACGGCGGAGTCGCCGACGGTGACGGTGCGGCCGTCACGGAGGAGCAGGTGCCAGGGGCCGCAGGGGGACGTGCCCTCGACGGGCAGCTCGCAGGCGGTGACCCAGGCCGCGCGGGCCTGCGGCGGCGGCCCGGTGCGAGCGGGTGCGGCGGCGGCCGGAAGCCCCAGCCCGCCGGCGACCGCCGGCGCGAGGAGCGCGGCGGCCGCTGATGACAGCCTCATGAGTGGTGATCCTTTCGCTCACCTGGTTAGACCCATGGGCACGGTGGCGAGTTGGTCACATGTAGGCCACGCCTCAGGGCAGCGGGCGCCGCCCGGCGAAGCCCAGATCCGTACGGTGGTACCAGGCGAGCTCGGGCTCCCCCTCGATCCAGCACAGCCGCACGGACGCCCCGCCGAGCACCGAGGGGAAGTCGATCAGCAGCGGCGCGACGCCCTTGACCTCGATCCCCTGCTCGCTCCACCGGGTCAGCGTCTCCTCGATGCGCGCCTCGATCGCCTTGATCTCGGGCAGCCCGCCGAGCCTCGACCCGCCGGCGGCCTCCCGGTCGAAGGCGATCTCGGCCAGGTCGGCGCGGCCCGCGACGATCTCCCGCGCCTCGGCGATGATGCCGGGCAGCAGGGCGCGCGCCTCGTCCAGGGTGAAGATCCGGTCCATGTGGAAACGCTACCCGTTCGGCTGGTAGGCGTGGATGAGAAGGCGTTCGGCCTCGTCGAAGTAGTCGTCGAGGTAGGCCGCCGCCTCCTCGGCGCGGCCGGCCGCCAGCAGGGCCAGCAGCGCGCGGTTGCGGTCGATGAACGGCTCGTGGAAGGCGCGCGGGTTGTCCATCACGTGGAAGACCAGGCGCAGCTCGGCCAGGAGCTGCCGCATGGCCTCGTCGAGCCGGGGGCTGCCGTGCAGGCCGACCAGGGCCTGGTGGTAGCGGATGTTGGCGGTGCCCACGCCCTGCCAGTCGCCCTGGGCGGCGGCCCGCTCGGCGTCGCGCACGGCCTCCTCGATGAGCGCCAGCGCCTGCCGCGACGCCTTGCGCCGGACGGCCGCCCCTTCCAGCACCCGCCGCATCGTGTAGAGGTCGGAGACGTCCTCCACGGACGGGAGCCGGACGAAGACGCCGCGGTTGAGCCGGTGGTCGAGCAGGCGTTCGTGGCCGAGCAGGCGGAACGCCTCGCGCAGCGTGTTGCGCGAGACGCCGAGCCCCTCGGAGATGGCCTCCTCCGACAGCCGCTGACCCGGCGGGAAGGCGCCCTCGATGATGCTGTCGCGGAGGATGTCGGCCACGCGCTCGGCCGTGCTGCTGCGGCTCAGTCTCGACCGGTGCCGGGCGAGGTCCGCGACCACGTCTTCCACGTTCGCCAGGGAATCATGGAGCAAACCTCTTGTCGAATTGTTCAACAATCCTTACGTTGAAACTATCCCCTCGACCATCTGGGAGCCTTCGATGTCAAGCTCCGCGAACCAGACCCGCCGGGTGATCCTGGCCGCTCTCGTCGGCACTTCCCTGGAGTGGTACGACTTCTTCCTCTACACCACGGCCGCGACGCTGATCTTCGGCAAGCTGTTCTTCCCCTCGCTCGATCCGCTCAACGCGACGCTGGCGGCCCTGACCACCAACGCCGTCGCGTTCGTCGCCAGGCCGCTCGGCGGCGTGGTGTTCGGGCACTTCGGCGACCGGGCCGGCCGCAAGACCGTGCTGGTCGTGACGCTGCTGCTGATGGGCCTGTCGACGTTCCTCATCGGCGTGCTGCCCGGTTACGCGAGCGTGGGGGTGGCCGCGCCCGTCCTGCTGGCCGTGCTCCGCTTCGTCCAGGGCTTCGGGCTCGGCGGCGAGTGGGGCGGCGCGGTGATCATGTCGCTGGAGCACGGCGACAGCAGGCGGCGCGGCTTCAACGCGAGCTGGCCGCAGGTCGGCGTGCCCGCCGGGTACGTGCTGGCCACCGGCCTGCTCGCGATCCTGTCCTTCGCCCTGCCGGACGCGGCCTTCCAGTCGTGGGGATGGCGGGTGCCGTTCCTGCTGTCGGGCGCGCTGGTGCTCGTCGGGCTGTGGGTGCGGACGCGGGTCGCCGAGTCGCCGCTGTTCTCCCGCGTCGAGAGGCACGGCGCCACGGCCCGGATGCCGCTGGTCGAGGTGCTGCGCACGCACCCGCGGGCGCTGCTGTCGGCCTTCACCGCGCGCATCGGGGTGGACGTGGCCTTCTACACCTTCACCGCGTACATCATCGTCTACCTCACCGGGCCGCTGAAGCTGGAGCGGTCGGTGGCGCTGTACGCGGTGCTGATCGGCTCGGTGCTGCAGCTCGGCCTGATCCCGCTGTTCGGCGCGCTGTCGGACCGGCTGGGCCGGCGGCCGGTCTACTTCGCCGGCGTGCTGGCGGCGGCCGTGTGGGTGTTCGCGTTCTTCCCGCTGCTGGACACGAAGTCGTTCCCGCTGATCGTGCTGGCGGCGGTGGTCGCGCTGGCCGCCCACGCCGCCATGTACGGCCCGCAGGCCGCCTTCATCGCCGAGCTGTTCAGCACCCGCCTGCGCTACAGCGGCGCGTCCATGGGCTACCAGGTGGCCGGGATCGTCGGCGGCGCGCCGGCCCCGATCATCGCGCTGAAGCTCTTCGACGCGTACGGCACCACCCTCGCCGTGTCCCTGTACGTGGTTGTCGCGCTGGCCGTCACCGCCGTAGGTTTGGCCATCGCCCCGGAAACCCGCGACCTGGACCTCGCCGCCGGCGAGCGCGGCACCGCCAGGCGGCTGCCCGGCCAGGTGGGTCCCTTCGCCTGAGCGCGGGGGAGGACGGGAACGCCGCGAAGGCGTGGGCGGCGGCTGCCACCGCCGCCCACGCGCGCCGCTCGAAGTCCTTCCCGGACGTCTCTCTCAGCCGTCTCAGACGGCGGTCCCGGGCTCGGCGACCCGCGGGCGCCTGCGCCAGTCGCCCTTGAACGCCGCCATCGAGGCCAGGAACACGACCTGCCCGGCCAGCGCCACGGCGAGCCAGGTGCCCCAGCCGCCCGCGGAGACCACCATGGGCGAGACGACCAGCAGCACCACGATCATGACCCGGACGACCATGCCCCAGATGCCCAGCGCCGAGCCCTGCAGGCGCGACTCGACGTCCTCGGCGTTCTCGGAGAAGTTGGCCATCCACGGCACGTACGCGACGCCCATGAACAGGAAGAGCAGCGCGTAGACGGCGGTGACGTGCCCCGGGGAGACGCCGGGGCCGACCATGCTGATGAAGTAGGCCAGGGTGAGGACGGTCAGCGCGGTGCCGGCGGCCGTGAACGGCTTGCGCAGCCGCAGCCGGTCCGACACCCGGCCGACGACGACCACGGCCACCGCGTTGAGCACGATGCCGAGCGCCACCACCCGGTTGGCCCCCGCGGGCTCCAGGCCGAACGCCTCCACGAGGATCGTCTGCCCGAAGATCGCGAACGTCCAGTAGAGCACCTGCCAGCCGGTGTTGCCCAGGACGTGGGCCCACAGGTGGGGATGGCGGAACAGCTCGCGCACCCGTCCGGCGTCGATCTTCTCCTCCGCCGCGACGGCCTCCTCGGCGTCGAGCACCTGGGCCCGCAGCGCCGCCGACGGCTCGGCGATCTTCCAGACGATGACCGCGCACATGGCCAGCGACACGACGCCCATGATGATCGCCTGCGACTGCCAGGCGTTGTCGAACAGCGGCAGCGTGAACCCGGCGATGAACGAGGCCAGGAAGGACGCCCCGACCGGCCCCCACGTCCAGAACGCGAACGCCTGGGCGCGGCCGAGGCGCGGCGAGAAGTCGCGGACGAGCGAGGCGGTGATGGTGATCCCGGCGCCCTCGATGAACAGCATCAGGCAGCGCACCCAGAACAGGCCGGCCACGGTGTCCACGGTGGCGAGCAGGAAGTTGCAGGCCGCCGTGACGGTGAGGGTGGGGACCAGGAGCGTGACGCGTCCCCAGCGGTCGGACAGGATGCCGCCGACGCCCGCCGACAGGCCGCCGATCAGCACCGATCCCGCGGCGAGCAGGCCGTAGACCGTGAGCGACATGCCCAGGTCCTTCATCAGCAGCGGCAGGATCGTGGCGAGGGTCGTCTCGAAGTTGGCCACCAGGCTCGCCAGCACGGCTATCGCCAGCAGGAAGATCCGCCGGCGACCGACCGGGTACACGCTCAGCTCGCGGACATAGAACGGCTTCATTCCCATCCTCCGGGGACGGTGTGTGACGGTCGCTCTAGAACGCGTTTCTAGTGGCCTCAGAGTTGCCCCTGAAGGGGGTGTCCGTCAACGGCGGCGGCGGTCACGATGTGATCTCGATCACAGCCTTCCCGTTGTGACGGAATCGCTCCCGATTCACAGAACAACCACCCGCGAATAGGCATAAACTGCGCGCCTGTGAGCCTGCCTGTACGTGAACGTTCCCCCCGGCCCGGCGGCGGCCGGCACCGTCGCCCCGTGCCCACGTCCCTGCCGCCGGACGCGCCCATGCTCGTGCTGGCCACCCCCGGCGGCACCGGCGGCGTGGCCGAAGAGATCGCGGCCGTGGTGCGGGTCGACAACCCGCAGATCGAGGTGCGGCTGACCGCCGTCGCCGACCTGGCAGACTCGCTGCCCGCCGGCCGCGACGCCGTCGTGGTGCCCCTGCTCACCTGGGACGACCCGGTCGTCATGGCCGAGATCGGCAAGGCCATCGCGGCGGCCGGCTCCGGCGCGGTCGCCACCGAGGCGCTCGGCCCCCACCCGCTGCTCGCCGAGGCCCTGCACATCAGGCTGGCCGAGCGCGGCCTGGCCAGGGCCGACCGGGTCCGCCTGCTCAACGTCTCCAGCCCCGTCGACGCCGTCATCCTCGGCACGGTGGGCGGCGAGCGCGCGGTGCACGCCGTCCAGGCCACCGCCGTGCTGCTGGCCTCCAGGCTCACGCTGCCGGTCGTCGCCGCCTCGCTGGACAGCGAGCCCGGCGTGGACGTCGCCGCCCGGCGCCTGCGCGCCGCCGGGGCCGAGCGGCTGGCCATCGCGCCCTGCCTGATCGGTCACGAGGCCCCCGCCGAGATCGTCGAGCGCGCCGCCGCGTCCGTCGAGGCCGGTCACGCCGAGCCGCTCGGCGCGCACAGCGCCGTCGCCGAACTTGTCGCGCGGGCTTACGGCAGTCAGCTGGCGACTTGACACCCTTGTAAAGATCGCTACAGGCGCGTTACCTTCTGCGCATGCGGCGCGTGATGGTCATCGGCGAGCGAATCGGACTTCGTGACCTCACCGACGCCGACGTCGTCCCGCTGCACTCCGTCTACGGCGATCCGGCGGCCACGCAGCACATGCCGTTCGCGCCGCGCAGCGTGCAGGAGGTCGCCGCCCTGGTCGGCCAGGCCATGGAGGCGGCCGCCGCCGAGCCGCGCCGCCTCTACGTGCTGGCCGTCGTGGACGCCGACCGGCGGCACGTGATCGGCGTGGCCCGCCTGAAGATCGACGCCGACCTGCCCCACAGCGCCGAGATCGGCTTCGGCCTCCATCCCGACCAGTGGGGCCGCGGCATCGGCACCGACCTGGTACGGCTGCTGCTGTCGTTCGGCTTCAAGCAGCTCGGGCTGCACCGCGTCTGGGGCGCGAGGTCGCCGGCCAACCTGCCCGCCCAGCTCGCCATGCTGACGGCCGGCATGGTCGAGGAGGGACGGATCCGGCACCACGTGCACACCCCGCACGGCTGGCGCGACTCCATCGTGCACGCGGCGATCCAGGACGAATGGACCGAACGCTAGCGGCCGCGAGCGGCGACGAGCGGGCCCGGACGGTGGACGACGAGTGGCCGCGAGCGGCGCCGGCGGTGGACGGCGAGTGGCGCGCCGCGGAATTGTCGGTGGCACGTCCTACGATGAGCCTCCTCACGGAGGGATAGCCGCATGCCTGACTCGCTGATCGTGCCCCTGTTCGTCACCACCGACCTCCCGCCGCACGCGGACCTGGCCGAGTTCGGTGAGCTGCTGGCCCGCACGGCGCGGGTGCTCGGCCCGGGCGGCTCCGGGGCGGTCCTGTCCGGCAAGGTGTTCTGGCTCGACCGGCCGGTGCTGCCGGCGCAGCGGCCCGCCGCCGACGACGAGCTGCGCTTCGCCGGGATGCTCGGCCATCTCGTCACGTCCGGGGCCGGCGTCCGCGAGGTGGTGGCCGGCGTGCGGCGGGCAATCGGCGCGGCGGTGACCGAGCGCTACGGCGACGTGGGCGCGGCGCCGGCCGTGTTCGCGATCCGCGACCGCGACGTGCGCGAGCGCACCCCCGACTCGGCCCTCCCGCTCGACAGCCGGCGGGCCGCCGACCTGGTCGGCGCGGCACGGTGAGGACACCCCCGCGCGGGGTAGTCCAGAGGCATGCTCTATGGCAAGGAACACGTGCAGCGCTATCAGGCCACCGACGGCGCGGAGGGGCACGACTGGAACAACACCACCGTCCTGCTCCTGACCACCAAGGGGCGTAACTCCGGCAGGCCGTACACCACGCCGCTGATCTACCAGCGGTTCGGCGACGACTTCCTCGTGGTCGCGTCCAAGGGCGGCGACCCCGACGACCCCCAGTGGTACAAGAACCTGCTGGCCCATCCCGACGTCGAGGTGCAGGTCAAGGGCGACAGGTTCAAGGCCCGCGCCCGCACCGCCTCGGAGGAGGAGAAGCCCGAGATGTGGCGGACGATGACCCGCACCTGGCCCCAGTACGACGAGTACCAGGAGAAGACCGACCGCCGCATCCCGGTGGTCGTGCTCGAACGCACCACCTAGTTCTCAGGCCACCAGGGCCTCGTCGGCCTCGGGGAGCCAGGAGCCGGGCGGGCGGCGCAGCCAATGGCGGGCCCGTCCCAGTTCGGCGACGGCGGCCAGGAGCGCGGCGAGGCCCGGGTGCCGCAGGCCCTTGGGGTGCACCAGGTTCTGCAGGCCGAGCGGCACGGGCTCGGCCAGCGGCCTGTTCACCGCGCCCGGGATCCCGCCGATCCCCACGCCGGCCAGCACGGGTTCGCGATGCCGGCGCAGGTAGTGCCCCATCTCCGCGGCCCCCTCGGGCGCGGCGTGCGGCCGGGCCAGCCGCAGCCCGAACGCCTCGGCCAGCCGCTCCCCCAGGTCGCTCCACTCCCGCGTGCCGGCGTTCCCGGCCATGACGTCCAGCGGGAAGGCGGCCAGCGCGGCGAGCGGCACGGCGTCCAGATCCGCCAGCGGGTGGTCCTCCGGCAGGAGCACGGACAGGGGTTGCAGGCGCACCGGGACCTGGGCCAGCCGGGCGCGCACGTCCGCGGGCAGCCCGGCGAAGCGCCCGAACGACACGTCGAGCCGTCCGTCCAGCATCGCCGCCGCGCCCGCGGCCAGGCCGCCGTGGAAACGGGCCAGCATCTCGGCACCCGGGGCCAGTTCCCTGGCTCTGACCAGCGGCTCAGGCAGGTCGGGGCCGTGCATGGTGACGTCCACGAGCAGCGGGCGATCGGCGCCGAGCACGCCGGCGACGACCTCGTCGTGCAGCGCCAGCAGCCGCCGCGCCCCGGGCAGCAGCCGGGCTCCGGCGGAGGTCAGCTCCACCCGGCGGGTGGACCGGACGAACAGCGGCGTCCCGAGCCGGGTCTCCAGCGTGCGCACGTCCCGGCTGAGCGCCTGCTGGGCCAGGAAGAGCCGGGCGGCGGCGCGCCCGAAGTGCAGCTCCTCGGCGACGGCGACGAAGACGCGCAGCAGCCGGGGGTGCAGATCCACGACGCCACATTAACCACAAAAGCGCGTCAATCGCGATTTTTCGGTGTTGGACCGGGCGCAGGCGTCACCGCGACGCTGGAGAGCATGATCCGCCGTCTCCTGACAAGCCTGCTGCGTCCCGCTCCACCCGCTCCGGCCCAGGTCCGCGCACTGTTCGGGCTGCCGCGGCCGCCCGGCACGTGCGGCTGCCTGCTGGACCTTCCGCACGACCCGTCCGCCCATCCGGCGGGGCCCTGAAGCCGGCGCGGAACGCGGGAACCCGTCCCGTTCGTTGACCGGGCATGGCTGACATCCCCTACGACCGTAAAGAGCAGTTCAAGCAGATTGAGAGCGGCCTGCTCCCCGGCGAGCAGATCATCGCCGTCTACGACGCGATCGGGGCGGGCACCGGGTTCCTGGGGCTCACGGACCGGCGGGTGATCGTGCAGGACAAGTCGTTCGTGGGCAAGCGGATCGCGATCACCAGCATCCCCTACGCCAAGATCTCGGCGGTGAGCGTCGTGAGCAACAAGTCGCTGGCCGGCGGGTTCTTCTCCTCCGGCGCCATCGCCATCCACGTCGGCACGCACACCTACGAGGTGGACTTCCGCGGCGACAACAAGGCCCACCACGTGCACAACGTCATCCTCCACTACATTTCGCAGACCTGATCGGCGTCACGCGCGGCCTCCTGGGCAGGATGAGCGTAATCTGCGGGTGATCACGAAGGGGGCGAGGTGCGGCGTTCCGTACGTGCCCGCGTGGCCGGTCTCGGCGTGCTGCTGGCGCTCCCGGCCTGCGCCGGGCCTCCCGGGCGGGACGTCCCGTCCGCTCCGGCGGTGAGCCTCACGGTCCAGGCCCGCTGCCCCCGGCCGGGCGGCGACGACCTGCGCGCCGAGCTCGTCCGGTCGCCGTGGCGGACGGTCCCGGCGGGCGACGGGCACGGCACGCTCGACCGGCTCGCGGTGGCCCCCGACGGGGCGGTGTGGGCGGTGCGTTCCGTCCAGCGCGAGACGTCCGCCGGGATGGAGACGACGTCCGGCGGGCTGGAACAGTGGGACGGCGCGCGCTGGCGCACGTACGCGCTGCCGTCCCGGATGACGGTCGCCGCGGTCGGCGCGGTCTCGGCCGAGCGGGCGTGGGCCTTCGGGACCGGCGACGGCGAACGTCCCGGCCTGGTCGCCGGCGTCGCGGACGGCGCCGTGAGCGCCTCCACACCGCTCAAGGAGGGCGCCTCGGCCATCGGCCTGCACGGCACCGCCGCGAGCGGCCCGTGGGCCGTGTCCGGGCGCGACGCGCTGCGCTGGGACGGCTCGGCCTGGCGCGCGTACCGGCTGCCCGCCCCGGCGCGGGCCCTCGGCGGCGAGGGCGCGGACGTGTGGACGGTCGGCGCGACCGCGCACGACCCCGCCGCCCGCTGGAACGGCGTCGCCTGGCAGGCGGTGCACCTGCCCGAGCCGGGCGCGCCCGAGGGCGCGCGGCCGGCCCGGACGGAGCTCGGCGACGTGGCCGTGCTCGGCCCGGACGACGTGTGGGTGGTCGGCGGCGTGTCCTGGTTCCCGCCCGACGAGTACGACGAGCAGGGCGAGCCCCTGGAACGCCGCCGCCCGCTGGCGCTGCACTGGGACGGCTCGGCCTGGCGGTGCCGCTGGGGCCCGGAGGGCGCGGCCTTCACCGAGGCCGAGCCCGACGGCCGTGGGGGCCTGTGGGTGCTCGACTCGACCCGCTCCCGGCTGCACCACCACGCGGCCGGCCGCTGGACGACGACGACCGTGCGCGGCACGGTGACCGCCCTGGCCCGCCGCCCCGGCACGACCGAGGTGTACGCGGCGGGCTGGACGGGCGCCGAGGGCGACCTGACCAGGCCCGCCCTCTGGCTCACCCGCTGACCCGCCGCCCCCCTCCAGGCCCGCCCGCTGCGCCCGCTGACCCGCCGCCCTCTCCCCGGACCGCCCCCCTAGGTGCAGGTGAAGCCGTTCGGGGCCGCCCGGCAGAAGTCGCGCAGGGCGCGCAGCCAGGAGGCCGTGGCCGAGTAGTTGAGCGCCGGGTCGTCGCGGTGGAGGCGGTGGTCGTCGGGTTCCTCGGTCACCTCGCCGTCGAGAAGGACCCGCCCGTGCTCGGGCAGGCCGCCCAGGTAGTCGTCGAGGAAGGCCGCGATGCGGCTCGCGTCGGCGCCGGTGAGCTCGACGCAGCCGTTGAAGCCGAGCAGGCACGCGGTCTCGGGGTCGAGCACCCGCGCCTCCTCCAGCAGGGCCAGGGTCGGACGCCAATTCCACGCGTTGACGCCCAGGCGCCCGCCCTCGGGGGTCTCCAGGTCCCAGCTCATGCGTTCAGTCGCGGCGCAGCGAGGCGTAGAGGTCGAGGGTGCGCCGGGCGATGCGCTCCCAGGAGAAGTGCTCGACGGCCCTGGCCCGCCCGGCACGGCCCATCTCGGCCGCCCGCGCCGGGTCGGCCAGCAGCGCGTTGACCCGCTCGGCCAGGTCGGCGGCGAACGCCTCGGGGTCGTGCGGGGTGCCGTCGGGGCCCTGGTCGATCGGCACCAGCAGGCCCGTCTCGCCGTCGGCGACGACCTCGGGGATGCCGCCGGTCGCGGTGGCCACCACCGGCGTCTCGCAGGCCATCGCCTCCAGGTTGACGATGCCCATCGGCTCGTAGACCGACGGGCAGACGAAGACCGAGGCGTGCGTGAGGAGCTGGATGACCTCCGGCTTGGGCAGCATCTCCGAGATCCACAGCACGCCGTCGCGGTCGAGGCCGCGCACCAGCCCGGTCACCTCCTCGGCGATCTCCGGGGTGTCCGGCGCGCCCGCGCACAGGACGAGCTGGGCCGCCGGGTCGAACGCGCGGGCGGCGTGCAGGAGGTGCACCAGGCCCTTCTGCCGGGTGATGCGGCCGACGAAGATCACGTAGGGCCGGTCGGGGTCGACGCCGTGCTTCTTCAGCACGTCGAGGCCGGGGTCGGGGGCGTACTGGGCGGTGTCGATGCCGTTGTGGATGACGGTGACCCGGCCGGGCGGGATCTCGGGATAGGCGGCCAGCACGTCGCGGCGCATCCCCTCGCTGACCGCGATCACCGCGTCGGCGGCGGCCAGCGCGGTGCGCTCGGCCCACGACGAGACCGTGTAGCCGCCGCCGAGCTGCTCGGCCTTCCACGGGCGCAGCGGCTCCAGGCTGTGGGTGGTGACGACGTGCGGCACGCCGTGGAGCATCTTGGCGACATGCCCGGCGAAGTTGGCGTACCAGGTATGGGAGTGGACGACGTCCGCGCCCTCGCAGGCGGCGGCCATCTCCAGGTCGACGCCGAGCACCTGGAGAGCGGCGTTGGCCCGCTCCAGGCCGCCGGGCACCCGGTAGGCCGACACGCCGGGCTCCTCGCGATCGGCTCCGAAGCAGCGCACCCGGACGTCGGCCAGCTTGCGCAGCTCCCTGGCCAGGTACTCCATGTGCACCCCGGCGCCGCCGTAGACGTCCGGCGGGTACTCCCTGCTGAGCAGATCAACACGCATGCCCACGACCTTACGACGCGCCGGGCCCGGCGCCCTCCAGGGAGCGGCATGTTTTGCGCCGACCATCAACTCCGGCACCGCACTTGTGAACCGTCGCAAGCATAGGGAACACATCGATACAGCCCAATGTCGGTAAGTCCGGCCCCTGCTCAACGCGGATAAGTCAGGACACGGCGGCACAGCACAGTGCGCGGTTTCGTCGATAGATCGGCCATTTACGGGTAGCGTCCTGGACATGAGGTCCCGGAGGGTGCTTGCGGTTGTGCTGGCAGGTGGAGAGGGCAAGAGGCTCATGCCGCTCACGGCGGATCGGGCCAAACCGGCGGTGCCGTTCGGGGGGATGTATCGGCTGATCGACTTCGTGCTGTCGAACCTCGCGAACGGCGGCTTCCTGAAGATCGTGGTGTTGACCCAGTACAAGAACCACAGCCTCGACAGGCACGTCTCCCGTACCTGGCGGCTGTCGGCGATGCTGGGCAACTACGTGACGCCCGTGCCCGCCCAGCAGCGGCTCGGGCCGCGCTGGTTCTCCGGTTCTGCGGACGCGCTGTTCCAGAACCTGAACCTGATCTACGACGAGATGCCCGAGCACGTGATCGTGTTCGGCGCCGACCACATCTACCGCATGGATCCGCGGCAGATGGTCGAGCAGCACGAGGACTCGGGCGCGGACGTGACGGTGGCGGCGATCCGCCAGCCGCTGTCGCTGGCCGACCAGTTCGGCGTGATCGAGACCGATCCCGAGGGCCGCCGCATCGTGGCCTTCAGGGAGAAGCCGAAGGACGCCGTGGGCCTGGCCGACTCCCCCGACGAGGTCTACGCCTCGATGGGCAACTACGTCTTCAAGACCCAGGCCATGATCGACGCGCTGCGCGAGGACGCGCTCGACCCGACCAGCAAGCACGACCTGGGCGGCAACATCATCCCGATGCTGGTCAAGTCCGGCGGCGCGGACGTCTACGACTTCAAGAACAACATCGTGCCCGGCTCCAGCGAGCGCGACCGCGGCTACTGGCGCGACGTGGGCACGCTCGACGCCTACTACGAGGCCCACATGGACCTCATCTCCGCCCACCCGATCTTCAACCTGTACAACGACAAGTGGCCGATCTTCACCGGGCACGACCCGCTGCCCCCGGCCAAGTTCGTGCACAACGACGGCGACCGGGTGGGCCGGGCGATCGACTCGCTGGTCTCCCCCGGCGTGATCGTCTCGGGCGGCATGGCGATGCGCTCGATCCTGTCGCCGAAGGTCGTGCTCCACTCGCACTCGCTGGTGGAGGACTCCGTGCTGATGGAGAACGTCAAGGTGGGCCGGGGCGCGATCGTGCGCAAGGCGATCATCGACAAGAACGTGGTGATCCCCGACGGCGCGCGCATCGGCTTCGACCTCGACTACGACCGCACCCGCTTCGCGCTGACCCGCGGCGGGGTCGTGGTCATCGGCAAGAACGAGATCGTCGACCGTTAGGGGCCGGGCGGGCCGGTCCCCCGCCCGGGGCCGGCCGCGGGCCGGGCGGCGGCGGGCCGGATCGGCTCCGGCGGCACGCGAGTGTGCTCATCGCGTGGGCGGGCGGTCCGGGGCTCGGCCGGACGGCAGCGGGGGGCGGGAACGGCCGGGCGCCGCGGGCGCCCGGCAACGCAGGATCCCGGGCCACGCACGGCGCGGCCCGGGCTCAGGTATGCGACCTCAGATGCCGACGCCGGCGCCCATGCCGCCGTACGCCCAGGCGCCGGGCCAGTAGCCGCGACCGCCCCAGTAACCCCAGTTGTAGCCGTCGTAGGGACGCCCGTAGTCCCTGTGGTGCTCACAGGCTTCGGCGTCACGGTGTCCGGCGGACACGCCCCACGGCGTGATGCGGAGCGCGGTCGAGTCGTCGGACGTGCTCAGGTCGCACTTCTCGTGGTGGACGTTGGCGCTGGCCGTGCCCGCCATGCCGAACAGCGCGGCGACGGCGAAGCCGCCGGCCACGATGAGGTTGGCTTTCATGGTTCCCCCTGGATCACGAAGTGACATCGCTGATCACTGTACGTAATCACCTCCGTACCGCCGTGTAACGCCACGCCAGGAAAGGACTGGGCGCTTTCCGGTGCCACCCCGGCGAAGTCCGGCCTTCTCCGGCCACTCAGGAAGCCCCGCCACGCCCCGGGAACGCCGGCCTGCGGGCCGGGGACGCGTAGTCTGCTCCGCACGCCCGTCCGTTCACGGCGGGGTCGCCGTGAACCGTCCGGAGAGGACCTCATGCCGCCCACACCGCCCGGCCCCTTCACCGGCCGCTCCGTCACCGACCTGGCCCGTGACCTGCGCGCCGGCCGGACCACCGCCGCCGAGCTGGCCCGGCTGGCGCTCGACGCGGCCGTCACCCTGGATCCTGCGCTCGGCGCCTTCGTCACCGTGGACCCGGTGGGCGCGGCGGCCGCCGCCCGGCGGGCGGACCAGGAGCTGGCCGCGGGCGCCGACCGCGGCCCGCTGCACGGCGTGCCGGTCGCCGTGAAGGACCTCATCGACGTCGCGGGCCTGCCCTGCACGATGGGGTCGCGGCACTTCGCCGGCCACGTCGCCGGGTCCGACGCCGCCTGCGTGAGGCTGCTGCGCGAGGCCGGAGCGGTGATCGTGGGCAAGACCACGACCCACGAGTTCGCGTACGGCCCCACCGGCGACCGCTCGGCCAACGGCCCCTCGCGCAACCCGCGCGACCCCGGGCGCATGTCCGGCGGGTCGAGCGGCGGCAGCGCGGCGGCCGTGGCGGCGGGCATGGTGCCGCTGGCGATCGGCACCGACACGGGCGGGTCGGTGCGCATCCCGGCCGCTCTGTGCGGGATCGCCGGGTTCAAGCCCGCCTACGACGCGATCCCGACCGCCGGGGTGTTCCCGCTGTCCCGGACGTTCGACCACGTCGGCGTGCTGGCCGCCGGCGCGCTGGACTGCCTGATCGCCTACCGGCAGCTCGCGACCGGCGGGCCGCCGCCCGCCCGTGGCGGTGCCGGTGAGGCGGCGCCGGTGCGGGTGGGGTGGCTCGACCCCGCCGTCCTGTCGCCCTGCGATCCGCGCGTCGTGGCGGCGGCGCACGCGGCGGCACGGGCGGCGGCGGGCGCGGGGCCGGGAGAGGTCAGGCTGCCCGGGGAGCTGGCCGAGGAGCTGCGGGAGACGTACGCGACGGTGCAGGGCGCGGAGGCGTCCGCCGTGCACGCCGACCGGATGGCCAGGGCGCCCGAGCTGTTCGACCCCGAGGTGCTCGACCGGCTGCGCGCGGCCATGGACCTGCCCGCCTGGGCCTACGTCAAGGCCCTGGACGAGCGGCCCGCGCTGGCCGCCGCGGCCGATTCGCTGTTCGACGACCACGACGTGCTGGCGCTGCCGGCCGTGCCGCTCGTCGCGCCGCCGCTGGAGCAGCGCCAGACCGAGCTGGACGGGCGGGCCGTCGCCGTCCGGGCCGCGCTGCTGGCCCTGACCAGCCCGTGGAACGTGCTCGGCCTGCCCGCGCTGACCGTGCCGGCCGGCTCGGTGGACGGCCTGCCGGTCGGGCTGCAGCTCGTCTGCCGGCCGGGCCGGGAGGAGCTGCTGTTCCGGGTGGCCGGCTCGCCGGGCGGCTGAGGAAGGTGGGCCCCGGGCCGGCCCGGCGCAGGCCGGACCCGGGGACGGCGGCTCGTGTCCGGCCGGGGGGCGCCATTCCCGTCGGCCAGGCCGAAGCCCACGGCCCTTTTCTTTCAGGGCCGTACGTCCGAGTGGCAGGATTCGAACCTGCGGTGCTCCTGCTCCCAAGGCAGGCGGGCTGACCAAACTGCCCCACACTCGGTCATGAAATCAACGAAGCCGCCCCGGCGGAGGCCCGGGACGGCTTTCCTGGTCGATTCTCCGCGGAATCACCGGGGAAGCCTTGGCCGCAGCTCAGGCCGGTTGCCGGACGGCCTGGAGGGTCGGGGTCCGCACATGGCCGCCGCCTTTCTCGTCGTTTCCGTGAATGTCGTTCAGCAACGAGATCAACGGTAGACCGGGGGCCGCCGGAAATGCCACGTATTTATCGCCGGTCGCGATCCTGGTCGTTGGTCCAGGCCACCCCGGCGCGCGTTTCCGGGGCCTCGACGCGGAACCGGGGAAGGGCGTCCGGGTAGTTGTCGCGGACGAAATTGACGAGGAATTCGCGGACATCGCACTTCAGGTCCCAGGAGGAGGGCGAGTCGGCGGCGCTCATCAGGGCGCGCAGCTCGACCAGGCCGTTGGGCAGCACGTCGGTGACCTGGAGCGTCCAGTCCTTCTGGTCCCACAGCGGGTTGCCCTGGAGGAACTCGTACAGGGCGTCGCGCAGTTTGGGCACCGGCACCGCCCAGTCGACCCGCAGGAACACCACGGCGAGCACCCGGCTGCCGTGCCTGGTCCAGTTCTCGAACGGGTTCTGGGTGAAGTAGGAGACGGGCAGCACCAGCCGCCGCTCGTCCCACAGGCGCAGCACCACGTACGTGAGCGTGAGCTCCTCGATCCTGCCCCACTCCTCCTCCACCACGACCACGTCGTCCAGCCGCAGCGCGTCGCTGAAGGCCAGTTGCAGCCCGGCCAGCATGTTGCCGATGGTCGGCTGGGCCGCGATGCCGACGATGGCGCCGGCGATGCCGGCCGAGGCCAGCAGCCCGGCGCCGAGCGCCCGCACCTGCGGGAAGGAGAACAGCATGGCGCCGAGCGCGATCACGATGATGACGGCGGCGGCGATGCGGCGCACCAGCGCGATCTGCGTCCTGATCCGCCGCGCCCGGCGGTTGCGCTCGCCCTCGACGAGCACCAGCCGGTCGAGCACGACGTCCGTCAGCGCGTACGTCGCCTGGATGATCAGCCAGGTCACCGTGCCGATGGTGACCAGGCCGATGACGCGGTCGACCGACTGGGCCAGGCCGCGCTCGTCGGGCGTGTCGCCGAAGATGCCGGGGGCGAAGACCAGGTTGCAGGCCACCGTGGCGGCCACGCAGAACGCCGGCCACGTGCAGTGCTCGACCAGGTGGCGGGCCAGAGCCCATTTTCGTCCGACCCGGATCAGCACCCGGCGGACCACCTCCACCAGGAGCACCGCTCCGACCACCGAGATGACGAGGATCGGCCATGCTGCCGGCGACTGCACGCTTCGCGCCCCCTATGTTGTAGAACGTCGCTTCAAGGTCACATTGCCCTCAAGCGCCGCTCCATACGCACGGACACACCGTTTCGCTAGTGGCCGTTGCCGCAACTCCCCCAGCACGTCGTGGCCCTCGTGCTGGCCAGCAGCCCGAGATCGCGCAGCACGGCCTGGGTGCGCTCGACCTCGGAGGTCAGCCAGAGCCGGAAGTCGTCCCCGCTGAGCGGGATCGAGATCCAGCCCGCCTTCCGGCACGCCCGCCGCCACGAGGCCGAGGAGGTCACCTCGTCGCACATGCGCACGGCCGACTCCCTGCCGGCCTCCGGCATGTCCTCGGGCCCGACGGCCGCGGCCCAGTCCGCGAAGTCCACCCGTACGCCCGACTCCAGCAGGGTCGGCACGTCGAGCCCCGGCACCCGGCGGGCGCAGGAGACGGCCAGGGCCCTGACCCGGCCGCCGTCGATGGCCGCGCGCCAGTCGCCGAGCAGGCCCGCCGCGGCCGCCGCCTTGCCGCCGAGCAGCGCCGGGACGGCCTCGTGGCTGCTGGGGTAGCCGGTGTAGTCCATCTGCCTGGTGTCGGCGCCGAGCCCCTTGGCGATGAGGCCGAACAGCAGGTGGTCGGGCTCGCCCTGCGGTCCGCCGGCCAGCACCGTCCCGCTCGGGTCGGCCCGCAGGTGGGCGCCGAAGTCGTCGAAGTCGGCGAACTTGGAGTTGGCGGGCACGACGACGACCTCGACGTCGCCGGTGAGCCTGGACAGCGGGGTGGTGGTGTCGAGCAGCGTCTGCCCGTTGTTCAGCTCGGAGGCCGCCAGGGCGGGCAGGCCGGTCACGGTGATCCGGGTGCCGGTGGGCGACGCGCCGACGCCCGAGGCGCGCGCGGCGGCGGCGAACGCCTCACCGACCCGGGCCCAGCGGTCCCCGCCCGCGACGATCGAGAACCGGCCCCGCGCGCCGGCGGGGCCGCCGGCGACGTGCTCCGTCCCGCATCCGGCCGCGCACGCCGCCGCGCCCAGCGTCCATGCCAAGAACCGCCGACGGCGCATCCGCCCTCCCCCGACCTTCGCGAGTACCGTCATTACCTGAAGTTATTGACAGTTCACTCGCTGTTACACATCGGGATACGGTTGACCGAAATTTCGGCCTTTACCGGCGTCAGTCCTGCTTCGTGGCCACCCCGGCCATCAGGGACGACGGCAACGACCAGTCGCCCACCAGCTTGGGCCGGTCCGGCCGCCAGTCCACGGCCTGCACCAGGCCGGGCGGGTCGAGCGCGAAGCCGCCGAAGAACGCGCGGATCTCGGCCGGGCTGCGGTCGGCCCCGCCCGAGCCGGACGAGCCACGGCGGCCCCTGCGCGGGCTCTCCTCCTCCGACAGGCGTCCCATCGAGGTGGCGTGCGAGATCACCAGACGGCTGCCGGGCGCGACCGCCTCACGCAGCGCCGCCACCGCGCCCTGCGGGTCGGCCGCGTCGGGCAGGAAGTGCAGGATCGACACCAGCACGATCGCGACCGGCCGCGACAGGTCCAGGAACCGGCCCGCGCGGGCCAGCACCTCCTCGTGGTCGAGCAGGTCGGCCTCGAGGAAGGCGGCCCGGTCCGCCCCGGCGAGCAGGGCCCTGGCGTGCGCGGCGACGACCGGGTCGTCGTCGACGTAGACGACCCTGGCCGCCGGTGCGACCTCGTGCACGCTGCCCTGCGTCGGCAGCCCGCTGCCCAGGTCGATGAACTGGGTGATCCCCGCGGCGGCGACGTAGCGCACGGCACGCTGGAGGAAGGCCCGGTTCGCGCGGGCCAGCGGGACCGCCTCCGGGACCAGCTCGGCGAGCTGGTCGATCGCCAGGCGGTCGACCGCGAAGTTGTCCGTCCCGCCGAGCATGTAGTCGTACATGCGTGCGAGATTCGGAGTGTGGGGGTCGAACTGCCGCACAGTAATGAATTTATGTGGTGCGCAGCCGGATAACACTACCCTGCGAGGATTGTGGCTGAATTTATTCCACAGTCACGCTCTTGGCGAGATTGCGAGGCTTGTCCACGTCCCTGCCGAGGGCGACCGCCGCGTGGTAGGCCAGCAGCTGGAGCGGGATCGTCAGCAGCATCGGGTCGAGCTCGATCTCGTTCTTCGGGATCACGATCACGTCGTCGGCCAGCTTGGCGTCGGGCTCGCGATGGCCGACCATGAGCACCTGGCCGCCGCGGGCGCGGATCTCGCCGAGCGTGGTGAGGTTCTTGTCCAGCAGCTCGTCGTCGGGGACGATCGCGACCGTCGGCATGTCCGGGCCGATCAGCGCGAGCGGGCCGTGCTTGAGCTCGCTGGCCGGGTACGCCTCGGCGTGCACGTACGAGATCTCCTTGAGCTTCTGCGCGCCCTCGCGGGCCACCGGGTAGCCCCTGACCCGGCCGACGAACATCATGCTCGGGTGCTTGGCGTACTTCTGCGCCAGCTCGGCGATCTTGTCGCCCTGGGCGAGGATCTCCTCGATCTGGCCGGGCAGCCGGCGCAGTCCCTCCACGATGCGCCGCCCGTCGGCCGGCGACAGGTCGCGCACCCGGCCCAGGTGCAGCGCGAGCAGCGCGAAGGCGACCGAGGTCGAGGTGAACGCCTTGGTCGAGGCGACCGACACCTCGGGCCCGGCGTGCAGGTAGATGCCGCCGTCGACCTCGCGGGCGATGGCGCTGCCCACGGCGTTGACGATGCCGATCACCCGGCCGCCCTTGCGCTTGAGCTCCTGGACGGCGGCCAGCGTGTCGTAGGTCTCGCCCGACTGGCTGATCGCGACGTAGAGGGTGTCGGGGTCCACGACGGGGTTGCGGTAGCGGAACTCGCTGGCCGGCTCGGCGTCGGCCGGGATGCGCGCCAGCTCCTCGATGAGCTGCGCGCCGATCTGCCCGGAGTAGTACGCCGACCCGCAGCCGATGATCTTCACCCGGCGGAACGAGCGCGTCTCGCGGGCGTCCATGTTCAGGCCGCCGAGGTGGGCGACGTGGAAGCGCTCGTCGAGGCGGCCGCTCATCGTGCGGGTCATCGTCTCGGGCTGCTCGGAGATCTCCTTGAGCAGGTAGTGCTCGTAACCGCCGGTGTCGTAGTGGCCGGCGTCCCAGTCGACGGTCAGCGGCTCCTTGGCGGTCTCGCGGGCGTCGCTGGCGAAGGTGTGGAAGCCGTCGGCCTTGAGCACGGCCAGCTCGCCGTCCTCCAGGTGCACGACCTGGCGGGTGTAGCGGACCAGGGCGGCGACGTCGGAGGCGGCGAACATCTCCTTCTCGCCGATGCCGAGCACGATCGGGCTGCCGTTGCGCGCCACGACCACCTCGCCCGGCCGCTCGGCGTCGATCACCGCGATGCCGTACGTGCCGACGATGTTCTTGAGCGTCTTCCTGACCGCCTCCTCCAGGGAGTCGTTCTCGTCGGCGGCGCGGGCGATCAGGTGGGCCAGGACCTCGGTGTCGGTCTCGGACAGGAACGTGACGCCGTCGGCCTCCAGCTTGGCGCGCAGCTCGCCGGCGTTCTCGATGATGCCGTTGTGCACGACGGCGATGCGCTGGTCGGCCGACAGGTGCGGGTGGGCGTTCTCGTCGCTGGGCACGCCGTGGGTGGCCCAGCGGGTGTGGCCGATGCCATGGTTGCCCTTGAACCGCACCGGCACGACCTTGGCCAGGTCGGCGACCCGGCCCTTGACCTTGCGTACCTTGAGTCCCTTGTTCGACACCACGACCCCGGCGGAGTCGTAGCCCCGGTACTCAAGCCGCTGCAGCCCTTCCAGCAGGATGGGCGCCGCGTCCTTGGGGCCCACGTAGGCCACGATTCCGCACATCGAGGTCTCCTCTTTATCCGTAGACGATCCTGCGGAGCTGCCGCAGCGACAGCTCTGGTGCCGCTACCCGGCGTGCGGGTAACTCGGCGGCGATCCGGGGGAAGATCTCGTCGTTGGTCAGGCCGCGGGCCTTGAGCTCGCCGTGACGGCGGCGTACGAACTCCTCGACCGGCTCGGAGAAGTACGACAGCACGTCGGCGACCACGCGGGCCGCCTCTCCTGGGCCGAGCGCGCTCGTCCGGGTGAGATGGGCGATGAGGTCTTCGTAGGGATGCCGCGCCGTGGACACAGACGAGGACATTACGCATCTGGAGCGAGACACGCCAACATCCTGCCCGGAATCGGGCAGGATTTAACTCCATAGCGCTACCACTTCTCCCCTGCGGCCGGTCGAGGGGGTCGCGGGACGGATCCCGCGATTCTCATCCGTATCATCCGACCCGTCTGACACATCCCTTTCTGGGAATGGTTACGGACGGTGATCGTGGAGTGCCGTTCCGTGGGGAGATGTCATGCAGCTTCGGCTTGCCGCCGTCCTGGCCAGCAGCTTGTCCGCCGGTGTGTGCGCCGTCGTCGGCGGCCCCGCCGTCCCGGGCGGCATGGGCGTCACGGGCGGCGCGGTCGGCGCGGTCGGCGCGGGCGTCCGGGAGCAGGGGCGGCAGGCCGACTTCGCGGCCGCCGCGGCGGAGTTCGGGGTGCCGGTGAGCGTGCTGCTCGGGGTGTCGTACCTGGAGTCGCGGTGGGACGCCAACGGCGGCCGTCCCAGCACGGCGGGCGGGTACGGCCCGATGCACCTGGTGGACGTCGTGCCCGCCGGGCAGGCGGGCCCGGTCGCGGAGGGCTTCGCGCCGGGCGACGCCAGAGGCGACGACAGCCGCCCACTGCCCCGATCGGCGATGCGGCCGGCCAGCCAGCCGGCCCCCCGGTCGGCCTCGCAGTCGGCAGCCCGGTCGGCAGCCCGGTCGGCGGCGCGGTTGATGGCGGGGGGCGGCACGTCGGCGGCCGCGGTGCCGGATGCGGTGCCGGATGCTGTGCCGGATGCGACGCTCGCCGTGGCCGGGCGGCTGGCCGGGGTCGCGCCGCGGGCGCTGCGCGCGGACCCGCGCGCCAACATCAGGGGCGGCGCCGCCCTGCTCGCCTCCTACCAGCGCCGTCCCAGCCCCGACCCGGCCGACTGGTACGCGGCCGTCGCCCGCTACTCGGGCACCCGCGACCCGCTCGCCGCGCGCTCGTTCGCCGACGAGGTGTTCGCGGTGATACGCGAGGGCGTCGCGCGGCGCACGGACGACGGCTTCAACGTGCGCCTGGACGCCGTGCCCGGCCTGCGACCGCCCGCGGCCCCGGCGAAGAGCGCGGCCGGCGACGACTCCGACGAGGACGACGACCCGTTCTTCTTCTCCGACATGGAGCCCGAGGGCGACGACGACTCGGAGTCGGCCGACGAGTCCGACTGGGACGTGCCCGCGGACGAGCAGCCGCTGACCGCCGCCGACTCCTCCGCCGACTCCTCCGCCGAGTGCCCGAGCAGCCTCAGGTGCGAGTGGATGCCGGCCGCGTACAAGAGGTACGGAAGGAAGAAGGACCGCGGCTACGGCAACCACGACCGGGTCGAGGGCCGCCGCCAGGTCGACTACATCGTCATCCACGACACCGAGGGCGGCTACCAGGGCATCCCGTCGATGATCGGCAACCCGAGGTACGTGAGCTGGCACTACACGATCCGCTCCCGGGACGGGCACGTCGCCCAGCACGTCCCGACGAAGGACATCGCCTGGCACGCCGGCAACTGGGACTTCAACGCCCGCTCGATCGGCATCGAGCACGAGGGCTACCTGGCCAGGGGCTCCTGGTACACCGAGGCGATGTACCGGTCGTCGGCCCGGCTGGTGCGCTACCTCGCCGGCCGGTACGGCATCCCGCTCGACCGCGCCCACATCCTCGGACACGACAACGTGCCGGGCGCCACGGCGCAGGCGGTCGCCGGCATGCACGAGGACCCCGGCCCCTACTGGGACTGGGCCCACTACTTCGAGCTGATGAACCACCCGATCAAGGGCGACGGGACGGGCTCGTCGGTGATCATCCGGCCGTCCTACGACGACAACCGGCCGTACTACACCGGCTGCGCCAGCACCAAGCCCGGCCGCCGGTGCCCGGAGCACGGCGCGGCCAGCGTGTGGCTGCACACCCGGCCGAGCGAGAGCGCCCCGCTGGTCACCGACGCGGGCAAGCACCCCGGCAAGCCGAGCACGTACAGCGTCTACGACCACAGCGCCCGCGCCTCCACCGGGCAGCGGTTCGCGGTGGCCGGACGGCAGGGCGACTGGACGGCGATCTGGTACCTGGGGCAGCGGGCCTGGTTCTTCAACCCGTCCGCCGCCCCCACGGCCGTCCCGGCGAAGGGCCCGCTGGTCACGCCGCTGGCCGCGGGCACCAAGGTGTACGGCCGCGCCTACCCGGAGCGGTCGGCGTACCACGGCGGCGGGGTCCAGCCGCTGACGCCGCTGCAGTACCGGATCGGGCCGGGACAGTCGTACTCGCTGGGCGGCACGGTCACCGGCTCCTTCTACTCGGCCGGCGCCTTCAACCCGGCCAGGCACGTGCGGGTCACGGGGTCCGTCCGGTACCACCAGATCCAGCTCGGGCATCGTGTCATGTTCGTCCAGGCCAAGGATGTGCGCGTCATCCGCTGAATTTCGCCCCACTGGGCTCGGGCTGCGCACGGGCACTCCGCGAAGACGATATGGTTTTCCCGTGGCCCCGCGAGTTCGCGGGGGATTCACGCGGAAGTGGCTCAGTGGTAGAGCATCACCTTGCCAAGGTGAGGGTCGCGGGTTCGAATCCCGTCTTCCGCTCGGAGTCAAACTCCTGGTGGAGTGGCCGAGAGGCGAGGCAGCGGCCTGCAAAGCCGTCTACACGGGTTCAAATCCCGTCTCCACCTCGGTGGTACAACGGACTCTCCTGGGTCCGGTAAAGTTAAGTGCGCCATGCGGAAGTGGCTCAGTGGTAGAGCATCACCTTGCCAAGGTGAGGGTCGCGGGTTCGAATCCCGTCTTCCGCTCTGAGTGACAACTCAACAAGGACGATTAGCTCAGCGGGAGAGCGCTTCCCTGACACGGAAGAGGTCACTGGTTCAATCCCAGTATCGTCCACCCACGCTTTTCGGGAGTCAGACCCGGGTTTCGGCCCGGTCCGGACAGCGGTCAAGCCCCAGCAACCGGCCAACGCCGAACGTCTGGGGCTTCTCTGTTTCCGAGACCGAGCCCCACCGCAGCCAAACGCGCCCGCTACTCCACACGCTTACCCCCAGGCGGCCGCCCGTCGAACCACTGAGGTTTCTCTGTGTCCGAGGCCGAGCCCCGCCTTGTGGCCAAGCCCGCCCGCGGCTCCACACTCTCACCCCCAGCGGACACACGTCGAACCACTGAGGTTTCTCTGTGTCCGAGGCCGAGCCCCGCCTTGTGGCCAAGCCCGCCCGCGGCTCCACACTCTCACCCCCAGCGGACACA